>JBGALV010000032.1:0-47019 GCA_044223515.1 Alphaproteobacteria bacterium
GTCACGATCTCCTCGGTCGGCTCGGAGCTCTACCTCTTCGGCGCGATCTGGATCGCGGTCTCGATCGCCGGCGCCGACGGCTCGCTGCTCGCGACCGCCCGCTTCGGCACGGTACTCGTCATGAGCATCGCCGCCGGCGCCTTCGTCGATCTCGTGCCTCGCCGTGCCCTGCTGATCGGCGCGGACGTGATCCGCGCGATCTTCTCGCTTGTCGTCGTGGCGGTCGCCATCGCCGACGACCTGTCGCTCTGGCTCCTCATCGTCGTCGCGGTGGCCCTGTCCGCCGCCGGGACGATCTATCAGCCGGCCCTGCAATCGGGAATTCCGCTGCTTGCACCGGACCGGGAGCAGCTCCGCGAGACGAACGGGCTCGTCGACGCGACGACGCGCATCGCCCAGGCCGTCGGGCCGTTCCTCGCCGCGGCTCTCGTCGCCATTCTTCCCGTCATCCATCTCCTCACGCTGAATGCGATCAGCTATCTCGCGTCGGCCGGCGCGATTCTCCACATGGGGCATCGGCTCGACGGGAATGCGCCGCCCGTCCGGCAGAGCTTCCGCAAGCGCCTGCTCCGCGGGCTGGACGCCGCCCGCTCGTGCCCGGGGACCTGGACGATCCTCGCCACCACCGGGCTCCGCGCCGGCGCCATGGTTCTCTGCTGCAGCGTGGGCATCCCTCTGTTCTTCGCCCAGGCGCCGACCGGGAGCGTCAGTGCCGCGGCCATCGTGCTCGGCGCCGCGGCGGCCTGGGAGATCCTGGTGAACTTCGTCGTCGCCGCCCGACCGATCACCTCGCCCTGGCGCCTGATCTTCATCGGCTATGCCTCGATCGGCGCCGGCCTCGCCCTCATCGGCCTCGCCGAGGCCACCCTCTCGGGCTGGCCTCTGGTGGCGGCGATGATGCTGCTCGCCCTGCCGATCGGCTTCGGCAACGCCGCCGCCGGCATCCTGATGCTGACCTGGTTCGGGAGCCGGATGGAGCCCGGCGACTTCTCGGCGGTCCTGCGCCTGCGGCTTCTCGTCGTCACCGGCGCCGCCACCGCCTCGACCGGGCTCGGCGCCTGGATCTTCGACGCGTTCGGCATCGCCGCGACCACTTTCACCGGCGGCGCGCTCCTGTTGGGCGCCGCCCTGTTCGGCGTAATATCGACTCCCCCATCACAAGGAGATGCGGCATGAGCGCACCCGAGCCGATGAACAAGGCGCATGTCGAGGCCGCCCTCGAACGCGCCGGCCTCAAGCTCTCGCCCGAGCAGGTCGACGAGATCCATCGGATCTCGGGCTATGTCCGCGAGTACCTGGCCGAGCTCAACGTCGAGCGCCCGATGTCGGTCGAGCCCGCCCTCACCTTCAAGATGCCGGTGCCATGAGCGCGCCCCCGACCATCGCCGAGGCCGCGCGGCTGATCGAGGCCAAGAAGCTGTCGCCCGTCGAGCTGACCGACACGCTGCTGAAGCGCATCCAGGCCGTGGATGGGAAGCTCAACAGCTTCCTTCTGGTGACCGAGGACCTGGCGCGGAAGACAGCGAAGAAGGCCGAGGAAGACATCATGGCGGGCAAGCGCAAGGGCCCGCTGCACGGCATCCCGATCGGCCTCAAGGACATCTACGACACCAAGGGCATCCGCACGACCGCACATTCGAGGGTGCTGGAAAAGCGCATCCCGAAAGAGGACTCGACCGTCACCGCGAAGTTCAAGAAGGCCGGCACCGTCCTGCTCGGCAAGCTCGCGACGCACGAGTTCGCGATCGGCGGCCCCTCCTTCGACACGCCCTGGCCGCCGGCACGCAACCCGTGGAACCTGGAGACCAGCCCTGGCGGCTCCTCCAGCGGCAGCGGCGCCGCGATCGCGGCCGGCCTCGTGCTCGGCGCCACCGGTTCCGATACCGGCGGCTCGATCCGCTCGCCGTCGACCTTCTGCGCCGTCGCCGGCATGAAGCCGACCTACGGCCTCGTCAGCCGCTGGGGCATCCTGCCGCTCGCCTTCACCCTCGACCACGCCGGCCCTATGGCATGGACCGTCGAGGACTGCGCCATCCTGCTGCAGGCGATGGCCGGTCACGACAAGAAGGATGCCGCCAGCGCCAAGGTGAAGATCCCCGACTATCGGGCCGCGCTGCGCCGGAACCTGAAGGGCGTGCGCGTCGGCTACATCCGGCACTGGCACGACGGCGACTTCCCGGTCGAGCCGGAGATGCAGAAGGCGGTCGATGGCGCGGTCGAGACAATGCGCAAGCTCGGTGCCGAGATCAAAGACGTGGCCATGCCGAAGCTTTCCGAGTTCGCGCCGGCCGGCCGCGTGATCATCCTGACGGAAGCCTTCGCCGTCCACGCGAAGACGCTGCAGTCCCGCTACAACGACTATGGCGAGCGATTCCGCGCCAGCGTCACGCCGGCGGCCCTGTTCTCGGCCAACGACTACGTGCAGGCCATGCGGCTCCGCCAGCAGCTGATCGAGCGCACGCGGGCGGCGATGGCCGATATCGACGTGATGGTCTGCGCCGCCGCTCCGGGGGCTGCGACCAAGATGGTCGGGTTCGACAGGGATGCCGCCTACAAGCGCCCGTCGCTGACGATGCCGTTCAACCTGACGGGCCTGCCGGTGATGACCGTCTGCGCGGGCTTCACCCAGGCCGGGCTGCCGCTCGGCGTCCAGGTGATCGGGCATTCGTTCGGCGATGCGACCGCGATGGGCGTAGCACATGCCTACGAGCAGGCGACGCCCTGGCGCGCGAAGCGACCGGCGCTGGGTTGAGCCGTGCAGGGCGCCGGCTTCATAGCGATCTGGAGCGACCTTGCGCCCGAGGACGAGACCGACTGGGCGCATTGGATGATGCGGGAACACGCGGTCGAGCGCCTTGGCGTCGACGGCTTCCTTGCCTGCCGCGTCTTCCGCGCGCTCGGCGGCACGGCAAACCGCTATCTGATCCTCTATGAGCTGGAAACCGCGGACGCTGTCGGCGGGCCTTCGTACATCGCCCGCCTGAATGCGCCTACGCCATGGTCGCAGCGCATCATGCCGCGGCTCGAGAATTTCGGTCGCGGCGGCGGCCGGGTGGCGGCGTCGGCCGGGATCGGTCAGGGCGGCATCCTCGCGGCGCTGCCCCTGGATGTCGAGCCCGACTGGGACCGAGAGGCCACATGCCGCGACCTCGCAAGCCAGTACCGCATCGCGGCGGCCAGGGTCCTGCTCACCGACCTAGCGCAGACCTCGATCCAGACGCGCGAGAAAAGCCTGCGGCAGGCGGATGGCTCCTTCGCCGGCCTCCTGCTGGTCGAAGGGCTGGACGAGGCTTCCGTCCGCAATGCGCTCGGGCACCTCGGCGCCCGGATCGCCCACATCGAAGCGCCCCTCTACGCCCTCCGCTTCAATCTCGACCGGCGCCTGTTGCGCCGCTGACTTTCTTCAAAAAGGGATCGCCCCATGGATCGCTGGCTTGGCGCCGCCATCGACTACGTGCCGAAGTGGATCGAGCATCAGATGCGGATCACCGGGCAGCCGGGCTGCGTGATCGCCATCGCGCAGAAGGGCGAGGTCCTCTTCGAGCGCGCCTATGGCCATGCCGACCAGGCACGCGGGGAAGATCTCACGCCGCGGCACCGCTACCGCGTCGCCTCGCACTCGAAGGTCTTCACCTCCTCCGGCATCATGAAGCTGCGCGAGCAGGGCAAGCTGAAGCTCGACGATCCGGCCGGCCGCTACGTCGACGGCCTGCATCCGGAGATCGCCAAGGCGACGCTGGCACAGCTCCTCTCGCACACCGCCGGCGTGATCCGCGACAGCACCGACGCCGGGCAATGGACGGACCGGCGGCCGTTCAAGAACGAGGCGGAGCTTCGCACCGATCTCGCCGAGGCGCCGATCATCGAGCGCGCTACGCGCTACAAGTACTCGAACCACGGCTTCGGGCTGCTCGGCCTCGTCATCGAGTCCGTGACCGGCGAGACCTACAACACGTGGATCAAGCGCGAGATCGTGGATGCGGCCGGTCTCGAGGAGACGATCCCAGACGTGCCCATGCCGCGCGGGATGCCCTTCGCCCGCGGCCATTCGGCGAAATTCCCGGTGGGCGAACGGATGGTCATTCCCGGCACCAACTCGACCCATGCGCTGGCGTCGGCCACCGGCTTCATCAGCACCGCGGCCGACCTCGCCCGCTTCTTCAACCAGCTGGCGCCGAAGGCGAAGACGAGCATCCTCTCGGCGGCCAGCCGGCGCGAGATGGTGCGCGGCCAGTGGCGTATTCCGCACATCGCCGGCGAGCTCTCCTATGGGCTCGGCGTCCGCAGCGGCGCCACGGGCGACTGGCCTTGGTTCGGCCATTCCGGCGGCTTCCAGGGCTACGTCACGCATACCGGCACCTATGCGCCGCACGACATCACCGTCTCGGTCCTGACCAACGCCGCCGACGGTCGCGCCGTCGCCTGGGTCCAGGGAGCCGTCCACATCCTCCGCCACTTCGCCAGGCACGGCGCCCCGTCGCGCCGCCTCGCCGACTGGACCGGACGCTGGTGGACGCTCTGGGGTGCCTTCGACCTGCTGCCGGTCGGCGACCGCGTGGTGGTGGTCAATCCCGGCAACCCGGACGGTTTCCCCGACGCCTTCAAGGACGCGACCGAGATCGAGGTGACGGGCCGCGACCGCGGGACGATCGTGCTCGCCGCCGGCGGCGCCAGCCATGGCGAGACCGTTCGCCGCGTACGCAACGCGAGCGGCCGCGTCACCGAGGTCTGGCTCGCCGGTTCGAAGTACCTGCCGGAGGCGAAGGTGGCCGCGGAAATGACCGCGCGTTACAGCAAGAGAAAGAAGAAGCGCTAGAACCTCAGGACCATGCCGACGCGGCGGTCCGGCCCCGCGCCGGCAGCCGCTTCGGCCGCGAGGACTTCCACCAGCTTAAGCGGAAGCTCCGCGTCGGCAACCTCGCAAAAGCCCAGCGACGCGTAGAACGGCGCGTTGAACGGGACGGAGCGTTCGGTCGTCAGCATCGCTCCCCAGAGCCCGCGGGCCCGCGCCTGGCCGATCGCTGTCTGCATCAAGGCACGGCCGACGCCGCGGCGCTGCCACGCCCGGGCGACATCGATCTCGCCGATATAGAGGCCGCCGTCATGGGGATGCGCGGCGACGAAGGCGATAAGACGATCCTCCTCGTCGGTCGCGACGAACAGCATCGCCTCGGCGAGCGAGGCTTCCAGCAGATGCCTTGGGGTGGCGTGGATGCCACCGGGGAAAGGGATGCCGGCCTCGACCAGCGATTGGGCCGCATCGATCTCGATCGCCGCGAGCGCGTCGATATCGTCCGGGCGCGCGTATCTGATGCCGATCACGGTCAACTCCGAGATCAGGCCGCGTAGCACCGCGTTCAGGGTTTCGGGCCGTTCGAGCGGAATGTAGTGGCCGCAATCGGGCACGAGGTGAAACCGCCCATCCTCCGCCGATGCCGCCTGAGCAGCACTGGTCCGTGGCCCGGGCATCGCATCCTCGGCGCCCGTCATGACGATCACTGGACGAGGGAACTCCGTCAGGACGTCGTCGCGGCTGGCCCGGTTGTGGAACGCGGTGACGCCGCGGGCCACATCCGCGGGCGACTGGCGCAGAGCGATGTCCCTTGCCTTCGCGACGACATCGTCGCTTGCCGTGCGCGAGAGCATCGGCGCCCAGCAGGTCGCCCAAGCCTGCTCCATTCCGTCGGTCGCGATCAGCTCGACGGCCGAGGCATGAAGCTCGGGATCGGGCCGATGCACGGCCTTGGTGCCGATCAGAACCAAGGCCGCGACCCTCTCCGGCGCGAGCGCAGCGATCTCGAGCGCGCAGGAGCCGCCGATCGAACAGCCGACGACGATCACGCGGTCACCCTTCACGAGCTTCAGGGCGCCCCTGGCCCACTCCTCGACACTATCGCCCAGCCCGTAGAGCGTCGGCGCATAGGTGGCGCCCGGCAGGAGCCCCCGCTGTCCCTCCCACATCGTGCCGTCGAGCGGCAGCGCGTGCAGGAAAAGCAGCTCAAGCCCGGACGGCATTCTTCTCCGCCATGGACTTCTCCGCCATTGCCTGGGCCGTGATCGCGAGTTCGGCCGCGCGGAAGCAATGCGCCTGGGGCATCGCCGTCTCGGTACGGTTCCTTATGTCGTCGACCAGCCGGCGCGCATAGGGCAGATCCACGCCGGTGCAGTCGATGTGCTGCACGCCGGCCTTGTCGACGAGAAAAAGGTGATTGCCCCCTTCCCGGCCGGCGATATCGAGGTTCTTCCGGAGCTCGATATAGCCTTCGGTGCCGATCAAGGTGGTCCGCCCATCGCCCCAGGTCGGAAGGCCGTCGGGCGTGAACCAGTCGACGCGGACATAGCCCGTGGCGTCCAGCGTGCGCAGCAGGATCTCGCCGAAGTCCTGGAAACCGGGAAAGTCCGGATTGGCGCGGTTGGCGACCGTCGCCGAGACGACCTCGGCATCGAGCCGGCCGGCGAAGAACAGAAAATTCTCGCACGCATGCGCGCCGATGTCGGTCAGGATGCCGCCGAACTTGTCACGCTCGAAGAACCAGTCCGGCCGGCGTGCGCGATTGAGGCGGTGGGGGCCGAGAGACACGACGTTGACCAGCTTTCCGATCGCGCCGGATCGCAACAGCTCCCCAGCTTTCGTCACCGCGGCCGAGACGACATGGCCGTAGCAGATCGAATAGATGCGGCCGGTCTCTGCCTGCACCTTCTTTACTTCCGCGAGCTGGTCGAGCGAGGTGACGCCCGGCTTATCGACCATGAAGTCCTTGCCGTGACGCATGACCTCGACGCCGAGCGCGGCGCGCTCGCTGTTCACCCCGGCGCTCAAGATCAGATCGATGCTGCGGTCTTCCAGGATGCGGCGCGGATCGTCGACATGGCGTGCCTGGGGGTAGGCCTCGGAGAACGACTTCCTGAAGAACTTCTCCTCCTCGCCGCAATAGGCGGCGAACTCCGCCCCTTGCCCCAGCATCATCTCGATCTGGGCATGGATGTGGAAGTGATCCAGCCCGATCGCCGCGAACCGCACGGGCTTCATGCGAAAACTGCGTCCGCTCGCGCCCAGATGCGCTCGGCCCGTTCCTGGGTCTCCCTGAGCACGGCCGGTGCGTCGACGGTCGTCACCTTCTTCTCGCGCACGACGATGCGGCCGTCGACGATCACGTCGGTCACGTCGCTGCCGGTCGCGTTGTAAACGAGGTTGCTCGGCAGGTTCTCAGGCCGGACCGGCCGGCACCAGGGCGTGTCGAGGTCGACCAGGATGATGTCGGCCTTCTTGCCGGCCTCAAGCGTGCCGATCTCCGTCTCCATGCCGATCGACTTCGCGCCGCCCATCGTCGCCATGTGGAGCGCGCGCCAGCCGTCCAGCATCTTCGCGTCGCCCGAGCGCGCGCGCGGCAGCAGGATGCCCGTGTTCATGAACTTCCAGAGATCGTTCGAGCACCAGTCGGTGCCCCAGGTCACGTTGCAGCCGGCGGCGTAGACCTTCTCCATCGGCGGGAAGTATCCCCGCTTCGCCACGTGATAGCTGGTGTGGGAGATGTGCATGCCGGTGCGAGCGACCGTCGCGATGTCCTCGTCGGAGAGAAAGACGGTGTGGATGCCGATCGTACGCTCGCTCAGCAGGCCGAGCTCGTCGAGGAACTGGATCGGCCGCTTGCCGTACTGCTTCATCACGAACTCGGCCTCGCCCGGCACCTCGGCGACATGGACGTTGAGGCCGAGACCGAGCTCATCGGCGAGCGCCGCGCTCGCGAGCAGCCCCTCGCGCGAGGTGAAGCCGGGCCCGGCCGGCGAGATCCGCGTCGTGATGCGGCCGTTCTCCTTGCCATGCCAGTCGGCGTAGAGCTGGCGCGACGCGTCGAGCCCCTGCTCCAGCCAACCCTTCTGCATCGGCCGGTCCATGACCGAGGCGTTGAGCCTGGTCGCATCGACCTCGAAGATCTCCTGGCTCATCACCGCGCGGATGCCGAGATCCCGGACCGCAGGCATCGCCAGATGCTCCTTCACGAATTGACTGACGATCGTGGTCGTGCCGGTGCAGAGCATCTCCATCGCATGGGTCAGGCAACCGGCGTACCAGTCCTCGTCATGGACATGGGTGAAGGCGATCGGCACCGCGCGTTTCCAGAGCCCCGCCGAAAGCTGGCCCGAGACGTCCTCGGTCAGGCCCTTGAGGTAGGCGCCGACCAGATGGATATGTGTGTTGATCAACCCCGGCAGTACCGCCCGGCCCTTGGCGGAAATCGTGATCCCGGCCTTGAACGCCTTCGCATCGAAGCCCGACCGCGGCCCGGCATAGGCGATCCGGTTCCCGTCGATCGCGACGACACCGTCGGAGATCACCTCGTAGGGCTTGTCCATCGGGATCAGGTAGCCGCCATCGACGACGATCTTCGACATGGATTCGGGCTCCCTATCCGACGAGCGCCGGCAGCTCTTCCGACTTGAAGCGGCAGGAGACCATGCGGTCCGTCACTTCCATGCCGAGGCGCTTGTAGAACTCGAGGGCCAGGTTGGAGCGGTCGACCGCGAGGCTCAACCCGGCGCAATCGAGCTCGATCGCGCGCTTCGCCGCCGCGACCATCAGCGCCCGGCCGAGGCCGAGCTTCCGTGCCGGCTCGTCGATGAAGAGATTCATGACGTAGAACTCCCGCGTACCGGTCCAGGCATTGTAGCGGATCGTGTACTGCGCGATGCCGACCGCCTTGCCGTTGGCGAAACCGAGAATTGCCGAGAACAGCTTCGCCGGGCCGAAGCCGTCGCGGCGGATCATCTCGTCGGTGACCAAAGCCAGCTCGGGCTTGCCGTGGAAGTGGGCGTTGGCGTGAACCAACCGGCGGATGTCGGCGGCGTCGGCGGGCTCGGCGTCGCGGATGGCGATGCGGTCGGGCATGGGCACTCTGGCGAAGCAATTGCGGAAGGTGGCGCCTCTCTGTACCACTAGGGCGAACGTCCGGATATCAAGGTAAGGGCGGAGTTTGGTTCCCGATCCTCGTCAGGTCGACCCGACCGCCTTTGGGGCCGTCCGCGCGAACTAGCGAAGGAAACTGGAACTCCACGAGGTCGACGAGGTCAGGTAATGAACAGCATCGAGCCAGGTGCGGGGGGAGAGGCCCGCACCCGGGTAAGCCACGCCGATGGTGCGGAGTTCGACACCGGTCTCCGCGCCTTCTTCGCCTACCGTGATCTCGGCATCGCCGAGGCCAGCGCCGGCAGCGTCCGCGCGCATGTGATCCGCGCGGTGCCGGGCAAGCACGCGGAGCCGCGCTGGCACCGCCACCACCTCGCTTTCCAGATGGTCTTCGTCACGCGCGGCTGGGTGCGCTTCGAGTACGAGGACATCGGAGAGGTGCTGCTGAAGCCCGGCGACTCCGTCTATCAGCCGCCCCGCATCCGTCACCGCGAGATCGAGCACTCCGACGACCTTGAGCTGATCGAGATCACCTCCCCGGCCGATTTCGAGACGACCGACTAGGCCGGTTCCCCACGCTGTCGTGATCGACGCGGCGGCTGTGGCGCATTCACGCCCCTGCTATGTTTCGCCGTCCCTCGGGGGCCCGGGCTTCAAGACCGTGGGCGGGACGCGACCATCTCAGGCTTCATATTCGGCGAACGCCGATCAATGCGGAGGAAACGAGAAATGACCGACCAGTTTGAACGCGCCCCGGAAACGCTGACCCAGGGCTGGATCGACCAGCGCGTGTTCGATCTCTACGACGAGTACTGCCACGGCCGCATGGACCGCCGCAGCTTCCTCGCCCGCTCCGCCGCGGTCACCGCGGGCGGCCTCGCGATGGCCTATGCGCTGCTGCCGAACTACGCCAAGGCGCAGACGATCTCGTTCACCGACGAGCGCATCAAGGCGCGGTACGTCTCGTACCCCTCGCCCGGCGGCTCGTCCGGCCAGATGAAGGGCTATCTGGTGCAGCCCGCCGGCAACGGCCCGTTCCCGGTGGTGCTGGTGGTGCACGAGAACCGCGGCCTCAACCCCTACATCGAGGACGTGGCGCGCCGCGCCGCGGTCGCCGGATTCCTGGCGTTGGCGCCGGACGGGCTGGCACCGGTCGGGGGATATCCCGGCAACGACGACGAGGGCCGCGACATGCAGGCCAAGCTCGAGCAGCCGAAGCTCCGTACCGACATGCTGAACAGCGCCAAGTTCCTCAAGGCGCATGCGATGTCGAACGGCAAGCTCGGCGTCACCGGGTTCTGCTGGGGCGGCGGCACCACAAACTGGCTCGCCGCGACGCTCGGATCCGACCTTCAAGCCGGCGCCCCCTACTACGGCGTCGCCGCGGCGGCGGACGTGGTGAAGGACATCAAGGCCCCGCTGCTGGCACACCTCGCCGAGACCGACCCGAACGTCAACGGGACCTACCCGGCCTTTGAGGCGGCGCTCAAGGCCGCCGGCAAGTCGATCGAGGTCCAGACCTATCCGGGAACCCAGCACGGCTTCCACAACAACTCGACGCCGCGCTACCAGGAAGCGGCGGCGAAGCTGTCGTGGGACCGCACCGTCGCCCACTTCAAGAAGCACCTCGCCTAAGAGGTAAGGCTGCGAGCCGCCGTCAGAACATCGGCGGCGGCTCGCGGCGCTTCTTCTTTTTCGGGCGCTCGTACATGACGCCCGGGTAGTTCTTCAGCGGCGCCAGCGGCGCGCCCGTGAAGATCCAGTCCTGAAGCTCCGAGTAATTCAGGTGGTAACGCGGCTCGCGCCCGGTCCGCGTTCCAAACAGCGCGCGCGGAATGTTGATCCATTTCGGCGCGCTCTGGCGCTCGTACCAGACCGGCGTGCCGCACTTGCCGCAGAAGGCCCGCGTGTTGCCGGTCTCCTTGTCCAGGTACTGCTTGACCGTGCGGCTTCCCTTCACGACGCGGAAGCGCTTCTTCCAAGTACCGACATAGGTGGCGTAGGCCGCGCCATGGGCGATCCGGCTCGGCCGCCCATGGTCGTGCCAGGCCCAGAACGCCGGATACTGGATGTCGACCTCGACCGCTCCGCAAAGACACCGCGCGGCAATTCGCTCAGCCTGCTCGTCGGCGGGCTGGCGCTTGGACATCAGCGCTTGCCGATCTCGGCGAGGTCGAACGGCGTCGCCTGGTAGAGCTCGTTGATCCAGTTGCCGAACAGCAGGTGCGCGTGGCTGCGCCAGCGGTTCTCCGGTGGACGCTTCGGATCGTCGCCGGGGAAGTAGTTGCGCGGCAGCTTGATCGGCGTCTGCGCGGCAACGTCGCGGAAGTACTCGTCGCCGAGCGAGTTGGAGTCGTACTCGATGTGATTGAACATGTGCAGCGAGCGATGCTTGGGATCATCCAGCATGCAGAGCCCGGCCTCGTCCGACTCCATCAGCACGCTCATGCCGCTCGTCTTCGGGATGTCCTCGCGGCGGACCTCTGTCCAGCGCGACACCGGGATAGCGAAGTCGTCGGAGAATCCCCGGAGGTAAGGCGAGGCCGGCGACAGGTTGCGGTGGCGATAGACGCCGAAGGCCTTCTCCGCCAGCGGATACTTCGGCATGCCGTGGAAATGGTGCACGGCGGCCTGCGCGCCCCAGCAGATGTTGAAGCTCGAATAGACGTTGGTCTGGGTCCAGTCGAAGACCCGCCGCAGTTCGTCCCAATAGGTCACCTGCTCGAACGGCATCTGCTCGACTGGCGCGCCGGTGGTGATGAAGCCGTCGAAACGTTCCGCCTTCACGTCCTCGAAGGTCCGGTAGAACGAGATCATGTGCTCGTTCGGCGTGTTGCGCGCGACGTGATTGGTCATCTTGACCAGGGTCAGCTCGACCTGCAGCGGCGTCGAGCCCAGGAGCCGCGCGATCTGCGTCTCCGTCTTGATCTTGTTCGGCATCAGGTTGAGGAGCCCGATGCGCATCGGACGGATGTCCTGGCGGACCGCGTCGGCCTCGCTCATGACCATGACGCCCTCGGAAGCAAGGGTCGCGCGAGCGGGCAGGTCGTTCGGGATCTTGATCGGCATCAGGCGGTCGTGCGGTCGGAAGGGGCCGACAACATGATCGCAAATCCGCCCGGAGACAACGCCGTCTTGGGCCCGCCGCGACGGCATGGTTGTCAACGCCGCCGGGGAAGGCTCCAATCTCCATCCCCAGGGGGAGATATGCCATGCCCGACCTCGAAATTTCGCTGACCTGCGCCGACTACATGCGCGTCCTCCCGCTGGCTGCCGGCATGATCGAGACGCCCGGCATCGACCTGAAGATGATCCTCGGCCGTTTTGGGCGGTGGACCGACCGGGCCGAGGCGCTGCGCCGCGCGACCGGGGACGCCACCGTCACCGGCGGCGAAGGCTCGATGGGCCAGCACCTCTATCGCATCGACAAGGGCGACCGCTCGCATGTCGGCCTGCCGGTCTTCCCTTTGCGCAACTTCGGCGGCCGCGACTTCTACGTCAGGAAGGGCAGCCCGATCCGTAGCATCAAGGATCTCGCCGACAAGCGCGTCGGCACCTACAGCATCACCGCCAGCGGCTCGATCTGGTATCGCCACTTCATGCGCTGGGCCGGGCTCGACCCCGCGTCGGTCGACTGGCTGGTCGGCAACATCGACGAGCCGTTCGGCCTCTCCTCGATCGTGCCGCCCGGCGCCAAGCTGGCGCCCGAGGGCCGCTCGCTGGCCTCCATGCTGATCGCCGGCGAGATCGACGCGATCACCAGTCCCCCACGCCCGAAGGACTATCACCCGACCAAGGGCCCGATCGTCCGCCTGCTCCCGGACTTCTCGCAGACCGAAGCCGACTACTGGCGCGCGACCGGCTGCTTCACGCCGCAGCACCTGATCACGATCCGCCGCGAGGTGTGGGAGAAGAACCGCTGGATCGCCAAGGCGCTGACGGAAGCCTTCATCGCCTGCGAGACGATGTACACGACCATGCAGCGCAGCTTCCCCTACGCCACGCCGTGGCAGGAGGCCGAGGTCGAACGCACGATCGGCATCATGGGCGAGGACTACCACCCCTACGGCCTGCCGCGCTGCGCCAGGGAGGTCGACGCCTTCTGCGAGGAAGCCCACAAGTCCGGCCTCACCGCGCGACGCGTGACGGTCGAGGAGTTCTTCGCCGAGTACCTGGAGGGCTAAGGGCCCGCCGACGACCGGTTGGCGATGAAGCGGACCGGCAGGGCACGGCTGCGGTAAGGGAACTCGCCGGTCTCCAGGCGGGCGAGGATCGCCATGCCGGCCTCCTGGCCGAGCTCGTAGGCGGGCGAGAAGACCGTGGTCAGCTCCGGCGTCGCGTAGCGCCAGGCGTTGAAGGCATTGAAGCCGGTGACGCGCACCTCCTCCGGCACGCGATGACCGCGCTCCTGCAGGCGCTTCATCGCGGCGATCGCCATCTGATCGTTGCCGCCGATCACCACGTCCGGCACGCCGTTCTCGACCATGTAGCGCTCGAAGGCCCGCTGGGTCGCGTCGAAGCCCTCGTCCCCGCAGCGAACCAGGCGGAGCTCGACCCCGCCGCCGCGCTTCGCCAGCACCGAGCGGATGCCGGCCTCGCGCTTCGCCATCGCCGACCATTCCTGGCGCGGCACCAGCATCACCGCGTGCTTCGACGGCCTGGCAAAAAGGTGCCGGGCGAGCTCGACGCCGCCGGCGAAGTCGTCCTGGATCAGCGAGCAGCCATCAGCGATGTCCTCGGGCATGCCGTCCTGGATCAGCACCAGCGGCTGGCCGAGCGAGGCCACGCGCTCGATCGTCGCGCGACGCTCGGACTCGACGCCCGAGAGCAGCGCGCAGATCGCGTCGGTCTCGATCCGCTGCAGCAGCGGCACCGAGCCGAACCCATCGGGTGATGCCCCGTGGATCACCAGGCTGTAGTTCTTCGGGCCGACATGGTCGTTGAGCCCGGCCAGCAGTGCAGCGGTGAACGGATCGGCGAGGTAGTTCGGCGACGGATCGAAGATCACCACGCCGATCGCCATGCGCCGGTTGGTGCGAAGGCGCCGGGCGGCCGCGTGCGGGCGATATCCGAGCTCGGTGCAGACCGCCATCACGCGGTCGTAGGTCTCGCGCCCGACCTCGCGCATCCGGCCGTTGACGACGTTGGATACGGTCATCGGCGTGGTGCCGGCGACCGCCGCCACGTCGCGCAGCGTGACCGCGCGCTGTCTCCGGATGGCGGCTGTCACACCTTCAGACCGCCATGCCACCAGTGTTCGAACGGATTCGAGTAGAGGATCGAGTCGATCGTCTCCTGGGTCACGCGCGGCATCGGCGTGCCCTCGACGAAGCGGTTCACGTTCTTCAGGTCGGCGATCGAGGCCTCGACCGTGGTGAACGGGAAGTCGGTGCCCCAGAAGATCTTGTTGCGGTTATGGACCGTGTACTCCTGGGCGCAGACCAGGATGTTGTAGAACTGCCAGGGCCGGTAGTGCAGCGCCGAGACCTCGGCGTAGACGTTCGGCTGCTTGCGGATGACGACGATGCACTCCTCGTACCAGGGGTGGCCCATATGGGCCATGATCATCTTCAGGTCCGGGTAGCGCATCGCCACCGTGTCGACGTTGAGCGGACGGCCCTCCTCGATCGGCGCATTGCGCCCAAAGGTCGTGCCCATGTGCATCGTCAGCGGGATGTTGTTCTTCTGAAGGTACGCATAGATCGGGTCCATGCGCGGGTCGAGCAGCGACACGCCGTTGTAGATCGGGCCGAACTTCACGCCCTTCAGCTTCAGGTCCTCGATCGCATGGACCAGGAGGTCCATGCAATTCGGCATGCGCGGATCGATGCAGGCGAAGCCGACGAACTTATCGGGATACTTGGCGACGGCGCGCGCCGTCACCTCGTCGTCGCCGTCGATGCCCGCGGAATCCGCGTAGCGGAGCGAGAAGACGATCGCCTTGTCGACGTTCTTCATCGCGTCGTGGACGCGATCGGCGTTCGCCTGCAGCTTGAAGCCGCCGGGGACCGCGTTCGACGATCCCTGGTGGAACAGCGGCAGGATCATGTCGTCGTCGTAGACGTTGACGTGACAGTCGACGATCATCTTCTTCGCGCTCATCTACAGGATGCCGTACTTCGCGAAGACCGAACCCAGGCTCTCGCCGGCCTGCAGGTCGCGGAGCGTGTTCTTCTCGCCCGAGATCTTCTTGAAGGCGAGGCCCAGCACCTCGTCCTCCTTCGCCTTCGGCACGACGACGATGCCGTCGGCATCGCCGAAGATCAGGTCGCCCGGGCTGACCGCGACGCCGGCACATTCGACCGGCACGTCGACCGCCTTGACCGTGGCGCGGCCCTTGGAGTCGAGCGGCGCGATGCCGCCGTGGAAGACCGGGAACTTCATCGCCTTGATCGCCTTGATGTCACGGACGCAGCCGTCCATCACCGCGCCGGCGGCGCCGCGATACTTGGAGGCAGTCGACAGCAGCTCGCCCCAGGGGGCGACGCGGCCGGTGGCACCGCAGGCGAAGACCGGGATCTCGCCCGGCTTCAGGCTGTCGATCAGCGCGATTTCCATCTCGTAGGGGTTCTCGCCGGGGGTCTCGGCGTAGACGTCCATATAAAGAGCCGTCCGCGCGCGGCCGACCATGACCAGGCTCTCGTCGAGCGGACGGATCCGGGGCGGGAACGCCTGCTTCCAGACGCCCGCCTGGTCGAGGCAGTCGGAAATGACGGCGCAGAAAAGCTTGTCGGCCAGTTCGGCCAGCGAGTGGGACGGCATGTTCGTCACGGCTCCGGGATGAATTTCGAGAACGGGAGAGGAAGGCCCTCTTTAACGATACAGGCCAACGCCTGTCGACGCTTCCTGCCGGGCAGATGAAACCACGTCCGGATTGCCCTTAAACCACAATAGGAAAGGCGCGAAATGCAACTCCCGGACGAAGTCCACATGAACCGCGGTTCACTGGACCCTCCGGGCGGGCAGTCGTATTTCTGTCATCCAATCGTCATTCACCCGATGGAGCCCGTCATGAAGCGCCGCCCGTTCCTCGGCCTCGCCGTCGCCTCGCTCCTGCTCGCGTCCCTCCCCGCGCTCGCGCAGAGCGGCCGCGTCGTCGTCTACAACGCCGGCGGACCGGAGCTCTTCAAGCCGCTCTCGGAGGCCTTCGCGAAGAAGCATCCCGACGTGAAGGTCGACGTGATCAACGCCGGCGTCGGCGAGCTCTTCACCCGCATCCGCGCCGAGCGCGGGAATCCGCGGGGCGACGTTCTGCTCGGCGCCTCGGGCGAGGCCTTCGTCGGCAACACCGAGCTGTTCCAGCCTTACAAGGCGAAGGAGCACGACGCCTTCGATCCGAAGGTGATCGGCCCCGACAGCACCTTCTACGGTTTCTCGATGCCGCTGCAGGCGCTGATCGTGAACACCAAGCTGATGCCGCTCGACCAGGCGCCGAAGAGCTGGAAGGACCTGGGCGAGCCCCGCTACAAGGGCAAGATCATCATGTCGAACCCCTCGCTCTCGGGCTCGGCCTATGGCCAGATCGCGCAGATCCTGCAGCTCCACGGCTGGGACCTGATGCAGAAGGTGATCGCCAACACGACCTTCGTCGCGCAGTCGGCGGTGGTCTACCAGAACGTCGCCAAGGGCGAGTACGCGATCGGCCTGACCGGCGACTCGAACATCGTCACCATGGCGCAGCAGGGCTATCCGGTCGCGGCGGTCTATCCCTCGGAGGGCACCGCGCTCCGTTTCGATGCCAGCGGCATCATCAAGGGCGGGCCGAACCCGGAGACGGCGAAGCTCTTCCTCGACTTCGTGAACTCGAAGGAGTCGCACGAGATCATCGTGAAGACCAACCGCCGCTCCGTGCGCAAGGATGCGCCGGCGCCGGCCGGCCAGATCGCGACGGCCGACATCAAGACCTTCGCCTACGACGACGCGGCGGCGGCCAAGGACCGCAAGGCCAACCTCGAGAAGTTCGACGACCTGCTGAGCCGGAAGTAATGCGGATCGAGGCCTTCACCGAGGCCAAAGACCCTGCCCGGCCCGATACGAACGAGGATCGCATCGTCATCCTCGCCGATCGCGCCTATGCGGTCGCCGACGGCGCCACCGACAAGAGCGGCAAGCGCTGGAACGGCATGACCGGCGGCCAGATCGCGGCAGAGACGGTGGCGCGCGTGGTCACGGAGCTGGCGATCTCCGGCGATCCGCCTCCGAGCGGCCGTGATCTCGCCACCCGTATCGCCGCGGCGATCCGCACGCACTATGTGCGCTTCGGCATCGAGGCCGATGCCGAGGCGGATCCGCTCGGCCGCTTCAGCGCGACATTGGCGCTGGCGCTGCGCACGTCCAGCGGCTGGCGCCTCTATCGCATCGGCGACAGCGGCATCCGCCTCAACGGCGACGAGGTCCTGCTGGACGAAAGCGCACTCGATCCGATCTACAGCCTGTTCCGGGCGGCGCTCTGGCACCGCCTCGCCACCCGGCTGCCGATCGACGAGGTCGATCGCCTCGCCCGCCAGTACCTGGTCGACGGCGCCGCCCATTCGTCGGACGACGCCACTCTGATCGCGGAGTCACGCACCGAAGCGGTGGCGAAGGCAATCGCGCGCTTCCCCGCCCTCGATGCGGGAGAGATCGGCGGCATCCTCGACCGGGGCCTCCGCCGGCAGACGGATTGGCGCGATCAACACCTCTATCGCGATCGCGACCATCCGCTCGGCTACGGTCCGCTCGACGGCTGGCCGATCGCCGACCGCTTCATCCATGTCGACGACCGTCCGGCGGCTTATGTCCGCTCGATCGAGCTGTTCACCGACGGCTACTACGGCGTGGCCCCGGGACCGAGCGTCGCCTCCTGGGAATCCTGGATCGGCATGATCCAGCGCGAGGACCCGCATCGCATCGGCCGCTTCGCCTCGACCAAGGGCTCGATGCCCGGCCGGAACGCCGACGACCGCAGCGTGATCGTGGTCGCGCCGTGACGGATACGATCGCCCCACCCGCGAAGTCGCGCGACTGGCTGCCATGGGCCGTTGGCGGCCTCACCGTCGTCGTGCTCTTCGCCTTCCTGGTCTATCCGATCCTCAAGACCGTGCTCGGCGCCTTCGTGCGTAACGGCGACGAGCCCAGCTTCGTCAACTGGACGCTCTACAACTTCGAGCGTTTCTTCGTCGCCGCCACATATCAGTCGGCGGTGCGCAACTCGATCATGGTGTCGACCCTCTCGACGCTGGCCGCAACCCTTCTGGCACTGCCGGCCGCCTACGCGATCGCCCGGATCCGGATGCCGTTCCGGAACTTCATCCTGGCGCTGTCGGTGATCCCGCTGGTGGCGCCCCCGTTCATCGGCGCCTACTCCTGGGTCCAGCTTCTCGGACGCAGCGGCATCGTCACCAAGTACGCGGCCGACTGGTTCGGCCTCACCCTGCCGCCGATCTACGGCCTTTTCGGCATCGTGCTGGCTCTGTCGCTCAGCTTCTTCCCCTACGTCTTCCTGATCGTCCAGGGCGCACTGTCGGCCGGCGATCCCAACATCGAGGAGAGCGCCCGAATCATGGGCGCCTCGCGCTGGCGCATCCTCCGGACGATCACGCTGCCGCTGGTGACGCCGGCGATCGCGGCGGCCGCGATGATCGTCTTCATCAAGGCGCTCGGGAACTTCGGCGTGCCGGCGATCCTCGGCGGCGAGATGTACGTGCTGCCAACACTGATCTATTTCCAGGTCCACGGCTTCTTCAACCTGAACGCCGCGTCGGCGATCGCGCTGGTCAACGTCGCGATCACGCTGCTGGCGATCCTGATCCTCGCCTGGATCAACCGGCGCCGGCACTTCGTCACCGTGACCGGCGTCACCCGCAAAGCGGCCCAGATGGATGGCCTGGGCGCGCGCATCTTCGCGAATGCCTATGTGTGGCTGCTGCTGACGCTGACGCTGATCCCGCAGATCATGGTGGTGTGGTCGTCCTTCGCCGAGCGCTGGGCCGGCACCACCTTCCCGACCGAATACGGTCTCGGCAACTATCGTCAGGTCTTCGGCGATCTGTTCCAGCCGATCCAGAACAGCCTCGTGCTCGCCGGTGCGGCGACCGGGCTCGTGGTGGTCTTCGGCACGCTGCTCGCCTACACCGCGGTCCGCCGCCGCTTCGTCGGCAAGTGGGCGCTGGACCTCACGATCATGCTGCCCTTCGTGCTGCCCGGGGTCGTCACCGGCGTCGCCTTCCTCGTCACCTTCAACGACGGCTGGCTGGTGCTGACCGGCACCGGCACGATCCTGGTGCTCGCCTACTTCGTCCGCCGCATCGCCTATGTCTTCCGATCCGTCTCCGCCTCGATCGCGCAGGTCGACCCGAAGATGGAGGAAGCCTCCGCCATCTGCGGCGCATCCTGGGCACGCACGATGCGGAAAGTGACGGTGCCGCTGGTGGCGCCCGGCATCCTCGCCGGCGCAGTGATCGTGTTCGCGACGCTGATCAGCGAGATGAGCGTCACGATCCTCCTCTACTCCGCAAGCTGGAAGACCATCGCCGTCGCCATCTACGAGCGGCTGGCCAGCAACGAGATGCCGGCGGCCGCCGCGATCGGGTCGGTGACCATCGCGCTCACCATGGCCCTGGTGTTCGCCGCAAGCCGGCTGATCGGCCGGAGCATGGCCGACATGTTTCGGTAAGCGAAACGCTCGCGTCTTCCCTTTCGACATCGTGCCTACGGGAAATGCATTTCCCGCTCGTTGTCGGCCCCGGCATGTGGCGCAGGGTCGCTTGTCGCCGTGGAGACTTGGTGCCGCCTGCCCCTCCCGTGATAGGAGAGGAACGACGTGAGCACCCCTTCACCCGACGACCAGCCCCTCTACCGCCGTCCGCGCATCCTGCTGGTGATCGCGCTGCCGATCCTGCTTTGGATCACCGGCCTGACGAGGATCGCCTGGCCGCATCCGGCCCTGGCCTACGCCAGCTACGCAATGCTGGTGGGATACCTGCTCGCGAGCTTCCCGCAGATCCGCAGCAGCAATCGGGTTCTCGGCAGCCTGCTGATCGTACTCTGCGTGCTGCTGCATCGCGGCGAGATGCCGTTCTCGGTCGTCGCGCGCGGGCTCGAGTTCGCGGTCGCCTTCTCGGCCTTCCTCGCCGTGCTCCAGTTCGTGCGCGCGACGGTCGAGTTCCTTCCCGGCGCGACGGCCTCGCGCGGGCTCTTCGCCGGCATGGACGCGCTCGGCCGCCGCGTCGCGATCCTGATCTCCTGCCATCTGCTCTCGGTGGTGCTGTCCATCGGCGCCTTCGCCATCATCCGCCCGCTGCTGCCGCATGAAGACGATCCGGAGGAGCGTCGCCGCCAGGCGATCAACGCGCTCCGCGGCGTCTGCACCGGCATCTACTGGTCCCCGTTCACCGTCGGCATCGCCTTCATCTTCTTCTCGTTCCCGCAGCTTCCGCCCTGGCAGGTGTTCGGCACCGGCATGGTGGTCGCAATCGCCGTGATCGGCTCGGCCGCCTTCGCGCAGGGCGGGCGGAGCAGCCCCTCGGCCCTCATCGCGACCATCGGCGCATTCCGCCCGATCCTCGCGCCGCTGATCGCCTCCACCGGCGCAGTGGTCCTCACGATCGCCGTGACCGGGCTTTCGAACCTGCAGGCGACGATCATCGTGATGCCGATCTTCTGCCTCTACCAGATGCTGAAGGGTGGACGCGAACGCACCTGGCGCGTCACCAGCATCGCGATCGAGAGGATGGCGCGCGCCGGCGACGACATGCTCGTCTTCACGGTCGCGGTCACGCTCGGCAGCATCCTGCTCGAGTCCCGGCCGGTGCTCGACGCGATCGCGCATGTGCTGCCGCCGCATCTGCCGGTGCCGGTGCTGATCGGCACGCTCTGCGCGATCGGGCTGGGCTTGGGCCTGCTCGGCCTGAACGCGATCCTGGTCGGCACGATCCTGATCGCGCTCGCCGCCTCCGCCGCCGGCGACCTCCCCGACCTGGTGATGGCCCTGATCGTGCTCTACGGCTGGACCGCCGCCTCGATGGTCTCCTTCGCCTCGCTGGCGATCCTCACCTCGGGCTCGATGTTCCAGATCGACTCCCGGAAGCTGGTATGGAGCGCCAACGTGCCGTTCCTGGCCCTGGTCGGGCTCGCGAATACGATCCTGCTGACCGCGGCGGTCTATGCGGTCCGCTGAACCGACGCCGGGCTTGCGACGGCGCCTTACCCCGCTTATGATGAGCTAGCTTATTATTTGCCCTCCCCGCGATGCGACCGCCCGACCGCAGCTTCGGCTTCCTCTTATATGACTCCGCGCGCCTGCTCCGCCGCGACTTCGACCGTCGTGCCCGGGCGAGTGGCCTTACCCGTGCGCAATGGTCGGTGCTCTCGCATCTCGCCCGGTATCAAGGCGTGAACCAGGCGGCGCTCGCGGACCTGATGGAGCTGCAGCCGATCACGCTGGTACGCCTCCTCGACCGCCTCGAGGAAGCCGGCTGGATCGTGCGCGCCGCCGATCCGAAGGACCGCCGCTCGCGCGTGCCGCAGCTGACCGACAAGGCGCGCCCGGTGCTCGAGCGCATGCAGGCACTGGCCGCCGAGACCCGCGAGCTGGCGCTGGCCGGCATCGACGACGGCGAGCGCGAGCGCCTGCTGGACCAGCTGCAGAAGATCCGCGCCAACCTTGCCGCGCGCGAGGACGAGAACGGGAGCACAGGCACCGATGGTCGCTGACGGCTCCAACGCGCCGGCGCGCGCCGTGGTCGGCCGGGGCAAGCGGCGCCTCCGCGCCTTCCTGCTGCTGCTGGGACCGGTCGCGGTCGGTGCGATCGCGCTTTCGATCTATCTCAACGGCGGACGCATCGTCTCGACCGACAACGCCTATGTGAAGGCGGCGAAGACGACGGTGAGCCCCGAGATCGCCGGCCGCGTCGCCAGCGTCGCGGTCCGCGAGAACGAGGTGGTCAGCGCCGGCCAGCCCCTGTTCAAGATCGACGACGAACCGCTCCGCATCGCCGTCGCCAAGGCCGAAGCGCAGCTCCAGGCGGTGCGCCTCGAGCTCGACGCGCTCCGCGCCACCTATCGCCAGAAGCGCGAGGAGCTGCGGCTCGCCGAGACCAATGTTCCCTATGCCGAGCGCGAGTTCCGCCGCCAATCGGAGCTGGCCGAACGCAAGGTCGCGACCGAGGCCAGGCTGGACGAGTCCCGCAACCGCCTCGACGTGATGCGCCTGCAGGTCTCGGCCCTGCGTCAGGATCTCGCGCGCATCGTCGCCGGCCTCGCCGGCGACGCCGAGATGCCGGCCGAGCGTCATCCAAAATTCCTCGAGGTCAGGGCAGAGCTCGACGAAGCGCGTCTCAACCTGCGCCGCGCCGAGGTTAAGGCGCCCGACGACGGCATCGTCAGCCGCGTCGACTCGATCCGGCCCGGCGACTTCGTTCGCGCCGGCGTCGCCGCATTCTCGGTCGTCTCCTCCCGCCGCCTCTGGATCGAGGCAAACCTGAAGGAGACCGACATCACGCATCTGGTCCCTGGCCAGAAGGCGAAGATCAAGGTCGACGCGTTTCCTGAAACGGTATGGACGGCGAAGGTCGACAGTATCGGTGCCGCGACCGGCGCCGAGTTCTCGATCCTCCCGCCGCAGAACGCGACCGGAAACTGGATCAAGGTGGTCCAGCGCGTGCCGGTACGCCTGACCATCGACGAAGGACCCGACCAGCCTCAGCTCCGCGCCGGCCTGAGCGCGCTCGTCGAGATCGACACCGGGATCGAACGTTCCCTGCCTGACCTGATCAAGGCGGCCCTCGCCAAGGTCGGGGGAGGTCGTTGAGCAGCCGAGGGCTCGTCACCGCCTCCATCATGGCGGCGACCGTGATGCACGCCCTCGACATGACGATCGCCAACGTGGCGCTGCCGCACATGCAGGGCACGCTGCTGGCGACCCAAGACCAGATCTCCTGGGTGCTGACCTCCTACGTCGTCGCATCCGCGATCATGACGCCGCCGACCGGCATCCTTGCCGCCAGGATGGGACGGAAGCGCTTCTTCCAGTGGTCGATCGCCGGGTTCATCGCCGCCTCCCTCCTCTGCGGCTTCGCCTCGTCGCTGACCGAGATGGTGATCTTCCGACTGCTTCAGGGCGGGTGCGGCGCTGCCCTGATCCCCGTCTCCCAGGCGATCCTGCTCGACACCTATCCGCGCGAGCGTCACGCGCAGGCGATGGCGCTGTGGGGCGTCGGCGTCATGGTCGGCCCGATCCTGGGTCCCACGATCGGCGGCTACCTGACCGAGCTCTACGACTGGCGCTGGGTCTTCTTCATCAACCTGCCGGTCGGCATCGTCGCGATGCTCGGCGTCGCCGCCAGCGTGCCGGAGACGCCGCGCGATCCCAACCGCACCTTCGACTTCACCGGCTTCGCGCTGCTGACGCTGGCCGTCGGCGCCTTCCAACTGATGCTGGACCGCGGCGAGGTCGAGGGCTGGTTCGACTCGACCGAGATCGTGGTCGAGGCCGTCATCGCCGGGCTCTGCTGCTACGGCTTCATCGTCCACAGCTGGACCGCCGAGCGGCCCTTCCTCGACCTCAGCCTGATGCGCGATCGCAACTACGGGATCGGCGTGCTGCTGATCTTCCTGATCAACCTGATGATGCTGGCGACCCTCGCCCTGCTCCCTGCCTTCCTCCAGGGGTTGCTCGGCTACCCGATCATCGAGACCGGCTACCTGATGATGCCGCGAGGCCTCGGCACGATGGTGGCGATGCTGGTGGTCGGCCGCATCTCCGGCGCCATCGACGCCCGACTGATCGTCACCGTGGGCCTGCTGCTGACCTCGCTCTCGATGTGGGAGATGAGCGGCTTCAACATGAATGTCGATGAGCACGCGATCATCGTCACCGGGGCGCTGCAGGGCTTCGGCATGGGCCTGATCTTCTCACCCTTGAGCGCGATGACGTTCTCGACCTTGGCGCCACAGCTCCGGACCGATGGGGCGGCGGTGTTCAGCCTGCTCCGCAATCTCGGCAGCTCCATCGGCGTCTCCGTGATGATCGCGATGCTGTCCCAGGGCCGCCAGCTCCACCGCTCCCAGCTGGTCGAGCACGTGACGCCGTTCAGCCCCGCCCTCAAGGACGCGCCCGAAGGCTTCGGCGTCGACACGCTCTCCGGCCTGCTGCGCCTGAGCGAAGAAATCTCCCGCCAGGCCGACATGCTGGCCTATCTCGGCGACTTCCACCTGCTGATGCTGGTGCCGCTGATTCCGCTTCCGCTCGTTCTTATCCTGCGCCCGCAGAGCTACGGGAAACGCGCCTGATCGCGCCGATTCTCGCGTATCGCTTCCGAATCGATAGTGAAACGCGCTGCGCGGGTTGTGGAAAACCTCGGAAAAATCGGCCTAAAACGACTGCGAGGCTCAAGATTCCTGCGGTTTTCGGGCATTTCGGAAGACATCGGCGCGAAGACGCGTTGCGAGTCAGCAAACCATGGTGTACGTGCGGATTACTGTTTTTTCATGTGGAGAAGCATCATGTCCGCTGCTGACAAGCCCGTAATCGTTACCTCGAAGCACCTCGCCGACGCGCTCGCCGAGAAGCACGAGCTCCCGAAGAAGCAGGCCAAGGCCGTTCTCGAGGATCTCGTGGCGCAGCTCGGCAAGCACCTGAAGAAGGGCGCCAAGATCCGCGTCGCCGGTCTCGGCATCCTCCAGGTCCGCAAGCGTCCGGCGCGCATGGGCCGCAACCCGGCCACCGGCGAGCCGATCAAGATCAAGGCGAGCAAGAAGATCGCCTTCCGTCCCGCCAAGGAGCTCAAGGACTCGATCTAAGGTCGGGCCTTCGTTCTTCCAGAGACGGGCGCGTCGCTCAGGCGGCGCGCCCGTCGCGTTTTGAGAGGCATTTTCAATCCTCCCCCCGCGTTTCGCCGACATCTGGTCTGAGTCGGCTTTCCATGATCTGCTCTCCTAGTTTTCCGATACGACAACGACTTCCGCCGTCCAAGAAGGGAGAGCTTTCATGTCGATGACCAAGGCCGGACTCGTCCGGTCGCTCGCCGTCGCGACCGCGATGGCCACTGCGCTGATCGCCGGCGAGGCATCCGCGCAGAAGGTCCTGAAATACGTGCCGCAGGCGAACATGGGCACGATGGACCCCGTGAATAATCTGTCGTCGGTCACGCACCAGCACAGCTGGCGCGTCTACGATAACCTGTTCGGCGAGGACACCGCCGGCAACGTCCATCCGCAGATGGTCGAGAACTACACGGCGAGCCCCGACGGCCTCACCTACACGATCACGCTCCGCCCCGGCCTCAAGTTCCACGACGGCTCGCCGGTGCGCTCGCAGGACGTGATCCCGTCGATCGAGCGCTGGGCGAAGCTCGACGGCGGCGGAAAGCGCTTGGTCGCGGCCGGCATGAAGCTGGCGGCGGTCAACGACCGCACCTTCACGCTGACGCTGCGCGAAGCCTTCCCGGCGACGCCGGGCGTGCTCGCCTACGGCTCGACCGCGATGTACGTGATGCGCGAGAAGGAGGCGACCACCGACGCGAACACGCCGATCACCGAGGTCGTGGGCTCCGGCCCCTTCGTGTTCAACGCCAAGGAATACGTGCCAGGCGCCAAGGTCGTCTACGAGAAGAACAAGGACTACGTGCCGCGCACCGAGCCGGTGAACGCCTTCGCCGGCGGCCGCATCGCCAAGGTCGATCGCATCGAGCTGACGATCATGCCGGACGCGGCGACGGCGGTGGCCGCGCTCGACCGCGGCGAGATCGACATGTACGAGACGCCGCCGCTCGACCTGCTGCCGGTCCTCAAGAAGAACCCGAACATCAAGATCGTGGTCTTCAACAAGGCCGGCGCGCTCGCCTTCGTCCGCCCGAACTTCCTGCATCCGCCCTTCAACAATCCGAAGGCGCGCCAAGCGCTGATGCACATGGTCGACCAGGAAGACTACATGCGGGCCGCGATCGGCAGCGATCCCGCGAACTGGAAGGTCTGCTGGGCCGTGCAGGTCTGCGGCACGCCGACCGCGAGCGAGGCCGGCAGCGAGCCCTACCGCAAGGCGGACATCGCCAAGGCCAAGCAGCTGCTGCAGGAGTCGGGGTACAAGGGCGAGAAGATCGTCGTGCTGATCCCGATGGATCAGCAGGTAATCCGCGACATCGCCCAGGTCACCGTCCAGAAGCTCAAGGACATCGGCGCCAACGTCGAGCCGGTCGCCACCGACTGGGGCACGGCGCTGACCCGCGGCAACAGCAAGAACGCTCCCGACCAGGGCGGCTGGTCCCTCTTCCACACCTGGACGGTCGGCCAGATCCTCGGCAGCGCGATCTCGGCCGTGCATCTGACGACGCCCTGCGACGGCGGCGGCTATCGCGGCTGGCTCTGCGATCCGACGATGGAAGAGAACCTCGCCGAGTGGATCAAGGCCGGCACCACCGAGAAGCGGAAGCCGGTCGGCGAGAAGATCCAGCGTCGCGCCATGGAGATGGTGAACTACGTGCCGCTCGGCCAGTTCTTCCAGCCGATGGCGACGCGCGCCAACATCTCCGGCATCCAGGAGACCCTGCTGCCGGTGTTCTGGAACATCGACAAGAACTGAAGCTTCCGAGCCTCGCGACGAAACGGCCGGCCCTCTCGGGCCGGCCGTTTTCTTTTGGCGCGATACATGATCTGCTTCCCGCTCCCTAGAGGAGGAGCATTCATGTCGTTGACGAGAATGGGACTTGGATCGATCGCCGTCGGAGCCCTCGTCGCCGCTGCCACCTTCGCCGGCGAGGCATCCGCCCAGAAAGTCCTGAGGTACGTGCCGCAGGCGAACATGGGCACGATGGATCCGGTCAACAACCTATCGTCCGTCACGCACCAACATGCCTGGCGCGTCTACGACAACCTGTTCGGCGACGACACCTCCGGCGTCACCCAGCCGCAGATGGTGGAGAGCCACAGCCTGAGCGGCGACGGCAAGATCTACACGATCAAGCTCCGCCCCGGCCTCAAGTTCCACGACGGCTCGGCGGTCACGACCAGGGACGTGATCAAGTCGATCGAGCGCTGGGCGAAGATGGATGTCGGCGGCAAGCGGCTCGTCGGCCTCGGCATGACCCTGGCGGCGGTCGACGACCGGACCTTCACCCTCACGCTGCGCGAGCCGTTTGGCAGCACGATCAGCGTTCTGGGATACGGCAACACCGCGCTCTACATCATGCGCGAGAAGGAGGCCTCGACCGACGCCGCGACGCCGATCACCGAGGTCGTGGGATCCGGCCCCTTCGTCTTCAACAAGGGCGAATTCGTTCCCGGCAGCAAGATCGTCTACGACAAATTCAAGGACTACGCGCCGCGCAGCGAGCCGGTGAACGGCTTCGGCGGCGCCAAGGTGGCCAAGGTCGATCGCATCGACGTGATGATCATGCCTGACTCGGCAACCGCCGTGGCGGCGCTCGACAAGGGCGAGATCGACGTCTACGAGACGCCGCCGCTCGACCTGCTGCCGATCCTGAAGAAGAACCCGCAGGTCAAGACGTTCATCCACAACAAGGCCGGCGCGCTCGGCATCATCAAGCCGAACTTCCTGCACCCGCCCTTCAACAACGTGAAGGCGCGACAGGCACTGATGCACGCGATCGACCAGACCGACTACATGGCCGCCGCCATCGGCAGCGACCCGGCCAACTGGAAGACCTGCTGGGCCGTGATGGCCTGCGGCATGCCGACCGCGAGCGAGGCCGGAAGCGAACCCTACCGCAAGCCCGACATCGCCAAGGCCAAGCAGCTCCTCCAGGAGTCGGGATACAAAGGCGAGAAGATCGTCGTGCTGATCCCGATGGACCAGCAGGTGATCCGCGACCTGGCGCAAGTGACGGTGCAGAAGCTCCGCGACATCGGCGCCAACGTCGAACCCGTCGGCATCGACTGGGGCCTGGTGCTCCAGCGCGGCAACAAGAAGGATCCGCCGGAACAGGGCGGCTGGAGCCTGTTTCACACCTGGGTCGCCGGCCCGATCCTGGGCAGCGCCATCTCCAACTTCCAGATCGGCTCGCCCTGCACGCTGGACGGCTACCGTGGCTGGACCTGCGATCAGAAAATGGAAGACCTGCTCACCGCCTGGGCAAAGGAACCCGATCTCGCCAAGCGCAAGGTGATCGGCGAGGAGATCCAGAAGCAGGCGATGACCACGATCCAGTACGTGCCGCTCGGCCAGTTCTTCCAGCCGATGGCGATGCGCACCAACATCACCGGATTCCAGGAAGTGATGGCGCCGGTGTTCTGGAACGTCGACAAGAACTGAGCGCAGAGATCGCCTGAAAGCGAAAGGGCCGGCTCTTACGAGCCGGCCCTTTTTCTTTTCTAGCGGTCCTGGCCGCGCGGCGCCGCCGCGCGGAGGAAGCCGATATCGCCGATGTTGCCGCCACCGCCACCGCCCGAACGCTGCGGCGCGTGATGGCGCGGCTTCTGTCCGTGCAGCTTCGGCTGCTGGCTGCCATGCTTCTGGCGCTGGCCCTGGCCGCCGTTTGCAGGTTTGCCTTCATGCGACCTGCCATTCTGGGACTGGCCGCCGCTCGGCTTGCCGTGATGCTTCGGGCCGCCGCCGTTGCGCCCCTGACGCTGCTGGCGGGGCTGACGATGCTGCCGCGGCTTCTCGTCGTCGCGGTCGCCGGCCGGCGTCGACTGGTACGCCGGCAGGACCGGCAGCTGCGCCGGCAGCGCCATCACCGGGATCGACTGGCGCGTCATCCGCTCGATCGCCTTCAGCATCGAGCGCTCGTCCGGCGCGCAGAACGCGATCGCGGTGCCAGTGGCGCCGGCGCGCGCGGTGCGGCCGATGCGGTGGACGTAGCTCTCGGGCTCGTTCGGCAGGTCGAAGTTGACGACGTGGCTGATCGCCTGGACGTCGATGCCGCGGGCGGCGAGATCGGTCGCGACCAGGACGCGGAGATCGCCGGCGCGGAAGCCGGCCAGCGCCTTCTCGCGCGCCGTCTGGCTCTTGTTGCCGTGGATCGCCGACGCGGAGATCCCCTGATTCTCGAGCCGCTCGGCGACGCGGTTGGCGCCGTGCTTGGTCCGGGTGAAGACGATGGTGCGCGACATGTCGGCATCGCCCAGCAGATGCGCCAGCAGCGACGACTTACGCGCGTGCTCGATGTGGACGACCTTCTGGTCGATCTTCTCGACCGTAGTCGCCTGCGGCGTCACCTCGACCCGCTCGGGGTTCGAGAGATAGGCCTTGGTGAGGGCCGCGATCTCCGACGGCATCGTCGCCGAGAACAGCAGCGTCTGGCGCTGCTTCGGCACCAGCGCCACGACCCGGCGGATCGAGTGGATGAAGCCCATGTCGAGCATGCGGTCGGCTTCGTCCAGGACCAGGATCTCGATCCCGGTCAGGTCGCAGGCCTTCTGCTCGACCAGGTCGAGAAGACGGCCCGGGCAGGCGACGAGGATGTCGACGCCCTTCTGGAGCGCATCGACCTGCGGGCGATATCCCACGCCGCCGAAGACGACGGCGATGCGCGTGCCGTTCAGGTGCTGGCTGAGCTTCTTCAGGCTGTCGCTGATCTGGGTGGCAAGCTCGCGGGTCGGCGCCAGGATCAGCGCCCGCGGCCGGCGAGGCAGACGCTTGGCCGGCGACGCGGCAAGGCGCTGCAGCATCGGAAGACCGAAGGCAGCGGTCTTGCCGGTGCCGGTCTGGGCAATGCCGATCAGGTCACGGCCGGTAAGGAGGGTAGGAATCGCGCCCGACTGGATGGGCGTCGGGGTGTCGTGGCCGATCGACGCGAGCGCTTGAAGAAGCGGCGCCGAAAGGCCGAGGTCGGTAAACTGAGTCAAAGGAACCTTTGCAAGAGAACAAGTGTCCGCGAACCGCGCGAACGCAGCGAGACCACCGGGAGGCCGCTCTTGTTGAAGGAGGGGGAGGTCCAGATGGAGGCCGTCGAGGCCGAGGGCATCCGACGCCCCGAGACTCGCTCTTGCGCCGACCATACGGGCGAACCCGCAACTGCACTCTGTGCGGGCATATAGGGGATGGTTCCGCGAATTACCAGGGATAAACGGGTCGGGGTTGCGTCCAGGCCCCGGTTAAGACAGGCTTTCCGACCGGAAACGGCTCAAAAATCGGGGAGATGGCCTCAATGCGACACTTCAGCACAGCCGTAGGCGCCGCACTGCTCGCGGCAACCTTGGCGGCACCGGCGAACGCGGCAACGCCCAAGGACACCTTCGTCATCGCCTGGAACCTGGACAACCTCTACACCTTCGATCCGGCTCAGATCGGCGAGACGACGACCGACGAGATCATGAACAACGTCTGCGACCCGCTCCTGCTGACCGACTACGGCAGCGCCGAGAAGCTGGTCCCGGGCATGGCCGAAAGCTACTCGATCAGCGAGGACGGCAAGGTCTGGACGTTCAAGATGCGCAAGGGCGTCAAGCATCACTCGGGCAACCCGGTGACGGCGAAGGACGCCGAGTGGTCGCTGCAACGCCTGGTCCTCCTGAACCTCAACTCGGCGAATATCATCACCAAGTGGGGCATCAACAAGGACAACGTGAAGCAGGCGGTCGTCGCCAAGGACGACTTCACGCTCGAGGTGACTTTCGACAAGGGCTATCCGCAGTCGCTGATCGGCCCGACAGTGTTCGCCGGCCGCGGCGCCTTCGTTCTCGACAAGAACGAGGCGATGAAGCACGAGGTCAACGGCGACATGGCCAACAAGTGGCTGGGCGCCAATACCGCCTGTGCCGGCGCCTTCAAGCTGACCAGCTGGGCGGCCAACGACACCGTCGTGCTGACCCGCAACGACAGCTACTGGCGGGGCCCGGCGAAGATGCGCCGCGTCATCGTCCGCCATGTCCCTGAGTCGGCCGCCGAGCGCCTGCAGCTCGAGAAGGGCGACATCGACATGGCCCGCGTGCTGAACGGCAACGATCTCGCCGGCATCGAGGCGGGCAAGGCCGCGAAGGTGGTGCGCACGCCGCGCACGCAGTTCTACTACATCACCTTCAACATGAACGATCCGATCCTCTCGAACGCCAAGGTCCGCCAGGCGATCAAGTACCTGGTCGACTACGACGCGCTCGAGAAGACGGTGATGAAGTACGAAGGCCGCGTGCGCCAGTCGCTGGTGCCGATCGGCGCGTTCGGCGCGCTCTCCTACGAAGAGGGCAAGCCGTTCACGCTCAACCTCGAGAAGGCGAAGCAGCTGCTGACCGAGGCCGGCTATCCGAACGGCTTCGAGAAGGAGATCATCGTCGGCAACGCCTTCCCGTATCCGGACCTCGCCCAGCACATCCAAGCCAATGCGGCGAAGATCGGCGTCAAGATGAACGTCGTCACCATGGCCTACGGCCAGGTCGTCGCCCGCCACCGTGCGCGCAACTTCGACATGACGATGTCGGCCTACTACATCACCGTGCCGGACGCCCACGGCTTCGTCGAGCAGATGGCCTTCAATCCGGACAACAACCCGGAAGCCAAGGGCAACGCGCAGTACCCGAGCTGGCGCGCCAGCTTCTTCGACAAGTGGTACAACGAGATGACCGACAAGGCGCTGCTCGAGAAGGACGTGAAGAAGCGCGAGGAGATGTACAAGGAGATCCAGAAGCGGCACATGCAGGATGGCCCCTTCGCCTATCTCTTCCCGACCTTCCGCGTGATGGGCGTGTCCAACACGATCAAGGACATGAAGGTCAACGAAGACCGCGTGTTCTACGCGACGGTCACGAAGTGATCCCGAAAGACGGCGGCCACACCCCCCGCGTGTGTTGCCGACGTCGCTCCTGTGGTTCTTGCAGGCGTGGTAGACGGCACCGTCGGAGAGCGGGTACGACACGGTCGTCGCCAGCTACTCGATCTTTCCATAGCGGACAAGCGGCACCCGCTGCTTGGCCGCTTCCTTTTCCGGCAGGCTGTCGAAGAAACCAGGCACCACATCGTTCCCTGCCGCTGTGATGATTGCAAACCTCGAAGTCGTGCCCTCCAACCCTTTTCTCTTTCTCTAAGTCGGTCTGCGGATCGGCCCTGTCTTCATGTCGAATTCGCCCGCGACCATCAACGCAGCGGCTGCGTTCATGCTGACATTTCCCTCGCGAAGATCGCATATGTCCGCAAGAACATTGATCGCCTGATCACGAGCGACGTTGTGGAAAAGACATCTAGCGGCCGCCGCGCCCCGTGCCGCGGTGTCCTCATGCGCCATCAGAGCGGTCATCGCGCTCGCACCAGCTTCCCCCCGGGACAGAATTTCATCGCCTATTGCCCTATAGCGATTAACGATGCGATTGCGCTTCCTCACCGGCGCAACCATGAAGAGGGCCTCGGCTTCAATCGCCAAGGCTACGAATTCGTCGACAAGCTTTTCCAGGGGCTCTCGCGAGAGATCATCGCTCTTCATTTCATTGCTCCGAATTCCCGCAAGGCCCAAAGCCCGTACTCACGTTGGTAGTCAAGCGACTGCGTACGCAGCCACTCCCTCATCGTCAGTCCCGGAACTGGAGACTCTCCAGAGTAGTGACCGCTGATGGCCCAATGAATGATCCTCGGAATGCGGACCATGTTGCGCGTACCGTTGACATTGTAGCCTTTCGCGTTGTCCGGATCGGCGCTCTCTTCGACGATGTGATGCCATTCTCGCCCCAGGCCAGCTGATCCATAGGCGTCCTTGAAAGCTCTCGGTGTCTTGAAAACGCGATCCTCGTGATCCGCCAGCAGATCTTCCAACTCCCGCGGCTCGTCGAAGGCGGCCGCCACATCCGGCACGATCTCGTAGAGCGCCCAGAGGAATTTTCCCCACGCGCCTAGACGCTTCAGAAAGGGCGCGTGCTCCGCTACCCACTCGACGGTCCGTGCATAGAACTCCACCAGCTGGGATGGCTTTCGCCCTCCGGCTGCAAAATGCAGAAGTGCGGAAGGATCACCGTTCTCGGCGCGAAGCTCCGCCGCCAGCGCACGAAGCTCTTCGGTTCTTCGCCATGTGTCGTCGTCGACCGGGGCATCAGGGTCGAAGCCAGGCTCCGAGGCGCCGTCGTCTCCGCCTGTCCACTGTCCGCCGTCCGAATGACCACGCGGTACGCGAGGCTGGTTGGGGTCATACTTGCGCTCCAGCCACGCCGCGATGTCGATGCGCGGGTTGCCGCCGCGATGCGCAGGCCCCCAGGCGAGATGGCGGAGGCCGGCGTCGTGGAAGCGCGACTTGAACTCGGGCGCCGGGAACGCGACGGCGTCGGCGATCTCGGCGGCGCGGGCACGATCGCCGTCGGCGAGCGCGTCGGCGGCGAGCTGGAGCAACGGGGCACGATCGCCGAGATCGAAGCCGCGTCCATAGACTTCGCGCATCGCGTCCTCGAGGACCGCGAGGTCCATCAGCCAGTACACCGGCTTGCCGCGGATGCCGGGGCGGGTGCCGCCGACCGGCCAGTGCGAGAGACGGATCAGGTCGCCGTCGATCCAGCAGCGCTCGGCGACGCTCCGGGCCAAATCCGGGCGCTCGCGCGACCCCCATCGGGTGTGCCCGTGCATCGGCCAACTCCATGTCGGAAAAAGAAAAGGACCCGCCGCCCAGTCGGGCGCAGGTCCTTTCAGTTACCCTGGATTCTGTCAGAAACGCGGATTTTTGTCAACTACGGATTTGTAAATTTATCCGCATACAGGGATCACCCGACCTCGAACCAGGGCTTGCTGCCCTCGGGATAGGGATCGCCCTTCTTGAAGTGGCCGCCCGGGATGTGGCGATAGGCGTATTTCATCGCCGCCTCCTCGTGGAACTCGATGCCGAGCCCGGGCCCGTCGGGGATCATCATGTGGCCTTCGACGAGCCGGCAATGCTCGGTGACGATCTCCGAGCGCCACGGCACGTCGACCATCATCGTCTCCAGCAGCGCCAGGTTCGGCACCGAGGCCGCGAGATGCGTCGACATCGCGTTGCCGACGGGACCCAGAGGGTTGTGCGGCTGCACCGGGAGATACGCGGCGCTCGCGATCGCGGCGATGCGCCGGAACTCCGACATCCCGCCGACATGGACGACGTCGGGCTGGATCCAGTCGGCGGCGTTGCGCGTGACCAGGTCCTGGAACTGCTGCTTGTCGTAGTAGCGCTCGCCCGTGGCGATGCGAACCGGCACATGGGCGCGCACATTGGCGACCGCGGCGATGCTCTCCGGCGGCGTCGGCTCTTCCAGAAACAGCGGATCGTAGTCGGCGATGGCCTTGCCGACGCGGATCGCGGTCGGCACGTCGAAGCGGCCATGCGCCTCGATCAGCAGGTCGATGTCGGGGCCGACATGCTCGCGCACCGTCTCGATCTGCTCGAGCGCCTTCCTGAGCTGCTGCGGCGCCAGCTGCAGGTAGGCCGGGCCGAACGGATCCCATTTGAGCGCGTTGAAGCCGCAGCCCATCGCCTCGTCGGCCCGCTTCTTCAGCACGTCCAGGGACTCGGTCTTCCGGCCCCAGTTGTTGGCGTAGCAGCGGATGCGGTCGCGGCACTTGCCGCCGAGCAGGTCGTAGACCGGCACGCCCAGCGCCTTGCCCTTGATGTCGAGCAGTGCCGCCTCGAGCGCCGCGATCGCCGCCCGATGGACAATGCCGGTCCTCCAGTAGGAGTCCCTGGTCATCGCATCCGCATGCATCTCGGTCTGGAACGGATCCTGTCCGACCAGGTACGAGGAGAAGTACTCGATGGTCGCCGCGACCGCCTTCTCGCCGCGCCCGACCGTGCCGTCGCCGACGCCGTAGATGCCGGCGTCGGTCTCGACCTTCGCGATGACCCAGTTGATGCGGGCGCCGTCGACCAGGAAGACTTTGATCTGGGTGATCTTCATTCAGGAGACCTTTGCTCGTGCCCCCTCTCCCGGCAAGACCGGGGAGGGTTGGGGTGGGGGCGAGCGAAGCGAGAAATGGATGAACCGGTCGCGGGGGCGGATGACCTCGCGATGCATGGCATCGCTCGCCGCCACCCTGCCCTCCCCGCGAACGACGCGGGAGAGGGTTCCGATGCTTGACCTCAGACCGCCTCGCCGCCCGGATCGGACAGCGTCAGCTTGCCGATCTTCACCGGCGCGTTCTCCTTCGCCCAGTCCCCGGCGCCCTTGAGGATCTTCTCGTAGGTGTCGTGCGCGGCGGCCATCGCCGAGGCTTCCCAGTCACGGCGGAGCGGCGTGGTGTTGTCGCGGAGCTCCTCGACGATCGCCTTGCCTTCCTTGGTGTCGTACTTGCGGTTCCGGTAGAGCCAGCGCGACTTGAGCTGGAGCTGCGTTCGATGGCGGAGCGGGTCGTTGTGCTCCTCCTTCTTGGCGCAGAACTCGATCACCGATCCGGCGATGTCGGTGTTCGGCGACAGGATGTGCTGGAGCCCCCAGAACAGCAGGCCGTGGCGGCCGGGCCGTCCGCCGCTGCGGGCAATGCCCTCGCTCCACTGCTTGTTGATCGTCTTGCGGTCGATCGTGTCGGCGCCGTACCAGTCGCCGACGCGCTTGTGCAGCGGATCGCCGATCTCGTTGAAGCAGAGGAACACGAGCTTGCCGTCGCCGATGCGGATCAGCGTGTGCCAGTCGATGTAGGCGATGTGCTTGGCGTTCGCGAGCTTGGTGCGGATGATGTAGTCGACCGCGTGGGTCGACCACTCGCGCTTGAGGCCGCCGAACTGCGTGCCCTGCGGATGCGTGTACTGGCCGCGCGACAGGGCGTCCGACATCTTCCAGTCGCCGTACTTCTCGTAGAACGGCTTGGCCGCGGCGATGTGCTGCTCGACCAGCTCGTCGTCATAGCCTTCGCGGGTCGGCAGCGCCGCCTCGACCTCGTCGAAGATCGGGTTCGGCGGCAGCGGCTTGGAGTAATCGACCCAGTTGCGGTTGAGGTCGACGTTCCCTTCGCTGACCCGGATCATGTGGCTGAAGCCGAACGGGTTGACCGCGTGCACCTTGAGCACGGCGACGCCCTTCGGCAGGCGCTTCTGCGTCCCCTCCTCCATCCACTGGATCTGCGCGGCCGAGCCGGCGAAGCCTTCCGCGCCGTGCGTTCCGGAAAACGCCACCAGCACGACGGGCGAGTCCTTCGGACCGAACCACGCGGTATCGACGTACAGCGGGCGGCCATCGGGCCCCGTCTCGGTCGGATGCCGGAAGTGATCGAGCTCCGCTCCGGCCTTCTCGGCCGAAGCCAGAAACTTGCGACGGGCCTCCTGATAGTCGGGCGCGAAGAAGCTGGAGACGTCCATTGCAGGCTCCTGAGGGATGGGATTGGGCTCGAAGGCCCTGGAGATACCGGGAGCATAGCAGGCTCGCCGGCGGTTGCCCCAGATCCGCGAATGGACTTATCGTCCGACCAAACAAGGCGTGTACGAGGGAGGGATCGTGAACGGGATGATTGCACGGGCCCTGGCGATTGCCGGCGTCCTGTTCCTCGGGACGGTGGAACTCGCCGCCCAGGGGCTTCCAGTCGTCTTCGTCCACGGCAACGGCGACAGTGCCGCGCTCTGGCACACGACGATCTGGCGCTTCGAGTCTCAGGGCTACGATCCCTCGCGCCTTTTCGCCGTCGACATGGCGGCGCCGACCGCGCCCGGCGACGACACCAAGCCCGAAGAGAACCGCTCGACCAGCACCGACCAGGCGGCTCAGCTCGCCGCCGCCGTGACGCGCGCCCTGCTCGCCACCGGCGCAGAGAAGGTCGTGCTGGTCGGCAACTCGCGCGGCGCCAACACCATCCGCAACTACATCCGCTTCGGCGGCGGTCACACGCATGTCGCGCTCGCGATCCTCGCCGGCGGCGTCAACCACGGCGTCTACGTCTCGACCTCGACCGCGCCCAACAGCGAGTTCAACGGCGGCGGCCGCTTCATGACACGGCTCAACGAGGGCTCGGAAGTGCACCCGGGCGTCCGCTTCGTCACGCTGCGCAGCGACAAGCTCGACAAATACGCGCAGCCCACCGGCGAGTTCATCGGCCGCCCCGGCCAGCCGACCGGCGTCGGCTACGACGCGCCGCAACTCGCGGGCGCCGAGAACATCGTCGTGCCCGGCCTCGACCATCGCGAGATCGCCTTCCACGCGCGTGCCTTCGCCGAGATCTTCCGGGCGGTGACCGGCCGCGCGCCGGCGTCGACGACGATCAGCGCCGAAGCGTCGCCTGTCCTCGACGGCGTGGTCGCCGGATACGCCAACGGCGCGCCGACGAACCAGCCGGTCGCCGGCGCCGCGGTCGAGGTGTTCGAGATCGATCCGACGACCGGCGGCCGGCGCGGCGAGGCGGTGCACAAGGCGACCACCCGCTCCGACGGCCGCTGGGGTCCGTTCACGGCGAAGCCGGACGCCGCCTACGAATTCGCCGTCACGGCACCGGGCTATCCGGTGCATCACGTCTACAGGACGCCATTTCCACGATCGAGCCGCTATGTCCATCTTCACGTCAGGCCTGCCGATACAAAGCTCAAGGACGCGGCTGCGGCGGTCGCGATGACGCGGCCACGGGGCTATCTCGGCCATGGCCGCGACACCTTCACCATCGACGGCAAGGTTCCGGACGGCATCAACGAAGGCGTGCCCGGAACCTCGGTGGCTGCGATGGCCGTCACCGAGCCGGGCAAGCCGATCGTCGTCGTCCTCAACGAGGAACGCCTCACCGTGCGCAGCGAGGCGCCGGCGAGCGGCCACCTCGCGCTCGCCGAGTTCCACCATTGATGGAGCGCACGCCCTCGCAATGACGACGACCTGGGCGCCGATCGAGGAGCCGGGTCAGCTCGGCGATGTCCGGCTCCACCTGCTGCTCTCGCACTGGAAGGAGGCCGCGAATTCCGGCCGTACGCCGCCGCGGGAGTTCGTCGACCGGGCGAAGCTCGGCGACATCATGGACTGGACCTTCCTCTACCGGGTCGAGCGCGATCCGCTGCGCTTCCTCTATATCCTGTGCGGCGAGAAGATCGCCCGGCGCATCGGCGTCTCCCTGACCGGGAAATACGTCCACGATCATCCGGACCCGGTCGCGCGAGAGGGCATCGCCGGCGTGCTGACCGCCGTCGTGACCACCGGACGGCCGTACCGTGCGGAATCCCGGCGCCGCCTCCTCGACCGCGACATGACGACGGAAGCCGTGATCGTGCCCCTGGCGGGGCCGGGCGGGATCGTCGATCATGTGCTGGCGTTGCAGATCCTCGACCCGGGAAGCGACGCCTGAAGCCACGCAGCCGACGTCATGACCATCAGCGTCTACGCACCGATCGACGACCCCAGCCAGCTGAACGACATCCGCCTTCGGATGCTGCTCGCGCATTGGACCGCGGCCTCCACCAACGGACAGTTCCCGAACCAGGATTTCGTCGATCCGCTGAAGCTCGGCGACCTGATGGGCTGGCTGTTCCTCTATCGGGTCGAGCGCGACCCGATGCGATTTCGCTATCTGCTCTACGGCCCGAAGATCGCCCGGCGGATCGGATTCGACCTCACCGGCAAGTATGTCCACGATCACCCGATCGAGGAGGCACGCACGGCGATCGGCAATCTCCTGACCGCCGTCGCCACCACCGGGCGCCCGCATCGCGGTGTGTCGAAACGCGTGATGCTCGATCAGGAGATCAGGACGGAGGCGGTCGTGCTGCCGCTGGGCGGCCTGAATGGCATCGTCGACCACCTGCTCGCCTTGCAGATCTACGAGATGCCGGCCGACCCGAGCCTCCCGGGCAGCCACGAATGACCGGCACGCTCGACTGGACGCCGGTCGACGACCCAGCCCGGCTCAAGGACACCCGGCTTCGCCATCTCTTCACGCTCTGGTCCGACGCCGCGGCCGGAGGCCGTCCTCCGTCCAAGGATTTCGTCGACCCGGAACGGTTCGGCGAGCTGATGGACTGGCTCTTCCTCTACAAGGTCGAGCGCCATCCGCTGCGGTTCCTGTACCTGGTATCGGGACCGAAGCTGGTCCGCCGTTTCGGCTTCGACATGACCGGCAAGTACGTCGACGAGCACCCCGATCCGGCGGTGCGCAAGGGAATCCTCGCCAACTTCACCGCCGTCGTCGGCACCGGCAAGCCGCACCGTCGCCTGGCGATCCGCCGCCTGTTCGACCACGACATGACGACCGAAGCCCTGGTGCTGCCGCTGGCCGGGCCCAGTGGCGCCATCGACCACCTTCTCGCGCTCCAGATCCTCGACATGCCGGGCGAGTTCGGCCCCTGAGCGGTCCCGGTTGCCCGGCGGCGAAATTCGGGTCTACGATCCCCCGATCCACAACCAGGGAGTGATGGTCATGAGGACTGGCAAGTCCAGGAGCGTCGGTGTCGATCGCCGGGCGGCCTTGAAGGTCGCGGCCGGTGCGGGCATCGCCGCGGCCGGTGGCGTGGCGTTCTCGAAGAAGGCGCGGGCCGCCACCACGCTGAACATCTGGACCGGCTATCCCGAGCTGGTGCCCTACTACAAGTCAGTCGCCGAGGCCTATGCCAAGACCAAGCCGGACGTGACGGTGAACCTGCTCTCGAGCTCGCTGCGCGAGATGGAGCAGAAGCTGTCGGCGGCGATCCCGACCGGGACCGGTCCCGACATCTTCGACATCGGCAGCGGCATCGCGATCAAGTTCATCGCCGCCAACCTGCTCGACCCGAACCCCGCCGACGTCGACACCTATATCAAGAGCGGCGCCTGGAACAAGTTCACGGTCGACTGGTTCACCCAGAGCGGCAAGACCTACGGCCTGCCGCTGCTCGAAGGCCGTGCCCAGCTGTTCTGGAACAAGGCGATGTTCAAGGAGGCCGGTCTCACGGAAGCGCCGAAGACCTTCGGCGAGATCATGGAAGCGGCAAAGAAGACCGTGAAGGTCGATGCGACCGGCAAGATGACCCGCGCCGGCATCTCGATGCGGCTCTCCGGCCAGGGCAGCGGTATCACCGAGAAGTTCCGCTTCGTGCTCGAGCCGGCCGGCGGCACGCTGCTGGTGAAGACGGCCAGCGGCAAGTACCACAACGGCTTCGACAACGACGCCGGCCGCAAGGCGCTGCAGTTCTATGTCGACGTCGTGCAGAAGGACAAGGTCGACGACCCCAAGATCCCGCACGACGCGGACGCCTTCGCCACCGGCCAGGCCGCCATGCTGTTCCGCGAGGCCTGGGTCATCGGCGAGATCAAGAAGAAGAACCCGAGCCTCGACTACGGCGTGGTGCCGATCCCGCGCTGGGACGCCAGCAGCCCGGTCAAGGGCATCATCCAGCCCTGGGGCGTCTACGTGAACGGCAAGAGCAAGCAGAAGGACGCCTCCTGGGACTTCATCAAGTTCCTGACCCAGCCGGCGAACGCCTTCCAGATCACCAACATGACCGGATGGGTCTCCGCCCGCGAAGGCGTCGACTGGGGCCCGCTCCTCAAGGAAACCCCGCAGTTCGAGTCTTTCGTGAAGCCGCCGAAGGACATCGTGCTGTTCTCGGACCCGATCCTGCCGTTCTGGGACGAGATCCAGACCCGCATCGCCGACCGTCTGCCCGGCATGTATATCGACCCGGCGCTCAACGGCAATCCGGCGAAGGTGGCCGAGGCCATCAAGTCCCTCGCCACCATCTGCGACAACGTGCTGAAGCAGGCCGGCGCCTACGGCACCGCCTGATCCGTCGTTGCTGACCAGGTCCCGGGCGCTCTCCGCGCCCGGGACGATCTTCCCCTAAAAGCACTCATCCAAGGATCGAGATGGTCGAGGCCCTCCGCTACTGGGCGAACGAGCACTTCTCGCGCGGCAATTGGCGCGTCGTCCTCTTCTGCTACATGGTGCTCGCGCCGGTCCTGCTGCTGTTCGGCTATGTCCGGATGGTGCCGATCTTCGAGAGCCTGATCCTGAGCTTCCACAAGTGGGAGCTGATCAACCCGATCAAGCCGTTCATCGGCTGGGCCAACTACGAAGAGCTGTTCGAGGACGAGAACTTCTGGCTCGCGCTCAAGAACACGACGATCTACGCCTTCTCGGTCGTGTTCCTCAGCATCCTGATCGCGGTGCCGCTCGCGGTGTTCCTGGCACGCAAGAGCAAGCTCTCGGCGATCTACCAGACCATCTATTTCCTGCCGTTCATCACGCCGCTGGTGCCGGTGTCGATCGCCTGGAAGTGGATCTACGACTACAACTACGGGATCCTGAACTACATCATCTCGCTGGTCGGGATACCGCCCGTCGCCTGGCTGACCGATCCCGGCATCGCGCTCTACGCGCTGATCATCATGGGCGTGTGGAAGGTGGTGGGATACAACATGATCCTGCTGCTGGTCGGCATCCGGAACATTCCGTCCACCTACGTCGAGGCGGCCGCCATCGACGGGGCCAGCGGCTTGCAGCGCTTCCGCTTCGTCACGCTGCCGCTGCTCCGGCCGATCCTGCTCTACGTCTTCGTCACCTCGAGCATCACCGCCTTCAACGTCTTCGGCCAGGTCTACGTGATGACGCTCGGCTCGCAATCTGCGCCGGGGCAGGCCGTCCGCGTGCTGGTGTTCGACATCTACCAGAATGCCTTCCAGTACTTTCGCTTCGGCTATGCGTCGTCCGAGGCGGTGATGCTGACGCTCATCGTCCTCGGTCTCACCCTGATCCAGTTCCGCATCGCCCGAAACAAGGAAGGCATGGATGGTTGAGTCGCGCACGCCTCTCGGATGGGCGCTTCACATCCTCATCCACGTCGTGCTCCTGATCGGCGCCGTCTTCATGGTGCTGCCGATCGTCTGGATGTTCTTCACCTCGTTCAAGCCGCCGACCGAGGTCTCGATCTGGCCGCCGCGCATCCTGCCGATCGAATGGACGATGGAGAACTACCGCGGGATCTTCATCGACGCGCCGTTCGACCGGTTTTTCCTGAACTCGGTCGGCCTCTCGGTGGTGGCGACGATCAGCGTCTGCGTCACCTCGCTGGCCGCCGGCGCGATGTTCGGGAAGTACAAGTTCCCGGGGCGCACCTTCCTGTTCCTGGCGATCCTCGCCACGGCCATCGTGCCATTCGAGAGCTACATGATCCCGCTGTACCTGCAGCTGATCGACATCGGCTGGATCAACACCTACCAGGGGATCCTGCTGCCCACGCTGTTCATGAGCTTCGGCGTCTTCCTGCTGCGCCAGCACACGTCCTCGGCGATCCCGACGGAGCTTCTGGAAGCAGGGCGTGTGGACGGCGCCTCGGAATGGTGGATCCTCGGCCGCGTGATCGCGCCGCTGTCGATGCCGGCGCTCAGCGCCATCGGCATCTTCGCCTTCATCCAGGCCTGGGCCGCCTTCATCTGGCCGCTGATGGTCGCGAACGAGCAGACCCTGTTCAACATGGAGTTGGGCCTCGCCGCCTTCCAGTTCCGCTTCTCGGTCGACTACGGGAAGCTGATGGCGGGTTCGGTCCTCAGCGTCACGCCGATGCTGATCGTCTTCCTGCTGCTTCGCCGCCGCATCATCGAGAGCGTGGCGCTGACCGGCATGAAAGGCTGACCGCTTCTTCTCACGGCGTGTTCACATGACAGATCGGTGGAAGCGGCCTAGCATCGCGCCCACCGTCTTTTCCCGCCTTGCCAGAAAGGGAGGAATGTCATGCGCACCGCCACCCGACTTGGTCTCGCCGCTGTCCTCGCCGTCGGCCTCGCCGGCGCCGCTCACGCCCAGAATTCGACGCTCAAGTTCGTCCCCTACGCCGACCTCAAGCTGATCGATCCGCTGTGGACGACGACGACCGTCACGAACAACCACGCGCTGATGATCTATGACGTGCTGTTCGCGCTGGACTCGAAGTTCCAGCCGCAACCGCAGATGGTCGAGACGTACACGGCAAGTGCCGACGGCCTCACCCACACCTTCACGCTCCGCCCCGGCCTCAAGTTCCACGACGGCGCCGCCGTGACCAGCGCCGACGCGGTGCAGTCGCTCAAGCGCTGGGGCCAGCGCGACGAAGAAGGCAAGGTGATCATGGCACGCACCGCCGAGCTCAAGGCGGTCGACGCGCGGACCTTCACCTGGGTCCTGAAGGAGCGCTTCGCAGGATTGCTCGACGCGCTCGCCAAGTCGGCCGCGGCGGCCCCCTACGTCATGCCGGAGCGTGTCGCCAAGACCGACGCCTTCACCCAGATCACCGAGAACGTTGGCTCCGGGCCGTTCAAGTTCGCGACCGCCGAATGGCAGCCGGGCAACAAGATCGTCTACACGAAGAACGCCGACTATGTGCCGCGCAGCGAGCCCGCGAACATGCTGGCCGGCGGCAAGGTCGCCAAGGTCGATCGCGTCGAATGGCTGGTGATCCCGGACGGCGCGGCGATCGTCGGCGCGCTCGACAAGGGCGAGGTCGACATGGTCGAGGTGCCGCAGGCCGACCTCGTGCCGATCCTTCGCAAGAACCCAGACGTCGTCGTGAAGTCGATCAACGCCCTGGGCTCGATGGTCATCATCCGCCCGAACATGCTCTACCCCCCCTTCAACAACCCGAAGGCCCGCGAAGCGCTGCTCTACCTGAACGACCAGAACGACTACATGAACGCCATCGGCGTGACGCCGGAGGAATGGGTGACCTGCGCGTCGTTCTTCTATTGCGGCACGCAGTACGAGTCGAAGGCCGGCAACCTCCCGACCGGCAAGCCGAACTACGAGAAGGCCAAGCAGCTGATGGCCGAAGCCGGCTACAAGGGCGAGACCGTCGTCGTCCTGCATCCGACCGACCATCCGACCGCGGGTGCCGCGCTGCTCACCGCGGCCAACCTCAAGAAGATCGGCGTGAACGTCGAGCTGCAGGCCCTCGACTGGGCGACGCTGGGCTCGCGCCGCACCAACAAGGGCGAGCCGACCAAGGGCGGCTGGAGCATCTTCCACACCCGCTGGGACGGGCTGCTGTCGAGTCCGCTCTCGCTCGTGCCGATGAGCGGCGCCTGCGACAAGGCGTGGTTCGGCTGGTACTGCGACGAGACGATCGAGAAGATGCGGGTCGACTGGCTGAATGCGCCCGACAAGGAGACGCAGAAGAAGCTGATCGACCAGATGCAGCTGCGCATGGCGCAGACCGCGCCCTACGTGAACACCGGGCTGCTCAACCAGCCCGCGGCCTGGCGCAAGAGCATCGACGGCGTCCTGGTCACGCCCGCCCTCGCTCTTTGGAATATTTCCAAAAAGTAGGAAAACTCCGCCGATCGGGGGCGCCGGCACAACCGCCGGCGCCCCTTTTTCATGGCCGAACACCATCTTCGGTAATTTTGCGCTGGCCGCCTTCCGGCATCCGTGTCGGTATTCGCCAGCCATAACGGAGCGCCGCCGGATGCAGGGCGTGATCTACAAGAGCATCGAGGATCTCGTCGTCGCCGGCTGGGGGGCCGAGACCTGGGCGGAGATCCTCAAGAAGGCGGGCATCGACGATCCGGCCTTCGTCGGCATGTCGCGATACCCGGACGAGCTCGCCGGCAAGATCGTCGGGGCGGCGAGCGCCGTGCTCAAGCTCCCGCCCGAGGACATCATGCGTGCCTTCGGGCGGCACTGGACGACCAATACGGCGCCGACCTACTACGGCGAGCTGATGGCCTTCGCCGGCGGCACGTTCCTCGATGTGGTCAAGAACCTCGACCAGATGCATGCGCGGATCGCGCTGATCTTCCCGAACTACAAGCCGCCGTCGTTCCGCGTCGACGAGCTGGGCCCGGGCAGGCTGCGCCTGCACTACAGCTCCCAGCGCGCCGGCCTCGGGCCGGTGGTCGAAGGCATGATGGTCGGGCTCGGCGACCGCTTCGGCGTCGACGTCACCATCAAGCCGGAGCGAGGCCGCGTCGATGGGCTCGACCATGACGAGTTCATGGTGACCTACGCGCCCAGGGCCGCTTAAAGGCAGGACGGTCGATGCCATCGGCGGAGAACCTGTCGCTCGACGCCAAGGTCGCCGACCGGCTGTTCCCGTTTCACGTCGTCCTCGATCGCGACCTGCAGGTCCTGCGCGTCGCCCCCGTGATCAAGCGCCTGCTGCCGGCGCTGGTGCCGGGGCAGATGCTCGACCGGGTCTTCGAGCCACTGCGCCCGGTCGGCCCCCTGACGGCCGCCGCCCTTCCCCAGCTCACCGACACGCTGCTGATCCTGAGGAGCCGGCAGCCGCCGCCGCTGGTGGTGAAAGGACAGATCGCGCCGCTTTCGGACGGCCGCCTGATGCTGCTGGTGTCGCCCAGGGTCGCCGATGCGGACGAGATGCTGCGCCTGCAGCTTACCGCTGCCGATTTCGCGCTGCATGATCCGACCAGCGAGATGCTGGTGGTGCTCCAGGCGATGCGGGCGTCCCTCATGGACGCCGAGCTTCTCGCCAAGCGGCTGCGCCAGACGCGCGACGAGGCGCTGCAGGCTTCAAAGGCAAAGTCGCAGTTCCTCGCCAACATGAGCCACGAGCTCCGGACACCGCTCAACGCCATCATCGGCTTCACCGAGATGATGAGCCGGCAGATCTTCGGGCCGATGCCCGAACGCTACATGGACTACGTCCAGGACGTCGGCACCAGCGGGCGCCATCTGCTGGACCTGATCAACGATCTGCTGGATCTCGCGCGTATCGAGGCGGACCGCTTCGAGCTCAGGCCGACGCGGTTCCTGATCGCCGACCTGATCGGCGAATGCCTCCGCGCCGTGACACCGCAGATGCAGAAGAAGGAGCTCGCCGTCGAGCTCGCAGCAGCGGAACCGGACCTGTTCATCGAGGCCGACGAACGCGCGATGAGGCAGATCCTGCTGAACCTGCTGTCGAACGCGATCAAGTTCTCGCGCCCGGGCGGACGGGTCGAGGTGTCGGTGAAGCGCGACGAGTCCTCGTATCTCCGGATCTCGGTCGCCGACAACGGCGAGGGGATCGATCCTTCGACCATCGCCTCGATCTTCGAGCCGTTCCGCCAGGGCGATCACCAGGTCAGCATCGGGGCGGAGGGGAGCGGGCTCGGGCTCCACATCGCCAAGCGGCTGGCCGGGCTCCATGGCGGCACCATCAGCATGAAGAGCCAGCTCGGCGCCGGAACCGCGGTCTCCCTCCTGCTGCCTCCGGCCCGGATCGTCGCCGCCGAAAAGTCTGCTTGAGCGCCGCGCCCAGGCGCCGTCATATGCGGCGCCCATGGCTCCTCCCCTCCTCCTTCTCCAGGACATCGGTCTCACCCTCGGCGACTCGGCCCTCCTGGACGGTGCCGAGCTCTCGGTCGCCGACGGCGAACGCCTCTGCCTCGTCGGCCGCAACGGTTCCGGCAAGTCGACGCTGCTGAAGGTCGCGGCCGGGTCGATCGAGCCGGATCGCGGCACGCGCTTCCTGCAGCCCGGGACGACGGTCCGCTACCTGCCGCAGGAGCCGGACCTGGCCGGGCACGCCACGACGCTCGCCTATGTCGAAGCAGGGCTCGGGCCCGGCGACGACCGGCATCGCGCCCGCTACCTGCTGGAGCAGCTCGGCCTCACCGGCGAGGAGGCCCCCGGCCGGCTCTCAGGAGGCGAGATCCGCCGCGCGGCGCTCGCGCGCGCCATTGCCCCCTCCCCCGACATCCTTCTCCTGGACGAGCCGACCAACCATCTCGACCTGCCGGCGATCGAATGGCTGGAGAGCGAGCTCGCCGGCCTGCGTTCAGCGCTCGTCGTGATCAGCCACGACCGCCGGCTGCTGCAGCGGCTGTCCCGGGCGACGGCGTGGCTTGACCGCGGCACCACGCGCCGGCTCGATCGCGGCTTCGCCGAGTTCGAGGCATGGCGCGACGAGGTGCTGGCCCAGGAAGAGCTGGAGCAGCACAAGCTCGACCGCCGCATCGTCATGGAGGAGCACTGGCTTCGCTATGGCGTGACCGCGCGCCGCAAGCGCAACCAGGGCCGCCTCGCCCGCCTCCAGGATCTCCGCCGGCAGGTCCGCGAGCATCGCAAGGTCGAGGGGCAGGTGAAGCTCACCGCCGCCGAGGGACAGGGCTCGGGCACCCTGATCGTCGAGACGAAGAACATCACCAAGTCCTTCGGCGAGACGATGATCGTGACCGACTTCTCGACCCGCATCCTGCGCGGCGACCGGGTCGGCATCGTCGGCCCCAACGGCGCCGGCAAGACCACGCTGCTCAACCTCCTGACCGGCGCGCTGGCGCCCGACACCGGCACCGTGCGTCTCGGCGCCAACCTCGCCCCCGCCACGCTCGACCAGCAGCGCCGAAGCCTCGATCCGTCGCGCTCGCTCGCCGACACGCTGACCGACGGCCGCGGCGACACG
>JBGALV010000033.1:0-45802 GCA_044223515.1 Alphaproteobacteria bacterium
TAGTCGTCGTTCAACATCAAGACCTTGTACATCGACGGCTTCTTGGTCTTGGGCTTGGCCTTGACCACCACGCCGGTCTGCGGACCGCCGTTCGTTCCCTTGCCGTTGCCGATGGTCGGATCGCTCACGTGACGCGCGTCCTAGGGACGATCAGGTAGATGGAAATCATAGGGTCGTGGGACCGGGAGGGAAAGGGTTGGCCATGTTCGCCTGGGATCGCGGCGAAAACCGGGCAACCTTCAGCGGAATAGTCAGATGGGTACGCGGCGACGAAAAAGCAAACGGCCCGGCGAGTCGCCCCGCCGGGCCGTCGAAACGACGATTCGCTGAGTTGAGCGATCGTTAGGCAGCGGCCGGCTTGAAGAGCTTCTCGACGCTCACGTTCACGCGAGCCTTGATCGGCTCGAACGCGTCGTTGGCGGTCTTCACGCCCATCTCCGACAGGCGCGCGCTCTCGGCGACGGCCGAGTCGAAGGCCTTCTTGGCCCAGTCGTTCTGGAGGTCGACGACCTCCTTCAGGGTCTTCGCGGCGAACAGGCTCTGGAACGCGGCGACGTTCTGCTCGACGGCGGCCTGGGCGAAGCCCATCCACTCCTTGCCGAAGGTCTCCGTGCCCTTGACCACGACGGTCGAGGACTGGACGAACGCCTCGAGGTTGTCCTTGCCGAGGGCGGCGAGCTCGCCATAGCCCTTGAAGAAGTTCTGCGAGGCCTTCTCGACGTTGTCCTTGGTCATCTGCATGGCCTGCTCGTACGAAGCCTTGGCGGCGGCGGTGCCGGCCTTCACGACCGTCTCGACGGTCTCCTTGACGGTCTCGGCAGCCTGGAAAGCTTCCTTGGCGCCGGCGGGCTTGCTGGTCTTGAAGTTGGTCATGGATGTCACTCCTTGAACGAGGGCCGGGGACGGCCGGCGCCGATGTTTCGTGCTGCAGCGCAGCATGGCCGTATACATAGTGCGGGGCGGGGGAGTGTCAAGGAGTTTTGTGCAGTGCAATATCGCGACTGCACACGAATCCCGGAGCGCGAGGGGGACGGTTCGTAAGTTGTTGATTCGTCATGGTTCGGGTTTGTAGCCATATCGAGATACCGCATCAAAATTGTTTTAAAACAACTATTTACGAGAAAACTCTAACACCAAGGGCGATGCTGTGGCATAACGGTTACCGCCTAAGAGATTTCGCACACGCCTTGGGAGATCGGGATGAGGTCGGAAGGGATACGGTTTTTCGACGTTCGTGCCTTTAGCGTCGCAGCCGTCCTGCTGCTCGCTCCCTCGCTTCTCCCCGCACTGGCCTCCGCTGCCACGATGCCCGCCTTTACGGCGGACGAGCGCTACGGCTCGATCGTCGTCGATGCCGAGTCGGGCCGGGTCCTGGCCGCGAACAATGCCGACCAGGTGGTGCACCCGGCGTCGCTGACCAAGATCATGACGCTCTACATGGCATTCGACGCGCTGAAGCGGAACCAGCTCACGCTCCAGCAGCCGATCCGGGTCTCGGCGCACGCTTCCGCGATGCTGCCCTCCAAGCTCGGCCTGCGCCCGGGTGACTCGCTGACCGTCGAGCAGGCGATCCTCGCCCTCGTCACCAAGTCGGCGAACGACGCTGCCGCGGCGCTCGCCGAGGCGATGGAAGGCACAGAGGCGGACTTCGCCCGTGCCATGACCCAGCGAGCCCGTGCGCTCGGCATGAGCCAGACGACCTTTGCCAACGCCTCCGGCCTTCCGGACCCCCGCCAGGTGACCAGTGCTCGCGACATGGCGATGCTGGCGCTGGCGATGCTGCGCGACCATCCGCGCCAGTACCGTTACTTCGCGACCTCGGAATTCGTCTTCCGCGGTACCGTCCACCACAATCACAACCGCTTGCTCGGCGCCTATGACGGCGTGGATGGCATCAAGACCGGCTTCATCAATGCGTCGGGCTTCAATCTTGTCGCCTCGGCGCAGCGTGACGGCCGCCGCGTGATCGGCGTCGTCTTCGGCGGCTCCACCGGCCGCTCGCGCGACGCCCATATGGTCTCGCTGCTCGACGACGGCTTCCGCATGCTCGGCGTCGGCAACGGCCGCGGCAGCGATGCCCCGCTGGTGCGTGTCGCCGATCAGAAGAAGCCCACGCCCTCGAAGGCCGACGTGGCCAAGGAGGCGGCAAGCCAGTCCAAGTCGAAGGCGAAGCCCGGCCCCTCGGCCGACGAGATCGAGCGTCAGGCGATCGAGGCCGCCGGCGGCCGCGGCTGGGCCGTCCAGGTCGGCGTCTTTAAGACCCAGGCACAGGCCGAGAAGGCCGTCGCCGATGCCTTCCGCATGGCGCCGAAGTCGACCTCGACCGCGGCCAGCGACGTCGCCCAGGTGAAGACCGCCGAAGGCAAGCGCTTCCGTGCGCGCTTGCAGAATCTCTCGCCGGCCCAGGCCAAGACGCTCTGCGACGATCTCAAGCGCCAGAAGCAGGCCTGCCAGCCGATCCAGCCGCCGAACGCGCCCAAGGCGACCGTCGCCGACGCGTCGGCCCCGAGTCTCAGCACGCGTACCCGCTAGTCTTCAGCCTAAGCCTAGAGCCTCACGTCTCCCTGTTCTTGACCTAGCCTCCGGGGTCCCGGCCTCGGAGGCTCTTTCTTTGTGCGGCACCGGCCGGCTATCGTCTCGGGTAACACAAGCCCGGGAGCCCGGAACGATGCTCGCACGCGCCGCCTTCGCCCTTCTCGCCGTCCTCTCAACCGCTTCGGCCGCGCACGCGCAGTCGGGCGAGATCACGGTGATGGCCTATGCCGGGATCTTCCAGGACAAGTACACCGAGGCGGTGATCAAGCCCTTCACGGCCAAGTACCCGAACGTGAAGGTGAACTACTTCAGCTCCGGCAACTCGGCGCAGATGCTCGGCACGTTGCGCACCCAGCGCTCGAGCCCGCAGATCGACGTCGCGATCCTCGACGTCTCAGTCTCCAACGTCGGCAACAAGGAAGGCGTCTTCGCCAAACTCGACCCGGCCAAGGTGCCGAGCCTGAAGGAACTCCACCCGATGGCGATCGTACCGGACGGCTTCGGCCCTGCGGTCACCTTCGACCACTGGGTGCTGGTCTACGACGCCGAGAAGGTGAAGCCGGCGCCGACCGCGCTCGCAGACCTCTGGGATCCGCGCTTCAAGGGCCAGATCGGACTGCCCGCCATGCCCAACATCCAGGGCATCGCCGCGACCGTGCTCGCCTCCAAGATCGCCGGAGAAGATTTCAAGACGACGATCGACGGCGCGATGAAGCGGCTGAAGGATCTCGGTCCGTCGGTGCAGACCTTCGATCCGCAGCCTGACGGCTACACGCTGATCCTCGGCAACACGCTGACGGTCGCTGCCGGCTGGAACGCCCGCGCCCAGCTCTATCATGACGAGTCCAAGGGCCGGCTCGGCGTCGTGTTCCCGAAGGAAGGCAGCGTCTTCCAGATCAACACGATCAACCTGGTCGCCGGGAACAAGAACCCTGAAGCTGCGATCGCCTTCATCGAATACGCGCTCGGCCGCGAGGCGCAGAAGCGCTTCACCGAGGCGATGTTCTACGCGCCGACCAACGCCAAGGCCGAGATCTCGCCGGCCGCGATCAATCGCACCGCCGCCTCGGCGGATAACATGGCGAAGATGATCCCGCTCGACTGGGATTGGGTGACGACGATCCGCGACTCCTGGAACAATCGTTGGCGGCGCGAGGTCATCGCCGGTCGCTGAGGGCCCGGCGATGCAGGGGGGCAGTCACCTCGTTCTCGAAGGCCTGAGCAAGGACTACGGCGTCGGCGAGCCGGCGGTGGACCGGCTCTACCTCGAGATCGCGCGTGGCGAGTTCGTGGCCCTGCTGGGACCGTCGGGCTGCGGCAAGACCACCTCGCTCCGCATGATCGCCGGCCTGGTCGAGCCCACCGGCGGACGCATCCTGCTCGACGGCGACGACCTGACGGCCAGGCCGGTGCATCGGCGGAACATCGGCATGGTGTTCCAGAACTACGCGCTGTTCCCGCATATGAGCGTCGCCGACAACGTCGCCTTCGGCCTCGAGATGCGCGGGCTCGCGACGGCCGAGATCCGCGAGCGCGTCGCCGAGGCGCTGGTGCTGGTGCGTCTCTCGGGATTCGAGGCCAGGCGGCCGAAGGCGCTTTCCGGCGGCCAGCAGCAGCGGGTGGCGCTCGCCCGCGCCCTGGTGATCCGTCCCGACCTGCTGCTGCTCGACGAGCCGCTCTCGAACCTCGATGCCAAGCTGCGCGAGGAGATGCGGGGCGAGATCCGCGACATCCAACGCCGCCTCGGCATCACCACGGTCTTCGTCACGCACGACCAGGCCGAGGCGCTTGCGCTCGCCGATCGGATCGCGGTGATGGAGAAGGGCCGCCTCGCCCAGCTTGGATCGCCGGAAGACATCTACGAGCGTCCGGCGAGCCCCTTCGTCGCGCGCTTCGTCGGACGCATCAACACGCTTTCGGCAGCGGCCGGCGGCGACGGGAGGCTTCGCATCGGCGGCCAGCCGATCCCGGTCGGCGACCTGCGTCCGGCCGGGGCGCGCGCGACGGTGATGATCCGCCCGCAGCACATCACGCTCTCGCCGCCCGGCGTCTCGCTGCCGGGGCGGGTCACTGGCGTCACCTATGTCGGCGACGTCGTGCAGATCGCGATAGCGGGCGACGGCTTCGCGGTCGTCGCCGAGCGTGGCACGGCGGACTCCTCCTGGCGCGGGCTTGCGGCCGGGCAGGAGGTCGGCATCGGCTGGCCGGCCTCGGCCGCGCTGGTGTTTCCCGAGAGTGCCGATGGCCGATGACCGGCGACCGGTCGCGGCCCTAGCGGCGACGCTGTCGCTGCCGGCGATCGCCGCGGTATCGCTTGGGTTCCTGCTGCCGGTCCTCTGGCTCGCGCGCATGTCGGTCAACCCGACCGAGCCCGGCGGCGTGCTCCGCGACGGATGGACGGCGCAGCACTACGCCGAGCTCGTCACCGACTCCTTCTACGCCGAGCTGGCCCTGGCGTCGCTGCAGATGTCGGCGACGGCGACGCTGATGGCGCTCCTGGTCGGGTATCCGATCGCGCTGTTCCTCTACCGGCTGGAGTCACGCTGGAAGACGCTGCTGGTGCTGCTTGCGGTCTGTCCGCTGCTGGTCTCGGGTGTGGTCCGCGCCTATGGCTGGATCGTGATCCTCGGCGATGCCGGCTGGATCAACTCGATGCTGCGCGGCATCGGCCTGATCGAACGGCCGATCCGGCTGGTCAACAACTACGTCGGCGTCGCCATCGGCCTCACCGAGAGCCTGCTTCCCTACATGACGCTGTCGCTTCTGGCGGGACTGGGCCGGCTCGACCGCGGGCTGGAGGAGGCAGCGCGCACCTTGGGCGCTTCCCCGCTCCGAACCTTCCTCCGCATCACGCTGCCCTTGAGCCTGCCGGCGGTCGTGCTGGGATCGACCATCTGCTTCATGCTCGCGGTCTCGGCCTTCGTCACGCCGAAGCTGCTCGGCGGTGGGCGCGTGATGCTGCTGGCGACGGAGATATACGAGCAGGCGCTCGTGACCCTCAACTGGCCGCTGTCGGCCGCGATCGCGATGGCGTTGCTGGCGTTGTTCTCCATCGTCCTCTTCGCCTCCGGGCGCCTGCAGCGCCGGGTGACGGAATGAGCCGGATCGGCACCATCGCGGCCCGGGCCGGCGTGGCGCTGCTCTACGTCTTCGTGCTGGCGCCGATCGTGCTGGTCTTCGCGATCTCGTTCAGCGGCGACAACTTCATCGCGTTTCCCCCGAAGAGCTGGAGTGTCCGCTGGTACTCGGCCCTATTCGCTCATGAAGGCTTCGCCCGCGGCTTCCGGGTCAGCCTGGCGCTCGCCTCCATGGTTGTCGCCCTAGACCTCCTGGTCGGCGTGCCGGCAGCCTACGCGATCGCCAGGCTCCGCTTCCCCGGGCGCGACGTCTTGCTGGCCTTCCTGACCGCGCCGTTGCTGCTGCCGACCATCGTCCTGGGTCTCGCGATGCTGCTGGTCTTCTATCCGCTCAGGCTCGCGGCGACGTACCCGGGCCTCGTGATCGCGCACATGGCGGTGACCTTGCCGTTCGTCGTCCGCATCGTCGCAACTGCGCTCTCGACGCTGCCCGGCGACATCGAGGACGCGGCGGCGACGCTGGGCGCTTCTCCGGCGACGGTGTTCCGACGCATCACCCTGCCGCTGATGCTGCCCGGCATGATCGCCGCGTCCGCGCTCGCCTTCATCCTCTCCTTCGACGAGGTGGTGATCTCGCTCTTCGTCGTCGGCCCGCGCCTCTCGACCTTGCCGGTCGAGCTGTTCCGCTACGTCGAGGGCCGTACCGATCCGATGGTGGCGGCGCTCTCGACGGTGCTGATCCTCGCCACCGTCTCCGCCGTCCTCATCGTCGAGCGCAGCGTCGGCGTCATGCGCGCGCTCGGCCGCTGACTTCCAAGGAAAGGAACTCCCCATGGTCGCTAAGCCGCCGAAATACGTCGTCAACCCGATGCCGGCGCAGGCGCCGTCGGCGCTGATCGAGAAGCTGAAGAAGGTCGAGACCGCCAGCATCGGTCACTTCCGCCACATCGGATTCATGGATATCGGCATGAAGCCGATCGTCGACGGCAAGCATATCGTCGGCACCGCCGTGACCCTGGCGATTCCCGGCCAGGACTCGACCCTGCTGCATCATGCAGCGGGATTGCTCAGGCCCGGCGACGTGCTGGTGATCGATCGTCTGGGCGACACCAAGCACGCTTGCTTCGGAGGCGGCGTCTGCGTCGCGGTCAAGACCTCCGGCGCGGTCGCAGCGATCCTCGACGGGCCCTGCACCGATCCGTCCGAGATCAGGCGCGAGGACTTCCCGCTCTGGTGCCGCGGCGTATCGCCGATCACCACGCGGGTCTACGACATCGGCGGCAGCATGAACGTCGCCGTCTCCTGCGGCGGTGCCGCGGTGAACCCCGGCGACATCATCGTCGCCGACGAGAACGGCGTGCTGGTGCTTCCCGTGGCCGACGCGGAAGCCGCGGCGGAGGAGGGCTGGACGCGCCAGGAGCGGAGCGGACGCAACCAGGACAAGGTCAGGAACGGCGAGAAGATCGGGAATCTTTCAGGCGCGACCGCCAAGGTGCTGGCGGCGCTTGCGGCTGAGGGTAAGGGCTAGCCCTTCAGGGCCTTCAGCTTCTCGAGCGCGCTCTGGCGGGCGAGCGCGCGGTCGCGGTCGGGGACGTGCAGCAGCCCGGCGATGCGCCGGAGCAGCATGTCCTCATGCGGATCGAGCACGCCGTCGGCATACGCGACCTTCCACATCAGCTCGAGGATCTGCGCCCGGTCCTCGGGCTCCATCATCTGGCAGATCTTCTGCGTGAAGGGGAAGAGCTGGGTCGAGTTGCGGACCGCCTTCTCGGCAGCGGCGATCAGCTCGCGCACGTCGTTTGGCCGCAACGAGAATTTGGCCGTGAGCACATGCTCGATGACGGCGCGCTCGGCCGCATCGAAGCGGTCGTCCATCCGTTCGGCCTCGATCAGAAGCGCTGCGACCGCGAGCTCGAAATCCTTCGGCCTCTTCGCCGGAGCCGGCTGGGCGCTGCCGGTCAGGAAGCCGAGCAGGCGGTCGATCATGGTGCGCCCTAGTGGGCGGCGCTGGTGCTCTCGACCAGCTCGACGCCTGCCGAGGCCAGCGCGGCACGAAGATCGGCCTTGAGCCGGTCGAGCCCGGCCTCATCGGTCGACTCGCAGCGCGCGGTCAGTGCCGCCTGGGTGTTGGAGGCGCGGAGCAGCCACCAGCCGTCGGCGGTCTTCACGCGCACGCCGTCGATGTCGATCGCGGTACGGCCGTCGTCCTGCCGGGCGACCCACGCCTTCACCTCCTCGACCACCTGGAACTTGCGTTCCTCGGGGCAGGAGAAGCGGAGCTCCGGTGTGTTGACCGCCTTCGGCAGGCGATCCTTGAGCTCGGCGAGGGTCGTCGACGGGTTGTTGGCCAGGATCTGGATCAGGCGGACGCCGGCGAACAGCGCGTCGTCGAAGCCGTACCATCCGTCGCCGAAGAAGACGTGACCGCTCATCTCGCCGGCGAGGGGGGCCTGCATCTCGGCCATCTTCGCCTTCACCAGCGAATGGCCGGCCTTCCACATCACCGGCTTCCCGCCGTGCTGGGAAACCCAGTCGAAGAAGCCCTGGGAGGTCTTCACGTCGGCTATGATCGGCGCACCCTTGTGCTTCTTCAGCACGTCCTCGGACGCGAGGATCGCCAGGAGCTGGTCGCCCCAGAGGATGCCGCCCTTGTTGTCGACGACGCCGATGCGGTCGCCGTCGCCGTCGAAGCCGATGCCGAGATCGGCGCCGACCTCGCGCACCTTCTCGATCATCTGCTGCAGGTTCTCGGCGACGGTCGGGTCCGGGTGATGGTTCGGGAAGTCGCCGTCGACCTCGATGTTGAGCAGGTAGTGGCTGGACTCGAGCCGCATCGACACGTCGTTGACCGACGGGCCGGCGGCACCGTTGCCGGTGTCCCAGACGATCTTGAGCTGGCGGTCGAGCCTGATGTCGCGCATGACGCGGTCGGCGTAGACGTCGCGGAGATCGCGCTGCTCGACCTTGCCCTGGCCCTGGGCGTACCGCCCGTCGGCGGCGATGCGCCCGAGGCGCAGGATCGACTGGCCGTAGAACGCCTTCCGGCCCAGCATCATCTTGAAGCCGTTGTAGGCCGGCGGGTTGTGCGATCCGGTGATCATCACGCCGCCGTCGGTCCCGAGCTCGAAGACCGAGAAATAGAGGGTCGGCGTCGACACCCGGCCGATGTCGATCACGTCGATGCCGGTCGAGGTCAGCCCTTCGATCAGCGCCGCCGACAGCTCGGGCGAGGAGTGCCGGCCGTCGCGGCCGACGCTGACTCGCCGACCGCCGGCTTCGCGCACCACGGTGCCGAAGCTCATGCCCACGGCGCGGGCGTCCGCGGCCGACAGGGTCTCGCCGACGCGGCCGCGGATGTCGTATTCGCGAAGGACGGTCGGATGGAAGTCGTGGCGCATGGCTGCCCTCAGTGGCTCTTGGCTTTGCCGTTCTTCGGGCGGCGGCCGACGCAGGTATAGGCGATGCCGGCCTCGGCCATCTGGTCGGGATCATAGAGGTTGCGGAGGTCGACGATCACCGGTGTCTTCATGACCTGCTTCACGCGATCCAGGTCGAGCGAACGGAACTCGTTCCACTCGGTGAGGATCGTGGTGGCGTCGGCGCCCTGCATGGCCTCGTAGGCCTTCTCGCAGAGGGTGATGCCTTCGATCATGTGCTTGGCTTCGGTCATGCCGGCCGGGTCGTAGGCCCGGACATTGGCGCCGAGCTTCACGAGCTCCGGCACGATATCGAGGCTCGGGCTGTCGCGCATGTCGTCGGTGTCGGCCTTGAAGGTGAGGCCGAGCACGGCGACGGTCTTGCCCTTGACGCTGCCGCCGAGCGCGTCGGCGACGCGCTTGGCCATGGCGCGCTTGCGCTTGTCGTTGATGTCGACGACCGTCTCGATGATGCGCAGCGGCGAGCCGAAGTCCTGCGCGGTCTTGACCAGCGCCAGCGTGTCCTTGGGAAAGCAGGATCCGCCGTAGCCCGGGCCTGGCTGCAGGAACTTCCGTCCGATGCGCGAGTCGAGGCCGATGCCCTCGGCGACGTCGTGCACGTCGGCGCCGACCTTCTCGCAGAGATCGGCGATCTCGTTGATGAAGGTGATCTTGGCGGCGAGGAAGGTGTTGGCCGCGTACTTGATCAGCTCCGAGCTCTCGAGCGTGGTGTAGACGATCTTCTTGCCGTCCTGCTCGAGCGGGCGGTAGAGCCGGCCCATCACTTCGCGGGCGCGCGGGCCCGAGGTGCCGATCACCACCCGGTCGGGATTCATGAAGTCGCCGATGGCGGCGCCTTCGCGCAGGAATTCCGGGTTGGAGACGACGTCGAAGTCGGCGTCCTTCCGCGTCTCCTTGATGATGCGGGCGACCTCGCGGCCGGTGCCGACCGGCACGGTCGACTTGGTGACGACCACCGTGTAGTGGGTCAGGGCCTCGGCGATTTCCTTGGCTGCGCCGTAGACGTAGGAGAGGTCGGCATGTCCGTCGCCGCGACGGCTGGGCGTGCCGACGGCGATGAACACCGCATCGGCTTCGGCGACCGCCGGCTTGAGGTCGGTGGTGAAGGAGAGGCGGCCGGCCTTCACGTTGGCTTCGACCAGCTGGTCCAGGCCCGGCTCGTAGATCGGCATGATCCCGCGCTTCAGGCGCTCGATCTTCGAGACGTCCTTGTCGACGCAGGTGACGGTGATGCCGAACTCGGAGAAGCAGGCGCCGGAAACCAGGCCGACATAGCCGGTGCCGATCATGGCGATACGCATGGCGAACGTCCGTTGACTGAGGAAACGGGAACTACTGGTAGCGGCGAAGGATGTCGCGCATGCGCTCGACCATGTCGGGCCGCTTCAGCGCGAAGGCGATGTTGGCGTCGATGAAGCCGACGCGCGTGCCGCAGTCGAAGCGCCGGCCTTCGAACAGAACGCCGTGGAAGGGGTGGCTTCCGATCATCTTGGCCATCGCGTCGGTCAGCTGGATCTCGCCGCCGGCACCGCGCTCGAAGCGCTCGAGATGGCCGAAGACTTCCGGCTGCAGGATGTAGCGGCCAATGACGGCTAGGTTCGACGGGGCGCTCTCGGGCTCAGGCTTCTCGACCAGGCCCTTGACCTCGATGAGCTGGTCGCGGGTCTTGCCCGGGGCGATGACGCCGTAGCTCTTGGTCATCTGCCGCTCGACTTCCATCACCGCGACCAGGTTGCCGCCGCTGCCGTCGTAGTGGTCGACCATCTGCTTGAGGCAGGGCGTGTCGGAAAGGATCATGTCGTCGGCGAGCAGCACCGCGACCGGCTCGTCGCCGACCAGGCTGCGGGCGCACCAGACGGCGTGGCCGAGGCCGAGCGGATCCTGCTGGCGGGTGTAGGCGACCTGGCCCGGCTTCAGCATCCAGGACGAGATGTCGGCCAGCTCCTGGTACTTGGAGCGCTTCTGCAGCGTCTCGGAGAGCTCGTAGGAGTGGTCGAAATGGTCCTCGATCGCGGTCTTGCCGCGGCCGGTGACGAAGATGAACTCCTCGATCCCGGCGGCCTTCGCCTCTTCGACCGCGTACTGGATGATCGGCTTGTCGACGACCGTCAGCATCTCTTTCGGCAACGCCTTGGTCGCCGGCAGGAAGCGCGTGCCCAGCCCGCCGACCGGGAAAATCGCTTTGCGCACCCGCTTCGTCATACCCGCTCCGTCCGGAGTCTTAAGGAGTCTCTAGGGCGGGGTCCCCCGGCCGCGGCGCTTATTGCCATAGCCCGTAAGCCCCCGCAAGGCAGGGGCGACTATCGGTCGGGATTGCGGCGGGGCTGAGGCGGGGGCTGGGCCGGCCCAAGGCGCGGCCGTCTGCATCAACCGTCGCCCAGCAGTACGTCCTTGGCCCGGTTGATCTGGGCGGCGAGAAAGGTCGATCCGCCGCGGTCCGGGTGGTTGGCCAGCATCAGCCGGCGATGGGCTTCGCGGATCTGCGCCGGGCTCGCGCCCTCGGCGAGGTCCAGGACCTGCAGCGCCTCCGCCCGCGACATGCTGCCGCTGGGGGAGGAAGAGGAAGGAGAGGAGGGATCGCCACCGGCCTCCCGCCACCCGGGGTGCTCCCGATCGAGGAAGGCTTCCAGGACCTGGACCGTCGCCGGATCGGCCCGGGCCTCGTCCAGGAGCTCGACCGTCTCGACCGAGGTGAGGTCCTCCAGGCGTCGGCCCCGGTGGCGGCCGGCAATCACCTCGCCCGTCATGCGGCCCGTCGCGTGGTCGAGCGCAACCTTGAGGAAAGCGGTGTCGAGCGACGAGCCGCCGGCCGAGGTCGGGCCCGAGGAGGTCCGGGTCGGGAACAGGATCTGGCGCAACCGCCCCCAGCGGATCAGGAGCGGCAGGATGGCGCCGAGCGCGGTGCCCATGGCCGCCAGGTTGCCGCGAAGGAAGAGGAAGAGCGCCAGCGCGCCGAGGCCGGCGCCGCCGACCCATTTGACGCCGACGGCGAGCTTCTTTGGATCCGCTGCCAGGAACGCCCGCGCCATCATCCAGACGCAGGCGAGGAACACGAGACCGCCGAGGAGATAGATCATCTATCGGAGCCGGTGTGTCAGCAGCAGCGCCGCGCCGCCGGTCTTCTTCGCATGGTGCTCGAGTGCGGCGCGGCCGCCGGCGGCATAGACCGCGACCGCCGACAGGAGCTCGCGGAGCTGCTTCGCCGAACCGGCGTCGAAAGGGCAATAGGCGCCCTTGGAGAGGCGCGCGATCTCGCGGAACACGCGGGCCGGCTGCTCGCCGCCGCCTTCGTGGAAAACGAAGACCGGGACGCCGAGCAATCCCAGCTCGCCGGCCTTGCGGCAGACGACGTCGGCATTTTCCTCGAAGGCGTCGCCGACGAAGACGAGGGCGGCGATGCGTCGGGTCTTCGCTTCCTCGACCGTGTGGGCGAGCACGCGCTCGATCTGGGTCTGTCCGCCCTGGCAGTCGACACCGGTCATATGGCGAAGAAGCGCCGAGGAGTCGGCGAGCCATGGGCTCGCGTAGAAGTCGGCGAAGCCGCGATAGTAGACGAGCTGCAGGTCGAGCCCGCCCAGCGCCTGGGTCTCGCGGAACATGTCTCCTTGCAGCTTGGTCGCCTGGTCCCAGGTCGGCTGCCGGCTCAAGGTCGAATCGAGCGCGAAGACGAGGCGGCCCCTCTGGCCGGCCGGCACCGGCGTCGGCGCGGCACGGACCTTGGCGAGAAACGCATCGACGGCCGCCTGGCCGGCGGTCGGAAGCTTGGAGCCGCTCATGGCTCCATTATATAGGAACGAGACCTCAGCCCGCCGAGGCCAGCGCTTCGGGCAGCGGGATCTTGAGGGCTTCCAGCAGCATCCGCACTTCCTGGCGGGCGGCGACGTGGCTCAGCTTGAGCTGCTGGTCGGGCTCGGCCTCGACTAGGTCCATCAAGGTCAGGCCCTTCAGGAACAGCTCGCGGAAGATCACGCGCTCGGAGAAGCCCTGCACGAAGCGGAAGCCTATACGCTTCGACAGCTTCTCCAGCACGCGGCCCATCTCGCGCTTGTTGCGGGCATCCAGCGCCGAGAGCCGGTTGCGCATAACGATCCAGTCGATCGAGCCACGGTCGCGGATCGCACGCTGCTTGCGGCTCTCCCAGACCAGCTCCGAATAGGCGCCGGGCCGCTGGATCGCCAGCGTGTCGGGATCAAGCAGTGCCAGCACGTCGAGATCGATGAAGCTGTCGTTGAGCGGCGTCACCAGCGTGTCGGCATGGGCGTGGCCGAGGCGGCCGAGGAAATTGTCGGAGCCGGCGCAGTCGATGACCAGGTAGTCCTGGGTCGAGCTCAGCTCCTCGAACGCCGACTCGAAGCGCCGGCGCTCGTCGACCGCGGCCTCGGCGAGGTCGCTCGCGTCGGAGCGCGCGATCGGCACATGGGTCGGCAGTGGCAGCTTGTCGGCGCCGATCGTGATGGCGCGGGCCGAGCGGTTGGCGGCATAGCGCGTCAGCGTGCCCTGACGGGCGTCGAGATCCATCGAGCCGACGCGATAGCCCTGGCGCAGCAGCGCCACGACCAGGTGCATCGCCGTGGTCGACTTGCCGGAGCCGCCCTTCTCGTTGCCGAGAACGATGACGTGGGCGCGCGTCATGCCTCGGCCCTGACCCAGACGGCGGTGTCGTGGAACACGGCGCCGCCGGCGGGCGGGGCGGCATCCGAGCCGATCAGGACGTTGATGCCCTTGCCTTCGACATGGCGCGAATTCGGCCAGATGCCTTCGGCGACGACGACGCCGGGACGAAGGCCGGCGAACAGCTTCGCATGCAGCAGCACGTCGCCGCGCTTGTTGCCGACGCGAACCTTGCCGCCTTCGACGACGCCGAGCCTGCCCGCGTCGTCGGGATGCAGCAGCAGGCTCGGGCGCACCTCGCGGGCGACCGAGGTCGGCATCTCGGTGAAGCTGGTGTTGAGGAACTGGCGTGCCGGCGATGTCGTCATCCGAAACGGATGCTCCTCGGTCGCCTTCTCGATCGTGTCGAGATGGTCGGGCATCGTCGGCATGCCGGCGAAGGCCGGGCCGATCGACTTCCAGTCTGGCCGGAAGTGGAAGCGCTTGTCGGGCGTGCCGAAGCCGTCGAGGAAATGCGCCTTCCCGAACGGGATCGCGCAGTCGTGCCAGCGCGTCGCCTTGAGCGAGGCGGCGTCGGGGAAACCGGATGCCTTCAGCGTCCAGTCGCAGAGCTCCCAGGCGGTCATGTCGAAGGCCGGATGCTCGGCGCCGAGGCGCTTCGCCAAGCCCTGCAGCACCTCGTGGTTCGAGCGGCTCTGGCCGTGCGCCTCGATCACCTTGGCGCCCATCTGGATGAAGGTGTGACCGCCGCCCTGGTAGATGTCGTCGTGCTCGAGGAAGCTCGTCGCCGGCAGGACGACGTCGGCATACTTGACCGTGTCGGTCGGCAGCTGCTCGTGCACGCAGAGGAACAGGTCCTCGCGCAGCAGCCCCTTGATCACCTTGTTCTGCTCGGGCGCCACCACCGCGGGGTTGGTGTTCTGCACCAGCATCGCCGTCACCGGCGGGCCGCCCTGGAGGGCGTCCGGCTCGCCGACGAGCACCGGGCCGATCCGGCTCATGTCGAGGGTGCGGACCTTGGGGTCGATCCGGTCCTTCCCCTCGATCATCGTCTTGTTCCAGGGATAGATCGCGCTGTTGGAATAGAGCGCGCCGCCGCCCTTGTGCTGCCAGGCGCCGGTCAGCGCCGGGAGACAGGTCGCGGCGTGAAGTTGCGCGGCGCCGTTGCGCGAGCGGCTGAAGCCGTAGCCCACCCGCATGAACGCGTTCTTGGTGCGGCCGTAGAGGCGCGCGAAGTCGATGATCTCTTCAGCCGGGACGCCGCAGATCTTCTCCGCCCACTCGGGCGTGCGGCTCGCATAGTGCGCCTCGACCTCGGGCGAAAAGTCGGTGTACTTCGCGAGGTAGGCGCGGTCGGCGTAGCCTTCCTTCAGCAGCACGTGGCCGACCGCAGCGGCGAGCGCGCCGTCGGCGCCGGGCCTGACCATTAGGAAGATGTCGGCGGCCTCGGCGGTGCCGTTCCGGTAGACGTCGATATGGACCAGCTTGGCGCCGCGTTCCTTCCGCGCCTTGGCGATATGGGTCATCACGTTGACCTGGGTCGCGACCGGGTTGCCGCCCCACATGACGATCAGGTCGGACTCGTGCATCTCGCGCGGGTCGAGGCCGCGCTTGGTGCCGTGACCGGCGAGCCAGCCGGCGTCGGTGAGTGCGATGCAGATCGTGTTGCCCTGGCCCGAATACTTCATCACGTGGCGCAGGCGGTGGATGCCGTCCCGCTGCACGAGGCCCATTGTGCCGGCATAGTAGTAGGGCCATACCGTCTCGGGCCCGTACTTGGCGGCGGCGGCCTTGAAGGCGTCGGCAACCCGGTCGAGCGCCTCGTCCCAGCCGATCTCAGTGAACTGGCCCGCGCCCTTGGGCCCGGTGCGGAGCAGGGGGACGGTCAGCCGGTCCTTGTGATGGACCCGCTCGGCATAGCGCGCGGTCTTCGCGCAGACGACGCCGGCCGTATAGGAGTTCTCGCGGGCGCCGTGGACCCGGCCGATCGTGCGGGCATCCAGTCGCTCGACCTCGAGCGCACAGGTGCTGGGACAGTCGTGCGGGCAGACCGATGGAACGATGTCGAGGGGCATGGCGTGGCCGCACCCTATCGCAGGGCCGATCCGGAAACAATTTCGACCGAACGCGCCGCGCGGTTTCATCGCAAGCCGGTCGGCGCCGCAGGTTCCCTACGGTCGGCCTAGCTTGCGGGCTACTTCGCAGGAGCAGGGATGATGATCGATTTCACCAGCCGGTTCGCCCGGACCTATGCCGACGCGCGCCGGAAGTTCCGGCTGGCAGCCGACCTCCGGGGCGTCGCCGTCCGCTCATACCGCCATCCGATGACGACGCCGGACGGAGAAGAGATGGCCACCGACGTCGTGCTTCTGGGCGCCCCGGACGCGAAGGCCGTCATGGTGATGACGGCCGGCGTGCATGGCCCGGAACTTTATTGCGGCTCGGGCGCGCAGGTCGACGCGCTGCTCGACCTCGATCTCTCCCGGTTCGACAGCGTGGCGATGCTGATGGTGCATGCGGTCAACCCGTACGGCTCCGCCTGGATCCGGCGCACCAACGAGGACAACATCGACATCAACCGCAACTTCGTCGACTTCGCCAAGCCGCGACCGTCCAATCCCGGTTACGATGTGCTGGCGGACGACCTGGTGCCGGCCGACCTCGCGCCCGCCACCCTCGCCGCCGCCGACGCCAGGCTCGCGGCCTGGCGCCTGGAGCATGGGGAAGCGGCGTTCAGAGTCGCCGTGTCGGGCGGGCAGTGGACTCACCCGACGGGCATGTTCTACGGCGGCACAGCGCCCTGCTGGTCGCGCCGCACCCTGGAGGCGATCCTCGACGACTACCGCCTCCGCGAGCGTGCCCTAGTGGCGGTGCTCGACTTCCACACCGGCGCCGGTCCCTTCGGGTATTGCGAACCGATCTTCGCCGGCGATCCCGCCCACCCGGGATGCGCGCGGATGCGGCGATGGATCGGGCCCGGCATGACCCTGCAGCGGAGCGGAAAGGCGGCGACGCCGCCCCAGGAAGGACTGAACTCCGAGCTGTGGGAAAAGGATTGCGGCGAGAACGCCGCCTATATCGGCTTCGAGTATGGAGCCATGCCCGGCGACGAGGTTCTGGCGGCGCTGCGTGCTGAGTACGTGTTCAACCGCCGGGGACGGAACGACTGGCACGATGGCGAGGTGCAGGCGGTGAAACGCCGGCTGCTCGATGCCTTCTGCCCGGACAGCGCCGAATGGCAGGAGCTGGTGCTCCTCCAGGCGCGCCCGCTCATCGAGCGGGTCGGCCGCGGTCTCGCGGCGGAGATGGCTTCCGCTTGACCCTCGCGGCGAGCGGGGCCAAGAGTGCCGGCCATGACGGAAACGGTCGACGCGGTGGTGGTGGGCGCCGGCGTGGTCGGGCTGGCGATCGCACGGGCGCTGGCGCTTGCCGGCCGCGAGGTGATCGTGCTGGAGGTGGCCGACTCGATCGGTACCGAGACCTCGTCCCGCAACTCCGAAGTGATCCATGCCGGGATCTACTACCCGCCGGGCAGCCTGAAGGCGAAGTTCTGCGTCGAGGGCCGAGACAAGCTCTACCGTTTCGCTGCCGTCCACGGCGTGCCGCACCGGCAATGCGGCAAGCTGATCGTGGCGACCGACGAGTCGCAGCGCGCGGGCATGGCGAAGCTCAAGGAGATCGCGGCGAAGAACGGCGCCGGTGATCTCGCCTGGCTCTCGGCCGCCGAGGCGAAGGCGATGGAGCCCAATCTCGCCTGCATCGGCGCGCTGCATTCGCCCAAGACCGGCATCGTCGACAGCCATGCCTTCATGCTGGCGCTGCAGGGAGACGCCGAGGCGCACGGCGCGGTGCTCGCCTATCTGTCGCCGGTGGTGGGCGGCCATGTCGGCCACAACGCGATCGAGATCGAAGTCGGCGGCGCCGAGCCGATGCAGCTTCGCTGCAAGACGCTGGTGAACTCGGCCGGCCTTCACGCGCAGAAGCTCTCGCATGCGCTCGACGGACTGAATCCCGAGACGGTGCCGCCGGCCTATCTCGCCAAGGGCAACTACTACGTCCTGACCGGCGTGAAGCCGCCGTTCTCGCGGCTGATCTACCCGGCGCCGGAACAGGCCGGGCTCGGCATCCATGTGACCTTGGATCTCGCCGGCCAGACGAAGTTCGGCCCCGACGTCGAGTGGGTGAATGAGATCGCCTACGACGTCGATCCGAAGCGCGCCGACGTGTTCTACGCGGCGATCCGCACCTACTGGCCAGACCTTCCCGACGGCGCGCTGGCGCCGGGATACTCCGGCATGCGCCCGAAGCTGCAGAAGCCCGGCGAGCCGGCGAAGGACTTCCTGATCCAGGGGCCACGCGAGACCGGCATTCCGGGCCTGGTCAACCTCTACGGCATCGAGTCCCCGGGCCTGACCTCGTCGCTGGCGATCGCCGACCACGTGGTGGACTTGCTCAAGTGCTGAAGCGCGCAGCGAGCTACGACGCGCTGGCCGGTGGTTTCCGTTGGGAAATCCCGGCTCGCTACAATCTCGGCATCGATATCTGCGACAAGCATGGCGACGACGCACTCGCGCTGATCCACGAGCGCGAGGACGGCACGGTCGAGCGCTGGCGCTTCGGCGACGTGCGCCGCCATGCCAACAAGCTCGCCAACCTGCTGATGGCTGCCGGCCTTGGCAGCGGCGATCGCGTCGGCATCCTGCTGCCGCAGCGCCCCGAGACCGGCTTCGCCCATGTCGCCTGCTACAAGGCGGGCCTGGTCGCGATCCCGCTGTTCACGCTGTTCGGCGAGGACGCGCTCGCCTTTCGTCTCGGCGACGCCGGCGCCAAGGCCGTCGTCACCGATACGGCGAGCCTCGCCAAGCTGGCGCCGATCCGGGACCGCCTGCCTGAGCTCAAGCTGGTGCTGGTCGTCGATGCGGCCAAGGACGGGCAGGGGTTCACGGCGTTGGCGCCGGCGCTCGAAAAAGCATCCGACGTCTTCACCGCGATCGACAGCGGGGCCCACGATCCGGCGCTGATCATCTACACGTCCGGCACGACCGGCAATCCGAAGGGCGCGCTGCATGCGCATCGCGTGCTGCTCGGGCATCTGCCCGGCGTCGAGTATCCGCACGAGTTCTTCCCGCAAGCTGGCGACCGCTTCTGGACGCCGGCCGACTGGGCCTGGATCGGCGGGCTGATCGACGTGCTGCTGCCGTCCTGGCATCACGGCGTGCCGGTGGTCTCGCGCCGCTTCGCCAAGTTCGATCCGGACGAGGCCTTCGCCTTCATGGCGCGCCACGAGGTCAGGAACGCCTTCCTGCCGCCGACCGCGCTCAAGTTGATGCGCCAGGTCGAGGATCCACAGCGCCACGGCGCAAAGCTCCGCAGCATCGGCTCGGGCGGCGAGAGCCTGGGCGCCGAGCTGCTGGACTGGGGCCAGGCCACCTTCGGGCTCACGATCAACGAGTTCTACGGCCAGACCGAATGCAATCTCGTCGTCGGCAACTGCGCCTCGCTGGTCGATGTGCGTCCCGGCGCGATGGGGAAGCCGATCCCAGGCCATGACGTGCGCATCGTCGACGCCTCGGGCACCGAGAAGCCGCGTGGTGAGGTCGGCGAGGTCGGCATCCGCCGCGGCGATCCGGTGATGTTCCTCAACTACTGGAACAACTCGCAGGCGACGTCGGCGAAGTATGTGGGCGACTTCCTGCTGACGGGCGATCTCGCACGCCAGGACGAGGACGGCTACATCTGGTTCGTCGGCCGTTCCGACGACCTGATCACCACCGCCGGCTATCGCGTCGGCCCGGTCGAGGTCGAGGAGTGCCTGCTGAAGCATCCGGCGGTGGCGCTCGCCGCGGTGATCGGCGTGCCCGACCCGATCCGCACCGAAAGCATCAAGGCGTTCCTGGTGCTGAAGCCCGGCCGCAGCGGCGACGCGGCGCTCGCGCGCGAGATCCAGGAGTTCGTGAAGACCAAGCTCGCCGCGCACGAGTATCCGCGCTCGGTCGAGTTCGTGGACTCGTTGCCGATGACCACCACCGGCAAGATCATGCGCCGCGAGCTCAGGGCACGCGAGACACAGAAGGTCTAGAGCACCGCGCGCGACGCCAGGTGCAGGCCGAGCGCGAGCAATCCCAGGAAGAAGCAGCGGCGAAAAAGTGCCGCGCCGATGCGTCCGCGGAGCCAGGTTCCGGCCCACATGCCGCCGAGCGCCGGCAGGACCGCGAAAAGCGAGGTCGTGGCGTCGGCCGCGCCGAAAGCGTCTTCGTGGAAGAGGCTGGCGGCGAGCGCGAAGGTCGAAACGGTGAAGGACAGGCCGAGCGCCTGCACCAGGTCGTCCTTGTCGAGGCCGAGCGCTTGCAGGTAAGGCACCGCCGGGACCACGAATACGCCGGTCGCTGCCGTCACCACGCCGGTGGCGACGCCGACCGGCGGACCGAGCCATCCCTCATGCCGGGGCGGCACGCGCAGCTTCAGCGCCGTCAGTCCGACGATCGAATAGAGCACCAGGGCGAGCCCGAGCGCCGCGGCCGAGATCTTCGCATCGATGCCGGTGAGCAGGCCGCTGCCGAGCCAGGTGCCGACGCAGACGCCGGCCATCATCGGCCAGAGCCGTCGCGCGAGCGCGGCGAAGCTCGGGCCGGCGAAGAGCTGCCAGAAATTGGTGACGATGGACGGCACGATCAGGATCGCGGCGGCTTCCGCAGGCGTCATCGCGAGGCTGAGCAGCCCGACCGCGATCGTCGGCAGGCCGAGGCCGATCACGCCTTTGACGGCGCCGGCGAGGAGGAAGACGAGGAGGATCGCGAGAAGCTGGGGATCGAGCATGGGCTCGAGAGACTGGCCTCAGCCCGACCAGTGCACAACGACGACGATCAGGCGGCCTGGGCGGTCTTCAGCTTGTCGAGGAAGTTGTCGACCAGGAATTCGAGCGCGTCGATGATCTCGAGGGCCATGCCGCGCGGGTTGCCCTTCACGTCGAAGCGGATCATCGCACGGATCGAGTCGACCTCGATCTTGACGATCTCGAGGAAGCGCTGGTTGCGCTGGGTCTTCGAGTCCATCACGCGGCAGATCAGGTCGGCGCAGCGCGACACGGCGGGATAGCCAAAGCTGGCGCCTTCGCCCTTGAGATCGTGGCAGAGCTCGTAGATCTGGTGGCCGATAGCTGCCTGCCCGTCCGGGTCGGACAGGAACTGGCGCATCAGGCCGTGCAGCTTGTCCAGCGACTCACCGGCGATCTTCTTGTAGTCGATCTTGCTCTGGTGCTCCTTGACCGCCTCGTCCGCCTTCTTGATCAGGCGATCGCCGGCCCCGGGCGTGCCGCGGCCGGTTTTGTCGGCAAGCGCACGGGGCGGTTTGACGAATTCAACCATGGTGCTCATTTATCTCACATTTTATGGACGAGAAGTTAATTTCTCTCCCGTAACGCGGATTTGACCACCTTTCCGTAATTGTTCTTCGGGAGCTCATGAACAAATCGATAGACCTTCGGTCGTTTGAATCTTGCGATTGCATCCAGGCAAAGTCGGTCCAGTACTTCTTCTTCGACGCTACTGCCTGATCGGATCACCACGAAGGCGACGACCTCCTCGCCCCAGTCCGGATGAGGCCGTCCGATCACGGCGACTTCCTGGACATCTGGGTGGCGAAGCAGAACTTCTTCCACTTCGCGCGGGTAGATGTTCGAGCCGCCCGAGATGATCAGGTCCTTGGACCGGTCCTTGAGGGTGAGGAAGCCGTCCTCGTCGAGCACGCCCACGTCCCCGGTATGCAGCCAGCCGCCGCGGAGCGCCTGGGCGTTCGCCTCGGGCCGGTTCCAGTAGCCCGACATGACCTGGGGGCCGCGCACCAGGATCTCGCCGATCTCGCCGGTCGGCAGCGGCCGGTCGTCGGCGTCGGCGATGCGAACCTCGGCGGTCGACTGGCGGAGGCCCGCGGAGGCAGCGCGGGCCTCCCATTTGGGATGGTCGAGATCGGCGATGATCGACTTCGGCAGCGCCGTGATGCACATCGGGCTCTCGCCCTGGCCGTAGATCTGGGACAGCCTGGGTCCGATCACCTCGATCGCGCGCTTGAGGTCGGCGACGTACATCGGACCGCCGCCATAGATGATGGTCTTGAGGCCCGGAACGCGGCCGGCCTGGACCGCCGGATGCGCCACCATGCGCGAGACCATCGTCGGCGCGGCGAACATCGCGATGCCCCGGTGGTGGCCCATCAGCTCGGCGATCTCCGCGCCGTCGAAACCGCCTGATTCCGGGATGATCTGCTTCGCCGCCGCATGGATGTTCGGGACGGCATACAGGCCGGACCCGTGCGAGAGCGGGGCCGCGTGCAGCATGGAGTCGCCCGGCGACACGGTGTCGACGTCGGCGAAATAGCAGAGCGACATCGCCAGCAGGTTGGCGTGGCTCAGCATCGCGCCCTTCGGTTTGCCGGTGGTGCCGGAGGTGTAGAAGATCCAGGCGAGGTCGGCGTCGGCCTGCTCGGCAGGCGATCCCGGCGCCTCCGACGAAAGGCGCTCCATCTCCTTGGAGCCCACCACGATCTGGGCCAGCCCGGTGCCGGCCTCGGACGCCGCCGCGGTGACCGCATCCGCCATGTCCTCGGTCGCGACCGCGAGGCGGGCGCCGCAGTCGGCGAGGATGTAGGCGATCTCCTTAGGGTGAAGCTTGGCATTCACGGGCACCGCCGTCAGGCCGGCCCACCAGCAGCCGTAGAGCAGCGGCAGGTAATCGAGGTGGTTCTTCATCGCGAGGGCGACGCGATCCCCCGGCACCAGGCCGAACCGCCGCTTGAGCCCCTCGCCGAGCGACCCGGCGCGGCGGGCGAACCCGGCATAGTCCAGCCGGTCGTCCTTCCCAAGCGCCAGCGCGGGTCGGTCGCCATGGGCCCGGGCGGCCCGGAGCAGGCTTTCGGCGAGATTCATTGGGGCTCCCGAGGTCGTGAGGTCGGAGGGGCGCAGATCATGCTTGATCGGATCGAAATTTCTTGCGAATGAGTATCAATAACTAAATCCCAGGAGGGGGATCTCAATGCGCAAGCTCGTTCCGGCCGCCCTCGCGCTCGCTTTCGGCCTGGTCCAGGCCCCCGCGATGGCCCAGGAGGTCAATCTCTATTCCTATCGTCAGGAAGGGCTGATCAAGCCCCTGCTCGACGCCTTCACCGCGAAGACCAAGATCAAGGTCAACCTGGTGTCCGGCGGCGAAGATGCGCTGATCGAGCGCCTCAAGGCCGAGGGCGATGCCAGTCCGGCCGACCTGCTGATCACCGTCGACGCCGGACGCCTCGTCCGCGCCAAGGAGCTCGGCCTGCTTCAGCCGGTCAAGTCGCCGGTGATCGAGGCGACCGTCCCGGCCGCCTATCGCGACCCCGAGGGCAGCTGGACCGCGCTGTCGCTGCGCGGCCGCCCGATCATGTACTCCGTCGAGCGGGTGAAGCCGGCCGATCTTTCCACCTACGAAGACCTCGCCAGCGCGAAGTGGAAGGGCAAGATCTGCGTCCGTTCCTCCTCGCACATCTACAATCAGTCGATGCTCGCGACGATGATCGAGTCGCAGGGGGCGGCGAAAGCCGAAGCGTGGGCGAAGGGAGTCGGCGAGAACCTGGCGCGCAAGCCCGCGGGCGGCGACCGCGACCAGCTGAAGGCGATCGCCGCCGGCGAATGCGATCTGGCGCTCGCCAACACCTACTACCTCGCCGGCATGGCGCAGTCGAAGGACCCGGCGGACCAGGAGGTCGCCAAGAAGGTCCGGATCTTCTGGCCGAACCAGAGCGACCGCGGCGCGCATGTGAACGTGTCGGGGATCGGCGTGACCAAGAGTTCGAAGAATTCGGCCAACGCGGTGCAGTTCATCGAGTTCATGCTTTCCGACGAGGCGCAGCGCATCCATGCCGACGTCGTCGGCGAGTTCCCGATCAAGGCGGGCATTCCGCGCTCCGAGGTCGTGGCGTCATTCGGTACCTTCAAGGCCGACACGGCGCCGCTCTCGGCGCTCGCCAGGAACAACGCCGAGGCCGTCCGGATCTTCGACCGCACCGGATGGCGCTGACCTGAAAATCGATACGGGATCGGACCACCCGTTCCTCCGGCCGGTCTCGTATCACCGCTCTCCCGTTCCCCCGGACGGGAGGGCATTCTATTCTCGGGTCATGATCGTCATCTTCGACATGGAGTGGACGTCGTGGCCGGGTTCCCAGTCGCGTGACTGGTCGGGGCCTGGCGAGCACCCGGAGATCATCCAGATCGGCGCGGTCCGCCTTGATGCCGACCTCCGCGAGGTCGCGATCTTCGACCGGCTGGTGAAGCCGAGGATCAATCCGGTCCTCAGCGACTTCATCATCGGGCTCACCGGCATCACGCAGGAGAGGACCGATCGCGACGGCATCGACATTGCCGAAGCCTTGGAAGAGTTCGCCGACTTCTCGGCAGGTGCGCGAGCCATGCTCACTAATGGACGCGATCACGACATCATCGCCCGTAACGTCGCGCTTTTCGGCATCGTCGATCCGCTGGCCGCGATGACATTTGCCAGCGTGAGCGGTCACTTTCGTCATGCGGCGCACAGGAGCACGCATGTCGTGTCCTCCACGCTGCCGGCTGTCTTCGGTTTCGAGACATCGGGCCGCGCCCATGACGGGCTCGCCGACGCGCGCGCGATCGCCGAGGCGCTGCGGCGGACGTTGCCTTGCGGAGGCATCTCCGCTCTGCTCGCGACGTTGACCAGTGGTGACGACCGAAGCGCTTAAGTCTGTCGGACGCATCCTCTTTGAAGGTATCCTCGGCGTCGGGGATGTGAGGGATGCAATGAAGATCGCCATCATCGGCGCGGGCAGCGTCGGAACGGCGCTTGGCAAGTCTTGGTCGCGTGCCGGGCACGAGATCGTCTTCGGTGTGCGCGACCCGAATTCTTCGAACGCAAAGGCCGCCGCAGGGAGTGCCGGCAACGATGCGAGGGCCGTCACCGTGGCCGAAGCGGGTCCGGCAGGTGAGGTCGTGGTGCTCGCGACGCCGTGGGAGGCGACCGAGAGCGCGATCGGCATTGCCGGCGGGCTCGCAGGAAAGATCGTCATCGACTGCACCAATCCGCTCGCCTATCGCGACGGCGAGCTCGGCCTCACGGTCGGCTTCGACAGCTCCGGCGGAGAGCAGGTCGCCGCCTGGGCGCCAGCGGCGCACGTGTTCAAGGCGCTGAACCAGGTCGGGTACCTGGCGATGGAAGACGCCAAGTTTCCGGACGGCTTCCCGGCGATGTTCGTCGCCGGCGACGATGCCGAGCGGAAGCCGATCGTGCTGCGCCTGATGACCGAGCTCGGATTCGAGGCCGTCGACGCCGGGCCGCTCAGCGTGTCCCGGCTGCTCGAGCCCTACGCTATGCTCTGGATACACTTGGCCTACAACCAGGGCATGGGCCGGGACTTCGCGTTTTCGCTGCTTCGCCGCGAATCCTGAAGTCTGCGGACCGTCTTCCGCGCGGGCTTTGCGACTCCGGCCCCGGTTGCGTATAGAGTGCGCCCTCGATGCGCACGCTCTATCACCTCTGGCTCTCCGCCGGATCGCGCAAGGTCCGGATCGCGATGGGCGAGAAGAACCTGCCGTTCGAGATGAAGGTCGAGAAGACCTGGGAACGCCGCCAGGAGTTCCTCGACATGAACCCCGCCGGCGACGTGCCGGTGCTGGTCGAGGAATCCGGCGCCCGGATCGTCCATGCCGGGCCGATCTGCGAGTACCTGGACGAGGTCTATCCCGAAAGGCCTTTGATCCTCGGCGACGCGGTCGAGCGCGCCGAGGTGCGCCGCCTGGTTTCCTGGTTCGATGACAAGTTCGACCGCGAGGTATCGCGCGCCCTCATCGAGGAAAAGATGATGAAGCGCTTCCTCGGCCTCGGCACGCCGAACAGCCAGGCGATCCGAGAGGGCATGAAAGCGCTCCACGTCCATCTCGACTACATCGCGTTCCTGGCCGAGCGCCGCGCCTGGCTCGCCGGCGATCACCTGACCTTGGCGGACATCGCCGCGTCCGCGCATCTCTCGGCGCTCGACTACACCGGCGACGTTCCCTGGGAGGACCATCCGGAGGCGAAGGAATGGTACGCGCGCATGAAGTCGCGCCCGTCCTTCCGGCCGATCCTCGCCGACCATATCCCGGGTGCGCCGCCGCCGAAGCATTACGCGGATCTGGATTTCTGAAAGAGGTCGCACGAAGCGGATAGGCGCCGGCGTCGCGCCCGCGCACCATCGCGCCATGGTCCAGTCGCTTCAGCGCTGCGTTTCCGAACTCCCCTGGGCTTCGATCGCCGCGGATCTTTCGGCCTATGGCCACGCCGTCACCGGCCCGCTGCTCGATCCGGCGACCTGCCGGCGGATCGCGGCCTGGTACGGTGACGACCAGCGCTTCCGAAACCGCGTCGTCATGGAGCGGCACGCCTTCGGCAAGGGCGAATACAAGTATTTCTCGTATCCGTTGCCGGGAGAGATCGTGGCTCTGCGCGAGAGGCTCTATGCGGCGCTCGCGCCGATCGCGAACGACTGGGCGAACGCGCTCCAGACGGGGCTCGCCTACCCCGATACGCTGGCCGACTACTCGCGCCGATGTCATCTAGCCGGCCAGACCAGACCGACGCCGCTGCTGCTCCGTTACGAAGAGGCGGGATACAACTGCCTGCACCAGGATCTCTATGGCGATCTCGTCTTCCCGCTGCAGGCGACGATCCTGCTCAGCGACCCGGAGACGGACTTCGACGGCGGCGAGTTCGTCCTGGTCGAGCAGCGACCGCGCCAGCAATCACGTGCCGAGGTCGTGCGGCTCCGCCAGGGAGAGGCGGTGATCTTTGCCGTGCGCGAACGGCCGAGACAGGGGAGCCGCGGCGTGCACCGGGCAGTCCTGCGTCACGGCGTCAGCAGGATCCGGCGAGGGCAACGGTTTGCCCTCGGCATCATCTTCCACGACGCGAAATAGGGTCAGGCGGTCGCGTGCGCGTCGGCGGGGCGGTCGAGCGCGTAACCGGCCGAGCGGACGGTGCGGATCAGATCCGGCTCGTCATCGACGTTGACCGCCAGGCGCAGGCGGCGGATGTGCACGTCGACGGTGCGCGGCTCGACATAGACCTCGCTGCCCCAGACGGCGTTGAGCAGCTGCTCGCGCGAGAAGACGCGGCCCGGATGTTCGATCAGGTGGCGTAGCAGGCGGAACTCGGTCGGGCCGAGATGGATGTCGCGTCCGCCGCGGCGGACGCGGTGGGCGGCCAGGTCCATCACCAGGTCGGCGAACTCGAGGCGCTCGGCCGCCATCGCCGGGCGCGAGCGGCGAAGCAGCGCGCGTACGCGGCTCACCAGCTCGGTCGGGCTGAACGGCTTGGTCACGTAGTCATCGGCGCCGCCGTCGAGGCCGCGGATCTTGTCGCTCTCCTCGGCACGCGCCGTCAGCATGATGATCGGCGTGCCGCGCGTGTCCGGGCGGCGCCGAAGGCGGCGGCAGACCTCGAGGCCCGAGACGTGCGGGATCATCCAGTCGAGCAGGATCAGGTCGGGCTTGAGCTCGGCGGCCTGCAGCAGCGCTTCCTCGCCATCGCGGGCTTCAGCGACGCGGAAGCCCTCGCGCTCGAGGTTGTAGCGGAGCAGCGTGACGAGGGCGCCTTCGTCCTCGACCACCAGCACCAGTGGGCTCATCGATTCAGGACCTGCGGGCATCCGTTCCTACTACCGCGAAGCTGGTTTCGTCGCCCTTGGGCCGCGCCTCGGCGATGGTCCGTCCGACGACCTGGAAGTGAATGGTCTCGGCGATGTTGGTGGCGTGGTCGCCGATGCGCTCCAGGTTCTTGGCGATGAAAAGCAGGTGCGTGCACGGCGTGATGTTGCGCGGGTCCTCCATCATGTAGGTGAGGAGCTCGCGGAAGAGGCTGGTGTACATCGCGTCCAGCTCCTCGTCGCGCTGCCAGACCTGGATCGCGCGCGCGGTGTCGGAGGAGGCGAAGGCGTCGAGCACGTCCTTGACGACCAGGCGTGCGAGCTGGCCCAGACGCACGACGCCGTTGATGCTCGGCACCGGAGGAAACTGGATCAGCGCCTGGACGCGCTTGCCGACATTGGCGGCGTAGTCGCCGATGCGCTCCAGATCGGCCGCGATCTTGAGCGCGGAGAGGATGGTGCGAAGGTCGCTCGCCATCGGCTGCCGCAACGCGAGCATCTTGACCACGGAGTCGTCGATCTGCAGCTCGAGCGCATCGACCTTCACATCGGACGTGACGCAGCGCTGGCCGAGTTCGGCGTCGCGGTTGCCGATGGCCTGGATCGCGTTGCCGAGCTGGACCTCGACGAGTCCGCCCATCTCGCTGATCTCGGCCTTCAGCCGCTTCAACTGCTCGTCGTATGCGCGGACGATATGTTCGGAAGCCATGACGCTCCTTCGGGGTCACCAACCTGTAAACACGTCACGCTAAGGTCATATGACCCTAATATGACAGTTTGATGAATTAAGGTTGCCTGACCAGGGTGCCGGGATCCCGCTTCAGGACTTCGTAAAGCCCTGGAATCCCAGGGAGATGTGGGCGCTTCACATACAGATACACCCGCCGCGCCAAGGGATACCGCCCGGCGGATATGTCATCCTCGCTCGGGCCGATGCCTTCGATCGGCGCGCCGGGGCTCCCGAGCGGGCGAATGAAGACCGGGTCCGGGCCGGCGGCGAGATCCTCCCGAAGTCCATGGCAAAGACGTTTGCGGTCGAGCGTCGCGAAGCCGGCCGCGCCGAGGCAGCCGGTCGACAGCACCAGGGCGTCGACCATGGAGGCGGGGGCGGCGAGGGCGAGTGCGATCGGCGTCTCGGGGAATGACGGGTCGACGTCCCGCCACGTCCGGGCTCGGTTCGGGGCGAGCTTGCCGTCGAGCGAGATCTCTTTGGCGAAGGCGCGCCAGAGATGGCGTCGCGTCAGGCCGGGCGGTCCGCCTTGGACGACGAGGCCGACGATCCCGATCACGCGCTCCGGCTCCGCGGAGATCGCTTCCGCTTCGCAGGACCTTCGTTCCCGATCGAGCAGGCGGCGGGTCATCAGCAGCGCGTCGGCGGTCTGGGCGCCGAGGCCCTTGCAGTACGCGGTGACGGCATCTTCCTCCTCGGACCTGGCCTCGACCTTCGCCGCAGGTCCGGCGATCGCGGCGGCGATCGGCTCGAGCGCCGGCGTCACGATCACCCATGGCACGTCGCGCGCCGCGGCCGGCCCGGCCAAGCCGATTGCGAAAAGGGCGAGGAGACGGGCAGCGATCACTCGGCGACCGGCAGGAAGATGGTGAAGGTGCTTCCCCGCCCGACGTCGGAATCGACGACCAGGGCGCCGCGATGATGGCTGACGATGTGCTTGACGATGGCCAGGCCCAGGCCGGTGCCGCCGAGATCGCGCGAGCGCCCGACATCGACACGGTAGAAGCGCTCGGTGAGCCGGCTCAGGTGCTCGCGCGAGATGCCGTCGCCGGTGTCGGTGACCGACACCGCGACCGCGCGCCGGCGCGGATCGGGAAAGGACGGCGGCACCTGCGCCGCCTCGCCGGCGACGACACGCACCTCGGTGCCAGCCTTGCCGTACTTGATCGCGTTGTCGATCAGGTTCTGGAACACCTGCATCAGCTCGTCGGGATCGCCGACCACCTTCGGCAGTCCCGACGGGAGATCGAGCACGATCGGCATGCGCCGGGCTTCCGCCTGGCGGTCCAGCGTCGCCTTGAGCGCCGCGAGGGTGACGCCGAGGTCGACCGAGGCGGTCGGCGGCGTATGTTCCTTGAGCTCGATGCGCGACAGGGACAGCAGGTCGTCGACCAGCCGCGCCATCCGCCTCGCCTGGTCGTGCATGATGTCGAGGAACTTGGCGCGCGCGTCGGCGTCGTCCTTGGCCGGGCCGCGGAGGGTTTCGACGAATCCCATCAGCGAGGCCAGCGGAGTGCGGATCTCATGGCTGGCATTGGCGACGAAGTCCGCCCGCATCTTCTCGAGCTTGGCGAGCTGGGTCGTGTCGTGCAGCAGAAGGAGGGCCCCTGCCTGCGCCAGCGGCTCGATGCGGACGGCGAAGTGGCGCTCGGCGGTTCCAGCCAGCTGGATCTGGACCTCGCGGCCGGGGCCTCCGGCAAGGACCGCCTCGGCGGATTCGAGCACGTCGGGCTGGCGCATCACATGCGCGAGGTCGCGCTCTTCGAGCCCCGGCCCGAAAAGCCGGTGAGCCGCTCGGTTGGCGGCGAGCACGGTGCGGTTCGGAGCGACGTGGAGCAGCGGATCGGGAATGTTGTCGAAGAGCCGAAGCTGACCTTCGGTCAGGCGATCCGCGGAACCGAGCGGATGGTCGAGCATCGCGGCCGCGTTAGCGCTCGGTGCCGAGGCGCGAAGCTCCGTCACGGCCTTCGCGGTGACGGCGATGGCGCCGAGCGCAGCCGCCAGCGCCGCACCGCCGGCGACGCCGTACGCGCCGGCGGCGGTCGCGACGACGGCGGCGGTCGCCGCGAGGGCGGTCACTCCGGCAAGGACGACGGTGTTTCGGGCCATCCGGCAGCTCGTGCTGGCGAGGCGCCGAACCTACCAGCAAAGCCGTGGCAGGGCTAAGACAACGACGCGCCTTAGGCCCGCACGGCCGCCTCGGTGGGGTCGATCAGCGGCTGTCCGAGCTTCGCCAGGGTTTCCTTCGGCACCACCTGCCAGAACTTGGCCCGCTCGAGGCGCCAGTCGACGAGCAGCCGCTCGGCGAACTTGGACTGGGTCTCGCGCTGGTGCTCGGCGATCAGATCCTTCAGCACCCCCTCCCAATGGGCCGAGGCGAGCCGCTGGTAGACCAGCGTGTCCGGGTTCACAGCGTGCGCGAAGCTTTCGTCGGAGTCGTAGACGAAGGCCATGCCGCCGGTCATGCCGGCGCCGAAGTTGTCGCCGACCGGACCCAGGATCGCGACCATGCCGCCGGTCATGTATTCGCAGGCGTTCGAGCCCGCGCCCTCGACCACGGCCGTGGCGCCCGAGTTGCGGACGGCGAAGCGCTGGCCGGCCTGACCCGAGGCGAAGAGGCGCCCGGCGGTGGCACCGTAGAGCACCGTGTTGCCGATGATCGTGTTGTGGTTGGTAACCAGCGGGCTCGCCGTCGTCGTGCGGACGACGATGGTGCCGCCCGAGAGGCCCTTGCCGACATAGTCGTTGGCGTCGCCGAAGACCTCCAGCTTGAGGCCCTGCACGGCGAAGGCGCCGAGCGACTGGCCGGCCGAGCCGCGCAAGCGGACGGTGATCTGCCCCGGCTGCAGCCCGGTCATGCCGAAGCGGCGCACCAGGCGGCTCGACAGCTTGGTGCCGATGGCGCGGTGCGTGTTCCGGATGTTGTAGGCGAGTTGCATCTTCTCGCCCTCCTCCAGCGCCGCCTTGGCATCCTGGATCATCTGGGCGTCCAGCGTTTCCGGCACTTCGATGCGGCCTTCGACCGTGCAGTGGCGCGCCTGGCCGCCGGCGTCGGCCTGGATCAGCAGCGCGTTGAGGTCGAGGTCGTCGAGGTCGCGGCCGCCGCGGTCGATCTGCGAGAGCAGGTCGGTGCGGCCGATCACCTCGGTCAGCGACTTGACGCCGAGAGAGGCCAGGATGTCGCGCGTCTCCTCGGCGATGAAGGTGAAGAGGTTCACGACCTTCTCAGGCGTGCCCTCGAACTTGGCGCGCAGCTTCTCGTCCTGCGTGCAGACGCCGACCGGGCAGGTGTTGGAGTGGCACTGGCGCACCATGATGCAGCCCATCGCCACCAGCGAGGCGGTGCCGACGCCGAACTCCTCGGCGCCGAGGATCGCCGCCATCACCACGTCGCGGCCGGTCTTGATGCCGCCGTCGACGCGGAGCTTCACGTTCTGCCGGAGCCGGTTGAGCGTCAGCACCTGGTGGACCTCGGAGAGGCCCATCTCCCACGGGATGCCGGCATACTTGATCGAGCTCAGCGGCGAAGCGCCGGTGCCGCCCGAATGGCCGGAGATCAGGATCGTGTCGGCCTTGGCCTTGGCGACGCCGGCGGCGATCGTGCCGATGCCCGAACGCGCCACCAGCTTCACGCAGACCCGGGCATCCGGGTTGACCTGCTTCAGGTCGTAGATGAGCTGCGCCAGATCCTCGATCGAGTAGATGTCGTGATGCGGCGGCGGCGAGATGAGCGTGACGCCGGGCATCGAGTGGCGGAGCCGCGCGATGAGCCCTGAGACCTTGATGCCGGGAAGCTGGCCGCCCTCGCCGGGCTTCGCGCCCTGGGCGACCTTGATCTCGATCTCGCGGCAGTTGTTCAGGTATTCGGCGGTGACGCCGAAGCGGCCGGAGGCGATCTGCTTGATTGCCGAGGACGGGTTGTCGCCGTTGGGGCGCGGCGTATAGCGCGCCGGATCCTCGCCGCCTTCGCCGGAGTCCGACTTGGCGCCGATGCGGTTCATCGCGATCGACAGGGTCTCATGCGCCTCTGGGCTAAGGGCGCCGAGCGAGATGCCAGGGGCGACCAGGCGCTTCCTGATCTCGGTGATCGACTCGACCTCGTCGGCGGAGACTGCCTGGGTGGTCGCGGTGAAGTCGAGGAGGTCTCGGAGATGGATCGGTGGGAGCTTCCGCGTCGCCTCCGAATACTTCTTGTAGGTGTGGTAGCTGTCGGTCGCGACCGCGGTCTGCAGCGTGTGGATCAAGTTGCCTTCGAAGGCATGCGCCTCGCCCGAGCGGCGGAAGCGGTAGAGCCCGCCGACGGGAAGCGCCGTCACGTCCTCGCCGAAGGCGCGGACGTGCAGATCGATCACCTTCCGCTGCACGCCGGAAAGGCCGATGCCGGAGATGCGGCTGGTCATGCCGGGGAAGAAATCGGCGACCAGCGAGCGCGAGAGGCCGACGGCCTCGAAATTGTAGCCGCCGCGATACGAGGAGAGCACCGAAATGCCCATCTTGCTCATGATCTTGAGCAGGCCGTCGTCGATCGCCTTCTTGAAGCGGCGGATGCAGTCGTCCAGCGAGATCTGGCCGAACAGGCCGCGGGCGTGGCGCTCGGCGATCGCCTCCTGGGCGAGGTAGGCATTGACGGTGGTGGCGCCGACGCCGACCAGCACCGCCGCGTAGTGCACGTCCATGCATTCGCCGGAGCGCACGTTGAGGGAGGTGAAGGTACGGAGGTTCTGGCGCACCAGGTGCGAATGCACGCCGCCTGCGGCGAGGATCATCGGGATCGGTGCGCGATCGGCGCCGATCGCCTTGTCGGAAAGGATCACGTGGGTGCAGCCGGCGCGCACACCGTTCTCGGCGTCGCGCTGGACCCGCTGGATCGCGTCACGCAGGCTCGCGTCGCCGCCCTTCGGGTCGAAGGTGCAGTCGACCTCGACCGCGGTGTCGCCCATATAGTCGCGCATCGCCTCGAACTCGGCGTTCGAGAGCACCGGCGACTCGAGCTGCAGCAGGTGGCACTGGCTCTCGTCCTCGTCGAGGATGTTGCCGAGATTGCCGAGGCGCGTGCGCACGGTCATCACGCGGGCTTCGCGCAAGCTGTCGATCGGCGGATTGGTGACTTGGCTGAAGTTCTGGCGGAAGAAGTGGTGCAGGCCGCGATACTGGCGCGACAGCACCGCAAGCGGCGTGTCGTCGCCCATCGAGCCGACGGCTTCCTTCGCATCCTCGACCATCGGGTGGAGGATCAGCTCGACGTCCTCCAGGCTCCAGCCGACGGCGATCATACGGCGGCGAAGCTCGTCCCGGTCGAGCTCGCGGCGGTCGCGGTGGTTGGCGCGCACGATGTCGTCGATGCGGGTGATGTGCTGCACCCAGTTGCCGAACGGCTTCGAGGACGCCAGCGTGTCCTTGAGGTCGCGGTCGCGGTAGAGCTTCCCGTTCTTGAGGTCGATGCCGATCATCTGGCCGGGATCGAGCCGGCCCTTGCGGACCACCTGCGTCTCGTCGATCCGCACCATGCCGGTCTCGGATCCGGCGATCACGAGGCCGTCCTGCGTGACCGTGTAGCGCATCGGGCGGAGGCCGTTGCGGTCCATGCCGCCGATCACCCAGTCGCCCGCGTATGCCGCGATCGCCGCCGGGCCGTCCCACGGCTCCATCACCGAATTGGCGTAGGAGTACATCTCCTTCAGCGCCTTCGGCACCGGCGCGCCGGGACCCCAGGCCTCGGGGATCATCATCGTCTTGACCATCGGCAGCGACCGGCCGCCCTGGCAGAGAAGCTCGAAGACGTTGTCGAGCGCCGCCGAGTCCGAGCCGCCCGGCTGGATGATCGGCTTGAGATCGTTGAGCGTGTCGCCGAACACCGGCGAGGCAAGGCGCGCCTCGTGGCTCTTCATCCAGTTGACGTTGCCCTTGAGCGTATTGATCTCGCCGTTGTGTGCGAGCACGCGGAACGGCTGGGCCAGGCGCCAGGTCGGGAAGGTGTTGGTCGAGTAGCGCTGGTGATAGATCGCGAACGAGGAGACGAAGCGCGGGTCGAGCAGGTCCGGATAGAAGGCCGAGAGCTGTTCGGCAAGGAACATGCCCTTGTAGATCAGCGACCGCGACGACAGTGAGCAGATGTAGAAGTCGGTGATGTTGGCGGCGACCGTCGCCTTCTCGATGCGGCGGCGGATCAGGTAGAGCTCGCGCTCGAGCTCGTCGACCGGCACGCGGCGGTCGTTGCCGATGATGATCTGCTCGATCTCGGGGCGCGATGCGTTCGCCTTCTCGCCGATGATCGAGACGTTCACCGGCACCTGGCGCCAGCCGTAGATCGTGTAGCCGAGCTTGAGGACTTCCTCTTCGACGATGCAGCGGCAGCGCTCCTGGCCGTCGAGGTCGGTGCGCGGCAGGAAGATCTGGCCGACCGCGAGGTCGCCGTCGTCGGGCTCGTACCCCAGATGCGCGATGTGCGCCTTGAAGAAGTCCTGCGGCACCTGGATGTGGATGCCGGCGCCGTCGCCGGTCTTGCCGTCGGCGTCGACGGCGCCGCGGTGCCAGACCGCCTTCAGCGCGTTGATCGCGCCTTCGACGACGCTTCGGCGCGGCTTGCCGTCGATCGCCGCGACGAATCCCACGCCGCAGGCATCGTGCTCGTCCTCGGCACGATAGAGACCCTCGGCCTCGAGGTAGGCGGCGTTCTTCTTGAAGGCGGCGACGAACTCTTCGCCGGATTCGGGAGCGGAAACGATGTCGGTCATGTCGGTCACCGTCACGAAGCGAGCTTGAGCGACGCCGATTGCGGCTGGCTCAGGGTGCGATGGATGGAAGCGGCGGCGTCGCGGCCGTCGCGGATCGCCCAGACGACGAGCGAGGCGCCGCGGACGATGTCGCCGGCGGCATAGACGCCGGGCAGGCTCGTCTCCATGGTCCGGTGGTTGATCTTGATCGTGCCCCACTTGGTCACGTCGAGCTTCGGCTCGCCGAACAGGACGGGCAGGTCTTCGGGATCGAATCCCAGAGCCTTGATCGCGATGTCGGCCTCTACCGTGAAGTGCGAGTCGCCGATCACCTGCGGGACCTGGCGGCCGGTCGCATCCGGCATGCCGAGATGGACGCGCTGGGCCCGGACGCCTTTCACGCGGCCATCGCCGAGGAAGGCTTCGGGCTGGGCGAGCCAGACGAACTCGACGCCTTCCTCCTCGGCGTGGAACACCTCGCGCTGCGAGCCCGGCATGTTCGTGCGGTCGCGGCGATAGAGGCATTTGACCGACTTCGCGCCCTGGCGCACGGCGGTGCGTACGCAATCCATTGCTGTGTCGCCGCCGCCGATGACGACGACGTGCTTGCCGGCCGCATTCAGCGTGCCGTCGTCATAGGACTTCACCTTGTCGCCGAGGCCGATGCGGTTGGAGGCGATCAGGTAGTCGAGCGCCGGAACGATTCCGCTTAAGCCCACGCCAGGGGCCTGCATGTCGCGCGCCTTGTAGACGCCGGTCGCGATCAGCACGGCGTCGTGGCGCTGGCGCAGCTCGGCCAGCGTGATGTCGCGGCCGATCTCGACGTTGAGCGTAAACTCGACGCCGCCTTCGATCAGCCACTGCGTGCGGCGCTCGACGATCGGCTTTTCCAGCTTGAAGCTGGGGATGCCGTAGATCATCAGCCCGCCGACGCGGTCGTGGCGGTCGTAGACATGGACGCGATAACCCTTGCGGCGGAGCTGCTCGGCGGCGGCGAGGCCGCCCGGGCCGGACCCCACGATGCCGATCGACTTGCCGAGATCGCGCGGCGGCTTGATCGGCTTCACCCATCCGTTCTGGAAGGCCTGGTCGGTGATGTACTTCTCGACCGTGCCGATGGTGACCGACTCGAAGCCCTTCTCGATGACGCAGTTGCCTTCGCAGAGCCGGTCCTGGGGGCAGATCCGCCCGCAGATCTCGGGGAAGGTGTTGGTGGCGGCCGCGACCTCGTAGGCCTCTTCGACCCGGCCCTGGGCGGTCAGCATCAGCCAGTCGGGGATGTTGTTATGCAGCGGGCAATGCACCTGGCAGAAGGGCACCCCGCACTGCGAGCAGCGGCCGGCCTGCTCGGCGGCACGCGCGGCCTCGAACTCCGAATAGATCTCGCCGAAATCGGCGATGCGACTCGCAGCTTCGCGCTTGTCGGGCATGTGCTTGTCGACGGAGACGAATTGGAGCATCCGCTGGCTGGTGGCCATCGAGGTCGGGTCCTTCAGAACGCTTTTCGGCTGGCCGGGGAGGGGCTTGCCGCGAAAGGTCAGAATGGCGGCCCTATTTTTGCCGCACCAGCGAAAAATGACAATTTAGACAGTAATACTGCCATAATTTTGGCCTGATGCTCAGGAAAAGGTGGGAGTGAAGGGAAATCGGACTGCGTGGCGTCAATATAATACCGGAATGGTACTATTTATTAAGTGCCTGAATCAGCTGGAACTTGCGGCACCCTCGACGCCGGTTTTTCGCGCGGCGGCAGCCGCGTCCGCCGGAGACATGCCTTCGGGCGTCGCGATCTTGACCGTCGGGTAGGCGAACTCGATGCCGTTCGCGGTGAAGGCATCCTGGATCCGCCGGTAGGCCTCGCGGCGGATCAGGAACTGCTGGCCGGGCACCGCCTTGAACTTGGCCCGGAAGACCATCGAGGAATCGGTCAGACGGGAGACCCCCTGGCTTTTCAGCGGCTCGATCAGGACGGCGGCGATCTCCGGGTCCTTCATCATCTCCTCGCCGATCTTCTTCAGGATCTTCCGGACCTTCTCGATGTCGGTGCCGTAGACGAGGCCGAACTCGAGCTTCTCGATCACCCAGTCGCGGTGGTGGTTGCTGATCGCCTGGATCTGTCCGTAGGGAATCGTATGCAGCGCGCCCCGATGGTGGCGGAGCTGGAGAGAGCGGATCGTGATGCCCTCGACCGTGCCTTTGACCCGGCCGACGTCGACGTACTCGCCGATGCGGAAGGCATCGTCGAGCAGGAAGAAGAATCCCGCGACGATGTCGCGGACCAGGGTCTGGGCGCCGAAGCCGATGGCGAGACCGACGATGCCGGCGCCGGCGAGCAGCGGGCCGATGTCGACCCCGACCGACGACAGCACGATCAGCCCGATGACGACGGAGAGGGCGCCGAGCGCGAAGTGGCGGAGCACGGGCAGCAGCGTGTGGGCGCGGGTTCCCGGCTGCAGCTCCTCGCCCGGCTGCGGCCGGCCGACATGGCGCTCGATCAGGATCTTGCTGCCTTCCCAGGCCGCATATCCCAGCAGCACCGCGACGCCGATGTTGAAGACGGCGCGCATCACCACGCGTCCCATGTCGGTGCGAAGGGCGGCGAGCACGGGGCCGCCCCAGGTCTCGACCACGAGGCCGACGGCGGCGATGCCGAGCAGGATGCGCACGATGATCATCACCACCCGTTCGGCGCGGGCCAGACGGGCGCGCGTGTCCGTATCCTGACCGGGCCAGGGCGCCAGCATCCGTCCGAGCAGGGTTCTGGCCGCACGCTCGATGAGCGGCACGGCGACGACGACGAGCCCGCTCAGCAGCACCACCCGAGCGCCGCCGGTATGCTGCATGAACCGGTTGTAGCTCCACACGAACCAGAAGACGCCGACGTACACGGTGGCGGCGACATGCCAGGAATGCGCGATGCCTCCGCCGCCGAGCGTGGCCGCGACCGGCTCCCGGTAGATCCAGATCCAGGCGAGAACCAGAAGTCCGAGAAGGGAGGCGAAGGCGATGTCCCAGAGCGCGATGAGCTCCGGCGGTATCGCCAGAATGCCCAGCAGCCCGCCGCCGAAGAAGCCGAACCCGACCAGGCCGGCGGTGCCGACGATCCAGAGATGGAGGCCGCGGGCGGACCGGTCGTCGAGTGGCACCAGTCGTTGCGCCGGGGCCGATGGCGCCAGCGCCGCGCGTGAGAGCGAGCCCGCCATCTGGGCGATCGTGATTGCGAGCAGGATCGCGACCACCAGCTCGCGACGGGGATCGAAACGCTCGAGGAAGAGAAAGCTGGCGCCATTGGCGACGGCGAGGAAGACGAAGATCCCGATCAGGTCGAGGACCAGGATGACGGGCAGGGCAGCAGCTCTCCTGGCCCCGGTCAGGGAGGCCATCCGGCCGCGCAAGCGGCCGAGGGCCCGGTCGAGGAACCAGTGGGCGACCGCGCCCAGAACCGCAACCGCGACGAGCACGAGCATCGCCCGGCCGAGCGACGGCAGTCCCTCCAGGTCGGTCAGGAAGTTGAGCGCCTGCAGCGCGTAGCCGGGAAGGTCGGCCAGTTCCTGGCGAGTCGCGTCCAGGCGGCCGCCGATCTCGCCTACCTGGCCGCGAACCACGCCGATCAGCTGCGCGGCGCCGCCCGTCGCGGCAGCCGGCTCTTCGGCCGAAGCCGGTAAAATCAGCCCGTCAAAAGGAAACGAAACCCGCATCGCCACCTCCGCCGCAGGCGAGGCGACGATAGCGCGGGGATCAGCAGCCGTCGCGGGTGCTGATGGCGAGCGACAGCGGATTGGCGTTCGAGAACTTGGTCAGCTCGGCATTGTTCTTCAGAGTCAGGACCTGCTCGAACATCGGCGCCATGTTCTGGCAGAAGCCGGCATGCATGCCGCGCTGGCCGGCGTCGTTGGCGATCCGGGTCATGTAGCGATCGAGCTGGGTCATGTGGTTCGCGCCGAAGTTCTTGCGGAAGTGATCCTTCAGAACATTGGCGTTCTGCGTCAGCGGCGAGCTGAACTGCATGACGAAGTTGTTGTACTTGGCCGAGAAGTCGTAGGCCGGATTGTTGCGGCACTGAAGGGCCGCGACCATCAGCTCGGTCTGCAGCAGGCGGACATGCATCGCCTCGACGACCGGGCTCGGACAGGCTGACGAGGTCTTGGTGCTCTGGGCGAGCGCGGGCTGGGACAGCCAAGCAACGAGAGCCACGGCGGCTGCCGCGCGCTTAGTCCGAGTGCCGATCATGGGTATCCCCCCGTGTCACCGAAAAGTTCCCCCCGCGTGGCCATAGTGATACGCGGGGTCCTCCGAGGGGTCAAATCAATCCTCGATCGGTTAAGCTCTAAACGTTACTTAACCAATACCGGCGCGCGTTTCTCGCGCGCTAGGCCAAGGGTGTCCCAGACTTCAACGAGGGCGTCGACGAGCTGCGAGATCAATGCGTCGTCATGGAAGGGCGACGGCGTGATGCGGAGCCGCTCGCTCCCCTTCGGGACCGTCGGATAGTTGATCGGCTGGATGTAGATGCGGTGGCGGTCCAGCAACCGGTCGCTCGCCGCCTTGCAGCGTGCGGCGTCCCGGACCATCAGCGGCACGATGTGGCTGTTGGCGTTGAGCACGGGAAGCCCGGCCTCGCGGAGGCGGCGCTTGCAGGCATCGACCCGCTCCTGGTGGCGCCGCCGCTCCTCCTGGCTCGCCATGAGGTGGCGAATCGAAGCGGTGGCGCCGGCCGCGACGGCGGGAGGAAGCGCGGTGGTGAAGATGAAGCCGTTGGCATGACCGCGGATCGCATCGACCAGCGCCGCCGATCCCGCGATGTAGCCGCCCATGACGCCGAAGGCCTTGCCCAGCGTGCCGGAGATCACGTCGACGCGGTCCATCACTCCGTCGCGCTCGGCGACGCCGGCGCCGCGCCGGCCATAGAGACCGACCGCGTGCACCTCGTCGAGGAAGGTGAGCGCGCCGTAGCGCTCGGCCAGGTCGCAGATCTCGCCGATCGGCGCGATGTCGCCATCCATCGAGTAGACGGACTCGAAGGCTATCACCTTGAGGCGATCCGCCGGTTCGGCCTTGAGCAGCGCCTCGAGGTGCTCGAGGTCGTTGTGGCGGAAGACCTTCTTGTCGGCGCCGGAATGACGGATGCCGGCGATCATCGAGGCGTGGTTGTCGGCATCCGACAGGATCACGCAGCCCTTGAGCAGGCGGCCGATGGTGGCGAGCGCGGCGTCGTTGGCGACGAAGCCCGAGGTGAAGGCGAGCGCGGCCTGCTTGCCGTGCAACTCGGCCAGCGTGTGCTCGAGGATCGCGATCGGATGGCTGTTGCCGGAGATGTTGCGGGTGCCGCCGGCGCCGGCGCCGTAGCGCTCCAGCGCTTCCTTCATCGCGGACAGCACGACCGGGTGCTGGCCCATGCCGAGATAGTCGTTCGAGCACCAGACGGTGACTTCCGGCGCACCGGCCATCGAGTGGTTGAGCGCGCGCGGATATTCCCCGGCCCGGCGCTCGAGCTCCGTGAACACGCGATAGCGGCGCTCGGCCTTCAACTGGTCGATCGATTCCTGGAACAGAGCGTCGTAGGTCACGTTCCCCCGGCCCTTCCCTGCCATGCCACCCTTGACCGCCTCATGGGTTGCCCGTCACCGTGCCGCTTTCGGCCCCGGGAATCCTTGACCTAAGTCAACGGAGCGTCCGCATGTCCAGTCCACAGGTAGCGCCACCGGCGCCGGCTCGCAATGCGGCTGTTTGGCCGGGGGGCGGCCGATGAGCGCCTGGCCCAAGGCAGACACGGTCCTTTGCGGCGGACGGGTCTGGCGGGGGCTGGGACTGGCCGAGACCGAGGCCCTGGCGCTGTGGAAGGGGCGGGTCCTGGCCGCCGGCAGCCCTGCCGAGCTCGAGCCGCTCATGGGATCGGAAACCCGGAGAATCGACCTCCGGGGCCGGCTGGCCGTCCCCGGTTTCTGCGACGCGCACGAGCATTTGATCCCGATCGGGCTCGGCCTGGTCGAACTCGACTTCAAGCCGCCGAAGGCGACGACCATCGCCGAGATCGTGGACGCGGTGAAAGCCGAGGCCAAACGGGTCGGTCCCGGTCAGTGGATCATCGGCCGCGGCTACGACCATTTCCATCTCGACGTGAAGCGTCATCCGCTGCGCGAGGAGCTGGACCGGGCCGCGCCGGAGAACCCGGTCTATGTGAGGCGCACCTGCGGCCATATGGGCGTGGCGAACTCGAAGGCGCTTTCGGTCGCCGGCATTCCTGAGGGCGTCAACGATCCGCCCGGCGGCGCTTTCGAGCGGCGGGAGGGACGGCTCACCGGGCTCGTGCAGGAACGCGCGCAGGAGGTCGTCTACCGCGCGATGCCGAAGCCGAACCGCGCGCACCTGATCGACGCGATCGAACGCGCCGGCGAGCATTGCCTATCCCAGGGCATCACCAGCGTCGTCGATGCCGGCGTCGGGCTTCGCGCCAAATTCCAGGAGTGGTTCGCCTATCAGGAGGCGAAGCGCAGCGGCCGGCTTCGGGTGCGCTCCTACCTCAGCTTCACCGGTGGTCCCGACGGCGCGCTCGCCGAGGCGCAGGCGAACGGACTGATCACCGGCGTCGGCGATGAGACGATGCGGGTCGGCCCGGTGAAGTTCTGGGCCGACGGCTCCGCCGGCGGACGGACCGCGGCGATGAGCGAGCCCTATCGCTGCTGCGGCAACGAGAAGGGCATGCTCTGCTTCGAGGATCGAGAGATGGAGGCGATGGTGCTCGACGCGCATGCGGCCGGCTACCAGATCGCGATCCATGCGATCGGCGATGCGGCGATCGAGCAGGCGATCATCGCCGTCGACAAGGCGCTGAAGAAGGTGCCGAAGGCCGACGCCCGGGCGCGGATCGAGCATTGCGGCTTCATCACCGACCGGCAGATCGGCGAGATGAAGCGGCTCGGCATGATCCCCTCGCCGCAGCCGGTCTTCATCCACGAGTTCGGCGACCTCTATGTCGACGTGCTCGGCGAGAAGCGCTCGGAGGCGTCGTATCCGATGCGGCGCTGGCACGACCGCGGGCTCCGTCCGGCCGCGGGATCGGACGCGCCCGTCTCCTCCGACAACCCGCTGACCGGGCTGCATGTGATGGTCACGCGCAAAACCGATCGCGGCCGCGTGCTCGGTGCCGGCGAAACTTTGCCGCTCGCTGAAGCGTTGCATACCTACACTTCCAACGGCGCCTATTCGGCCTTTGCCGAGAAGGAACGGGGCACGTTCGAGCCCGGCATGCTGGCCGACATCGCGGTGATCGATCGCGACCTCTTCAAGTCGGAACCGGCGGTGCTTCTCGAGGCGAAGGTCGATCTGACGATCCTCGGCGGCGAAGTCCGCTTCGACCGTCAGGGAGAACTCTAGGAGAGGCGTCCGATGGCGAAGCCGCCAATGCCCAAGATTAGGGTTCGGCAGGGCATGCCGAGCGTGCAGCTCAGCCGCGAGGAGTTCGCGCACCGCCTTCGCCAGCGCTTCGACGATCCCGCCTTCGACGCGGTGAAGGGCGAGGTCGACAAGATCATCGAGGTCGCCTGGAACGGGTACGACGAATACCGGAAGGCACCGCGCACGCGGCGCGCCGGAAAACATTTCGCCGATCCAGACTACGAACTCTCGCTCGACTGGCTGAAGGCGCGAGCCGAGATCCACGCGGCGGAAGGCCGCCAGCGCGATCCCAAATCGCCGTCCCGCGTCCTGATCGTCAACGGTTCGGCGCGCAGCAACCAGACGTGCCCCGGCGAAGAGTCGAAGACATGGCGGCTCGCCAAGATGGCGGAGAAGCTGATCGCCGGCGCCAAGGGCTTCGAGGTCGACTTCCTCGATCTCAGCCGCCTCACCTCCGAGTACGGACGTCAGATCCTTCCGTGCAAATCCTGTGTTTCGACGGCGATGCCGCTCTGCCATTGGCCTTGCTCCTGCTACCCGAACCACGCGATGGGGCAGGTCAACGACTGGATGAACGAGATCTATCCGCGCTGGTCGGCGGCGCATGGCGTGATGATCCTGACGCCGGTCAACTGGTTCCAGGCGCCGAGCGTGCTGAAGCTCATGATCGACCGCCTCGTCTGTGCCGACGGCGGCAATCCCGATCCGACGGCGACGTCAGGCAAGGACCCGGAGAAGGCGAAGGCGGTCGAGCTGAAAGGCTGGGACTACCCGAAGCACCTCGCGGGCCGCACCTTCTCGGTCGTCGTCCATGGCGACGTCGAGGGCGTCGAGACGCTGAGGCGTATGCTCACCGAGTGGCTGGAGACGATGGGGCTGATCCCGGCCGGCCACAAAAGCCAGGTCGGCGCCTACGTGGGCTACATGGGGTCGTATGCGACGAGTCATGACGACCTCGACCGCGACTCGAGTTTCCAGGAAGAGGTGCGGAACGCGGCCCGCGCTCTCGTGGAGGCGGTGAGGAGGCTCAGGAAGGGTAACCTGGAACCGCCGGATGCTGCACTGCGGGAGCCGCGGCCCAAGTGAGCCTTCCATAAATTCGTGGAGTACGCCCACGTAAGACGGCTTCGAATTGACAAGCTAGCTTATGATTTTTAGCGTTTTCCTATGATCAAGCCCTTCCACGATTCCACGCCTGTCATCCAGGACTGTGCCGCACTGGCGGCGAATCTCGACCGGGACGGCTACATCTTCCTTCGCGGCGTCCTGCCACGCGACGAGATCATGGCGCTTCGCCGCCACATGATCGGCATGGCCGGCAAGGCCGGCTGGCTTCAGAAGGACACACCGGTCGAGAGCGGCATCGCCGACCTCTCGAAGGCCTGCAAGGATCCGGAGCCGCGCTACCTCGAACACTTCCGCGGCATGTGGAAGCAGGAAGCGCTGCATCGGATGAAGCATCATCCGGACGTGGTCGGCGTCTTCGAGCGCCTCTTCGGCGAGGAAGTGCTCGTGCACCCGATGTTCGTGATGCGGAACATCTTCCCGCAGACGAAGAGCTTCGACTTCACCACCGGCTCGCACCAGGACCGCATCCACATCGGCGGCGGGACCAGCTATGCCTGCTGGTTTTCGATCGGTGATTGCCCGACCTCGAAGGGCGGCCTGATCATGGCCGAAGGCTCGCATAAGCGCGGTGTGCTCGACTTCGAGCTGGCGCCGGGCGCCGGCGGCATCGAGGTGTCCGAGAAGTTCGAAGGCAAATGGGTTGGCGGCGACTTCGCGGCCGGCGATGTCGTGATCTTCTCCGACACCACCGTGCACAAGGCGCTGCCGAACAAGAGCGGCGAACTCCGCCAGTCCTTCGACGCGCGCTATCAGCGGCTCTCCGATCCGGTCGCCACGCTCTCGGTCGAGCCCTATGCCGGCATCTACAAGAGCTGGGACGAGGTCTACGAGGGCTGGAAGTCGGACGAGCTCCAGTACTACTGGAAGCGGCAGGGCGCCAAGGTCGTGCCCTTCGACACCAGCTACTATGAGAAGCGCGACGTGATCGCCTTCGAGCGGGCGGAAGCGGGCGACATGCTGGCGCGCGATACGCTGCTGCGCATCGTCCAGCGCGACGCCAATGCCGCGAAGCGCGAGCGCGCGCAGAAACTCCTCGACACCCTTTCGCGCGGCCAGGCCGCATAAGGCGTTCGTTCGTCCCGCGGCCTGAGCCGGCCGCCAACCAAAGACCAAATGGATCTGCGCAACCCCGGCCGCCCGGCCGGGGAAAAGCCTTGTCATGCCTGGCGCGAGCCCGGCGACATCAACGGAGGAGACCCTGACCCGATGAAGCACGCATGGAAGACCCTGGCGAGAGGCGCGCTGGCCGCGACGGCCCTGACCGCGCTCTTCGCCGCAACGCCGGCCTCGGCGCAGCAGAAGGTGCTGCGCGTGGTCCCGAGCTCGGATCTCCGGGTCATGGACCCGATCCAGACGAGCTCGCTGATCACGCGCATGCACGCGCTGATGATCTACGACACGCTGATGGCGTGGGACGAGAAGCTGGTGCCGAAGCCGATGGCGCTCGACAGCTACTCGGTCTCGCCCGACGGCCTCAAATGGACGTTCAAGCTGCGCCCGGGCATGAAGTTCAACGACGGCCAGGCGCTGACGACCAGGGACGTGATCCCGTCCTTCAAGCGCTGGATGGTCCGCGACAGCATCGGCCAGCGGCTCAACACCAACATCGCCTCGATCGATCGCGTCGACGACCTGACTTTCACCTTCACGATGAAGGAGCCCTACGGCTTCGTCGAGTACTCGCTCGCCCAGAGCGCCGGCATCATCCCGGCGATCATGCGCGAGAAGGACGCGATGACCGATCCGCATACGCCGGTGACCGAGACGGTCGGATCCGGTCCCTTCCGCTTCAACCGGGAGGCCTGGAGCCCCGGCAACAAGTTCGTCTACGACAAGAACCCCGACTATGTGCCGCGCAACGAGCCTGCGAGCGGCCTTGCCGGCGGCCGCGTGGTCAAGGTCGACCGCGTCGAGTTCGTCGTCATCCCCGACCCGGCGACGGCTGCGGCGGCGATGAACCGGGGCGACGTCGACTATTGGGACACGCCGCCAATCGACTTGATCCCGCTCGTCGACAAGAACCCGAACCTCGTCGTCTCCAAGGTCCAGCCGCTGTCGTGGTTCGCGCTGATCCGTCCGAACCACATCCACCCGCCCTTCAACAATCTGAAGGCGCGGCAGGCGCTGGCGCTCTCGGTCAGCCAGGCCGACTACATGAATGCCGGCGTGGGTGACAAGAAGTGGTGGCGCGAGTGCTTCTCGTTCTTCGTCTGCGGCTCGCCGTTCGGCGCGGAGGTGGCGCCGGCGGAGCTTCGCAAGCAGAACCTGGAGAAGGCGAAGCAGCTGCTCGCCGAGTCCGGCTACAAGGGCGAGAAGGTCGTCATCATCGCGCCGTCGGATGCGCCGATCGTCAGCGCCTTCAGCGAGGTGACCGCCGATAATTTGCGCAAGATCGGCATGAACGTCGACGTTCAGCGCGCCGACTTCGCGACCACGATCACGCGCTGGAACAACAAGAACCCGCCGGACCAGGGCGGCTGGAACATCCTGCACTCCTAC
>JBGALV010000034.1:0-45701 GCA_044223515.1 Alphaproteobacteria bacterium
ATCGCCCGCAACACCCAGCTGATCCTGCAGGAGGAAACCGGGGTGACCCGGGTCGTCGACCCGCTGGCGGGATCCTATTACGTCGAGGCGCTGACCGCCGAGCTCTGCGACGCGGCCTGGGCCCTGATCGACGAGGTCGAGGCGATGGGCGGCATGACCAAGGCGATCGAGGCCGGGCTGCCGAAGCTCCGCATCGAGGAATCGGCCGCACGCCGCCAGGCCCGCGTCGACAAGGGCGAGGACGTCATCGTCGGCGTCAACAAGTACCGGCCCGACGAGGAGACCAAGGTCGAGATCCTCGACATCGACAACAGCCGCGTGCGCGAGAGCCAGCTCGCCCGGCTCAAGAAGGTGAAGACCGCGCGCGACAAGGCGAAGGTCGAGGCGGCGCTGGCGGCGATCTCCAGGGCCGCCGAGAGCGGCGAAGGCAACCTGCTGGCGCTCGCGATCGAGGCGACGCGGGCGCGCGCCACCGTCGGCGAGATCTCGGATGCGCTCGAGCGCACCTTCGGCCGCTACAGCGCGACGATCCGCAGCGTCACCGGCATCTATGGCGGCGCCTACCGCGACGACGGCAAGTTCCGCGGCATCCGCGCGGCGACCGAAGACTTCGCCAAGGAGGAAGGCCGCCGCCCGCGCATCCTGGTCGCCAAGCTCGGCCAGGACGGCCACGACCGCGGCGCCAAGGTGATCGCGACCGCCTTCGCCGACTTGGGCTTCGACGTCGACATCGGCCCGCTGTTCTCGACACCGGAAGAGGCCGCGCGCCAGGCGATCGAGAACGACGTGCATGTCGTCGGCATCTCGAGCCAGGCGGCGGGCCACAAGACGCTGGTGCCGGCGCTCAGGAAGGCGCTCGATGCCGAGGGCGCCCGCGACATCCTGATCATCTGCGGCGGGGTGATCCCGCCGCAGGACTACGCCTTCCTCAAGGCCAACGGCGTCTCGGCGGTCTTCGGCCCCGGCACCAACATCCCGGACGCCGCCTCAGAAGTGCTGTCGCTGATCCGGAACGTGCGTAGCAAGGCGGCTTAGGGTGACGAACAGTAACTGTCCAATCGACAGAGAGCTGTCGTGTTGACACGTACCCTCATCGCGAAGCTCGGCACCAGAAGGCTATCTGACTGCGCAGTTCGAAAGCTAAGTTCCTTGAGGTGGTCTTTAGCAGGGCGAGTTGGGAGTCGCCCCAGATGACCAACGACGACGCCCTCAACGCAATCTGCCCATATTTTACAATGTTTCCTTTGAGCTTCCCGTTGAACGTCTTACGCGGCGGCGGGCGAGGGCTCGTAGTCGATCCATTTTGCGGCCGAGGCACGACAAATCTGGCGGCACGACTAAAAGGATGCCCGACCGTCGCCATAGACAGCTCGCCTGTTGGGGTAGCGGTAGCTAGCGCCAAGCTACTGCCAAAAACAATTTCGCCTGAGGACATCGTCCAACATGCGAGAAATCTTCTAAGCAATGGATCGAAAACCAAGCTTCCTAGCGGCGAGTTTTGGGAAAGAGCCTTTGACCCCGACGTCCTACGCCAAGTCTGCACAATCAGACATGGCCTCACTGCCTCAAGACGAGATGAATCGAAGGCTTTGCGGGCCATAATGCTTGGCGCACTTCACGGGCCCACACGAGTCGACGGTTCAAGCTCGTACTTTTCTAATCAAGCACCCCGCACCTTCGCGCCTAAGCCAAGCTATGCTCTTTCATTTTGGCGCAAGCGGAACTTGCGGCCGCCAAAGATCGATGTTTTGGACATCATCAGAGTGCGAGCACGACGCGCGTTCGCGCATAAGCTGCCCGCCGTGAAGCACCGCGCTCAGCGTGCCGACAGTCGATCCGCCGATTGGTCAAATATCCTTCACGGGATGGGCGCAATCAAATGGATCATCACCTCTCCCCCATATTACGGTTTGCGGACGTACAGGCCTGACCAATGGCTGCGTGAGTGGTTTCTCGGGGGGGCGCCGGACGTGGATTACACCGCTGCTGGGCAAGTCAGCCATCGAAGCCCTGATGAATTTGCAAATGATTTGTGGCGCGTTTGGAGTGCGCTGGCCGTCCGCTCCGACGACGATGCTAGAATGGTTATTCGCTTTGGCGCCATTAACGATCGCTTTGTCGATCCTGAGGATCTCGTTCGCGAGTCGCTGGACGATAGCGGGTGGCTAGTAACCCGCATCCAACCTGCGGGCCATGCGAATGCCGGCAAACGGCAAGCCAGATCGTTTCAGGGAACGCTGTCGGCCCCTATAGATGAAATCGATGTCTGGTGCAGGCGCGCGCGCTAGGCATCGACCCGCTACTGATGCCATCGGATTTGGCCGGTTCGCGCTATCCCTTGAAGCGTGAATGATGTGTCCATCGTCGTATTGCAGAACTCCTCTACGTACCCCTTTAGCGCATGAGCCGTTTCTAACGCCGCACGATCTTCAGGAACGTGCCCGGCCAGAGTCCTCGGCATAATCACTATGCATTTCGCCATCGCACGTGAGATTGCAACATTGGTCCGTTCCAACTGCATCAGGAACGCCTCTTCTCCGGCGACCACATCCGGGTCTCCGACACCGAACGAGACAATCACGACATGACGTTCACCGCCCTGAAACTTCTCAACGGTGTCCACTGCATCCACGATCTCTGACGAAGGGTCATTGGGAAACAGCTGGCGAAGCTCCCTAATGACTGCCGCTCGCTGCGCCCTATGAGGCGTAACGATGCCCACGCACCTCTCCCAGAACTGCGTGGATATCGGCGCTTGATGCACAACCGGCCCACGGCCATCGAGATCGGCACTAACGCTCGCGCGCAAGCAGTGGGCCAGTGCCGCGACCATCTTCGCTTCAAACTCATTACTTTGAGATGATAGGTCATCGTCATGAACGATAACGAGCGCGGATTTATTCGGTTGGAGTGCCACTGACCATGCCGGCGAGCTCGGCAAAGACGCCGGCAATGTGTTCAAGGCAACCTGAATAGGACTGCGCAGATGAACCGCCGTCCCAGGATGTGCAGCATTGAGGTTCTGCGGATAGCCGATAGTTCGGGCAAATTCGACCAAGTGCTGGCCCGAACGATAGTTTGTCAGAAGGGGCAGGGGGCTAATCGCCGCGCCGAAATTTCGCTTCAGCAAATAGGTTTGAATGCTTCCTATGAGATATTCGGCGCCAACAGGGGGCTCCAGCGCAAAAATTGGAGGCATTTGAAGGTGATCGCCCGCCACTATTAATTGCCCAGTGCTTTTGCGCGCAGCTAGCGCAGAAAGGGAGCGCGACACGGGAATTTGCGAACTCTCATCGAGAATCACAGCATCAAAAATCGGCGCGACGAACCGGTCCGCAATTCTCTTCTGAGGCTTGTGTGCTTGATGAACTGTGGTTGCGAATATGGTGACGCGCGCGTTGTCATTTAAACTGGCTATGCAATCGCCCCATCGAGGATCGGCATCATCAATATTGAAGCCCTCGACAATGACCCTCGGCGCCGCATTAGGAAATTGAACCGACGCGCGAGATGCTGAGTAACCCACATACACGTCCGCTTGGGACTGACCATCGCCGACAAGAGCGTCAACAAGGCGCCTGATTAGCTCCTCAACCGCCTTATACGTGGGACCGCTGATCAAAATATTACAACCTCGCCCGCCTCGCTGAGCTTCTAAAACCAAACCATGAGCGAGCGAGACAAGCGTCTTCGTTTTCCCAGTTCCTGGCGGCCCCCAAATAACAGCCAAACGCCGGGACGCAGCCTGATCCACAGCATGAAGCTGGGACGCATTTAAAAGGTGGCGTTGCGTAACCGCCTGTACAAAGGCTTGAGCCTCCGCCTGAGTACGCACCGCCTCCTGTTGTAGCGACGCTGCGTCCCATAGCGCTCTAGCTGGCGGGGTAATCGGGTCATTACCGGGCTGTCCAGCATTGGCTCCCATTGCGGCAGCCGCATTTGGGTCCGCGACGGCGATAGCTGGATTCCCGATCTCACGAAGAATTTGGTGGGTTAGTCGAGAAGGATCATAGCTAGACTTTCCCTCGGTCAAGAAGATCGAGGTCGTTAGATCTATGCTCGTATTACCAGTTAAATATGGGAGGAATGCTGGGTCTCGCGACTCAAACCTAACCGTCGCGAGCAGGTTGCTTCGATCAAAGGCAACTAGTGTCGCGCGAAGAACGGAGTAGAGAGGCTGCTGCTCAGTTTGCGGGTCGCCTGGATATGGAGCGGCGGCTGGAAGCTTATGTCGATTGAGCGCTGTAAGAGGCAAGCCTGGCTCGTTGTCCGCACCAACGGCCAGCCAACCATCACCATCCTCCAGCTTCACCTCGGCGGACTCGGGATGAACTGCGAAAACCCAATCGCCATTGCCTAGAACTTGGACACGATTCATCAGCCGTATTGCGAGATACGCCGCCTCCAAAACAGCTCCAGATTCAGCTACTCGAATAAGGTCTTCTTGTCCCCTTGTCGCAAACTCCAATTGATCCCACCAAAGCCATAATCTTCCGTCGAATGAAATCCCGTTAGCTCCCCGCGGCACCGAAAGATTTAGCGTCGCCCCCCGGCCGCGAAGACGCTGCCCAAGGTCAATTTTCAGTCGGATGGTTATGTTATCTAGCGCTGAGACTTGGGCCTCAAGTGCCCTAAGAAAGTTAGCCAGCAAATTGGCACGCGGATGCGGAGTTTGCCCCCGTATTACTGGATCAGCCCCACTCCAAATTTCGTAGATTCGCTCTCGTGGAATACCATTTGTCAGATACTCACGGTGATACGAGTCAGGCAACCGAGGAGGCTGCTGGCCATAGTGATAATGTTCCACTGCATCGAAGAGAGTGAGAACGTGAGCAACCGGGAGACTGACTATGCGCCTCACTGTTTCATCGATGAATCCGATACTCGGGCTTACCGCCCCATCATCACGCTCAATCAATTCGTCGGGCGGGAAGAGCCACGCGAGCGCTCGAGTTCGCCTATTCGCGAGCGCCAGAACTCTCGGCAGATGACGTCCAAGCGCTCCACATAACTCCTCGAATTGTCGCTTTTCCCAGAAGACCACTTGCGCGGTCATCCTTTGCGCCACGCCTGCAGCTGTAACAAAGCCGTTCGCGATGAATCTTTGCGTTGCCTGCTGAGCAAAATTCTCAAATTGAATTAGGAAGGACTCCAACGCGACCCACTCTTGGCGAGGCGTTTTTCCGTCAACGACATAAGCCTGCGTGCCGAGCTGCTGCGGCTGAATTCTATTATTGGCGCGATACGGAAACGCGATACGCGCTTTGGCGGCTAAGCCCGTTAACATCCCCGCGCTAGCGTCGAAGTTTACTGCAACCGAAATCTGTAAATGAGTGTACTGGGCAAGACTGGCGACGACTGATGCCTGATCCAGTTGCACGTTGTTACTTCCAAGTGCCGCAGCCCTCGCCGGGATTCTGAGACGCTCCTTCCTTAATGCAGAGTGCTGACGATAAGGATGCTCCTGGCCCGTCATCGCGGCGACTTGTGCAACGGTAGTGATGGCACTCTGGCCCAGCGTTCGCCTAGCGCCCCGCGTGACACCAACAACCCGGCTTAAATGATCCTGAAGAGCTGCATTCGGCACACAGTAGTGATCTGGCTGTGCCGCAATTTTGGCTTGGTCCGCCTGATTCAACCAACGACGATAACCGAGCCAGTCACATGAGCTGCAGCGGCCATCGACGTGCCAATCGAGCTGTCGCCAATCCTGATCACCAATCTCAGTAACGCGAAGTATGTCCTCCTGAAAAAATCGACGGACGGTTTGGATATAAAATTTGAATGGAATGTCGTCACAGTCACTCACCAACGCCCCCATCATTTCGTCCGGCGTAGGTCGCGGATTTGCCGCCAGAGCAGCTGCGAGTGCTGAGTTGCCGATCGAAGAACGCGTCCAGAGCTGAGGCTTAGCTGAGACGAAGAATCGGCCGGAAAGTCCCGCATGGACCACGAAGTTTGCGAGGACATACGCATACAACGCCACTTCCGCAGAATAACTCGCGTTAGGTTCGGAAGCGTGTTTAACGTCAATAACTGTGAGAACCCGACGGGCCTCGGTTCCCGGATCAATAGGCGCCCTCGTGCCGTCCGGGCGCACCTCCTCGTCTTCTGCTTGCGGCAACCGAACCGAAATTATGTCGGGGATCATCGCTCCGAGTGGCGGGATCAACGCCTGCTTCGCAGCGGGAACTCCTAGGTTTGTAAGAAGCTGCCCTCGGAATTGCTCAGGCTGTACGCGTGCCTGCAAAATGATCGAGGGGCTATTTGGAACAAGCGTAAGGAGGTGGGCGAGGTCATCAGTCGTTGCCCCGCCTTGGCCGTTTTCAATTGTGTTCCCGGGAAATGCTAAGCGTAGCTCAGCATTTTTTGCTGCCTCGAAATCCACCCCCGCTGTCTTGAGCACCCCAATCCCTGGGCGGGCAGTAAGCGGAACCGGCATACCGTGATTTGCCAACACAGTTGGCGTGTGAAGCGAAAGATATAGCTCTCGATCGCACTTTGTACGCAGGTACATCGAGAGTTTGGATTTGGAGAACTGCTTTGCTGGAGGCATGCCTCCTCCTGTTCGGCAGAATGCTCGGGATCTCAATTTCGGCTGCCGCAATCCACCTGCGGAGCCTCACTCGATTTACAACCTAAAAGACATTAAAATTTCTGGCAAGCTCAGTGAAGTTGGCAGCGTGCATGCGTAGATCAGCAGTGCTGGCGAGAACTATGTAGCTACTCCGCCGCGACGATCTCCGTCTCGACCAGCCAGTCGGACACCAGCGTCTGCACGACGATCGTCGTGGTCGGCACGACGCGGCCGTTCAGCGCGGCGACGCGGGCGTTCTGGTTCTTCTCGGCGTATGAGGCGTCGCGCAGATAGCTGGTGACGCGGACCACGTTGTCGACGCTCATCCCGGCGCTTTTGAGGATCGCCTTCAGGTTCGACCAGATCAGGTCGAGTTGCTGGTCGAGCGACTTACCCGGCACGCCTTTGACGTCGAGCCCCATCGTGCCGCTGACGAAGAGGAAGCGCTTGGGCTCCTGCACCTCGAGCGCATGCAGGTAGTCCGGGGTTGCCGGGTAGACACCTTCGGTCGGGTTGCGCGCGATCAGCTTCATACGCGCTTCATCGTCGCCGCGCGCCACAGCAGCGGCACGAGCACGAGGGCGACCGCCGGGAAGATCAGCCAGTTGATCGTCTCCCAGCCGGACGCGTGCAGCAGGTTGCCCGAGAAGAACGAGGCACAGGCGACCACACCGAAGATGATGAAGTCGTTGGCGCCCTGGGCCTTGCCGCGTTCTTCGGGCGTGTGAGCCTCGGTGACCATCGCGGTCGCGCCGATGAAGCCGAAGTTCCAGCCGACGCCTAGCAGGATCAGCGCCACCCAGAAGTGACCGATGTCGAGACCACCGAGCGCCACCGCGCCGGACGATGCGGTCAGCATCAGGCCGACGGCGGCAATGCGTTCCTTGCCGAAGCGTCCGATCAGCCGGCCGGTGAAGAAGCTGGGCACGAACATCGCGAGCACATGCCACTGTATGCCGAGCGCCGCGTGGTCGATCGAGTGGCCGTGTCCCACCATGGCCACGGGCGAGGCGGTCATGACGAAGGTCATCAGGCCGTAGGAGACCACGCCGGTGGCGACCGCCAGCATGTATCGGGGCGAGAGCAGGATCGCCTTGAGCGGACGCCCGCCGCTCTGGGCCGCCGCCCCCGCGACGCTCGACGTGCGCAGCATGAGCAGCACCGGCAGGACGAGCACCGCGAGCGCCGCCTGGCTCAGGAAGCTGCCGGCGAAAGGAGCCGACGGGATCGCATCGCGCGTCCAGATCACGAGCTGCGGACCGATCACGGCGGCGAACAATCCGCCCACCAGCACCGAGGAGATCGCCTTCGCCTTGAGCGGGCCGGAGACGCCGTCGGCGGCGGCGAAGCGATAGCTCTGGACGTTGGCCCCCTGGAATCCGGCGGCGAAGGTGCCGAGGCAGAAGAGCAGGAACGCCGCCGCGAAGATGCCGCCGGCGGCGAGCAGGCCGGCGACCGCGGCGGACGCGGCGCCGATGAGATAGGCGTTGCGGCGTCCGAGCCTGCGCATCAGGAAGGCGGCGGGCAGCGTGCTGAGCGCGAGGCCGAGGTTGTAGAGGCTCACCGGCAGGGTCACGAGCGCGGGGTTCGGCGCCAGCGTCTGGCCGACGAGTCCGCCCAGCGAGATGATGATCGGCGGGCCTGCGCCGCCCAGCGCCTGGGCGACGGTGAGCAACCGGATGTTTCGTTGAGCTTGAGCTTCAGCTGTCACGCCACGCCTTCCTTCGCAGCCTCGCCGAGGCCGCCCCTAAAATAGGGATGCCGCCGCGAGGGATCGCGGCGGCATCTTCGTCACCCGATTGACGGGATCTATTACTCCGCGGCGATCGGCAACGCCGCGTCGGTCTGCTTGAGCCCGAGCATCAGGTCCATGTTCTGGACGCAGGCGCCGGAAGCGCCCTTGCCGAGATTGTCGAGACGCGCGGTGAGCAGCGCCTGGCCGTTCGCCTCGTTCTCGAACACGAACAGCTCCATCATGTTGGTGCCGTTCAGCGCGTCCGGGGCCACGCCCGCGGTCGAGCTTCCAAGCGGCATCACCTTGACGAAACGCTGGCCGGCATAGCGCTCGGCGAGGAGCGCGTGCAGGTCCTTGGCACTGGCCTTCTTCGCCAGCGTGCGGAGGTGCAGCGGCACGTTGACCAGCATGCCCTGCGCGAACGCCGCGTAAGAGGGCTGGAACACCGGCACGCCCGAGAGCTTGCCGTAGACCTTCATCTCCGGCAGGTGCTTGTGCTTGAGCTCCAGGCCGTAGGCGAGATAGACGTCCTTCGGCTTCGCGGTCGAGCGGCCTTCGTAGACGTCGATCAGCGACTTGCCCGCGCCCGAGTATCCCGAGATCGCGTTCACCGTCACCGGATGGTCGGCCGACATGACGCCGGCATCGACCAGCGGCCGGATCAGCGCCACGGCACCGGTCGGATAGCAGCCCGGGTTGGAGACGCGCTTCGAGCCCGCGACCTTCTCGGCCTGGCCCGCGATCATTTCCGGGAAGCCATAGGCCCAGTCGGGGTTCACGCGGTGTGCGGTCGAGGCATCGATCACCCGGGTGTTCGGGTTGTCGATCAGCGACACGGCCTCGCGGGCCGCATCGTCGGGAAGGCAGAGGATCGCCAGGTCGGCCGCGTTCAGCATCCGCTTCCGCTCGGCCGGGTCCTTCCGCTTGTCGTGATCGATGCTGACCAGCTCGATGTCCGGACGGCCTCGCAGGCGCGCCTGGATCTGCAATCCGGTCGTTCCTGCCTCCCCGTCAATGAACACCGCCGGCCGAGCCATCGCACGTCTCCTCTGGAGATGAGTGTTACTCAGACAAAGACAGCAGCGAGGCGTTCCCGCCCGCTGCTGTCGTGTCGACTGATATTGTGCGTTCAGTCGCGAAACGATGCAAGTAGAAGGGGCCGCCCGCCTTCGGACCCGTGCCGGAAAATCCTTCTCCACCAAAGGGTTGGACGCCCACCACGGCACCGATCATGTTCCGGTTCACATAGGTGTTGCCGACGCCGATGCCGCGGATCACCCGCTCGACCGTGCCATCGATCCGGCTGTGGACGCCGAGGGTGAGGCCGAAGCCGGTGCCGCGGATCTCGGCCAGAATCCGCTCGAGATCCCGGGCCCGGTAGCGGACCACGTGCAGGATCGGGCCGAACACCTCGCCCGGCAGGCGCTTGATCGAATCGATCTCGACCGCCATGGGCGCGAAGAAGGTGCCCTTGCTTCCCCCGATGCCGACCGGAGCGCGGGCGATCACCGTCCCCTCCCGCGCCATCCTGGTCGCGTGCCGGTCGAGCATCCCGAGCGCGTCCTTGTCGATCACCGGGCCGATGTCGGTCGAAAGCAGGGCTGGATCGCCGACCGTCAGCTCTTTCATCGCGCCGGCAAGCATGTCGAGCGTCCGGTCCGCGACCTCGTCCTGCAGGAAGAGGACGCGAAGCGCCGAGCAACGCTGGCCGGCGCTCTGGAAGGCCGACGTGAGCGCGTCCTGCACCACCTGCTCGGGCAGCGCGGACGAGTCGACGAGCATCGCGTTCTGGCCGCCGGTCTCGGCGATGAACGGCACGATCGGGCCGTCGCGGTCGGCCAGCACCTTGGCGATCTTGCGCGCGGTGTCGGTGCCGCCGGTGAAGGCGACGCCGGAGATCCGCGTGTCCTGGACCAGCTTCGCGCCCACCCCGCCGTCGCCCGGCAGCAGGTGGATCACGTCACCGGGGATGCCGGCCTCATGCATCAGGCGCACCGCGTACGTCGCGATCGCCGGCGTCTGCTCGGCCGGCTTCGCGATCACCGCGTTGCCCGACGCCAGCGCCGCGGCGATCTGGCCGGTGAAGATCGCGAGCGGGAAGTTCCACGGGCTGATGCAGGCGAAGACGCCGCGGCCATGGAGTTCCAGGCGATTTCTCTCGCCGGTCGGTCCGGGAAGATCGATCGGCTTGGCGAAGTCGGCACGCGCACGCGCCGCGTAATAGCGACAGAAGTCGACCGCTTCCCGCACCTCGGCGACCGCGTCGGGCAGCGTCTTTCCGGCCTCTCGCACGCAGAGCGCCATCAGCGCCGGCATATGCGTCTCGTAGAGCGAAGCAAGTCGTTCGAGCGCGAGCGCCCGATGCTCGGCCGGTGTCGCGTCCCACTCGCCGGCCGCGGCCGACGCGGCGGCGAGTGCCCGCTCGATCGCAGCGTCGTCGGCCTCGACGATGCTGCTGACCTTGCGGCTGGTATCGGACGGATCGAAGCCGGAGCGCTCGCTGCCCCCGACGGGCCGGCCGCCGACCAGCGGCTCCGCGCGCCACGGCGCCACGGCAGCCCTCCCCATCGCCTCGGCGAGCTCGAGCAAGGCCGGGTCGTCGGAGAGATCGATGCCGCGCGAGTTGGCGCGCTCCGGCCGATAGAGGTCGAGCGGATGGGGGATGCGCGGATGCGGCTTGGCCGCGAGGCTGCGCAGGCGCGTCACCGGATCGGCGACGATCTCCTCGATCGGCAGGGACTCATCCACGATGCGGTTCACGAACGAGGTGTTGGCGCCGTTCTCGAGCAGGCGGCGCACCAGGTAGGCGAGCAGGTCCTCATGCGTGCCGACAGGCGCGTAGACGCGGCACGGCACCTCGGCGATCACCTGCTCATAGAGCGCCTCGCCCATGCCGTGCAGCCGCTGGAACTCGAAGGGCTGGTTGCCGGCGAGCACGCGGATCGCCGCCAGCGTGTGCGCGTTATGGGTTGCGAACTGCGGATAGAACGCGTCGGGTGCCGCGAGCAGGCGCTTGGCGACGGCGAGGTAAGAGACGTCGGTCGAGACCTTGCGGGTGAAGACCGGGTAACCAAGCCCGCGTTCCTGCGCGCGCTTCACTTCCGAATCCCAGTAGGCGCCCTTCACCAGCCGCACCATCAGCCTGCGGCGGGAGTCGCGCGCGATCTCCTGGAGCTTGTCGACGACGGCCGCGGCGCGCTTCTGATAGGCCTGCACCGCGAGGCCGAAGCCGTCCCAGCCCTTGAGCGAGGGCGCTGCTGAAACCGCCGCGATGATGTCGAGCGAGAGCTCGAGCCGATCGGCTTCCTCGGCATCTACGGTGAAGCCGATGCCGTGCCGCGCCGCCGCCTCCGCGAGCGAGACCAGGCGCGGCACCAGCTCGGCCATCACGCGCTTGCGCTTGCCGTGCTCGTAGCGCGGGTGGATCGCCGAGAGCTTGACCGAGATGCCGGGGCTCTGGATCGACCCCCTGCCCATTGCCGCCTTGCCGATCGACGCGATGGCGGCCTGGTACGAGGCGAGGTAGCGGTCGGCATCGGCCTGGGTGCGCGCCGCCTCGCCCAGCATGTCGTAGGAGTAGCGGTAGCCTTTCGCTTCCATCGGCTCGGCGCGTTCCAGGGCCTCGCCGATGTTGCGGCCCATCACGAACTGCTTGCCGAGGATCCGCATCGCCTGGGTCACCGCCTGGCGGATCACCGGCTCGCCAGAGCGGCGAACGATACGACGGAGCACGTTGGTCCAGTCGCGGTCCTCGTCGTCGTGGCCGAGGCCCATGACGCGGCCGGTCAGCATCAGCGCCCAGGTCGAGGCATTGACGAACAGGGAGTCGGATTCGCCGAGATGGCTCTCCCAGTCCGCACCGCCGATCTTGTCGCGGATGAGCCGGTCGGCGGTCTCGGCGTCGGGGATGCGCAGCAGCGCCTCGGCGAGGCACATCAGCACCACGCCCTCGCGGCTGGAGAGCGCGTATTCGTGAAGGAAGGCATCGAGTCCGCCGGACGTGCGGCGCTTGCGCACCTCCTGGACCAGCGACCGCGCCGTCTGCGTCACCTGGCGCATCTGCTCCGGGCTGAGCGCCGCTTCGTTCAGCAGAGTCTCGACCACCTGGGTCTCGTCGGCGCGATAGAGCGCCTGGAGCTTCGCCTCGGTCCCGCGCGCCCGCGGCGGCGGCTCGTCGAAGACGAACGGTCGGTTCATGTGCGCCTCAACCCTGCTTCTGGAAGAAGCCGCTGGTCTTCGCCCATTCGAGCACGGTCTTCTTGTATTCCTCGCCGAAATGGCCTGGCAGGAACGGCGAGGCGCCGGCGAGATCCACGGGAACGAAGGCCTCGCCCTCGCGCCGCATCGCCCAGAAGCCGGTGTATGACGAGACCGGGCCCATGACCTCGGCGACCGCCAGCGTCACGCCTGGGTGATAGGGCGCGCGGGCCTGCGGATCGACGACCGAATCGCGATCGAGGTTGGCGCGAAGATGGCCTTCGTCGACCTCCGCCATCTGCAGCTCGAGATCGTCGCCGCAGAGGAGCCCGCCATCAGCGACCAGGCGCCTTCCTTCGGTCAGGTCGGCGACGACGTCGGCGTAGTAATGGGAGCCGTCGATGTAGACGATGTCGAAGGCACGGTCCCGCAGCATCGGCAGCACGTGCTTCGAAGCGCCACGCAGATGGTCGACCCGGGTCTTCTTCGAGACGCAGGACGCGTTGTGGCGGAAGACCGAGTAGGCGAGCTCGCTGGAAGCCGCCTTGTCCATGACCTTGTAGGCGCCGTCGAAGTTGACGTCGTCGGCGGCGAGATACGGCGCCCAGGTATCCACGCAGAGGATCTCGCTCTCTCCCTGGATGAAACGGTCGATTGCCGCCCCCCAGGTCAGCACCGAGTTCCCCATCCACGAACCCACCTCGAGGATGCGGATGCCGGTGCCGCGCTTGGCGAACAGCGACACCACGGCGGTCAGCCACAGGTGGCGCATCGCGGTCGCGTGGCCGATCTGCATGGCGTTGAGCGAGTCGGGCAGGAACGGCTTGCCCGGTGAGATCAGGGCTAGGATGTCCTTCATGGACCCATCATAGCGTGCCCGCGGACTGCGCCAGAGGGTCGCGGCCCGCTCCCTGAAAACAGCTTTCCTGTTGGAAATATGGACTTCGGCATGGCAAGCTCCGGACCTTCCCGCCCGGAGCGCTCTCCATGACCGCAGTCCCCATTCGCGCCCGCTCAACCTCGGCCCAGGAAGAGGCGGAATGGAAGCTCCGCACCGACCTCGCCGCCGTCTTCCGCGTGCACGCCAGGCTCGACTGGAACGAGCAGATCGGCAACCACCACTCGGTCATGCTGCCGGGCAGCCCCGACAAGCCGCTGTTCCTGATCAATCCGCGCGGCCTCCTGTTCCAGGAGATCACCGCCTCCAACCTGATCGTCTGCGATCTCGACGGCAACGTCGTCCGCGGCACCGGCGAGCTCCGCAAGGTCGCCTTCTGCATCCACGCCCGCATCCACCTCGCCAACCCGAAAGCGGTGGCGCTGCTGCACGTGCACCCGCAGTACCTGACGGCGCTGTCGATGATCGAGGACGGCAGGCTGGAGCTCTCGCACTTCAACAACCTCGTCCTCAACGACCGCATCGCCTACGACGAAGAGACCAACGACGCCATCACGCCCGAAGAGGGCGACCGCTACGCGCGGGTCCTGGGCGACAAGACGATCCTGCTGATGCCGCACCATGGCGTCACCGTGATCGGCCCGACCATCGAGGAGGCGTTCGACGAGCTCTGCGGCGCCGAGCGCACCGCGATGTACCAGATCACCGCGATGCAGACCGGCCGCAAGCTCCGCACCTTCCCCGACCACATGCGCAAGCGCTATTCCGGTCGCATCGGCGACCGCTGGGATTCCCGCATGCACCTCGACGCCTGGCGGCGAATCCTCGACAAGGAAGAGCCGGACTACGCGAGCTGAGATTCAAGAAAGGCTGAACGACCGATGACCGACGCGTCCTCCTCCCGCGCCAACGACAACCCCTATCTCCGCCTCAACGTCCGCCCGTTCATCAACTGCGCCTCGGTGCGGACGATCCACGGCGGCAGCCTGATGCGGCCCGAGGTGAAGGCGGCGATGCAGCGCGCCGGCGGCCAGTTCGTGAACATCTACGAGCTTATGGAAGAAGCCGGGAAGCGCATCGGCGAGCTGATGGGCTGCGAGTTCGGCATCGTCACGCCCGGCAGCGCCGCCGCGGTCTGCCTCGGCACCGCGGGCGCGGTCGCCGGCAACGACCCCGAGCGCATCTCGCGCCTGCCCTACACCGAGGGCATGCGCAACAAGGTGCTGATGCCGAAGGGGCACCGCTTCTCCTACGACCACGCGATCCGCATGGTCGGCACCACCATCCACGAGTTCGCCTCCCGGGAAGAGCTCGTGAAGATGCTGGAAGACCCGGCCGTCGCGATGATCTGCGTCTACGGCCTGGTCGAGCCGAACGGTCCCGTGCAGTTCGAGGACATGGTCGCGCTGGCGAAGGCGAAGAACGTGCCCGTGATGGTCGACGCGGCCTCGGAGCACATCGAGCGGCCGTCTCCGTGGCTGGTCCGAGGCGCCGACATGGTCATCTATTCCGGCGGCAAGTTCCTGCAGGCCCCGCAGGTGACCGGCCTTCTTCTCGGCAAGGAGAAGATCATCCGCGCCGCCTGGGCCAACGCCTCGCCGCACCAGGGCATCGGCCGCCCGATGAAGGTCTCGAAGGAGGACATCATCGGCGTGGTCACCGCCCTCGAATACTGGACGACCGAGCGCGATCATCCGGGCGAGCGCAAGGAATGGGCGGCGATGCTCGACGCGATCGCGAAGAAGGTCGAGAAGGTCGCGGGCGTCGAGACCAAGGTCCGTGCGCCGTCCGGCGGCGTGAAGGTGCCGCGCCTGATCATCTCCTGGGACCGCACGAAGGTCCCGCATGCCGGCCTCGACATCCGCCAGAAGCTCCTCGACGGCGAGCCGCGCATCATGCTCGACGACATGGAGGCGACCGACCATTCGGTGGTCGTCGATCCGTTCAACATGGTGAAGGGCGAGGCCGACCTGGTCGGCGATGCGCTCGCCCGCGCGCTGGCGTCTAAGCCCGTCGCCGTCGCGGCGCCGGCCCCGTCCGTCAAGGTGGGCGGCAGCTGGGACGTGACGATCGACTTCGGCGATGGCCCGGCGACGCATCGGCTGGAACTCACCCAGAGCGACGCCAAGGTCGGCGGCCGCCACAAGACCAAGTTCTTCGACAGCGAGGTTACCGGCACGATCGCCGGCGACCGCCTCAGTGTCTCGGCGCTGCATCGCTACGAGGGATGCCGCCTTGGCTATCGCTTCGAGGGCACCGTCAAGGACGGCAGCATCACCGGCGAGGTGGTGCTCGGCACCGGCGGCGAGGCCCACCAGGGCCCGGTCAACCTGGCTCAGTACGGGAAGACCACGTTCTCGGCCAAGCGCGTCGGCGCCTGACGGGCCTAGCGGCGACGGCCCGGCGCCTTCTGGCGCTGCGGCCGCTCGCCGTCGACGGGCGTGCGGGGGGCCCGGCTCAGCCACTCGAGGCCGAGCAGGATGACCGACACGACGAGAAACATGGTGGCGATGACGGCGCCAACGCTCATGACACGACACCTCGGATTCGATCGCTGCGCCGGGAAGGCGCGGGCACAGTTTTAGTTCCCGGCGGTTTATGACCGGTTAACGGCGAGGTGCGTTTTCTTATGAGAAATCATCATGCTACCTCAGTGACTTGGCGGCCATATGCAGGCGATGTTAGCGTGCGGCCCCGCACTGATTTGCCTTAAGGATCCCAGGCTATGCGCGTCTTCACCGCCTCGCTGGCGACCGAGACCAATACCTTCTCACCGATGCTGACCAGCCGGACGGAGTTCGAGGAGTCCTTCTACGCGCCGGCCGGCAAGCATCCCGACTATCCCAAGCTCTTCACCGCGCCGCTGGCAGCCGCCCGCAAGCGTGCCAAGTCGTCGAACTGGGATGTGGTCGAAGGCACCTGTACCTTCGCCGAGCCCGCCGGCACGGTCACGCGCGAGGCCTACGAGGGGCTCCGCGAGGAGATCCTGGACCAGCTCAAGGCGGCCATGCCGGTCGACATCGTGCTGATGGGCCTGCACGGCGCCATGGTCGCCGACGGCTACGACGACTGCGAGGGCGACCTGCTGCAGCGCATCCGCAAGATCGTCGGGCCGAAGGTTCCGATCGGCGCCGAGCTCGATCCGCACTGCCACATGACCGACGCCATGCTCGCCTCGACCGATGCGATGATCTGCTTCAAGGAGTTTCCGCACACCGACTTCGCCGAACGCGGCGAGGAGCTGGTGCAGATCATCGCCGACACCGCGGTCGGCAAGATCAAGCCTGTGCAGAGCGTCTTCGACTGCCGGATGATCAACTCCTACCCGACGTCGCGCGAGCCGATGCGGAGCTTCGTCGACCGCTTCAAGGCGATGGAGGGCAAGGACGGGATCCTCTCGATCTCGATGATCCACTGCTATCCCTACGCCGACGTGCCCGACCTCGGCACCAAGATGCTGGTCGTCACCGACAACAACAAGGCGCTCGGCGACAAGATCGCGAAGCAGCTGGGCGAAGAGCTGATCGCGATGCGCGACACCGTGCGTCCGGCCTTCCTCTCCCTCGAAGGCGCTCTCGACGCCGCGCTCAAGGTGGAAGGCGGCCCCGCCGTCGTCGCCGAACCGGCCGACAACGCCGGCGGCGGCGCGCCGTCGGACTCGACGTTCTTCCTCGAGCTGCTGCGCAAGCGCGGCGTGAAGAACGTCGCGCTCGGGCCGATCTGGGATCCGATCGCGGTCAAGATGTGTCACGCGGCCGGCGACGGCGCCGAGTTCCAGCTCCGCTTCGGCGGCAAGATGGGCCCGACATCGGGCGAGCCGATCGACGCCAAGGTCAAGGTCATCAAGTGCGTGAAGAAGGCGACGCAGACCTTCTCCGGCGCCGTGGTCGACCTCGGCGACGCCGCCTCGATCGAGTTCGACGGCATCACCGTGGCGCTGATCTCGATCCGCACCCAGGCGCTCGGCACCGACCTTTTCACCAATCTCGGCGTCGACCTCAAATCCAAGCGCGTGATCGTGGTCAAGTCGACCAACCACTTCCACGGCGCCTTCGGCCCGATCGCCAAGCAGGTGCTCTATTCCGACGGCCCCGGCGCACTCCCGCGCGACTTCAAGAAGGTGCCCTACGCGCGGGTGAAGCGGCCGATCTGGCCGCTCGACGCGGATCCCTGGACGGCCCGCTAGGAGCCTGCCTCACGTGCGCATCTTCACCGGGGCCCTGGCGACGGAGACCAATACCTTCTCGCCGATGCCGACCGACATGGCGCTCTACAAGGAGACCTTCTTCGCCGAGGCGGGGAAGCATCCGGACGAGCCCAGCTTCATGTCGGGTCCGACCTTCGCGGCACGGAAGGTCGCCCGGACGTCGAACATCGAGGTCATCGAAGGCCTGCATGCGCTGGCGATGCCGGCGGGCCGCACAGTCAAGTCGGTGTACGAAGAGCTGCGCGACCAGCTGCTCTCCGAGCTCAAGGCGGCGATGCCAGTCGACATCGTGGCGTTGGCGCTTCACGGCGCCATGGCGGCCGACGGCTACGACGATTGCGAAGGCGACATCGTCGAACGGGTTCGGAAGATCGTCGGGCCCAAGGTCGCGGTCGGCATCGAAATCGACCCGCATTGCCACCTGACCGACCAGATGGTGCGGAACACCGACGCCATCGTGATCATGAAGGAATATCCGCACACGGACTTCCTCGAGCGCGGCGACGAGTTGCTCGACATCCTGATCAGGACGGCGCGCGGCGAGGTGAAGCCAGTCTCCAGCGTCTACGACTGCCGGATGCTGGTGCCGTTCCGCCCGACGCGCCAGCCGGCCCGCGGCCTGGTCGACAAGATCAAGGCGATGGAAGGCAAGGACAGGATCCTCTCGATCTCCCTCATCCACGGCTTCGCCTATGGCGACGTCGAGGACCTCGGCAGCAAGGTCCTGGTCGTCACCGACGACAGCAAGGCGCATGGAGACAAGGTCGCCGCCGAGCTCGGCCGCGAGATCTGGGAGAAGCGCGACGCGCTCACCACCAAGCTCCTCACGCCCGACGAGGCCCTCGACGAGGCGCTCAAGATCAAGGAAAGCCCGGTCGTCATCGCCGATCCTGCCGACAACGCCGGCGGCGGCGCGCCGTCGGACTCGACCTACTTCGTCCATCTCATGCGCAAGCGAGGCATGAAGAACATCGCCAACGCGCCGATCTGGGATCCAGGCGCGGTGAAGCTCTGCTTCGCCGCCGGCCTCGGCGGCACGCTCGATCTCCGCTTCGGCGGTAAGGTCGGGCTGACCTCGGGCGAGCCGGTCGATGCCAAGGTCAAGGTCATCGGCCTCGTCCGCGGCTTCAAGCAGCCCTTCGGCGACGCCTTCTTCGACATGGGCGACATGGCCGGCATCGACGTCGACGGGATCGGCGTCGTGCTGTCCTCGAACCGCGTCCAGGCCTATCACCCTGACCTGTTCCGCGTGGTCGGCATCGATCCGCTGAAGACGCACATCCTCGTGGTCAAATCGACCAACCACTTCGTCTCCGGCTTCGGGCCGGTGGCGAAACAGATCCTCTACTCGGATGGTCCGGGCGCGCTCGCCGGCGATCCGCGTCGTATCACCTACACCAAGCGCAAAAAGCCGATGTGGCCCTTCGAGGCCGATCCCTGGAGCACCAAATGAGCAAGTCCCCGTCCCGTTCCAACGAGAACGTCTATCAGCGCCTCGGTCTGCGCACTATTGTCAACGCTTCGGGACCGTCGACCCGCCTCACCGGCGGCATCATGCGCCCCGAGGTCGCCGAAGCGATGGCCGAGGCCTCGCAATGGTGCGTCGACCTCGCCGAGCTCCAGGGCCGCGCCAGCGAGGTGATCGCGGAGGCGACCGGCGCCGAGGCGGGATACATCACGGCGGGCGCGTCGGCTGCGCTGATGCTGGGCTCGGCCGCGTGCCTCGCCGGCCTCGATCCGGCGAAGATGAACCGCCTGCCCGATACCACCGGCATGCCGAACGAGGTCGTGATGGCCCGCAGCCATCGCAACATGTACGACCACGCCGTCGCCCAGGCCGGCGCCAAGCTGATCGAGGTCGGCATCCCCGACCGCTTCTCCGGCGCCGGCGTGCGCGACGCGCAGGTGTGGGAATACGATGCCGCCATCACCGACAAGACCGCCGCCGTCCTCTGGGTCGCGCAGGCGCACAGCGAACCGACTCTGAAAGAGATCGTGGCGCTGGCCCATCGCCGGGGCGTGCCGGTCATCGTGGACGCCGCCGGCCAGCTGCCGCCGGCCGAGAACCTGAAGAAGTTCATCGCCGAGGGCGCCGACCTCGTCGCCTTCTCCGGCGGCAAGGCGATCGGCGGCCCGCAGGCGTCGGGATTCCTCTGCGGCCGGCGCGACCTGATCCAGTCGGCCGCCCTCCAGCAGCTCGACCACGACACCTATTTCGAGCAGTGGACGCCGCCGGCCTCGCTGTTCGACAAGCACAAGCTCGTCGGCTTCCCCGCGAGCGGCATCGGCCGCGCGTCGAAGTGCGGCAAGGAGGAGATCGTCGGCTTCCTTACCGCGCTCAAGTTCTTCCTCGATGAGAATTCGGACGAGCGGCACGCCCGCTACCTCAAACTCTGCAAGGAGGTCGCCGAAGGCCTCAAGGGCGTGAAGGGTGCGACCGTCACCCTCGTCGACAAGAAGTACAAGGGTGCGCCCGCAGTCGAGCTTGCGATCGACCCGGATGTGCTGGGATTCTCGGCGCGCGACCTGGTCAAGCGCCTGCAGGACGGCAATCCGTCGGTGCACGCCAACCACGCACGCGTCCGCGACGGGCTCGTCGTCTTCGGTCCGAGCTGCATGAAGCCGGGCGACCCGGCGATCGTGATCGAGCGCGTGAACGCCGAGCTGCGCGCGAAGTGACCTGACGATCTCGGAAGAGGACGGGCGCTAGTCCGTCTTCTTCTGCAGATCGAAGGTGAAGACCTTGTCGGCCTCGTTCCACGCGACCAGCGTGTGGCCAGCCGCCTCGCACAGCGCGCGGAAGTCGCCGACGGCGCCCGGATCGGTCGCAAGCACCCGCAGCCGTCCCCCGGGAGGCAGCCCCTGAAGCGCCTTCCTGGCCTTCAGGACCGGCAACGGGCAGGTAAGCCCGCGGGCATCTAGGGTGGTGACGTCCAGGATCGCTCCCCTTGCGGCGAAAGAAACAGCCGGTACAGCTATATAGGCGAAGCAATCGCGCTTGCCGAGGGGGTAGGTCTGGAAGAGTTACAGCCAAAATATGTAGTTCTCGCCCTCGGATTCGCTCTCGGCATGCTTTTCGGCGCCGCCGTCCAGCGCAGCAACTACTGCACCATGGGCGCGATCTCGGACGTCCTCTTGATGGGCGACTCCCGCCGGGCCCGGGCCGGCGTTCTGTCGGTCGCGCTCGCGCTGGCGGGAAGCCAGCTCCTCGAGGTCCTGGGCCTCGCCGACCTCTCGAAGTCGATCTACCGGACGCCAGTGCTGGGCTGGCTCGGCGCGATCCTCGGAGGCACCGCATTCGGGTTCGGCATGGTGCTCGCCGGCGGCTGCGGCAGCCGCATCCTGGTGCGCACCGGCGCCGGCAACTTGAAAAGCCTTGTGGCCGTGATCGTGCTCGCGATCACCGCGCTGATGACCTTGCGCGGATTGATCGCCCCCCTTCGTCGCCCGTTCGAGCAGGCGACGCAGATCGACCTTCGCGGCATCGACGTCACCTCCCAGGGCCTGCCGGACCTCCTCGCGCACGCGACCGGGCTCGGACTCGGCCCGCTGCGCATCGCACTCGCGCTTCTGATCAGCCTCGCACTCTCGATCTGGGCGCTCGCCTCGCCGTCGCTTCGCCGCGACCGCGTTCTTCTCACCGCTTCGATAATCATAGGGCTCGTCATCCCGGCTGCCTGGGCGGCGACGACATGGGCGGCCAGCGACCCGTTCGAGCCGATGCAGGTCGCGAGCCTCTCCTTCGTCGCCCCGATCGGCGACGGGCTGCAGTTCCTGATGTTCTTCACCGGCGCGAGCCTGAGCTTCGGGGCGGCGACGGTCGGCGGCGTGATCGCGGGTGCTTTCGTCGCGGCGATCCTTTCCGGCAGCTTCCGCGTCGAAGGATTCAGCGACACCCCCGATCTCATTCGTCACATGGCCGGCGGCATGCTGATGGGCTTCGGCGGCGTACTGGCGCTCGGATGCACCGTGGGCCAAGGACTGTCGGGACTTTCGACCCTGGCTGTCGGTTCGTTCATCGCGATCGCCGGCATCGTGTTCGGCGGGGTCCTCGGAATCCGCTGGCTCGAAAGCCGGTCCTGACCCGCCTCTTGCCGAGGCCCCTCGCAGCCATTAAGTCAGGTGCCAAGCTTCAATCCCCATAATCCCCAGGAGTGGCTCGATGACCGGCTTTGACGACCGCAAGAAGGACGCCGAGAGGAAGTTCCAGCACGACGAGGAATTCCGCTTCAAGGTGATGGCGCGGCGGGCGAAGCTGCTGGGTCAGTGGGTCGCGGGTCAGCTCGGCCTCAAGGGCGCCGAGGCCGACGCCTATGCGAAGTCGCTGGTCGTCGAGGACATGTCGAAGCCGGGCGACGACGACATCGTCGGAAAGGCGATGGCCGACATGAAGGCGAAGGGCGTCGATGCGAGCGAGCACCGCATCCGCAAGGAGCTGGAAGGCTTCACGGCCCAAGCCCGCGAGCAGCTCATCAAGGAATAGTCGGCTCGACCGATTTCAGTGACGAGGACGCCCCGCCGATCCGATCGGCGGGGCGTTTCGTTTCTCAGCCGAACATGTCGCCGGTGATGCTGGCGTACCAGCCGTCCGCGTAGACGGATTCGAGCCGGCGGTTCTCGTCCTCCCACTGGCGCGGGCTGGTGCCGCCCGAGTCCGGGACCTCGATCAAGCCGCGGTCCGGCGTCACGCGGAAGACGTTGGCGACCGAGATCGCGTAGTCCTTGCCGACATGGCTGTAGCAGGTGTTGACCATGCCAACCGGTGACAGCGCCTTGTCCTGAAGCATGGCGACGGCGGCTGCGGCCGCGACCTTCGCCTGGCTGTTGGCGGCGAAGCCCGACTTCGGCATCGGTGCGGCGATCGTCGCGTCGCCGACGACATGGATCCCCTTCACCAGCTTGGATTCGAAGCTCATCGCATCGATCGGGCACCAGCCCGACTGATCGGCGAGGCCTGAGTCCCGCGCGATCCTGCCGGCCATCTGCGGCGGGATGACGTTGGCGACCGCGGCCTTGTGGATCTGGCCGAACTCGGTCTCCAGCGTCCTCGCCTTGGAATCGACCTTGACCACCTTGCCGTCCTTGCCGACCGGCACCCACTCGACCATGCCCGGATAGAGCTTCGCCCAGGCATCCTGGAACAGCGGTTGCTTGGAGAAGTTCTCCTTGGCATCGAGGACCAGGATCTTCGATCGCGGCTTCGACTGCTTGAGGTAGCTTGCGACCATCGAGACCCGCTCATACGGACCCGGCGGGCACCGGAACGGATTGCCCGGCGCCGCCATTACGAACAGGCCGCCATCGGGCATCGCCTCGAGCTGGCGGCGCAGCAGCAGCGTCTGCTCGCCTGCCTTCCACGCATGCGGCATCGCCTGCGCCGCCTTCTCGTCGTAGCCGGCGATCGCCCCCCACCGAAGATCGATGCCGGGCGAGACGATCAGGCGGTCATAGGGAATCATGCGTCCGCCGGCGAGGCGGACGCGCTTCCGGTCGTGCTCGATCGCGGCGGCCGTGTCGTGCACAACCGTGATCCCGGCCTTCGCGAGCTTGTCGTAGCCGAAGCTGATCGTGTCGAGCTTCCGCCAGCCGCCGATCACCAGGTTCGAGTAGGGACATGTCACGAAACGGCGGTTCGGCTCCACCAGGGTGACGTTGAGCTGCGGCGAGGCCTTCTTGAGATATCGGGCCGCCGTGGCGCCGCCGAAGCCGCCGCCGATGACGACGACGCGCGCCGCCGACTGGCCGTAGGCGATCGCGGGAAGGCCGAGGGTGGCCGACGCGCTGGCGATGAAGCTGCGGCGTGTGAACCGGGTCATCTCTGTCTCCCTACTTCAGCCGCGAGAAATGGAGGGCGAGCCCGGCGATCTCCTCATCGGAATAGCCCTTGGCCAGCCGGTTCATCACCGTCGCCGGTCGCCTGCCGGCCTTGAAGGCCTTCAGCTGCTCGGCGAGGTAGGCCTGCTGCTGCCCTTTGAGGCCCGGGATGCCGCCAGAGCCGTCGGCGTTGGCGCCATGGCAGCCGGAGCAGGTCGACGCGAGGATCGAGACATCGGCCGTCTGCGCCGATGCCGACATTCCAGTGAGCAACCAAATTCCCGCAACTATAATGTAGATTTTCATGAGGCCCCCTTAACTAGCGTGGATCATAGCCGAACCAGGGAGGCGCGCGACAGCAACCTTAGCATGCTGGCGTTGCGGCCCGGCCTGACTATGATCGCGCCCCGCTTTCACAAAACTGTAATGGACGCTTCGTCATGACCGCCGCCGCCCGCCGCTCCGTCGTCATCTTCGATCTCGGCGGCGTCCTCCTCGAATGGGATCCGCGCAATCTCTATCGCAGGCTGATCCCCGATGCCGAGGACTGCGAACGCTTCCTCACCGAAGTCTGTCCCCCGGAATGGAATCATCAGCAGGATGCCGGCCGCAGCTTCGCCGACGCGGAGGCGGAGGCGATCTCGCGTCATCCGGACAAGGCCGATCTCATCCGCGCCTGGCTGCCCGGGTTCAGCGAGATGATCCCGAACGCGGTCGAAGGCACGGTCGACATCCTCGAGCGGCTGCACGCGAAGAACGTCCCGCTCTACGCGCTCACCAACTTTTCGGGCGAGACCTTCAAGCCGACCTTCAAGCGCTTCCCGTTCTTCCAGCGCTTCCGCGGTATCGTGGTATCGGGCGACGAGAAGATGCTGAAGCCCGAAGCGCGCATCTATCAGCTTCTCTGCTCGCGCTACGGCGTCGACCCGAAAGATGCCATCTTCATCGACGATGTTCCGAAGAACGTAGAGGGCGCCAACGCCGTCGGTATTCACGGTATCCACTTCCGTTCGCCGCCCCAGCTCGAGCAGGAACTTAGGTCGCTCGGCTTTCTCTGAAATTGCTTTGAACCGATTTCCCGCCAAATGCGACCCACTCCCGCAGGTTCACTTTCGGGAGCCCAAGATGGGCAAGCGCGTTTGGACGGATGAGACCCGCGAGCAGGTGCGTATCCTGTTCGTCGGAGACGGACTGAGCTACGGCCAGATCTCGCAGCGGCTCAACATGAGCCGCGACGTGATCGCGGGCTTGGTCAATCGCATGAAGCTGACGGGCCAGGGCAGGAACACGGCCCATGGCGGGCACAAGAACCGGAAGCCTCAGGAAGCCGCGCCGGTTCCGCTGAAGGCGGCGACGCAGAGCCTCATCGATCTCGGCCGTGCCTGCTGCGCCTGGCCGATCGGCGATCCCAAGGACGCGGGTTTCCGCTTCTGCGGCACGCCGACCGACGATCGCGGCCCCTACTGCATCGAGCATCGTCAGAAGGCGTACACTGTCTCGGAGAAGCGCGAGAAGGCGAGCTCCGACGAACGTCGCCGTATTGCGTCGTGGAGCTGATCGACCTCTAGACGTTACCTGCGTCGGGACGCGTGAGGACCTCACGCTTTCCGACGTGGTTCGCCGACGAGACGAGGCCCTCGGCCTCCATGCGCTCGACCAGACGCGCCGCCCGGTTGTAGCCCAGCTGCAGATGGCGCTGGATGAAGCTGGTCGAGCACTTGCGCTCGCGGATGACCAGCGCCACGGCCTGGTCGTAGAGCGCGTCCCCCGAACCTTCGCCGTCGCCGCCGCCCATCTCGCCGAAGGCGGCTTCCTCTTCCGGATCCTCGGTCACCGCCTCGACGTATTCCGGCTGGCCCTGCGCCTTCAGGAAGCGCACGACGTCCTCGACCTCGCCGTCGGAGACGAACGGCCCGTGCACGCGGGTGATGCGGCCGCCGCCGGCCATGTAGAGCATGTCGCCCTGGCCCAGCAGCTGCTCGGCGCCCTGCTCGCCGAGAATCGTGCGGCTGTCGATCTTGGACGTGACCTGGAAGCTGATGCGGGTCGGGAAGTTCGCCTTGATCGTGCCGGTGATCACGTCGACCGACGGGCGCTGCGTCGCCATGACGATGTGGATGCCGGCGGCACGCGCCATCTGCGCCAGGCGCTGGATCGCCCACTCGATGTCCTTGCCGGCGACCAGCATCAGGTCGGCCATCTCGTCGACGATCACGACGATGTAGGGAAGCGGCGCGAGTTCCAGTGTCTCGTCCTCGAACACCGGCTTGCCGGTGTCGGCATCGAAGCCGGTCTGGACGCGGCGCGTGATCATCTCGCCCTTGGCCTTCGCCTCCTCGACCCGCGCGTTGTAGCCGTCGATGTTGCGCACGCCGAGCTTCGACATGGAGCGATAACGGTTCTCCATCTCGCGCACCGCCCATTTGAGCGCGACCACCGCCTTCTTCGGATCGGTGACGACGGGCGCCAGCAGGTGCGGGATGCCGTCGTAGACCGAGAGCTCCAGCATCTTCGGGTCGACCATGATGAAGCGGCAATGCTCCGGCGATAGCCGGTACAGCAGCGACAGGATCATCGTGTTGATCGCGACCGACTTGCCCGAGCCGGTGGTGCCGGCGACGAGCAGATGCGGCATGCGCGCGAGGTCGACGACGACAGGCGCGCCGCCGATGTCCTTGCCCAGGATCAGCGGCAGGCGCCCGCCCGAACGGTCGTAAGCCTCTGTGCCCAGCAGCTCGCGCAGATAGACCGTCTCGCGGCTGCCGTTGGGAAGCTCGATGCCGATCACGTTGCGGCCCGGGATGACGGCGACGCGAACCGACAGCGCGCTCATCGACCGGGCGATGTCGTCGGCGAGGCCGATGACGCGCGATGACTTGATGCCCGGCGCCGGCTCGAGCTCGTAGAGGGTCACGACCGGGCCCGGCCGCACCTTCACGATCTGGCCCTTCACGCCGAATTCCTGCAGCACGGATTCGAGCAGGCGCGCATTCTCCGAGAGGGCGCCCTCGTCGAGCTTTGCCACCGGGCCGCTTTTCGCCAGCGCCAGGATATCCAGCGGCGGCAGGCGGTAGTCGCCACCGGCCTCCTCCAGCGCGAGGCGCGACTGGCGCTTCGGCTCGGACTTCTTCGGCGTCGCCGGCTTCGCCGCGACCAGCGGCTCGGCCTTCGCCACCTTCGATTCCGGCTCGGCGGTACGATCGAGGATCAGCGGCGGATCCTCCCTCTCCTCGTCCGCCGCGCGCGGCGGACGCGCGACCAGGCGCGGCTCGATCCGCTTCGGCGTCTTAGCGGTGAAGGCGCTCGCCTTCTTGTATCCGGCCTGCGCCGCGCGGCTGCCCGCACGGCCGCCGATGACGCCGAGCCGCCAGGCGGCACGACCGCCGACGGCGAGGCCTTTGCCGCCGCTGCGCATCAGGAACATCCAGTCGCCGACCGAAAGGCCAAAGGCGACGGCGGCGAGCGGCACCGCAAGCGCGGTGGCGCCGGCCGAGACCAGGCTGGTGGCGGCAAGGCCGCCCCAGGGCGGGACCCAGGCGATCAGGCGGCCGACGATCAGCTGGCCGACGACGCCGCCGAGGCGGAGGTCGGTGAGCTCCGGCCACAAAATGTGGGCAGGCATCAGCGACAGCGCGACCGACGCTGCCAGCGTCGCCGCCGGCAACGTCGTGAGCCTCAGCCAGAAGCGGGTGACGGGGAGATGGATCAGGAAGCGGGCGCCCCAGACCATGACGACGAGTGCGAGCATGAGGCCGGAAGCGCCGAGCCCCTGCACCAGCACGTCAGCGACGTTGGCGCCGACCGAGCCCAGCGGATGGGCGATCGGACGATCGGCCGCGACGCTGAACGAGCGGTCTCCCGGCACGTAGAAGACGATGCAGGCGGCGAGGAACAGGCCGGCCAGAACGAGCGCCGTGCCAAGGAATTCCTGCGTGCGGCGCTTGAGGAAGACCTCGGCGCCCTCGGGAAGGAATCCTGCCTCCGCGACCATCGCTACAGCACCTGCGTCATGAGCTTGAGCGCCGTCTCCATCATCGGCTCGTCATAGACCATCGCCACCCGGATATAGGGCTGGCCGTGGTTCTTGCCGGTATGGTCGGGCCACGACATGAAGCCGCCGGGAAGGACCCGGATGCCGGCCTCGCTCCACAGCTTCTTCGCCGCTTCGGCGCCGTCGCCGACATCGAGCCAGAGATAGAAGCCGCCCGCCGGCCGGTAGTAGCCGTAGCGTCCGTCGATCACCCGGTCGGCGATGTCGAAGTTGCGGCGATAGATCTCGCGGTTGGCGTCGACGTGCTTCTCGTCCGACCAAAGCGCGGTCGCCGCCGCCAGCGTCGGCTGGCTCATCCCGGCGGCGCCGTAGTTCAGCACATTGACGAAAGCCTGGATCGACTCAGGCGCGCCCGCGACGAAGCCGGAGCGGAGTCCCGGCGCGCTGGAGCGCTTCGAGAGCGAATGAGCGATCACCACGTTATCCAAGCTGCCGCCGAGCGCGGCGCAAGCCTCCAGCGCTCCGGGCGGCGGCACCTTGTCGTAGATCTCGGCGTAGCACTCGTCGACGACGAGCAGGAAATCGTGGCGGCGGGCCAGCTCGATCGCGCGTTTCAGGTAGTCGAGGGTCGCGACCGTGCCCTGCGGGTTGACCGGCGTGCAGAGATAGAAGACCGCGGCGCGCTCGAGATCGGCTTTCGCGATCGCATCGAGATCGGGAAGGAAGTCGGTCTCCTTCCGCGCCGGCAGGTAGACCGGCTCCGCGCCGGCGATCAGCGCCGCGCCGGTATAGACGTGATAGGAGGGATTCGGGATCAGCACCGCGGGCTTCCGCCCGGCCTTGGTCTCGGGCACGGCGAACAGCGCCGCCATGAACAGCCCCTCGCGCGATCCGGGGATCGGCAGGATGTGCTTGTCCGGGTTCACCATCCCGGCCGGCAGCCGGTAGCGGCGGGTCAGCCAGGATGCCACCGCCTTCCGGAACTCGGGCGTGCCGGCGTGGTCGGTGTAGCGGTTCCACTTATCGGCGTTCTTGGCGATTTCCTCGGCGATGCAGGCCGGAGGCTGGTTCTGCGGCTCGCCGACGGACAGCAGGATGGGAGCGCGGTTGCTCTTGGGCTGGATCGGGCCCAGCAGCTCCCGGAGCTGGCGGAACGCGTAGTCCTTGAGCGGGTCGAGGCGGCGGTTGGTCATCACGTCCAGGGGTCAGCACCAAGCCCGGGCCGGATTGGGACAGCAATGCCCGAGGGTTACAGTATATAGCTGAACCTTGGTGTCAGGACCACAAAATCCTGAGAATCCTTAGAGATCGACCCCGTCATGGCCGGGATCGCCGGTCTTGGCCTCGTCGGCTTCCGGGAAGGGCGGCCGGATCCGCTTCAGGATGATGTCGCCCTCCGGGGTCATCCGGGGCGGCTCGAACATCGGCATGCGGTCGATCAGCCGGCGGATGCCCTCGAGGATCCGCCGCGCGCTTTCGGCAACGATGTCGGGCGCGGTCGGCACCTGGGGCGGCGCATGGGGCTCGGTCGGCTGGGCCGATGCCGGGACCGCGAAGGCGAGAGCGAGGACTAGGGCGACGACGCGAAGCATGGAGGAACGTCCTTTCGCACCATTCTTCGCGCAGCATTGGGGCGGCTTTTGGGCTGAAGCTTTGGCCATCTCGGGGCGAATGCGGCAGCGGATACCGCAATCCCGGAACGCGACTCGTGGAGCATGGCCGCAACCGTCGCGACCCCGCAGGAGCCGCGGCGACGCATCGTGTCACTCGCCATCAGCGCGGAGCATCACATGGCCGAAGAAGCCGTTCAGGACGACGCGAAGAAGGAAGATGAGAAGATCAAGCCGCTCGGCCCCGACGACCTTCGCGCACGCGATGCCGTGCGTGCGCTCGCCGAGCTCGGCGCGCTCAAGCTCTGCCTGTCCTGCGGTCGCGACAGCGATCGCATCCTCCAGCCGGTGATCTACGGCGACGACCTCCTCAACCGCGGGCCGATCCTGCCGCTGGTCTGCGCCGACTGCGGGCACATCACCACCTACGGCATCGACCAGACGCTGAGTGCCGCAGCGAAGAGGAAGAAGACGAATGGCTAAGGTGATCGACACGGCAGGCCACAAGATCGTCGACACGCTCGGCCCGCCCCCAAAGCTTCAGCCCGAGATCGAGGTGTCGGCCGAGAAACCTCGCCCGATCCCACCGGCAGGCCTCGCGGCAGCCGCCATAGTCGCCGTGATGATCGGCGGCTTCGGCCTGCTCTACGCGCAGAACGCCGAGACGGGACGACGTGTCGAAGTCCGGATGGCGCGCGCCGACAAGGTCGATGAGCTGCTCGACGCCCTGACCGCCAAGCTCGATGCCACCGCGACCAACCTCGTCGAGTTCAGCGCCCGGCTCCAGGCAATGGGCGGGAAGCTCGACGGCATCGGCAATCAGGTCAGCGCCGGCCTCCGCGACACGAGCCGGAGCCTCACCGAGACGCTGAACACGAGCCTGAACGCGCTCTCGCAGCGTCTCGCGGCCCAGCAGCCGCAGACGCGGGAACAGCCGCGATCGAGCCAGGCGCCGTCCTCGACGACGCCGCGCTCCTACGCCCCATATCCGGGCGCCATGCAGCCGCGGCGGAATTTCCCTTACTAGAGAGACTTGCCGTCGAACTTCTTTCGGTCGAGCGTATCGAGGTCGACGCCCTCGATGCATCGGACGTTGATCGCAGCGATCTCGTTGCCCTTGGGATCGCGTCCGAGGCCGAACGTCGCCGAGCCGCAGGTCGGGCAGAACTGGTGCCGGATGACGTGCTTGTTGAACATGTACGTCGTGAGCGAGCCGTTGCCCTTGGTCACCTTGAGGTGATCGCGCGGCACGAACCAGAGGAGATAGCCTTTCCGGCTGCAGTGCGAGCAATTGCACTCGATCACCTGACCGGGCTCGCCCTCGACCGTGTATTCGACCTGCCCGCAGTGGCAGCTGCCCTTCACGCTCATCTCTCATCTCCTCAAGCGTCGCGAAGCATCGGTGCGGCCTTCTGGCCGAGCGCGTGCCACGTCCCGACGAGTCCCAGCAGCACCGTCAACACCACCGACAGCGACGCCGATCCGGCGACCGCCGTCAGCGAGAACGCGAAGTCACTCTTCATCGCGAAGACCAGGACCGCCCAGCCGGCGACGGTACCGGCGATCGCGGCGATGGTCGCGATTACGAGGCCGAGCAGGCCGAATTCCAGCAGATAGGCGCCGAGCACCTCGATCCGGCGGGCGCCCAGCACCTTGAGCACGATCGCATCCTTGACCCGGCGGCGATGGCCGGCGGCGACCGCGCCGGCGAGGACCAGCGTGCCGGCGGCGAGCGTCACCGCGGCGGTGACGCGGACGGCAAAGGCGATGCCTTCGAGGATGCGGTTGGCGGCGTCGAGCGCATCCTTCACGCGCACCGCCGAGACGTTCGGGAGCTGCTTGCCGAGCGCGGCGAGCAGCCGCCCCTCCTCCGCCGGCGTCGCCAGATGCACGGTCGCGAGATGCGTCTGGGGAGCACGGTCGAGGATGCCGGGCGCGAAGATGAAGGTGAAGTTCATCGCCAGCGTGCCCCAGTCGATCTCGCGAAGGGACGCGATCTCCGCCTCGATCTCGCGGCCGAGCACGTTGAGGCCGATGCGGTCGCCGATGCCGACGCCAAGGCCGCGCGCGATGTTGGCATCGACCGAGACAAGCGGCGGGCCGGAGTAGTCAGCCGGCCACCACTTGCCCTCGACGATCCGCGCGTTTGACGGCTGCGTCTTCGAGTAGGAGAAGCCACGGTCGCCCTGCAACGCCCAGGCGGCTCCCGGTGCCACGGTGACGCGATCGGCCGGCACGCCGTTCACGCTGGCGACCCGGCCGCGGATCATCGGCGTGCGCATCAGGTCGCTGGCGCCCTGCGTCGAGCGGACCAGCGCATCGAACGCTTCGGCCTGGTCGGGCTGGATGTCGATGAAGAAGAAGGTCGGCGCGCGTTCGGGGATGCGCTCGTTCACCTGGCGATCGAGGTTGCGCTCGATCAGCGCGACCGCGACCAGCACGGTGAGGCCGAGACCCAAGGACAACGCCAGCGCGCCCATCGGCGATCCCGGCCGCGTCAGATTGGCGAGCGCGAGACGAAGCAAGGGCCGGCTCGGACGACCGGCACGACGGGCCAAGGCCGCAATCGCGGTCGCGGTCCCGTGGAACACGATGACCGATCCGACGGACCCGAGCAGGAACCACAGCGCGATCACGCGGTCCTGCGCCGTCGCCACCGTGAGCACGCAAAGCGCTGCGAGCGCCACCGCGGTGCCGAGGATCGGAAGCCATCCGGGGAAGCGCCTGGGCGGCGATATCTGGGCACGGAAAAGATCGCCGGGTGCGACTTGCGACGCGCGTGCCAGCGGAACCAGCGCAAAGGTAATCGTGGTGAGGAGGCCGCACGTCGCTGCGATCGCCAGCGGCTGCCAATAGATGCCGACCTTCGCCTGGATCGGCAGCACCGAGGCGAGCGCGCTCGCGAACAGAGCCGGGGTCACGGCACCGAGCACGAGGCCGAGCAGGATGCCGCCCGCCGACATCGTCAGCACCAGGATCAGGTACGTCGCGAAGGCAAGGCGCGCCGGCGCGCCCAACGCCTTCAAGGTCGCGATCGCGGCGAGCTTGCCTTCGAGGTAGCTGCGGACCGCATTGCCGACGCCGACGCCGCCTACCAGCAGCGCGGTCAAGCCGACAAGCGTCAGGTATTGCCCGATGCGCTCGAGGAAACGACGCAGGCCCGGCGCCGCCTCGTCGAAGGCGCGGATGCGCCAGCCGGCATCGGCATGCTCGGTGCTCGCCGCCTCGCGCAGATCGGCGGCCGTCGACCCCGCCGGCAGCACGATCCGATAGAAGTGGCGCACCAGGCTCCCCGGCAGCAGGAGGCCGGTCGCGTGCAGCGTATCGAACGACACCAGCACGCGCGGGCCGAAGGTGAAGGCACCTGTCGCCTTGTCCGGCTCGCGCGCGAGGATCGCACGGATCTCGAGCTTCACGTCGCCGACCGACAGCGTGTCGCCGACCTTGAGATCGAGCCGCGCGGCGAGCGTCGGCTCGACCGCGGCGCCACGGCCGGCGAGAACCGCTCCCAGCGTCTGCACCGGCTCGAAGGCGAGCGATCCGACCAGCGGGTAAGAGCCGTCGACCGCCTTGAGCTCGACCAGCATGCGGTCCTCGCCGCCGGTCTTGACCGCCATCGCCCTGAGCTCGGCCGCCTGGGAGAGCTTTCCGAAGCGGTCGAGGAAGCCGCGCTCGGCCGGCGTCGCCTCGCGCTGGGTCAGCGACACCTCGACATCGCCGCCGAGGATCGCACGCGCGTCGCTGGCGAGGCCGGCCATCAGCGAGGACGTCACCGAACCGACCGCAGCGATCGCGCCGACGCCGAGCGCCAAACATGCGAGGAAGAGCCTGAAGCCTTTGAGGCCGCCGCGCAGCTCGCGGCGGACGAGCTTGAGCGCGAGACCGATCAAGCGTCGACTCCGACGACCTTGCCGTCGGCGAGACGAATGATCCGATCGGCGCGCGCCGCGAGCTCGGGATCATGGGTGATCAGCATCAGCGTCGAGCCCGCGGCGCGGCGGCGCTCGAACAGCAGCTCGATGATCTGGTGGCCGGTGTCGCCGTCGAGGTTGCCGGTCGGCTCGTCGGCAAGGATCAGCGCCGGCTTGGCGACGACCGCGCGGGCGATCGCGACACGCTGCTGCTCGCCGCCGGAGAGCTGGTCGGGATAGTGCTCGAGGCGGTGGCCGAGCCCGACCGAGCGGAGGGCCTCGGCCGCCGCGTCGAAGGCGTCGCCGCGTCCGGCGAGCTCCAAGGGAACCGCGACGTTCTCCAGCGCCGTCATCGTCGGCACCAGCCGGAAGCTCTGAAAAACGATGCCGACATGCTTGCGCCGGAGCAAGGCGAGCCCATCTTCATCCAGCGTCGAGATATCCTGGCCTGCGAGCGAGATGCGCCCGGAGCTGACCCGTTCGAGGCCAGCTACCACCATCATCAGCGTCGATTTGCCGGCACCCGACGGCCCCACCACCGCGACAGCTTCGCCGCGACCGATGGCGAGGTCGATGCCGCGCAGGATGTTGACGGGTCCAACGGTGCTCGGCAGGCTGACCTGGACGTCCGCAAGCTCGAGCAGAGCGCCATCGGTGGAAGCATCGGGCATCGGGCGTGTTCCGGGGACTTTGTGACGTGAGACTGAACGCGGCCGATGGGCCGGTACCGCATTGAAAGGTGGGCCCTTGAAGAGGATTGTCAACGGACTGGCCGCCGCGCTCGCGGCTTTGTGCCTCCTTGTCGGGCAAGCATCGGCCGCACCGGCGCGCGTGCTGATGCTGGGCGACAGCCTGACCGCCGGCTTCGGCCTGCAGGTCGCTGAGTCGCTGCCGTCCCAGCTCGAAGCGGCGCTGAAGGGCCAGGGTCTCGACGTCGTGATCCTGAACGGCGGCGTCTCCGGCGACACCACCGCCGGCGGGCTCGCCCGACTCGACTGGGCGCTCGCCGACAACCCGACCTATGCGCTCGTCGCGCTCGGCGCCAACGACGCGCTCCGCGGCTTGAGCCCGGCCAAGGCCTACGAGAACCTGGACACCATCATCGCGCGTCTCAAGGCAAAGAACGTGAAGGTGATGATCCTCGGCATGCTGGCTCCGCTCAACCTGGGATCCGAGTACCGCGAGGAGTTCGCCGCGATCTTCCCGCGCCTCGCCGACAAGCACGACGTGCCGCTCTATCCGTTCCTGCTCGACGGCGTCGCGCTCGAGCCGAAGCTGAACCAGAAGGACGGCATCCACCCGAACGCCGAGGGCGTGAAGATCATCGTTGGACGCCTGGCGCCGCTGGTGAAGCAGCTGATCGAGATGCCTTCCTCCGGATGAGCGCTTTCATCTCCTCGCATGCGGCCGACGACGACGCGGACGAAGTGGTCGCGCGCACGCTGGCCAGCCTCCCGCCGCTGCCCGATGGCGCCAATCTCGGCTTCGTCTACGCGACCGACACCTTCGCGGCGGAGCTGCCGTCGCTGGTCGGGCGGCTGCGCGAGGCGACGGGCGTGAAGGACTGGGTCGGCACCGTCGGCCTGGGCGTCAGCGCGACCTCGGCCGGCTACTTCGACCGGCCGGCTCTGTCGGTGATGATCGGCGCGCTGCCCGCGGACTCGTTCCGGATCTTTTCCGGCCTCGAGCACGGCATGGACCGTTTCCGCCGCGAGCACGGCGAGTGGATCGCTGCGAAGCAGCCGGGCTTCGGCGTCGTGCATGCCGATCCGCGCAATCCGAAGACGCCCGAGATGGTGGCGCGGCTCGCCGACGAGCTTCCCTGCTACCTGGTCGGCGGGCTGACCGCGTCGCGCAGCCGCCACGCCCAGGTCGCCGGAACGGGCGCCGGCGCCGCCGAGGGCGGCATCTCCGGCGTGCTGTTCGCGGGCGACGTCGCGGTCGCCTGCGGCCTGTCCCAGGGATGCTCGCCGATCGGCCCGTCGCGCCTGGTGAGCGACGCCGAGGGCAACGTCATCAAGACGATCGAAGGGCAGCCGGCGGTCGAGGTCCTGAAGGCCGACCTGGAAGCCTCGGGCCAGAAGGCGCAGGCGCTCCATGTGGCCCTCGCGGTGCCGGGATCCGATACCGGGGATTACCTGGTCCGTAACCTGATCGGGGTCGATCCGGACCGCGGCTGGATCGGCATCGGCGACGAAGTCACCGCCGGCGACCGGGTCACGTTCTGCCGTCGGGACCCCGCCACGGCCGCCGAAGACCTGGACCGGATGCTGGGGCGCCTCAAGGCCCGCGGGAACGCCCCTCCAGCCGCCGGCCTCTACTACTCCTGCGTCGCCCGCGGCCCCCACCTGTTCGAGGGGGAATCGACCGAGGCGGAGGCCATCGCCAGCAGCCTGGGCGCCTTCCCGCTGACGGGCTTTTTCGGCAACGGCGAGATCTCGTCCAGCCGGCTTTACGGCTACACCGATGTTCTTGCTTTGTTCAAATAACCCCAAACCTGCCTTTTGCCGCACCCTCCGGGCGTTTACAGCCCTCCGCCCCCCTGCTAGAAACCGCGCGCCGACGGTGACGGGCGTCGTCGGGGACCGGGGTCTTGGCGTCCCCCGGCCAAAGGGGTCCAACGCATGAAGGTCATGACGGGCAACAGCAATCGGCCGCTGGCCGAGGCGATTTGCGCGTATCTGAACCTTCCTCTGGTGAAGGCTTCGGTGAAGCGCTTCAACGACCAGGAAGTCTTCGTCGAGATCCACGAGAACATCCGTGGCGAGGACGTCTTCCTCGTGCAGTCGACCTCGTTCCCGGCGAACGACCACCTGATGGAGCTGCTGGTCGCGATCGACGCGCTCCGCCGTTCGTCCGCCCGCCGCATCACCGCGGTGCTGCCCTACTACGGATACGCCCGCCAGGACCGCAAGTCCGGCCCGCGCACGCCGATCTCGGCCAAGCTGGTCGCCAACCTGATCACCACCGCCGGCGCCGACCGCGTGCTGACCATCGACCTGCACGCCGACCAGATCCAGGGCTTCTTCGACGTGCCCCTCGACAACCTCTACGCCGCGCCCGACTTCGTGAAGGACATCCAGAACCGCCATGACGGCGCCGAGCTGGTCGTGGTCTCGCCCGACGTCGGCGGCGTCGCCCGCGCCCGGCACGTCGCCAGGCGGCTCGAGTGCGACCTCGCGATCATCGACAAGCGGCGCGAGCGCGCCGGCGTCTCCGAGGTCATGAACGTGATCGGCGACGTGAAGGGCCGGCGCTGCGTCATGGTCGACGACATCGTCGATTCCGGCGGCACCCTCTGCAACGCGGCCGAGGCCCTGATGGCCGAGGGCGCGATCGGCGTCTCCGCCTACTGCACCCATGGCGTGCTGTCCGGCCAGGCGGTCGACCGCATCGGCAAGTCGCCGCTCGAGGAGATGGTGATCACGGACTCGATCGCCGCGACCGAGGCTGTCCGCAATTCCCGGAACATCCGCCAGCTGCCGATCGCGCACCTCGTCGCCGAGGCGATGCGCCGGATCAGCGAGGAACGTTCGGTTTCGAGCCTTTTCGACTAGAATTCACCGAGATTCCGATGCCGGCACCCCTGGAGGCCGGATCGGATGCTACCGGGCCGATGTGGCCCATTCAGTTTGACCAAGGAGTCGATGTGACATGGCTGAGAATGTGACCCTCGCCGCCGAGCGGCGAGACCGGGCCGGAAAGGGGGCCGCCCGGGCAACCCGTCGTAACGATCGGGTTCCCGGCGTCATCTATGGCGACAAGAAAGCCCCTCTCCTGATCTCGATCGAGCAGCGCGCCCTCGAGCGCGTCGCCAACAAGGAGAGCTTCTTCGCGCGCCTGGCGACGGTGACCGTCGACGGCGAGAGCCATCGCGTGCTGCCGCGCGAAGTGCAGCTGGATCCGGTGAAGGATCGTCCGATCCACGCCGACTTCCTGCGCGTCGGCCCCAAGACCCGCATCACGGTCGCGGTGCCGATCCACTTCGAGAACGAGGCAGCCGCCCCCGGCCTGAAGCGCGGCGGCGTGCTCAACGTCGTGCGCCACGCGGTCGAGGTCTACTGCCTCGCGGATTCGATCCCCGAGCTGTTCACCGCCGACCTGACCGGCCTCGACATCGGCGACTCGATCCACATCAGCCATGTGAAGCTTCCTGAGGGCGTGAAGCCGACGATCGGACGCGACTTCACCATCGCCTCGATCGCCGCGCCGACGGTCTACGTCGAAGAGGCGCCGGTCGCCGCCGCGGCGGCCGAAGGCGATGCTGCCGCCGCTGCTGCTCCTGGTGCCGCCGGTGCGGCTGCGCCGGCTGCCGGTGCGGCTGCTCCTGCCGCTGGTGGCGACAAGAAGGCCGAGAAGAAGTAGTCCGGCGTCATGTGGCTCTTCGCCGGGCTGGGCAATCCCCGGCCCGGGGATGCCGGCAACCGCCACAACATCGGGTTCATGGCGGTGGATCGAATCCACGACCGCCACGGCTTCCAGCCGTGGCGGTCGCGCTTTCGCGGCCTGACTTCCGACGGCACGATCGCCGGCGACAAGGTGCTCCTGCTCAAGCCGATGACCGTGGCGGTCGCGCTTTCGCGGCTTGGCTTCCGACGGCACGATCGCCGGCGACAAGGTACTGTTGCTGAAGCCGATGACCTACATGAACGTCTCGGGCGAAGCGGTCGGGGACGCCCAGCGCTTCTTCAAGATCCCGGCGGAGAAGACCGTCGTCTTCTACGACGAGATCGACCTCGATCCCGGCCGCGTGAAGGTGAAGCTGAACGGCGGCTCCGGCGGCCACAACGGCATCCGCTCCATCGCAGGCCTTACCGATCCGAACTTCTGGCGCGTGCGCCTCGGCGTCGGCCATCCCGGGCACAAGGACCTGGTCCACGCCTGGGTGCTCAACGATTTCGCCAAGGCCGACCGCGAGTGGCTGGAGAAGCTGCTCGACGTGGTCGCGGCCGAGGCGCCGCTGCTCCTCGAAGGGCGTGACGGCGAATACATGAACCGCTGCACCATCGCGCTCTTCCCACCGCGGCCGAAGCCGCCGCGGAAAGACCCTCCCTCCTCAAAGACAGAGCCAGAGACCTGACATGGGCTTCAACTGCGGCATCGTCGGCCTGCCCAATGTCGGCAAGTCGACGCTCTTCAACGCGCTGACCGAGACCGCGGCCGCCGCCGCCGCGAACTATCCGTTCTGCACGATCGAGCCGAACGTCGGCCGCGTGCCGGTACCGGATCCGCGCCTCGACACGCTGGCCAAGCTGGCGAAGTCGGCGAAAACCGTGCCGACGTCGCTCGAGTTCGTCGACATCGCGGGCCTCGTGCGCGGCGCCTCCAAGGGCGAAGGCCTCGGCAACCAGTTCCTCGGCAACATCCGCGAGGTGGACGCGATCGTCCACGTGCTGCGCTGCTTCGAATCCGGCGACATCACCCATGTCGAGGGCTCGATCGACCCGCTGCGCGATGCCGAGACGGTCGAGACCGAGCTGATGCTGTCCGACCTCGACTCGCTCGAACGCCGCGTCAACGCCGACCAGAAGAAGGCCCGCGGCGGCGACAAGGAATCGAAGGAACGCCTCGTCGTTGCCGAGCGCGTTCTGGAAGCGCTGCGTGCCGGCAAGGCCGCGCGCACGGTGAAGGTCTCCGACGACGAGAAGAGGATTCTCAAGGGCCTTCAGCTCATCACCTCGAAGCCAGTGCTCTACGTCGCCAACGTCGAGGAGGGCTCGGCCGCAAACGGCAATGCCATCTCAGCCAAGGTCGCGGCGATGGCGAAGGCCGAGGGTGCCGCTTTCGTCGTGATCTCGGCCGCCATCGAGGCGGAGGTGGCACAGCTCTCCGATCCCGAAGAGCGGAAGGTGTTCCTCGCCGATCTCGGCCTGGAGGAGACGGGCCTCGCTCGCGTGATCCGCGCCGGCTACGGCCTGCTCGACCTCATCACGTTCTTTACCGTGGGGCCGAAGGAAGCGCATGCCTGGACCGTCCATGGCGGCGCCAAGGCGCCGGAGGCGGCGGGCGCGATCCACACCGATTTCGAACGCGGCTTCATCCGCGCCGAGACCATCGCCTACGACGACTTCGTCGCGCTCGGCAGCGAGCAGGCGGTAAAGGACGCCGGCAAGATGCGGGTCGAGGGCGCCGACTACGTCGTGAAGGACGGCGACATCCTGCACTTCCGCTTCAACGTATGACCGAGGGGCGGCCGGCCGCGCCCCTGGTCGTCGCCGTCTTCGCGGTGACGCTCTGGGGGCTGACGCCGGTCGCGGCCAAGGTCGCCGTCGAGGTCGTCGATCCCATCCTGGTCGGCGTGCTTCGCATGACTTTGTCGGGCATGGTCGCCTGGCCCGCGATCCTGCTTCTCCGCATCGCGCCGCCGAGGACGCGACCGCTTCTCGTGCTCCTCGCGATCTCCAGCGTGACCGGCATGCTCGTGTTCCCGCTGCTGTTCAACGTCGGCCAGCGCATGACGTCGGCCTCGCATGCCGCGCTGATCCTCGCGGTGAGCCCGCTCGTGACCGGGCTCGTCGCCTCTTCGGTCGAGCGTCGCCTGCCTGGTCGCATGTGGTGGATCGGCTCGGCGATCGCGCTTTCCGGCGAGTTCGCGCTGGTCTCGGGCCGCGACCTCGACAGCGGCGGCGCCACGTTGCTCGGCGACATGGTGGTGCTCGCCGCGGGCTGCATCGCCTCGGTCGGCTACGTCGCCGGCGGCCGCCTGCAGCAATCAGGCTACGCCGCGCTGTCGGCAACGCTCTGGTCCGTGGGCCTTGCGAGCGTCGTCCTCGCCCCGACGTTGCCGTTCCTGACGACCGTCGAGGATCTCGTCCAGGTTCCGGCGCTCCCCTGGTTCGCCATCGCACAGCTCGCGATCGGGTCGAGCATCGTCGCCTACGTCGCCTGGTACTGGTCGCTCGGCGTCGGCGGCATCGCGCGCATCGGCCTCGTGCAGTTCCTGCAGACGCCGGCCGGCGTCTTCGCCGCGCTCTGGCTGCTCGGCGAGCCGCTGACCTTGCCCCTGATCGTCTCGGCGGCGGCAATCCTCGCTGGCGTGTTCATCGCGCAGCGACGGTGACCCGGCTATAGTTCCCGCATCCCCTCTATCGGAGACCAGCATGGCGGAGACGATCAAGCTCACGGCGTCCGACGGGCACAAGTTCGATGCCTATATCGCCCAGCCCTCGGGCAAGCCGCGCGGCGGCCTCGTCGTCATCCAGGAGATCTTCGGCGTCAACCAGCACATCCGGAAGATCGCCGACGGCTATGCCGCCGACGGCTACATGTGCGTGGCGCCGGCGCTATTCGATCGGGTCAAGCCGGGCATCGAGCTGGGCTACGGCCCGACCGACATCCCCGCCGGCCGCGACATACGCCAGAAGCTGGCCCTCGACGACGTGCTGAAGGATCTCAAGGTCGCCGTCACCACGGCAGGCTCCGCCGGCCGCGTGGGTGTCGTCGGATACTGCTGGGGCGGCTCCCTCGCCTTCGTGTGCGCGACGCGCCTCGGCGTGCAGGCGGCATCCGGCTACTACGGCGGGGCCATCGTGCCGCACAAGGACGAGAAGCCCGGCTGCCCGACCCAGCTGCATTTCGGCGAGCGCGACAAGGGCATCCCGCTGGCCGACGTCGAGATCATCCGGAAGGCGCGCCCCGACGTCGCGATCTACATCTACCCGGCCGACCACGGCTTCAACTGCGACGAGCGCGCGAGCTGGGAGCCGGTCTCGGCCAAGATCGCCCGCGAGCGCACGCTGGAGCTGTTCCGCAAGAACGTCGGCTAGAAACGAAAAGGGCGCGGAGCCGAACTCCGCGCCCTTTCGACTTCGAAGCGATCGGTTACTGCGCGGCGGCCGCGGTGACGTTGATGCCTTTGTCCTTGAGCAGGCTCTGCAGCTCGCCGGTCTCAAACATCTCGCGGACGATGTCGCAGCCGCCGACGAACTCGCCCTTCACGTAGAGCTGGGGGATCGTCGGCCAGTTGGCGAACGCCTTGATGCCTTCCCGGACTTCCGGGTCGGTCAGCACGTTGACGCCCTTGAACTTGACGCCAGCGTTGGTCAGGACCTGGACGACGGCGGCGGAGAAGCCGCACTGCGGGAACACGGGCGTGCCCTTCATGTAGAGGACGACGTCGTTGTCCTTGATGTCCTGGCGGATGCGGTCGAAGACGACGGGATCGCTCATGGCGCCTTTCCTTAAGCCGGAGTCGAGGTCTGGAGGGCCAGCGCGTGCAGCTCGCCCCCCATGCGGCCCTTCAGGGCCTGGTAAACCATCTGGTGCTGCTGGACACGCGACTTGCCGGCGAAGTGAGCCGAGGTGACGTGGGCGGCATAGTGATCACCGTCCCCCCTCAGATCCTCGATCGAAACGGTCGCGTCCGGGATCGACTCCCGGATCAGCCGCTCGATTTCGCCCGCATCCATCGGCATGGGTCAGCTCATGTATTTCGGCAGCCATCCTTCATGGATGGCACGCAAGTCGTCCAAGGATATGGCACCGGCCCCCTCCAGCGTCAACGAACGGTGGGCCGATTCCCCTAGCTTCCGAAGGGAGATGCCGGCGGCCTTGGCCGCTTCCTGAACCCCGGCCGGGTCCGAGGTCGCGACGACATAGCGGGCCTGGTCCTCGCCGTACCACCAGGCATGGACGGGGATCCCGGCCGGCGGGGCGTCAAGCTTCACCCCCGTGCTGCCGGCCAGCGCCATCTCGGCGATCGCGACCAGCAGGCCGCCGTCCGAAACGTCGTGACACGCGTCCAGCTTGCCGGAGCGGATCAGGCGGCGGACCAGGTCGCCGGTCCTCTTCTCGAGCGCGAGGTCGATCGGTGGCGGCGCGCCCTCTTCCCACCCCGCGATCTCGCGGAGGTAGAGGGAGGCGCCGAGCCAGCCCGTGGTCTCGCCGAGCACGAACAGCGTCAGGTTCGGCTTCGAGAGGGCGAGACCGACGGTCTTCGTGTACTCGTCGATCAGGCCGACGCCACCGACCACCGGGGTCGGCAGGATACCCTGGCCGTTGGTCTCGTTGTAGAGCGAGACGTTGCCGGAGATGACCGGGTAGTCGAGCGCGCGGCAGGCTTCGCCCATGCCTTCGATGCAGCCGACGATCTGGCCCATGATCTCGGGCCGTTCGGGGTTGCCGAAGTTGAGGTTGTCGGTGATCGCGATCGGCTCGGCGCCGACCGCGGTCAGGTTGCGCCAGGTCTCGACCACCGCCTGCGCGCCGCCGGTCTTCGGATCGGCGACGCAGTAGCGCGGCGTGCAGTCGACCACCATCGCCAGCGCCTTGCGGGTGTCGCGAACCCGGACGACGGCGGCATCGCCACCGGGCGTCTGGATCGTGTCGTTGCCGACGAGGTGATCGTACTGGTCCCAGATCCAGCGCTTGGATGCCAGGTCGGGGCAACCCATCAGCTTCTTCAGCGCGTCGATCGGGTCGACGGCCTTCGTGTTCGCGGCCTTGATCACCGGGCGCTTCGGCGACGGCACGTGCGGGCGGCGATAGAGCGGCGACTGGTCGACCAGCGGCGCCACCGGGATGTCGATCTCGGTCTGGCCGTTCTTCTTCACGACCAGGTGGCCGGTCTCGGTCACCACGCCGATGTCGGCGCAGTCGAGCTCCCACTTGGTGAAGATGCGCTCGGCGATCTTCTCGGCGCCCGGCTTCACCACCAGCAGCATGCGCTCCTGGCTCTCCGACAGCATGATCTCGTAGGCGGTCATGCCGGTCTCGCGCACCGGCACATGGTCGAGGTTGAGCTCGATGCCGAGGCCGCCGCGCGCCGCCATCTCGACCGAAGACGAGGTGAGGCCGGCCGCGCCCATGTCCTGGATCGCGACGATCGCGTCCTCGGCCATGAGCTCGAGACAGGCTTCCAGCAGCAGTTTCTCGGTGAACGGATCGCCGACCTGCACGGTCGGACGCTTCGCCTCCGACTCCTCGGTGAACTCGGCCGACGCCATGGTGGCGCCATGGATGCCGTCGCGGCCGGTCTTGGCGCCGACATAGAGCACGCGGTTGCCCGGCCCTCGCGCCGCCGCCTTGAAGATGCGGTCGGCCCTGGCGAGGCCGACGGTCATCGCGTTGACCAGGATGTTGCCGTTGTAGGAGGGGTGGAAATTGGTCTCGCCCGCGACCGTCGGCACGCCGATGCAGTTGCCGTATCCGCCGATGCCGGCGACGACGCCCGAGACCAAGTGCTTGGTCTTCGGGTGCTTCGGATCGCCGAAGCGCAAGGCATTCAGATTGGCAATGGGACGCGCGCCCATCGTGAAGACGTCGCGCAGGATGCCGCCGACGCCGGTGGCCGCGCCCTGATAGGGCTCAATGAAACTCGGGTGGTTGTGGCTCTCGATCTTGAAGACCGCGGCGAGCCCGTCACCGATGTCGACGGCGCCGGCGTTCTCGCCCGGTCCCTGCAGGACCTTGGGCCCGGAGACCGGGAAGGTCTTCAGCCAGACGCGCGAGGACTTGTAGGAGCAGTGCTCGCTCCACATGACCGAGAATATGCCGAGCTCGGCCAGCGTCGGCTCGCGATCCATGATCTTGAGGAGGAGCGCGTACTCGTCCGAAGTGAGGCCGTGCTCCTTGACGACCTCGTCGGTGATCTTGCTGTTCGGGATCATCAGTGGAGCGCGTTCACGAGGCTCTTGAACATGCCGAAGCCGTCCATGCCGCCGGCATGGGGATCGGTCGCGTCTTCCGGATGCGGCATCAGTCCCAGCACCGTCTTCGAGTCGTTGAAGATGCCGGCGATCGCGTCGGTCGAGCCGTTCGGGTTCGCCTGCGCATCGGTCCTGCCGTCGGGAGAAACGTAGCGGAACGCGACCAGACCGCGATCCTCGAGCTTCTTCAGCGTGTCTTCGTCCGCGGTGTAGTTGCCCTCACCGTGTGCCACCGGCACGCGGATCACCTGGCCCTTCTCGTAGGCGTTGGTGAAGACGGACTGGCTGTCCTCGACGCGGAGATGGATCTGGCGGCAGACGAACTTGAGCGAGGCGTTCCGCATCAAGGCTCCGGGCAGCAGGCCGGCCTCGATCAGGATCTGGAAGCCGTTGCAGACGCCGAGCACCGGCGTTCCCCTGGCCGATTTCTCCTTCACCGCCTTCATCACCGGCGAGTGCGCGGCCATGGCGCCGCAGCGGAGATAGTCGCCGTAGGAGAATCCGCCGGGCACGACGATCAGGTCGGCATCCGGAATCTCGGCATCGCCGTGCCAGACCAGCGTCGGCTTGACGCCGGAAGCTCGCTCCAGCGCCAACATGATGTCGCGCTCGCGGTTCGAGCCGGGGAAGCTGACGACGGCGGCCTTCATCCCTTGATCTCCACCCGGTAGGATTCGATCACGGTATTGGCGAGCAGCTTCTCGCACATCGCCTTCACGGCCGCCTCTGCCTTCGCCTTGTCGGTCTCGGCGAGATCGAGCTCCAGGAACTTGCCCATGCGCACCGAATTGACGCCGGCGAAGCCGAGGCCGGAGAGCGCGTGGCCGATCGCGGTGCCCTGCGGATCCAGGACGCCCGGCTTGAGGGTGACGTGGACGGTCGCCTTCATGTGTCTCCTTGGGACGACGAGGGGCGCTGAACGCGCCCGGTTGAACTGGAACGCTTCTCTCGACGATCAGGTCAGCACGCCGAGGCGACGCGCGACCTCCTGATAGGCTTCCTTGACGTTGCCGAGATCCTGGCGGAATCGGTCCTTGTCGAGCTTCTCGTTAGTGCGGACGTCCCACAGCCGGCAGTTGTCCGGGCTGATCTCGTCGGCCAGCACGATCCGCATCTCGTCGTTCTCGGTGTAGAGCCGGCCGAACTCGAGCTTGAAGTCGACCAGCTTGAGGCCGACGCCGAGCAGCAGGCCGACCAGGAAGTCGTTCACGCGCAGTCCCAGCGACAGCATGTCGTCGAGGTCCTGCGTCGTCGCCCAGCCGAAGGCGGTGATGTGCTCTTCCGAGACCATCGGATCGCCGAGCTGGTCGTTCTTGTAGTAGTACTCGATGATCGAGCGCGGCAGCGCCGTGCCCTCCTCGACGCCGAAGCGCTTGGCGAGCGAGCCCGCCACCACGTTGCGCACCACCACTTCGATCGGGATGATCTCGACCTCGCGCACCAGTTGCTCGCGCATGTTGAGGCGGCGCACGAAATGGGTCGGGATGCCGATCTCGGCCAGGCGCAGCATCAGGTATTCCGAGATGCGGTTGTTCAGCACGCCCTTGCCGGTGATCGTGCCGCGCTTCTGATTGTTGAAGGCGGTGGCGTCGTCCTTGAAGTACTGGACCAGCGTGCCGGGCTCCGGGCCCTCGAACAGGACCTTTGCCTTGCCTTCGTAGATGCGTCTGCGTCTGGCCATCGCGGGATATCCAAGCGGCCCTCGGGGCGGCCGGAAGGCCGTCGATCCGCCGCTGCCCTGGAGAATGACGCCGGCGCCACTCTTAACGAATGGCGCCGCCGTCGATGCCTCTATAGCAAGCGCTGGCCAGCGGCACAATCTGCCGTCCGGGGCCGCGGCGGGCAGCCTGAGGTTACGGGCTGAAACGGGGTGGTTAACGCCACGCGAGGTCGGTGTAGGGCGTCCGGTCGGGCGGCCCGGCGGCGAATCGTATGCGGGGCGGAACGCCGACACGACCCGCGGCCGGCAGGGCGATCAGGGTACTGGAGACGGTGCCGAAGCCCGAGGGAAGCTCGAAGGACATGCCGCCGACGGCGCCGGCCTCGGGCGCGTGCTCGCCGCTGCTGAAAAGGCCTTCCCAACTTGTCCACAGCCCGGAGTCGGGGTCGGGCGGT
>JBGALV010000035.1:0-45725 GCA_044223515.1 Alphaproteobacteria bacterium
CCAGCTTGTGGCGCTTCGCCACCTCGCCGAGCGCGCCCAGCTCGTCGACCGAATAGACCGTGCCGGCCTCCGTCACCTGCGTAACGCTGAACGCGGTGGGAGGCGCCCAGTGCGGGTCCTTGCCGACGCCCTTGATCGCTGCCTCGAGATCGGCCGGCGCGATCTTGCCGTGCTTGCCGTCGACAGGATGGAGCTTGGCGCCGCCGGTATAAAACTCCGGCGCATTGCACTCGTCGGTCTGCGCATGCGCGGACGGATGGACGAATATCCGGCCGATCGGCGGCGACAGCATCGACAACGCCAGCGCGTTCGTCGCCGAGCCGGTGCCGACCAGGAAAACCCCGCAATCGCGCTCGAACACCTCGGAGACGCGCTTCTCCATCCGCCGGGTCAGGTCGTCGTTGCCATAGGCGCCGAGCGCGCCCTTGGCGGCATCGGCGACGGCATCCATCACCTCGGGCAGTGCGCCCGCCAGATTGTCGGAAGCGAAGTTCATGGAAGATCCTAGCGTCTAGCAGAAGGTCATTGAGGCCGGGGGGCCACGGTCACCGTGCCGAGCGACTTGCCGGTGGCGAGATCGATGACGTGGATCACATCCTCCAGCCCCGGAGGCCTGACATGAATGAGCAGGCGGTTGCCGTCCGAGCGGAAATCGACCATACGGCCGCCGCGCGGGATCGAGACCAGCGTGTCGCCGAACGCGATCGCGGGCTTCGCCGCCGGCACTGCCTCCACCGCCGGTGCTTCCGGCCCCTTGCCGGCGCCCATCCGCTTGGCGATGGTGGCGAAGACGACGACCAGCCCCAGCACGATGAGGATTCCCATCCCGACGACGGCGAACTTGAGCGCGCGCTCCGCAGGCATCGGCGATCAGACCCTTTCCGGAGCCTTCGAGGCGGCGGAGAACGGCGTGCGCGTCGACCGCGCGCTGGCCGAGCGGCTGCCGGACCTGTCGCGCAGCCGGATCAAGACGCTGATCGAGGAAGGTCGGGTCACGATCGGGGGAGCACCGGTGAAGGCCTCGGACAAGGTCCGGGCTGGCCTAACTTTCGCCATCATCCTTCCCGAGCCTATCGATGCCGCGCCAGCGCCGCAACACATGGCGCTCGACGTTCTCTACGAGGATGAGCATCTGATCGTGATCGACAAGCCACCCGGCCTGGTCGTCCATCCCGCCGCCGGCAATCCGGACGGGACCTTGGTGAATGCGCTGATCGCGCATTGCGGGCCGAGCCTCCGGGGCATCGGCGGCGAGCGGCGGCCGGGCATCGTCCACCGCCTGGACAAGGATACCTCGGGCCTGATGGTGGCGGCGAAGACCGAGCCGGCGCTGGCCGGGCTCGCGCGGCAATTCGCCGCCCGCAGCGTGCTTCGCGCCTACAAGGCCCTTGTCTGGGGCGTTCCGAGCCCGTCGGTCGGCGCCATCTCGGGCAACATCGGCAGATCAGCCCGGAACCGCAAGAAGATGGCCGTGGTTAAGTCCGGAGGCAAACCGGCGCGTACCCGATACCGGCTGGAGGCGAGGGTCATGGATACGGTCGCCAGCCTCCTGGACTGCCGGCTCGAAACCGGACGCACCCACCAGATCCGCGTCCATCTGGCATATGCCGGCCACCCCCTGGTCGGCGACCCGACCTATGGGGGCAAACGCTCCCGGGCACCCGAGCCGCTGCACAGCTTTCCGAGACAGGCGTTGGATGCCTATCAACTCGGGTTTACCCATCCGGCGACCGGCCGGGAACTCCAGTTCGACCGACCTGTCTACAAGGATATCAAAGAGTTGCTGGATACCTGCGCTGTTGTCGGGGCGAAACAATAGCTTATCAAGAAACTCGGGTATTCTTGACAAAGCAGGAAGGTTGGGCGTATAAGATGTGCATTGGCACTCGTCTTCGGAGAGTGCCAGAGACATCGGCCGGTGCCCATCAAGGGGCCGGCGTCTCAGGTCGGGTGCCAGCCCAGGGGAGGGGGAGGTCATCCGGCTCTTGGACCTTTAGCGAACGGAGGCCGTAAATGAGTGTCAGCGTACCGTCGATCCCGGTGATGAGCGCGGAGGGCAACCTCTCCCGCTACCTCCAGGAAATCCGCAAGTTTCCGATGCTCGAGCCGCAGGAGGAGTACATGCTCGCCAAGGCTTGGCGCGAGCATGGCGACACCGAGTCCGCGCATCGCCTCGTGACCAGCCACCTGCGCCTGGTCGCCAAGATCGCCATGGGCTATCGCGGTTACGGCCTGCCGATCGGCGAGCTGATCAGCGAAGGCAACGTCGGCATGATGCAGGCGGTCAAGCGCTTCGAGCCGGAGCGCGGCTTCCGCCTCGCCACGTACGCCATGTGGTGGATCCGCGCCGCGATACAGGAATACATCCTGCACTCGTGGTCGCTGGTGAAGATGGGCACCACGGCCGCGCAGAAGAAGCTCTTCTTCAATCTCCGCAAGGTTAAAGGCCAGATCCAGGCGATCGAGGAAGGCGACCTTTCGCCCGAGCAGGTGAAGAAGATCGCCGAGCGCCTATCGGTGCCCGAGGAAGACGTGATCTCGATGAACCGTCGCCTCGCCGCGCCCGACCATTCGCTGAACGCACCGCTGCGCGCGGACGGCGAAGGCGAGTGGCAGGACTGGCTGGTCGACGATCGCGACAACCAAGAGGCCGAGCTCGGTCAGCGCGAGGAGACGACGCAGCGGATGCGCCTGCTCAAGGACGCGATGAAGGGGCTCAACGAGCGCGAGCGGCACATCCTGACCCGCCGCCGTCTCCAGGACGAGCCGGCGACGCTCGAGGACCTGAGCCAGGAGTACGGCATCAGCCGCGAGCGCGTTCGCCAGATCGAGGTGCGTGCCTTCGAGAAGCTGCAGAAGGCGATGAAGATCGCCGCATCCAGGCTCGCAGGCGCGACCCCGCTGCCGAAGGCGACCGCGCAGACGGCCGGCTGACCCCATCGCCGCGACATCGTGTGAGGGCGGGCCTCGTGCCCGCCCTTCTCTTTTCTACTTCTTTTCGTCGGCGTCGACCGCGGCCGCCGCTGCCGCCGCGGCCTTGTCCTCCGCGGTCTTGGCGCCTTCGGTGACGCCTTCGCCCCATTCGTCGATCAGCTCGCGCTGATAGCCCTGCATCTTGGTGATGCGGCGTTCTATCTGGACGCGCAGCACGAAGGCGACGATCGCCGGCGTCACCGCATAGAGACCCCAGCCGAGCGATGCGGCGCCGTACATCAGGAACCAGTTGAACACGTTGGTCACGTTGCGCATGGCCGAGTCCATGCTGTGGTCGCGTGTCCACATGCCGAGCGCCACCGGCAGCACGCCCAGCAGGTTCATCGCGCCGACGCAGAAGGCCGCGTACTTCTCCTTCCGCCTGTCGGTGAAGAAAGCGACGATCGTCGGCGCCATCCCGATCACCAGCACCAGCACGGTCGGCAGGACCCACACGCAGACGCCGACGACGATCAGGCCGCCGATCACCTTCGAGGCAACCGACTGGGCGCTCCGTGGCATGGTCGGAAGATCGGTCATTTCCGGATCAGCCGGCGATCAGATGAAGTAGACGAGGAACACGATCGACGCGATCAGCGTCGCGATGGAGCCGGACGCGATCGCCGCCACCTGCTCCCCCATCTCCTTCGCATGATGGATGGAGTTGGAAGCGTCGACATGCAGCAGGGATATCTGCGTCGCGGTCCGCTGGTAGTTCGCCTGAGCTGCCTGATAGGCCTTCTCGTCGCGATCAATGACCTGGATGTCGTTGAACAACGCCAGGAGCTCCGAGGACTTCCCGGTCTTGCCCGCGGCCTCGAGGTCCGCGTGCATCTTCTTGCGCTGCTTCAGGTTATGGAACCCGTCGACCACCGGCGCCAGCATCTCGGCGAGCAGCTTGGTCAGGTCGGGCGCCGCCTCGATCTTGCTCACCTGCTGGACCAGGGCGACGATCTTCAGCACGCCGATCTTGTACGAGCTCGACTGCTCGTTGTCGCCGAGCGGGCGAAGCCACTGGTCGCTCATCTGCTTGCAACGGACCGCGCAGAACGCCGCCACGTGGCGATCGATCAGCTTAGGCGCAAGTCCCGGATTGCGCGCATAGTCGTTCAACGCCCAGATCATCTCGGCCATGTTGGTGACGTAGAAGCGGTCGACGATCGGACTCAGGCACGGCAGGTGAGCGTTGAGCTCGTAGAGGCAGCGCTCGAAGCCGTAGCCGGCGGTGCCCGAGCTGATGAACTGCGGCAGGCGTTCGAAGGCCTGCTGCCAGCGCGCGGTGTCGGACCTGGCTTCGACTTGGCCCGCGAGCCAGACCGGCGCCAGCCGCGCCTGGAACAGTTCGGCGAGGACGCCGCGGCGCTCGGCATTGTCGAGGCTCGTCGCCACCAAGTCGCCGATGCCGTCGAGCATCAGCGAGAGGCCCTTGAAGCGGAGCGGCGCCGGCGGGTCGAGAGCGATGGAGGTCCTGGCCACCAGGCGCTCCCCCTCACCAACGTCCTTGGCGGCTTGAGGATTGGCAATCTTGGCGACGCGCTCGCTGATCTGTTCGTCGCTGAGACTGCGCTTCAGCCAGGTGTCGAAGGCGGCACCGCGGATCGCTGGCGAGGACGTGCGCCATTCCGAGGAGAAGCCCACGGCCAGCGCCCGGGCGTTGAAGTACTCACGGCCCGCGATGTCGAACGGCCGAGTGGCGCGCTTCGGCAGCTTCGGCTGCTTCGGCGACAGGCGCCGCCCGCCCATCCAGAGTTCGACCTCGCGGACCGTCCAGCGCTCCTTGAGATCGTCGGCCAGGAGGCCGCGCAGAAGCTCGGCGAGCGGCAGCGATACCCGGTGCTGGGCGGCGAGCGCGGCATAGGAACCGTAGTTGATCTTGTTCAGGAGCAGCGTGTGCGGATCGGACTCGGGCACCGGCGCGCGGCCGATCGCAAGCGCGAGGATCGTGGCGCCGAGCGAGTAGACGTCGTCGAAAAGCCGGCCTCGGCCCCGCGCGGTGGGCTCGGTCGCATGACTCTCGATCGGCTCGACCCAATGCGGCTGATGCATGCCCGGCGGCGAGGTGTAGCACTCACCCAGCACCACCTGGCGGTTCTGCGCATCGGTGAAGAAAAGGTTGGTCGGGCGGATGTTGCGATGGGTCTGGCCGCGGGCCTGCAGCTCGCGGATCACCGGGAGCAACGGCGTCAGCACGCCCTTGATGATCATCGGCTCGTCGAACGGCGTGAAGGTCGATCGGGCGGTCGCCATCACCCGGTCGCCGCCGGGGCGCTCCACGACCACGGCCATCAGCCGGCGGTTCTCCGGCGCCCACGGCACGACGCCCCACTCGATGACCCGCAGCACCGATGTCGGGTTGAAGTTGCGGAGCGCCGACATCACGTCGATCTGCGGCGACATGCGCCAGTCGGGAACCAGCGCGATCAGCTGGTCGTCGGGATCGCGCTTGGACTGGGCGAGAAAGGCCTTGGCCGAAGGCGAGTCGAATTGGGGCAGCGGGCTGGTCGGGAAGACGTCGAAGCGGCCGTCGATCGTGACGGCGGCGCCGGCGGTGCTGACGTTGGTAGGCGCGTCCGACATCGGCCTCCTCGCACGCCCCGATTGGGGGCGGGAGGATGGGGAGGCGATCCGAATCGGCCGCCTAGACCCACCCGATCATTTATGGGACCGGGACGCGCTTCCGGTCAATTGGTGAAGGGATCCCGGACCAGGATCGTGTCCTCTCGCTCGGGGCTGGTCGACAGCAACGCCACCGGGCACCCGATCAGCTCCTCGATCCGACGCACGTACTTTACCGCGGTCGCCGGCAGGTCGGCCCAGGAACGGGCGCCCCGGGTGGACTGCTCCCACCCTTCGAAGGTCTCGTAGACCGGCTTGATCCGGGCCTGCACCGAGGCTCCCTGCGGCAGGTGGTCGAGCCTGGCCCCGTCCAGCGTGTAGCCGGTGCAGACCTTGAGCTGCTTCAGGCCGTCGAGCACGTCGAGCTTGGTCAGCGCGATGCCGTCGATGCCGCCGATGCGGATCGACTGGCGCACCAGCACCGCATCGAACCAGCCGCAGCGCCGCGGGCGACCGGTGACGGTCCCGAACTCGCGGCCGACCTCGCCGATGCGCTTGCCGATCTCGTCATGCAGCTCGGTCGGGAACGGGCCCGAGCCGACGCGGGTCGTGTAGGCCTTGGTGATGCCGAGCACGTAGCCGATGCCGCGGGGACCGAGCCCTGTGCCGGTCGCGGCCTGCGCCGCCACCGTGTTGGACGAGGTGACGTAAGGGTACGTGCCGTTGTCGACGTCGAGCATCGTGCCCTGGGCGCCTTCGAACAGAAGGCGACGGCCGTTACGGCGCAGGTCGTCGAGCCGCTGCCACACCGCCTCGGCGAAGGGCAGCACCTTCGGCGCCACCTCGCGCAGCATCGCCACCAGCTTGTCGCCGTCGTAGGGATCCTTGCCGAGGCCCTTCAGCAGCGCGTTGTGGTGCAGCAGCAGCTGGCGAACCTTCTCCGGAAGCGAGTCGGGATCGGCGAGATCGCAGAGCCGGATCGCGCGGCGGCCGACCTTGTCTTCGTAGGCCGGGCCGATGCCGCGGCCGGTGGTGCCGATCTTGGCGTCGCCGCGCGCTTCCTCGCGCGCGAGATCCAAGATGCTGTGCACCGGCAGGATCAGCGTCGCGTTCTCGGCGATGCGTAGCGTGGCCGGCGTGACGTCGACGCCCTGCCCCTTGAGGATGCCGATCTCCTTGAGCAGCGCCCAAGGATCGAGGACGACGCCCGAGCCCAGGATCGACATCTTCCCGCGCACCACGCCCGACGGCAGCAGGCTCAGCTTGTAGGTGGTGTTGCCGATGACCAGCGTATGGCCGGCATTGTGACCACCCTGGAAGCGCACCACGACATCGGCGCGCTCCGACAGCCAATCCACGATCTTGCCCTTGCCCTCGTCGCCCCACTGGGCGCCGACCACCACCACGTTGGTCATGCCGCGCGCTCGATGCTCTTGGTGTTGCCGTCGGCTCCGGCGATGTGGCTGCAGCCGAGACGCCTGGCTTCGGACATGGCATCGGCGACGGCCGCGAGGCCGGCGACGGTGACCCAGCCCTGCTCGCGCAGACGCTTGCCGACATCGGGCGAGATCCCGTGCGGCACGAAGACCTTCCGCCCGACGGCCGCAGCCGGCAGCGAGCGGATCATGGTGTCCATGTAGAAGGTGAGGCCGGTCGCCGCCTCGCCCACCTCGCCGGCGCGATAGCGGCCGCCGCGTCCCAGCTCGCCGCGCACGCCGCGCACGAACAGCGAGAAGCTGACCCCGGTGTGATAGGCGAAGCCGCGGTTCTCGACCGTGTCCACGGTCAGCGTCACCTGCGGGTCGGCCTGCTGGACCAGGCGCGAGACGGCCTTCAGGGAGTCGACATGGGCACGGGCATCGGTCGGCAGATCGATCTTCTCGATCGCCGCAAGACCCGGTGCGATCGGACCGGATGCCGAGAGCAGCTGGCCGACGAGATTTGCCGGACCGCCGAGCTTGGCGACCGCGTCGCCGTCCTTGCCGTCGAGCGCCGTGCGGAAGGCCTTCGCCGCGTCGCCCTCGATGCCGTGGGCCGAAAGCAGCGCCGGCACCAGGTTCGGCACCATCAGATCGACCGAGAGGCCTTTGACGCCGACCCGACGCGCGGCTTCGGCGGCGATCAGGATCACCTCGGCGTCGGACTCCGGCGTCTCGGCGCCGATCAGCTCGAACCCGACCTGGGTGAATTCGCGCTCGGGGCTCAGCTGCGAGCCCATCACCCGCATCACTTCGCCCGCGTAGGAGAGGCGCACCGGACGCGGCGCCTTCTTGAGCCGCGTGGTCGCGATGCGCGCGATCTGCAGCGTCATGTCCGGACGCAGCGCCATCATCCGCTGCGAGACAGGGTCCATCATCCGGAAGGTCCGGTTGGCGACCGACTGGCTCACCTGGCCCAGCAGGCTCTGCTCGAACTCGACCAGCGGCGGCTTCACCCGCTCGTAGCCATGCGCGGCGAAGCACGCCATCAGGCTCTCGACGACCCGCGTCTCGTGGTCGCCATCCGGCGGCAGCACGTCGCGCAGCCCCTGGGGCAGGAGCGCGCGGGAGGTCAGATCCGATCCGCTGGCGGACTGGGACACGAGACAGGCTTTCCGATCGGGAATTGTGCGGCGCGATAGGTAGCGGTTTTGGGTATCTCGGGCAACCCGGAACAAAGCCGTGACGAGACGCCGCAGCGGGCCAAAACGATTGACGCTCGCATGTCCCCTCCCTAGCCTCGGAGCCGGGCCACGCTCCCCCACCGGAGTGCAACTATTCTGCAAGGGATAGGCGATGACGAACACACCCGGACTCCGTCCGAAATCCCCCCATTTTTCATCCGGACCCTGCGCCAAGCGACCCGGCTGGTCGCCTGAAGCGCTGTCCTCCGCCCTCATCGGCCGATCCCATCGGTCGAAAGAGGGAAAAGCTCGGCTGGTCGAGGTCATCGACCGGTCCAAGGCGATCCTCGGCATGCCCAAGGACTATCGCCTCGCGATCGTCCCTGCCTCCGACACCGGTGCGGTCGAGATGGCGCTCTGGAGCCTGCTGGGCGCCCGCGGCGTCGAGGTGCTCTCCTGGGAGAGCTTCGGCGAAGGCTGGGCGACCGACGTCACCAAGCAGCTGAAACTCAAGGACGTCCGGGTGACGAAGGCCGGCTACGGCCTGCTGCCCGATCTCAAACAGGTCGACTGGTCGCGCGACGTGGTCTTCACCTGGAACGGCACAACCTCCGGGGTGAAGGTGCCGGACGGAAGCTGGATCCCCGACGACCGCCAGGGCCTCGCGATCTGCGACGCAACCTCGGCCGCTTTCGCCATGGACCTGCCCTGGCCGAAGCTCGATGTCGTCACCTGGTCCTGGCAGAAGGTGCTGGGCGGCGAAGCCCAGCACGGGATGCTGGCCCTCTCGCCGCGGGCGATCGAGCGGCTCGAGAGCTACGTGCCGGCCTGGCCGCTGCCGAAGCTCTTCCGCATGACCAAGTCCGGCAAGTTCGACGAAGCGCCGTTCAAGGGCGAGACGATCAACACGCCGTCGATGCTGGCGGTCGAGGACGCGCTCGACGGACTCCGCTGGGCGGAGTCGGTCGGCGGCCTGAAAGGTTTGATCGCGCGCTCGGAAGCGAACCTCAAGGTGCTGAGCGACTGGGTCGACCGCACCGAGTGGGTCGGCTTCCTCGCCAGGGACCCGGCCGCCCGGTCGTCGACCTCGGTCTGCCTTTCCTTCGTCGATCCTTGGTTCCAGGGCCATGGAGACGAGGCGAAGGCCGCGATCGCCAAGAAGGTCGCCGGTTTCCTCGAGGCGGAAGGCGTCGCCTTCGACATCGCGTCGTACCGCGACGCGCCGCCGGGCCTGCGCATCTGGTGCGGCGCCACCGTCGAAGCCTGCGACCTCGAAGCCCTCACGCCCTGGCTCGACTGGGCTTATGCCCGCGCCAAGGCCGCCTGATCAAAGGATCTCCTTCCATGCCCAAGGTTCTCATTTCCGACGATCTCTCCCCACGCGCGGCAGAGATCTTCCGTTCGCGCGGGATCGAGGTCGACGTGAAGATCGGCCTCAAGCCCGACCAGCTCCGCGCCATCGTGGCAGAGTACGACGGCCTCGCCATCCGCTCGGCGACCAAAGTGACGAAAGAAGTCCTCGACGTCGCGACCAACCTCAAGGTGGTGGGCCGCGCCGGCATCGGCGTCGACAACGTCGACGTCAAGAATGCGACGCAGAAGGGCGTCGTGGTGATGAACACGCCCTACGGCAATGCCATCACCACGGCCGAGCACGCGATCGCGCTGATGTTCGCCCTCGCCCGCGAGATTCCGGCGGCCGACCGCTCGACCCGCGCCAGCAAGTGGGAGAAGAACCGCTTCATGGGCGTCGAGCTGGCGGCCAAGACGCTTGGCCTGATCGGCTGCGGCAACATCGGCTCGATCGTCGCCGATCGCGCGCTCGGCCTGAAGATGAAGGTCGTCGCCTTCGACCCGTTCCTGACCGAGGACCGCGCCAAGGCGATCGGCATCGAGAAGGTGGAGCTCGACGATCTTTTCGCGCGCGCCGACTTCATCACGCTGCATGCGCCACTGACCGAGTCGACGAAGAACATCGTCGACGCCAAGGCGCTGGCGAAGATGAAGAAGGGCGTCCGCATCATCAACTGCGCCCGCGGCGGCCTCGTGGTCGAAGAAGACCTCAAGGCTGCGATCGAGTCCGGCCACGTCGCCGGCGCCGCGCTCGACGTGTTCTCGGTCGAGCCGGCTAAGGACAATCCGCTCTTCGCGCTCGAGCAGGTGATCGCGACCCCGCATCTCGGTGCTTCGACGACCGAGGCGCAGGAGAAGGTGGCGCTCCAGATCGCCGAGCAGATGAGCGACTTCCTCCTGACCGGTGCCGTGACCAACGCGCTCAACATGCCGTCGGTGAGCGCCGAGGAAGCGCCGAGACTGAAGCCTTACATGCGGCTGGCCGAGCTCCTGGGCAGCATGCTGGGCCAAGTGGTCGAGCGCGAGGTGACCGCGGTGACGCTCGAGCTTGAGGGACAGGCGGCGGAGCTCAATCCTCGTCCCCTGATCCAGGCGGCGTTAGCCGGCCTGTTCCGGCCGATGCTCGACAGCGTCAATATGGTGAATGCGCCGGAGATCGCGCGTCAGCGGAACATCGCGGTCAGCGAGACACGGCATGAGCGGGACTGCGACTACCAGACGCTGCTGCGCCTCACCGTCGTCACGGAGGCGCGGTCGCGGTCGGCGGACGGCACGCTGATAGGAGGCACCCGCCCACGTTTGGTGGCAGTGCAGGACATCGCGATCGAAGCCGATTTCGGCAAGCACCTGCTCTATGTGCGGAACAAGGACAAGCCGGGCTTCATCGGCGCCATCGGCACCGTGCTGGGATCCGCCGGGATCAACATTGCGACCTTCCATCTCGGCCGGACGGAGCCGGGCAAGGACGCCCTGTGCCTGATCGAAGTGGACCAGGCGATCCCGGAGGCGGTGCTGGAAAAGGTAAAGGGACTGCAGCAGGTCGAGCGCGTCAGAACGCTCAGCTTCTAGAAACGAAGGCCCCGTCGCGGGTGGTCCGCGACGGGGCGGATCGGATCACATATCGATCTTCTTGGCCGCGCCCTGCGCCTTGCTGGTGGCGTCGCGCTCCTTGGACATCCAACCGTCGCCGGAGAGCACCAGGCACGAAACTCCGTTCGGCCCGGTCGCGAGCACCGTCCAGGTGCCGGATGCGGACGACAGCACCTCGAACAGCCCGCCGCTATGCGTGACGCCGACCGATTCCGGCTCCTCGTCGAACTCAGCCTTCAGCTTCTCGACAAGGGCTGCTCGCGGCGCGCAGAGCTGCTGGCTCCCGCCCGGCATGCGCTGTGCGTACGCCGCGCCCGCGGACAACGCCATCAGAGCCGAGGCCGCGAGGATCGTCGTTTTGCGAAGCATCCGAGTACCTTCCTTTCAGGACCGGCCTCGTCGAGCGACGTGGCTATCCATTCATCTGCGAACTCAAACGCCGATGAACCGAAAGGGGCACCGTGACCAATCCGTGACCCCCTTAAGGCCTGAAATGCTTGAATATTCGAATCATCGCGGCGACATCAGTTCCGCCATTCCCTTGCCGTCCTTTGTGCGGCGGGCAGGGTCGGCGCTGGCGCGCGCGAGTGCGTCGATCCAGTCCTTTTTGCCGTTGCTGGCCGCGATGAGTGTCGCTGCCGCTGGTTCCCTGCCACGGTAGACGCAACGGAGGACGAGGCTGACGCCTGAGCAATCGAAGAGCGCGGCTCGCCGGCTTCGGCGATAGGCCTCGACGACCTGCTGGTCGGTCTTGGACTCGAGGTCGAAGGCATCCTGGCTCATGTCCGGCTCCCGGTTTGGCTCGGGACGCTCAAGTCCGCGGCAGCATCGAGGAAGGCACGTACCAGCGCCAGCCCCCGGCGCTCCTCGAGGCAGACCGCGTATTCGGCGACAGCCAGATCCGCTCCCGCGACAGCGATCCGGTGGAAGCGGTCGCCTGGCCGGAACTCGCTTTCGAAGACGACGCCGATGCCGAATCCGGCCGCAACCGCCTCGCCGACTCCCTCTCGGCTCTCGACTTCGATGATGGCGCCGGGACGGACGGCCGCCGTCGCCAGCGTCGACTCGAAGACGCCGCGGGTGACAGACCCGCGCTCGCGCAAGACCATGTCCTGGCCGGAAAGTTCGGCGAGGCGGATGCGCCGCCGGCCGGCCCAGGGGTGCTTATGCGGCACGAAGAGGACGAGGCGGTCGGCTCGAAACGGCAGCGTGAACAGGCGCGGGTCGGATGTCAGCTTCGCCATCACGACGACGTCGGCCTCGTAGTCGAAGAGACGACGCAGGACCGTCACCGAGTTGCCAAGGCTGAGCGAGAAAGTAAGTCCGCCATGACGGCGCTTGAGCTCGGCCAGGATGGGCACGGCATGATAGGCGGAGTCCGCGCTGACCTTCAGATGGCCTTGGGTCAACGTCGCGGTGCCGGAGAGCAGCGACCTCGCCTCCTCCTCCAGCGCGAACATCCGATCGGTCAGCGCGTAGAGGCGCTGGCCGAACTCGGTCAGCTGGGCGCCGCGGCCGCGCCGCTCGAAGAGGCGGACGCCGTAGGCTTCCTCCAACGCCTTCACCTGGCCCGACAGGGTCGGCTGGCCGACGCCGGCGACTGAAGCGGCACGGGTGAAGCCGCGTTCGCGGGCGACGTGGTGGAAGGCGCGGAGCTGGGTCGGGTTCATATCGATTCTATCGATAGTTCGTATCCGTATAATGTATTGGATTTATGGCGAATGGAAGCGGACGCTCGGCCGCAATCCATGCTTCGCGGAGCCTCCATGCCGATCACGCCAGCCGCCTCCGAAACCGGCGACCCGCTGCTGCTGACGCCCGGGCCGCTGACCACCTCGCGGACGGTCAAGCAGGCGATGGTCCATGACTGGGGTTCGCGCGACGCTACCTTCCTCAAGGTCAACCGCGAGGTGCTGGAGCGGATCGTCGAGATCGCCGGCGGCGTCGGCACCCACGTCACCGTGCCGATGCAGGGCAGCGGCACCTTCGCGGTCGAGGCGATGCTCACCACCTTCGTGCCGCGCGACGGCAAGGTGCTGCTGCTCGTCAACGGCGCCTACGGCCACCGCGCCGCGAGAATCTGCCAGATCGCCGGCCGCGCGCACCGGATCCTGGAGACGCCCGAGGACACGCCGCCGAGCTTGTCCGCGCTCGACGAGGCGCTCGGTTCCGACGCGTCGATCACCCATGTCTTCACGGTCCACTGCGAGACGACGTCCGGGATCCTGAACCCCGTCCGCCAGATCGCCGGCGTGGTCGCGGCCCACAACCGGAAGCTCCTCGTCGACTCGATGAGCGCCTTCGGCGCGCTCGAGATCGACGCCAAGGCGGTCCCCTACGACGCACTCGCCGCCTCGTCGAACAAGTGCCTCGAAGGTGTCCCCGGCATGGGTTTCGTCGTCTGCCGCACCGAGGCGCTGAAGGCAGCCAAAGGCAACGCGACGACCTTGGTGCTCGACCTGCACGACCAGTGGCAGGCCTTCGAAAAGACCGGACAGTGGCGCTTCACCCCACCGATCCACGTGATCGTCTCGCTGCACCAGGCGATCGAGGAGCACCGCGCCGAAGGCGGCGTGAGCGGCCGCGGCGGCCGCTACGCCGCCAACTGCAAGCTGCTGATCGACGGCATGGCCAAGCTGGGGTTCAAGGCGCTGCTGCCGCCGGCCCTGCAGGCGCCGATCATCGTCACCTTCCACATGCCGGCGGACCCGGCCTTCAAGTTCCAGGCCTTCTATGACGGGCTCAAGGACCGGGGTTACGTGATCTATCCCGGCAAGCTGACGGTCGCCGATTCTTTCCGGATCGGTTGCATCGGCCGCATCGGCGCGGACCACATCAAGGGCGCGCTTGCAGCTGTCACGGATGTCCTGGCGGGAATGGGGGTCACCCTGAAGAAGGCCGCCTGATCCCATGACCATCACCGTCAACGGACGCACCTACAACGAGCCGAAGCAGCCGGTCGTCATCGTCTGCGTCGACGGCTCCGAGCCCGGCTACATCGAGCGCGCCGCGGAAGCCGGCGAGGCACCGTTCCTCGCCCGACTGCTGAGGGAGGGCACCAACGTCCTCGTCGATTGCGTCGTGCCCAGCTTCACCAATCCGAACAACCTTTCGATCGTCACCGGCGTGCCGCCTGCAGTGCACGGGATCTGCGGCAACTACTTCTTCGATCCGGACGCGAAGGCCGAGGTGATGATGAATGACCCGAAGCACCTCCGGGTCGACACCATCTTCAAGGCGTTCCAGAACAAGGGTGCGCGGATCGCGGTCGTCACCGCCAAGGACAAGCTGCGGGCACTGCTCGGCAAAGGGCTCGCGCTCGGGCCCGGCAAGGCCGTCAGCTTCTCATCGGAGAAGGCGGACAAGGTTTCGCTCGCCGAGAACGGCATCGAGGGCGTGATGGAGTTGGTGGGCAAACCGCTGCCCAGCGTCTACTCGGCCGATCTCTCCGAGTTCGTCTTCGCCGCCGGCGTCAAGCTGATGGAGCGCGACCGGCCGGAGCTGATGTACCTCTCGACCACCGACTACATCCAGCACAAGCATGCACCGGGTACGCCGGTCGCCAACGCCTTCTACAAGATGATGGACGGCTACCTGGCGAAGCTCGACGCGATGGGCTGCGTGATCGCGCTGACCGCCGACCACGGCATGAACGCCAAGTTCGACGCCAAGGGCCAGCCGGACGTGATCTACCTGCAGGACCTGCTCGACGGCTGGCTCGGCGCCGGCAAGGCGCGGGTGATCCTGCCGATCACCGATCCTTATGTCGTGCATCACGGCGCGCTCGGTTCGTTCGCCACCGCCTATCTGCCCGAGGGCGAGATAGCGGGCGTGATCGGGCGCCTGAAGAAGATGGACGGCATCGAGGCGGCGCTGACCCGCGCCGAGGCAGCCTCCAGCTTCGAGCTGCCGCCCGAGCGGATCGGCGAGATCGTCGTCGTCTCGACGCGGCACAAGGTGCTCGGCACCAGCCTCGCGCGCCACGACCTCTCGGGCCTGACCGAGCCGCTGCGCAGCCATGGCGGCATCTCCGAGCAGAAGGTGCCGCTGATCGCCAACCGCAAGGCGACGCTCGCCGGGAACCGGCTCCGCAACTTCGACATCTTCGACGTGGCCCTCAACCGCGTCGCGCAGTGAAGGACTAGAGAGACATGACCGCGCTCCGCCGCCCGACCAGAGAGCCTCTGCACGAGACGCTGCGCCTCGCCGGCCGCAAGGTCGAGGGCGAAGGCCGGGTCGAGGTGTTCAACCCCTACACCAACGAGGTCGTCGGCACCGTGCCGCGGGCGCGCCGCGAGCAGGTTCAGGAAGCCTTCCGGATCGCCGCCGGCTACAAGCCGAAGCTGAGCCGTTACGATCGTCAGAAGATCCTGATGAACACGGCGGAGCTGCTGGCCAAGCGCAAGGACGCGCTCTCCGACCTCATCACCGCCGAAAGCGGCCTCTGCAAGAAGGACTCGCTCTACGAGGTCGGCCGCGCCTACGACGTGTTCCACTTGGCCGGCCAGCTCGCGATCCAGGAGGACGCCGAGACCTTCGCCTGCGACATCACCCCGCACGGCAAGGCACGCCGCATCTTCACGATGCGACAGCCGCTCCGCGCCATCAGCGCGATCACGCCGTTCAACCACCCGATGAACATGGTGGCGCACAAGATCGCGCCGGCGATCGCGACCAACAACCGCATCGTGGTGAAGCCGACCGAATTGACGCCGCTGACCGCGCTGGCGCTCGCCGACGTGATCTACGAGGCGGGCCTGCCGCCGGAGATGCTGTCGGTGCTGACCGGACGGCCCGAGGACATCGGCGACGAGATGATCGTCAACGAGAACATCGACCTCGTCACCTTCACCGGCAGCGTGCGCACCGGCAAGTACATCGCGGCGAAAGCCGGCTATCGCCGCGTCGTGCTCGAGCTCGGCGGCAACGACCCTCTGATCGTCATGGAGGATGCCGACCTCGACAAGGCAGCGGAGCTCGCCGTCGCCGGTGCCACCAAGAACTCCGGCCAGCGCTGCACGGCGGTCAAGCGCATCCTGGTGGTGGAGGCGGTCGCCGATGCCTTCGCCGATCTGGTCGTAGCCAAGGCGAAGAAGCTCAAATGCGGCGATCCGGTGGATCCGGAGACCGATGTCGGCACCGTCATCACCGAGGACGCGGCGAAGCTGTTCCAGCGACGCGTGGTCGACGCGACCAAGGCCGGGGCCGAGCTGCTGCACGGCAACGACCGGAAAGGCGCTCTGTTCCCGCCGACCGTCGTCGACCGCGTGCCCTTCGACTGCGAGCTGGTGCGCGAGGAGACTTTCGGCCCGGCGATCCCGATCATCCGGGTCAAGGACATCGAGGACGCGATCCGGGTCTCGAACTCGACCGCCTACGGTCTGTCGTCGGGCGTCTGCACCAACCGCTTCGACTACATCCAGCGCTTCATCGAGGCGCTGGATGTCGGTACCGTGAACATCTGGGAAGTGCCGGGATACCGGATCGAGATGTCGCCCTTCGGCGGCATCAAGGATTCGGGCCTCGGGTACAAGGAAGGGGTCAAGGAGGCGATGAAGAGCTTCACGAATGTGAAGACTTATTCGCTTCCCTGGCCCACATAATCGGAAGCGCTTCAAAAAAGGGTAACAGGGTTCGCCTACAGGCTTCACGCATCAACAGGGGAGATCGACCATGTCACGTCTACGCCTTTGGATGCCGCTCGCCGTCGCGGCGGCGGCACTGCTCGCGCTGCCGTCGGAATCGATGGCGCAGAAGACCCGCCTCACCGTCTACACCGCCCTCGAGAACGACCAGCTCGGTCCCTACAAGGCCGCCTTCGAGGCCGACAATCCCACCATCGAGATCGCCTGGGTGCGCGACTCCACCGGCGTCATGACCGCCCGCCTCGTCGCCGAGAAGGACAACCCGCGCGCCGACGTGATCTGGGGCCTCTCGGCCTCCTCGGTCGTGCTGTTCGAGAATATGGGCATGCTGGCGGGATACACTCCGAAGGGTGCCGAAGCGCTGAAGCCGGTGTTCAAGGACGCCAAGAACCCGGCCATGTGGACCGGCATGGACGCCTATCTCTCGGTCGTCTGCTTCAACACCAAGGAAGCCGAGAAGGCCAAGGCCCCGGCGCCGAAGTCGTGGAAGGACCTGACCAACGCCGCCTACAAGGGCCAGATCGTGATGCCGAACCCGGCATCGTCCGGCACCGGCTATCTCACCATCGCCGCCTGGCTGCAGGTGATGGGCGAGGCCGAGGGCTGGAAGTACATGGACGCCCTCCACCAGAACATCGCGGTCTACACGCATTCGGGCTCGGCCCCTTGCGTCCAGGCGGCAACCGGCGAGCGGCTGTTGGGCATCGGCTTCGACATGCGCGGCGCGGTCGAGAAGACCAAGGGCGCGCCGATCGACCTGATCCTGCCGACCGAGGGTGCCGGCTGGGAGATGGAGGCGACGGCCATCGTCAAGGGCACGAAGAACATGGACGCCGCCCAGAAGCTGGTCGACTGGACCATCACCAAGAAGGCGAACGAGCTCTACGGCAAGTACTACGCCATCGTCGCCATGCCCGGCATCAACGCCGCCCCGCCGAACTACCCGGCCGGCGCCGACCAGGCGATGGTCAAGAACGACCTCGCATGGATGGCGAAGGAGCGCGACCGCATCCTCGCCGAATGGACCAAGCGCTACGACGGCAAATCCGCCCCGAAGTGAGGTAAGCTGGCCCCCGGGCGAACCCGCGAAGACGGGTCGCCCGGGGAGGCCGGACGAGGGGGAGTTGTCATGGGCGTCGCCGGCGATCCGCCGTACCTATCCATTCGTCGTCTCACCAAGCGCTTCGGCAGCTTCACCGCGCTCGACGATGTCTCGCTCGACGTCTTCGCACGCGAGTTCGTGGTGTTCCTCGGCCCGTCCGGTTGCGGCAAGACCACCCTGCTCCGCGCCATCGCCGGCCTCGACATCCAGACCTCCGGCAGCATCCACCAGGACGGTCGTGACGTCTCGATGCTGCCGCCGGCCGAGCGCGACTTCGGCATCGTCTTCCAGTCCTACGCACTCTTTCCCAATCTCTCCGTCGCCGACAATGTCGGCTACGGCCTGGTCTCGCGCGGGGCGTCGAAGGCGGAAATCAAGGCGCGCGTCGCCGAACTACTCGCCCTGGTCGGGTTGCCTGACTCGGCGGCGAAGTATCCGTCGCAGCTTTCCGGCGGCCAGCAGCAGCGCGTGGCGCTCGCCCGCGCGCTCGCGATCTCGCCGGGCCTGCTGTTGCTCGACGAGCCGCTTTCCGCCCTCGATGCGCGCGTCCGCCAGCATCTCCGCCAGGAGCTCAAGGAGCTGCAGCGGAAGCTCGGCATCACCACGATCATGGTGACCCACGACCAGGAAGAGGCACTGGCGCTGGCCGACCGCATCGTCGTGATGAACCACGGCGTCATCGACCAGGTCGGCACCCCGATCGAGATCTATCGAAAGCCCGCGAGTCCTTTCGTCGCCGATTTCGTCGGCACCATGAATTTCCTCAAGGGCGCGGTCGCGGCGCCTGGCGCCGTCGCGATCGGCGGACGCAGCTTCCGCGTCGACGGCCTCGATGGCATGGCTCCGGGCACCGCCGCACTGGTCTGCATCCGCCCCGAAGACGTGAAGACTCGCAACGTCGAGCCGGGATCGGACAACGCGCTCGAGGTCGAAGTGCGCTCGCTCGAGTTCCTGGGATCCTTCGCCCGCGCCCGCCTCGCGCCGTCCGATGGCAGCGACCTGGACCTCGTCGCCGATCTCTCGATCAATCTCCTGCGCGACCTCGGCGTCGAACCCGGCACGCGGCTTCCAGTGGCGCTCCCGCCCGAGCGGCTTCGCGCCTTCCCGCAATGACGACGGCGGCGGCTCCCCTCGTCCGCGCCAAGGCGTCGCGCGACGACCTGATCATGCGTGCCGGGCTCGTGCTCTTCGCGCTGGTCCTGCTGGTCATCGTGGCCTTGCCGCTGTGGTCGCTTCTTTCCAAGAGCTTCGAGGATCACAACGGCAGCTTCGTCGGCCTCGCCAACTATCTGCGCTACGTCCAGACCCCGTCCCTGTTCCAGTCCTTCTGGAACAGCCTCTTCGTCGCCGCGGTCACCACCGCGATCGTGGTGCCTCTGGCCTTCGTCTACGCCTATGCGTTGACCCGCAGCTGCATGCGCTTCAAGGCGCTGTACCAGGGCCTGGCGCTGATACCGATCCTGGCGCCGTCGCTGCTGCCGGCCCTTTCGCTGATCTACCTCTTCGGCAACCAGGGCCTGCTCAAGGGCTGGCTGTTCGGCCAGCCGGTCTATGGCGCGATCGGCATCGTCACCGCCCAGGTCTTCTACTGCTTCCCCCACGCGCTGATGATCCTGGTGACGGCGCTCTCGATGGCCGATCAGCGTCTCTACGAGTCGGCCGATGCGCTCGGCGCCTCTCGGCTCCGCAAGTTCCTGACCGTGACCTTGCCCGGCGCCAAGTACGGGCTGATTTCGACCTCGTTCGTGATCTTCACGCTGGTGATCACCGATTTCGGCATCGCCAAGGTGGTCGGCGGCCGCTTCAACGTGCTGGCGACCGACATCTACAAGCAGGTGATCGGCCAGCAGAACTTCGAGATGGGCGCGGTCGTCGGCGTGATCCTGCTGGTTCCGGCGCTGCTCTCATTCGCCGTCGACCGCATCGTCGCGCGCCGCCAGGTGGCCCAGCTCTCGGCCCGCGCCGTCCCGTTCGAGCCGAAGCCGCGCCGTGAGCGCGACCTGGCGCTGACGATCTTCTGTCTCGCGATCGGGCTCGCGATCTTCGCCGTCTTCGCCGTCGCGGTCTGGGCCTCCTTCATCACCTTCTGGCCCTACAACCTGACGCTCACGCTGAAGAACTACGAATTCGGCAACTTCGATCCGCTGGGCTGGGGCGTCTACTGGAACTCGCTGGTCATGGCGTCGGCGACCGCCGCGTTCGGCACGTCGCTGGTCTTCCTCGGGGCCTACCTGGTCGAGAAGTCGAACCGTTTCGGCGTCGGCCGCGGCTTCGTCCACCTGCTGGCGATGATCCCGCTCGCCGTGCCCGGGCTGGTGCTGGGCCTCAGCTACATTTTCTTCTTCAACATGAAGGGAAATCCGCTGAACGTGCTTTACGGCACGACGGCGATCCTCGTCGTGAACACGGTGGCCCATTTCTACACGGTGAGCCATCTGACCGCGATCACGGCCCTCAAGCAGCTCGACGCCGAGTTCGAAGCGGTCTCGGCATCTCTCAAGGTGCCGGTCTGGCGCACCTTCTTCCGCGTCACCGTGCCGATCTGCCTGCCGGCGATCCTCGACGTCGCGATCTACCTTTTCGTCAACGCGATGACGACGGTCTCCGCGGTGATCTTCCTCTATTCGAGCGAGACCAAGCTCGCCGCGCTTGCGATCGTCAACATGGACGAGTCGGGATTCACCGCCGGTGCTGCCGGCATGGCGACCGTGATCGCCTTCACCTCGGCCGCGGTCAAGCTGGCGCAGCTCGGCCTCTCCCGGCTACTCTCGCGAACCCAGGCTTGGCGGAAACGATGATGCGTTCCCTTCTTGCGTTTGCGGCCGTTCTTCTCGTCACCGGCTGTACCTCCGTCGAGGAGGTCGCCCTGAAGACGGTCGAGAACGTCGCCCGCGCCGCCTGCTCCGCCGCGCGCAACTGCGCCAATACCTGCGCCGACGGATCGACCGCCAGCCCGTATACCTACAGCTGCCCGGGTCGGCCATGACCGAGACAGTCCTCTACAAGGCCGAGGCGGGTGTCGCGACGCTGACGCTGAACCGGCCCGACAGCCTGAATGCGCTCAACCGCCAGCTCCACGCCGACCTGCGCCAGGCGCTCGATCGCGCCGCGGGCGATGCCGAGATCCGATGCCTGATCCTGACCGGCGCCGGCCGCGGCTTCTGCTCCGGCGCCGATCTCGTCGATTCCGCGGCCTTGAGCTCGGGCGGCGTGCCCGACCTCGCGAAGGCCCTCGACACCACCTACAACCCTTTGATCCGCGCGATGCGCGACCTGCCGAAGCCGATCGTCGCCGCGGTCAACGGCATCGCCGCGGGTGCCGGCGCCAGCATCGCGCTCGCCTGCGACCTGGTAATGGCGGCAAAGTCGGCGTCGTTCATCCAGGCCTTCTGCAAGATCGGGCTGATCCCCGACGCCGGCAGCACCTGGTTCCTGCCGCGCCATGTCGGCCGCGCCCGTGCCGCCGCGCTGGCGATGCTCGGCGACAAGCTGCCGGCCGAGCAGGCCGAGAGCTGGGGCCTGATCTGGAAGACCGTCGACGACGAGAAGCTGATGGACGAGGCGGCCAAGCTCGGCCGCCATCTCGCGACCCAACCGACCAGGGCGCTCGGATCGATCAAGAAGGCGCTCCACGCCGCCGAGGCCAATTCGCTCGACCGGCAGCTCGACCTCGAGCGCGACCTCCAGGGCGAGCTCGGCCGCACCGACGATTTCAAGGAAGGGGTCGCCGCCTTCCGCGAGAAGCGGCCAGCGAAGTTCACCGGTCGCTAGCAGCCGGGGTGATCGGCGGTCATCGCGTACCGGCTGCCGTAATAGACCAGCGCCGGCTTGTCCTCCGCCGAGCAGGTATGCACGCGGCCGACGAAGATCAGATGGTCGCCGCCCTCGTACTGGTGATGGGTCACGCAGACGAAGCGCGCCACGCAGCCGTCGAGCAGCGGCACCCCGCCTTCCCCCTCGTGGAACGCGATGCCGGCGAAACGATCCGCTATCGGGCTCGAGAAGCGCTGCGCCAGGTCAACCTGGTCCCAGGCGAGCACGTTGACGCCGAAATGGGTCGCGGCCCGGAACGCTTCCAGGCTGCGCGCGCGCTTCGACAGGCTCCACAGGATCAAGGGCGGATCGAGCGACACGGAATTGAAGGAGTTGGCGGTAAGCCCGACCAGGGTTCCTTCTGCCGATCGGCAGGTGATCACGGTGACGCCCGTGGCGAAACGGCCGAGCGCCATACGCAGCGCCTCGACGCCGGTCTCGCCTGCCGTCCCCTTGTCCGATGCTTCCGCTCGCATGGCCCTTCTTACATAGCGCATCCGTGGCCGGTTGCACGGCTTTCCGCATCGCATGCACGCGCGACGCGCGATCTGCTACGAATCAGCGGAACGACGGCCAGGGAAGGACGGAATGAACGCTAGGGCCATGGCGGCGTCGCTTGCGATTTTCGTCCTCGCCGGCTGCCAGCCGCAGACCACCACCGTGCCGCCGGAGGAATGCGTTGTGCCGCGGATCGCCGCCGCCTATGAGCGGCAGCCGCCTGCCTCGCGGCCGGTGGACATCCCTCCGCGCCCGAGCGTCCTGCCGACGCCGGAGCTCACCGACCCGGAGATGGCCGCGATCGGCGACTGCATGCGGCCTCGCCTGGTGGCGCTGGCGAAGGCGAGCGAAGACCCGAGGCTCCGGGGCTCGGGCGAATGGCGGCGCTTCTCGACCCAGTTCTATTCATCCGAGCACGGCCGCTATCTCGAGGTCGCCGGCAACGCCGCCGCCGCGGGCTTCCTCAAGTTCGAGGACGGGGCGCCACTTCCCGTCGGCGCGGTCGTCACCAAGCGAAGCTATCGGATTTTGCAATCCGGTATCGCGGTCATCGACCCGCAATTCGTGATCGAGCGGATGCCCAAGGGCCATGACGAGCGCGTCGGCGACTGGAAGTTCACGTTGATCGCGCCGAACGGCATGATCGTCGGCGAGAGCCGTGGGCGTGACGGTGACAAGGTCGAGTTCTGCGTCGAATGCCACAAGAGCGCGTGGCGCCAGGACTTCCTGTTCTTCGTGCCCCCGCCCTACCGCCCTAAGGGCTGACGTCGCCCCGTCGCTTCAGGATCTCGAGCTTCAAAGGCAGCACGGCTCCGAGCCAGAGCGGATGCGTCGCGTGGTCCTCATAGTCGTCGCCCGTCAACGGATGGACGAGGACCGTGAGGCCATTCCGGTTCAGCATCAGCCATGGCACCAGGCGCGGAAAGTCGTCAACCGGAAAGGCCACCTGGTACATCGAGATCGGATGAGGCCCGACCGGCTTGTCGTGCCAGCGCCCTAGCACCGCCGCCGGAAATCCGGCACCAATCCCCTCGCGGATCTTCTCGGCGACATGCCGGGTCGCCGGCGCATAGTAGACATGCGCGTGGTAGCCCTCGATCGAGCCCGGATCGATCACACCGAGACGACCTTGCCCGGATTCATGATGTTGTCCGGGTCGAGCGCCATCTTGATCGAGCGCATCAGGCTGACCGCTTCGCCGTGCTCGGCCTGCAGGAACGCCATCTTGCCGTAGCCGACGCCGTGCTCGCCGGTGCAGGTGCCGCCCATGGAAAGCGCACGGGCGATCATGCGGTCGTTGTGGGCGGAGGCTCGCTTCAGCTCGTCCGGATTTTCCGGATCAATCACGTAGACCAGGTGGAAATTGCCGTCGCCGACATGGCCGACCATCGGCGCCAGAAGCCCCGACTCCTCGATGTCCTTCTTGGTTTCGAGGATGCACTCGGCGAGCTTCGAGATCGGCACGCAGACATCGGTCGGCCAGCCCTTGGCACCGGGACGCAGCGCCAACGCCGAGTAATAGGCGCGGTGCCGCGCCTCCCACAGCTTGGTGCGGTCTTCCTGGCGGGTCGCCCATTTGAAGTCGGTGCCGCCATGCTCGGCCGAGATCGCCTGCACGGTCTCCGCCTGCTCCTTCACGCCGGCATTGCTGCCGTGGAATTCGAAGAACAGCGTCGGCGCGACCTTGTAGTCGAGCTTCGAATGGGTGACGCAGGCGCCCATCTGCACCTCGTCGAGAAGCTCGATGCGCGCGACGGGAACGCCGGCCTGGATCGTCTGGATCACGGTGTTCACCGCGTCCCCGATCGAGGGATAGGCGCAGACCGCCGCCGACATCGCCTCGGGCACGCCGTAGAGCCGGAGCGTCACCTCGGTGATGACGCCGAGCGTGCCTTCGGAACCGACGAAGAGGCGCGTGAGATCGTAGCCCGCCGCCGACTTCCGCGAGCGGCGGGCGGTCTTGATGATGCGGCCGTCGGCCGCGACCACGGTCAGCGACAGCACGTTCTCGCGCATCGTGCCGTAGCGGACGGCGTTGGTACCCGACGCGCGCGTCGCCGCCATGCCGCCGAGCGAGGCATCGGCCCCGGGATCGATCGGGAAGAACAGGCCGGTGTCACGGATGTACTCGTTCAGCTGCTTGCGCGTCACACCCGCCTGCACGGTGACGTCGAGATCCTCGACGTTGACCTGCAGCACCTTGTTCATCTGGCTGACGTCGATGCACACACCGCCATGGAGGGCGGCAACACCGCCTTCGAGCGAGGTCCCGGTGCCGAACGGGATCACCGGCATCTTGAAGCGGGCGCAGACCTTGACGATCTCCGACACTTCCTCGGTCGACTGGGCGAAGGCGACGGCCTCGGGCGCATGCGGCGTGTGATAGCTCTCGTCCTTGCCGTGCTGGTCGCGGACCGCCATCGCCGTCGACAGGCGGTCGCCCAGCATCTGCTTCAGGATGTCGATCGCGCCCGAACGCTGGGCGGGTTGCGCGGTCATGGCGACTCCGGGAATTGGCTCGGAATAAGGGTAGTCGCCCGGTTCCGTCCGAGCAAGGCAGCCAGGCCGGGCAAGGCGACTAGGGTGCCTGCTTAAACTTGGCGAGCAGCGCCTCGACGTCGATCTCGGCGCGCGTGATCCGATCGCGCCGGCACCCGCCAAGCCGCATCAGCTTCTTCCATTTGGCGTCGTCCGCCTCCGGGAAAGCCTTGGCCAGCGACACCGAGGCGAAGCGGCCCGTCGGCTCGATCGGCAGGCCGATCGGCTTGCCCGACTTGACGACGTCATCGAGCGAGCCCTCGAGCGGCTTCAGGTCGGCGACGGCGACGAAGCCTTTGTCGTCCCGGCTCCAGAGCGCGACGGGGCCGCCGGCCTCGATCATCGCTTCGGCCTCGGCCTGGCCGTTGGGCGCGAACAGGACGCGATCGGCCTTGGCATCGAGCACGTCGATGCAGCCGAGCGACTTGCACTCTTCGAGCAGCTTCGCCACCTCGTTCCGGTCCATCACGTAGCGTGCCGCCATACTCGAGAACTCCTGCTCTTCACCTTGGAGGGCGCCGATGGTACCCCTGGCGCCCGCCTCCTGTCCCCCGCGAAAGCCCCGCCGATGACCAACGTTCCCACCCTGGACGAGATCCGCCAGACCCGCGCCCTGATCGACCCGCATGTCCTGACGACGCCGATCCATACCTGGAAGGGCCGTGAGATCGGGGCTGCGCTGGGTTCTACAGAAGTGGTGCTGAAGCTCGAGCTTTTCCAGCATACGGGATCCTTCAAGGCGCGCGGCGCGGTCGCGGTCATGCTCAACCTCTCCAAGGAGCAGCTCGGTCGCGGCATCGTTACGATCTCCGCCGGCAATCACGCCATCGCCGCCGCCTATGCGGCGAAGACGGTCGGCACGTCGGCGAAGGTGGTGATGGCGAAGAACGCCAACGAGGCGCGCGTCGCCCGGGCCAAGGCCTATGGCGCAGAAATCATCCGGGCCGACAACGTCGTCGAAGGCTTCGAGATGGTGAAGAAGATCGAGGCCGACGAGGGCCGTTCCTTCGTCCATCCGTTCGAAGGCCCCTGGACGTCGAAGGGTACCGGGACGCTCGGTCTCGAGTTCTCGGATCAGGCCGGCAAGCTCGACGCGGTGATCGTTCCGGTCGGCGGCGGCGGCCTCGCCTCCGGCGTCTCGACCGCGATCAAGCTGGCGCAGCCCCGGTGCGCCGTCTACGGCGTCGAGCCGGTCGGCGCCGACGCGATGAGCCGGAGCTTCAAGTCCGGCAAGCCCGAGCGTCTCGACAAGATCGACACCATCGCCGACTCGTTGGCGCCGCCGTTCACCACGCCGCTCGCCTTCGAGCTCTGCCGCAAGCACATCGACGAGATCGTGCTGCTCGAGGACCAGGCATTCCGCCGCGCGATGGCGCTGCTGTTCCGCGAGATGAAGCTGGCGGTCGAGCCGGCCGGTGCCGCGGCGACCGCGGCGCTGCTGGGACCGCTCAAGGATCGCCTCAAGGGCAAGCGCGTCGGCCTGATCGTCTGCGGTGCCAACATCGCGATCGACGACTTCGCCGAGAACGTGCGCCTCGGCGAGCAGGGGTAGGCGCTATTCGACCTGGAGCGCCAGGTCGATCAGCGGGCCGGTCGATGGGTTCTCCTTGCGGAAGTCGGCGAGCGCCGTCTCGATCGCGAGCTGGCGCCAGCGTTTCGCCTGCTCGGCGCTGAGGCGTGCGATCCGGACACCCCGGCGCTCGAACGTCTCGACCATGGCGCGGTCGGCGGCACGCGCCGCGTCGGCTGCCCAGATTTCGACCTTGTCGGCGATCTTCTGCAGCGCGCGGCGCTGGCTCGTGCTCAGCTGCTCCCACGTCGCCTTCGCGATCACGATCGGCTCGTAGACCATCAGGAACGGATGGTCGCTGGGTGCGGTCAGGCACTGAGCCTGCTCGTAGAGCTTGAGCTGCACGAGGTTGTCGCTGGTCGCTGTCGCGACGTCGATCAGCCCAGCCGCCAGCGAGCCCGCGATCTCGGCCGGCGCCATCTCGGCGACTGCCGCGCCCATCTCCGTCGCCATCCGCTCGTAGTACTTGTTCGAGGCACGGATCGTCTTGCCGCGCAGGTCCTCGGGCTCCAGGACGCAATCGCCGCGCGAGACGATGCCGCCTGCGACCCAGATGTCGGCGAGCACGACGACCCCGGCGTCCTCGGCGTGATCCTGCAGGCGGCGCAGGAAGACCGACTCGTTGAGCCTGGCCGCATGCGCATGCGACATGGCGATGCCGGGCATGAAGGTGAGCTGCAACGCCGGCTGCTTCAGCGCGCCGTAGTGCAACGGCAGCAGCGACAGCTCGAGCTGCCCCTTGCCGAGCGCGCTCCACTGAGCGCGGGGCCGCATCAACTGGGACGCAGCATACAGTTTCACGTCGAGACCGACGCGCGCCTGGGCGACCTCGCGCGCGAACATGCGCATCGCGACGTCGCGGAAATCGATACCGTCGCCCGGGAACTGGTGCGAGGCCCTCAAGGTCTCGGCGCCCGCCTCGGCCGACCATGCCAGCAGAAGCCCGAACGCCAGTATGCGAACCACCCGGCGGCTCAATCTTTCCTCCTGGAAAGAGCACGCGTGCCGGAGTATCGCCGACCGCGCCCCAGGGTCAATCTCGCATCGCTCCGTGTCGAAAGGTTGACGCGATCTTGGCACTGCGGCGACCATTGGCCATGGCTCTTTGGCACAAGATCCTGGCGGGGGCGGCCGGCTTCGCCGTCGGCGGCCCGATCGGCGCGCTGGTCGGCGGGCTCGCGGCCTATGCCTACGAGGACGAGATCCAGAAGGTCGTCGACCGCCTGAAGCCGGCGCCGGACCCGACCCGCTCGACCGCGTTCACCCTCGGCGTCATCGCCCTCGGCGCCAAGATGGCGAGCGTCGACGGCGAGGTCAGCGGCGACGAGGTTAGAGCCTTCAGGCAGGTCTTCCAGATCGACGAATCGGAGGTCGCCAACTTCGGGAAGATCTTCGACCTGGCCAAGCGCCAGCCCGAGACCCATGAGGCCTATGCCCGGCAGCTCGCCGGCCTGTTCGACCCGGGCTCGACCGTGCTGGAGGAGCTGATCCACTGCCTTTTCCACATCGCCACCGTCGATGGCGAGCTCAAGCCCAGCGAGCACGCCTATCTCCGGAACGTGGCGGAGATCTTCGGCTTCGATGCCCATGCCTTCGAGCGGCTGGCCGCCCATCACATGGAGTTCATGAGCTGCGAGCCGTGCCTGCTGCTGGGCGTTCCCGCCGACGCCCCCGTCGACGAGATAAAGGCCGCCTACCGCCGCCTGGTCCGCGAGCATCATCCCGACCGGCTGATCGGGCTCGGCATGCCGGAGGAGGCGATCCGGGTCGCCACCGACCGCCTGGCGACCATCACCCAGGCCTATGAGCGGCTGAAGGCCGAGCGCGGGTTCGCCTGACGAGGCCCCTGGTAGACACGGCCGAGGGCGATACGCCATCATCGGTTGCCAAGGGGGCCCAAAAAATGGACGCCGAGACCTACCTAAAATCGGGCGGGTTCGACAAATCGCTCGGGACGATCGAGTTGCTGAAAGGCATCTCCCCCGATGCGATCCGCCGCATAGAGCAGCGCTGCGCGTGGAAGTACCATTCCAAGGGCGCGATCATCCTGAACCAGGACGACGACAGCCACGAAGTGCTGTTCGTCCGCTGCGGGCGCCTCCGGGTGGTCCAGTTCACCTCCACGGGGCGGGAGATCGGCTTTGCCGAGATCACGCCCGGCGGCCATGTCGGCGAGATGGCGGCGATCGACGGCGGCCCCCGCTCGGCCAGCGTCATTGCCGTCACCGATACGGTGACCGCCAGCCTGCCCGGGCAGGATTTCATCGCCCTCCTGCGCGACACGCCGTCTCTCGCCCTCAACCTGCTGAAGGCGATGGCGCGGGCTATCCGCGGCACCAACGTGCGCGTCCACGACCTCCGCAGCCTGACGGCCGCCGGCCGCATCGTGCACGAACTGCTCCGGATCGCCGGCCGCGGCCGGACCAGCGGCAATATCGGGCGGATCAAGCTCCAGCCGGCCCCGACCCAGAGCGAGATCGCGGCCTCCGCCGGCACCACCCGCGAAACCGTGGCCCGGACGCTCGGCGAGCTTGAGAAGCGCAAGCTGGTCTCGCGCGGCAGCCGCTCCCTCGAGCTGATCGACATCGAGGGCCTCGAAGACTTCATGGAAGACGACGCCCAGGCGGGCTGAACGCGGGACCGGTGAAGGCGTCCTTGACGGACCTACCGTCCGGAACATATGGGACAGCCTGGGTCAGACGGCTGGACGGCCGCTCGTCGCCTTCGGGTGCCGGGAGGAAAGTCCGGGCTCCACGGGAATACGGTGCCGGATAACGTCCGGCGGGGGCGACCCCAGGGAAAGTGCCACAGAGAACAGACCGCCGGCGCTCGCGCCGGCAAGGGTGAAACGGGGCGGTAAGAGCGCACCGCGGTCCTGGCGACAGGGCCGGCATGGCAAACCCCACCGGGAGCAAGACCGAATAGGGACGGTCGCTCGGGGCCGAAAGGCTGCCGAGGGGCGCATTTCCGCGCCATCGTCCGGGTTGGTCGCGAGAGGCGTCCGGCAACGGGCGTCCCAGATGAATGGCCGTCCATCGGGCCGCGAGGCCCGAGGACAGAACCCGGCTTACAGGCCGTCTGACCCGTTTCATCTCCGGTTTCGCCGTTCCATTCCAGCGAGTTCATTTGGAACATTTAATGAACAAAACAAAATCATCGAAAGAACTAAATCGAAGCTCTCGCTTCTTCTCCATGCACCCGCACAATCTCTGGGATGAGCCTGAAATTATTGGCTTCTCCCATAGAGTTACTAGGACATCCCATTGACGCCCATATAATCCCATGATATCCCAATCCATCCCAGACGGACCTCGACGCGGGGTCGGTCGGTCCGATCGGGGATGAAAGCCGGTCCGGCCGGACCGGCGGGGGTACCGATGGGACTTTTCCTGTCCCGGTTCGTTAACAAGATCGACAAAAAGGGCCGCATCTCGGTCCCCGCGCCTTTCCGCACGGCCCTTTCCGATCAATCCTTTGCCGGCATCGTCGTCTATCCGCATCCCAAGCTCCCCGCGCTTGAGGGCTGTGGATTCGACCGCATGGCGAAGATGGTCGAAGGCCACGATCGCCTCGACCAGTTCTCCGACGAACGCGACGACCTCGGCAGCATCTTCGCGGTCTCGCATCAACTCGCCTTCGACCCCGAAGGGCGCGTGATGCTTCCGGAAGATCTGCTGGTCCACGCCAGCATCAGCGAGCAAGCGGTGTTCGCCGGCTACGGCAGCACGTTTCAGATCTGGGAACCGCAGGCGCTCGACCGGCATTTGTCGGAAGCTCGCGACCGAATCCGCATCCAGCGGACCACGCTGCCGACATCGCGGCCCGAGGGGAGCGGCAAGTGACCGGTCCCGCACACATCCCCGTGCTTCTCGATGAGGTCCTGGAAGTGCTCGCACCCAAGGACGGCGGCCTCTATGTCGACGGCACCTTCGGTCTCGGCGGCTATTCCCGCGCGCTTCTCGAATCGGCGGATTGCCGGGTCCTCGGCATCGATCGCGATCCCGAGGCGGTCGCCCGCGGCGCCGATCTCGCCGCGCGTTTCCCCGGCCGGCTGACGCTGCGCCAGGCGCGCTTCGGCGACATGGCCGAGGTCGCGCGCGCCGACGGCATCAGCCAAGTCGACGGTGTCGCCCTCGATCTCGGCGTCTCCTCGCCTCAACTCGATCAGGCCGATCGCGGCTTCTCGTTCCGCGCCGAGGGGCCCCTCGACATGCGGATGGAAAAGGCCGGCCCCTCCGCCGCCGATCTGGTCAACACGCTTTCCGAAGGCGAGCTTGCCGACCTGATCGCCGATCTCGGCGAAGAGCGGCATGCGCGCCGCGTCGCCCGCGCGATCATCGCTGCGCGTCCGCTCGCCACGACCGGCGAACTCGCCGCCGTGGTGCGGCGGGCCGTGCCGCGCTCCGGCGACGGCATCGACCCCGCTACCCGCACCTTCCAGGCGCTGCGCCTCGCGGTGAACGACGAGCTCGGCGAGCTCGACCGCGGGCTCGCCGCCGCCGAAGCGCTGCTGGCGCCGGGCGGCCGCCTCGCTGCCGTGTCCTTTCATTCGCTCGAGGACCGGCGCGTGAAGTCGTTCCTCAGCCAGCGTTCCGGTGCCGGCCCGCGTCCGTCGCGCCATCTGCCGGACACGGGCAGCGAGGCCGCGCCGACCTTCCGTCTCCTGTCGCGCAAGCCGGTGCTGCCGTCGCCGGCCGAGATCGATCGCAATCCCCGGGCCCGGTCGGCCCGCCTCCGTGCCGCCGAGCGCACCGAAGCGCCTGCCGCACATCCTTCGAGGTGACGCAGATGATCCGTCGCTCAACCCTGCTCTGGCTGGTCGCCGCCATCCTCATCGGATGCGGCCTCTATCAGCTCAAATACGAGGTCCAGGCGAAGGAGGAGCGGCTCGTACGCCTCAACCGCCAGATCCAGCAGGAGCAGGAGGCGATCCACGTCCTCAACGCCGAATGGGCCTTCCTCAACCGGCCGGATCGGCTGGCCGACCTCTCCAAGCGGCACCTCGAGCTCAATCCGGTCGAGCCGACGCAGTTCAGCAAGGTCGCGGCGATCCCCGAGAAGTCGCTTGTCCCGGTCGTCGCCGAGGCCGAGGCCGCGATCGCTCCGGCCGCACCGGTGGTGAAGGTGGCGGCCGCGGCTCCGGCCAAGCCGGCCGCCGCGAAGCCGCAGGTGGCACCGAAGCCGCAGGTCGTCGAGGCCAAGCGCTCGCTCGGCACCATCGACACCGCGCAGCTCCGCCAGGTGAAGTCCGGCGGGCGCGATGTCGTCGTGATCGTCGACGGAGCCCTTCTCGCGACCGCTCAGCGCTGAGCGGAGGGACATGACCACCCTCACCGCCTTCCGTCCACGCGTACCCCCGCCGGTGGCGCCGCCGCCGAGCCGGGCCGTGCGCCTGGAAGGGGCGGCGAAGCAGGTGATCGAGTCGAGCCGCGGCCGGCTGACGCTGGCCGCCGGCGTTTTCGCCATCGCCTTCGCCGTGATCGGCATGCGCCTCGCCGACCTCGCGCTGTCGAAGCCGGCGCACGATGCGCGCGAGTTCGAGCTGCCGCGGGCGAACGATTCGACGGGATATGCGGCCGACCGCGCCGACATCGTCGACCGCACCGGCACGCTGATCGCCACCAGCCTGCCAACGGCCTCGCTCTACGCCGATCCGCGCGACATCCTGGATGCGCACGAGGCGGTAGCAAAGCTCCAGACCGTCCTGCCCGAGATCAAGGGCGAGAACCTCGAAGCGCGCCTTTCGGCCGAAGGGCGCAGCTTCGTCTGGATCAAGCGCAACCTGACCCCGCGCCAGCAGTACGAGATCAACCGCCTCGGCGTTCCCGGCTTCTATTTCCAGCGCGAGGACAAGCGGATCTACCCGCACGGCGCGCTGATGGGGCATCTCGTGGGATTCGCCGACGTCGACGGCAAAGGCCTGGGCGGCGTCGAGCAGGCGATCGAATCCAGGATCAAGGGCAGCCAGACGCCGGTCGAGCTGTCGATCGACCTCCGTCTCCAGCACATCGTCCGCCAGGAGCTTCAGGCGGCGATCACCGAGTTCAGCGCCATCGGCGGCGGCGGCCTGGTCATGGACGTGCGCACCGGCGAGATCCTGGCGATGGTGTCGCTGCCGGACTTCGATCCGAATGCACCCGGCTCCGCCCCTGCCGACAACCGCTTCAACCGCAACACGCTCGGCGTCTACGAGATGGGGTCGACGTTCAAGACCTTCGCGCTGGCGATGGCGCTGGACGCGGGCACCGCGACGATGCGCTCGTCGTTCGACGCGCGCGAGCCGATCAGGATCTCGCGTTTCGCGATCAACGACGATCACGCGCAGAAGCGCTGGCTCACCGTGCCGGAGGTCTACAAGTACTCCTCCAACATCGGTGCGGCGAAGATCGCGCTCGAGGTCGGCGCAGAAGGCCAGAAGGCCTTCATGAAGAAGCTCGGCATGCTGGACCCGCTGCAGCTCGAGCTGCCGGAGCTCGGCAAGCCGAAGTATCCCCGCGACTGGCGTCCGATCAACGTGATGACGATCGCCTTCGGCCATGGCCTGTCGGTCACGCCGATCCATCTGGCGTCCGGCGTCGCCACCGTGGTCAACGGCGGCGTCCTGCATCCGCCGACGCTGCTCAAGCGCAAGGCCGACGAGCCGATCCCCGGCAAGCAGGTGCTGAAGGCCTCGACCTCCGAGAACATGCGCCGCCTGATGCGGCTGGTGGTCGAGGACGGCACCGGCAAGAAAGCCGAGGCGCCCGGCTACTGGCTCGGCGGCAAGACCGGCACGGCCGAGAAGGTGAGCCGCGGCGGCTACAAGAAGAGCGCCCGCCTCTCCTCCTTCGTCGGCGCGTTCCCTATCCAGGACCCGCGCTATGTCGTCCTGGTCATGGTCGACGAGCCGAAAGGCATCAAGAAGACCTTCGGCTTCGCCACCGGCGGCTGGGTCGCAGCGCCCGTCGTCCAGCGCGTCGTCCAGCGGATGGGACCTCTGGTCGGCCTCCCGCCGATGGACGAGACGCCTGAAATCCGCCGCCTTCTCAGTGTCGACTCGCAGCCGCAGCCAAAGGAGAAGAGCGTTGCGGCTCGTTGACCTCATCGGGCCGGATCCGGCCCTTGCCCGTTTTGCCGAGATGCCGGTGATCGGCCTCTCGTCCGATTCCCGTTGCGTCGGCCCCGGCTTCCTGTTCGCGGCGATTCCGGGCACGCGCGTCGACGGCCGCGCCTTCGTCGAGCAGGCGCTAGCGTCCGGCGCCGTCGCCGTGCTCGCGCCCGAAGGCACTCAGCTTCCGGACGGTGCCGATCGCGTGGCACTGATCACCGATCCCGCGCCGCGCCGCCGCCTCGCGCACATCGCCGCGCGCTTCTACGGCCAGCAGCCGGAGACGGTGGCCGCGGTCACCGGCACCAACGGCAAGTCCTCGGTCGCCGACTTCACCCGCCAGCTCTGGTCGCTGCTCGGATCTCGATCCGCCTCGATCGGCACGCTCGGCGTCATCGTTCCCGGCCAGCCGACGCGGCCGTCGCTGACCACCCCCGACCCGATCAAGCTGCACGAAGCCCTGTCGGAGCTGGTCGATGCCGGCGTCACCCACCTCGCGGTGGAGGCGTCGAGCCACGGCCTGGACCAGGGCCGTCTCGACGGTCTCAAGGTCAAGGCCGGCGCCTTCACCAACCTGACCCGCGACCATCTCGACTACCACGGCACGATGGAGGCCTATCTCGCCTCCAAGAAGATCCTGTTCGAGCGCATCCTTATGGATGGCGGCACCGCCGTGCTGAACGCCGACGTCAAGGAGTCGGCCGAGCTCGATATCGCCGCCAAGAAGCGGGGCTTGCGGACGCTCAAGGTCGGCGCCGCGGCCTGCGCCGACATAAGGCTGCTGCTGCGCCTGCCCGATGCGACCGGCCAGAAGCTGCGCCTCTCCTTCGGCGGCGCCACCGTCGAGATCCGCCTGCCCCTGCTCGGCGCCTTCCAGGCGAGCAACGCGATCGTGGCGCTCGGCCTCGTCGTGGCCTGCGGCGCCCCCTTCGCCCAGGCTGCCGAAGCGCTGGCTCATCTCGAAGGCGTTCCCGGCCGCCTGCAGCTCGTCGCCGAGCGCCGGAACGGCGCCAAGATCTTCGTCGACTACGCGCATGCACCGGACGGCATCGACACGGTGCTCGCCGCGCTTCGCCCCCATGTCAGCGGCCGCCTCGCCATCGTCTTCGGCGCCGGCGGCGACCGCGATCCCGGCAAGCGCCCGCTGATGGGCGAGGCCGCCAAAAGGCACGCAGACATCGTCATCGTCACCGACGACAATCCCCGCAGCGAGGATCCGGCGAAGATCCGCCGCCAGGTCATGGTCGGCTGTCCCGGCGCACGCGAGATCGGCGACCGTGCGGTCGCGATCCGCGAGGCGATCCTCCGGCTCGAGCCGGAAGACGCGCTGGTCGTCGCCGGCAAGGGTCACGAGCAGGGCCAGACCGTCGGCAACCGCATCATTCCCTTCGACGACGCGACGGTCAGCCGCGAGGCGGTCGCCGAGATCGAACGCGCCGCGGGAGCCTCCGCGTGAGCGCGGCCATGGTCCAAATGCCGGCGCTCTGGACCTCGGCCGAGGCGGCCCAGGCGACGGGCGGCCGCATCGAAGGCACGCCTTGGGTCGCGACCGGTGTCGCGCTCGACAGCCGCAACGTCGCCTCCGGCGATCTATTCGTCGCCCTCAAGGGCGAGACGACCGATGGCCACGCCTATCTCGCCGATGCCTTCAAGCGCGGCGCCGTTGCCGCGATGGTCCACGAGGTTCCCGCCGTGCGCGCGGCACGGCCACTCCTGGTCGTCCCCGACACGATGGCGGGGCTGATGGCGCTGGCGTCGCGCGCCCGCGATCGCGCCCGGTCGAAGGTGATCGCGGTCACCGGATCGGTCGGCAAGACCGGGACCAAGGAAGCCCTCAAGCTGGCGCTGGCCGCGCATGGCAGCACCTACGCCAGCGCCGGCAACCTCAACAGCTCGACCGGTGCGCCGCTGGCGCTGGCGCGCATGCCGGCCGACGCGGTCTATGCCGTGCTCGAGATGGGCATGAACCGCGCCGGCGAGATCGGGCCGAACTCCCGCATCGCACGCCCGCATGGCGCTATCGTCACCACGGTCGAGCCGGTGCACCTGGAGTTCTTCCCCTCCGTCGAGGCGATCGCCGACGCCAAGGCCGAGGTTTTCGAAGGCTTCGCACCCGGCGCCTTCGCCGTGCTCAATCGCGACAATCCGCATTTCGAGCGGCTCGCCGCCAAGGCACGGGCCCACGGCGCCGACCGCATCATCGGCTTCGGCGCGCATACGCTATCCGACGCCCGCCTGATCGATGCAGGCTTGAGCGAGTCCGAGTCGACGGTGGTCGCCGAGATCTTCGGCCAGCGCATCGTCTACCGCCTTCCCGTGCCCGGCCGGCATTGGGCGGTGAACACGCTGGCCGTGCTCGGCGCGGTCGCCGCGATGGGGCTGCCGCTGGAGCCTTCCCTTGCCGCGCTGACCCGTCTCTCCGTGCTCAAAGGCCGCGGCCTCCGCCAGACCGTCCACCTCGCGTCGGGCGGCAGCTTCGAGCTGATCGACGACAGCTACAACGCGAGCCCGGTCTCGGTCGCCGGCGCGCTCGACATTCTCGGACGCACCCAGCCGAAGGCCGGTGGGCGTCGGATCGCGATCCTCGGCGACATGCGCGAGCTCGGCGATGCCGGCCCCGGCCTCCATGCCGGCCTCGCACCGTCGGTCACCTCGAACCATGTCGACCAGGTGTTCCTGGTCGGTCCGCTGATGCGTCACCTCGCCGACGCCCTGCCCCAGGGCATCGTCACGGCACACACGCAGGCGAGCGCCGAGATGGCATCGATCGCTGCTGGCGCCGTTCGCGCCGGCGACGTCGTCACCGTCAAGGGATCGCTCGGAACCAACATGGCCCCGATCGTGGCCGCGCTCTCCGCCCGTGGCGGCATGGACGGAGGGAGGTAAGGACCCGTGCTCTATCTTCTGCTTCTGCCTCTCGTCGATCAGTTCACGCCGCTGAACCTGATCCGTTACCTGACCTTCCGCGCAGGCGCGGCGCTGGTCACCGCGCTGTTCATCGCCTTCGTCCTCGGGCCGCCGGTGATCCGCTGGCTCAAGTCGAAGCAGGGCAAGGGCCAGCCGATCCGCAGCGACGGTCCGGAAAGCCACCTGCTGACCAAGAAAGGCACGCCGACGATGGGCGGCGTGCTGATCCTGATCGCGATGTTCTTCTCGACCCTGCTGTGGGCTGACCTGACCAACGCCTATGTCTGGGCGGTCATGCTGGTGACCGGCGGCTTCGGGCTCGTCGGTTTCGCCGACGACTACATGAAGCTGACGCGGCGCTCCTCGGGCGGCCTTCCCGGCCGGGTCAAGCTCGCCGCGACCGTGCTGGTCGCGGTGATGGCCGCCGCCATGGTCGTTCTCTACACCCGCGAGCCGCTCGCGACCTCGCTCGCGATCCCGTTCTTCAAGTCGGCGCTGGTTCCGCTGGGCTGGCTGTTCGTGCCCTTCGCCGTGCTGGTGATGGTGGGATCCTCGCATGCGGTCAACCTGACCGACGGCCTCGACGGCCTCGCGATCGGCCCGGTGATCATCGCCGCCGGCTGCTTCGCGCTCATCGCCTACCTCGCCGGCAACGTGCTCTTCGCCAACTACCTGCAGATCAACCACGTGCCCGGCTCGGGCGAGCTCGCGGTCATCTGCGGCGCGCTGGTCGGCGCGGGCCTCGGATTCCTCTGGTTCAACGCGCCGCCCGCGATGGTGTTCATGGGGGACACCGGGTCGCTCGCGCTCGGCGGCACGCTCGGCGCCATCGCCGTCGTCGCCAAGCACGAGCTCGTTCTCGCGATCATCGGCGGGCTCTTCGTGCTCGAGGCCGTCTCGGTGATGGTCCAGGTGGCCTCCTTCAAGCTGACCGGCAAGCGCGTCTTCCGCATGGCGCCGATCCACCACCACTTCGAGAAGAAGGGCTGGGCCGAGCCGACCATCGTCATCCGCTTCTGGATCATCGCGGTGATCCTCGCCGTCGCCGGCCTCTCCACCCTGAAGATCCGGTAGGCATGACCGCAGCGATCCGCATCCCCAGCGTGGCGAACGAGAAGGTGGGCGTGCTCGGTCTCGCCCGCTCCGGTCTCGCCGCGGCCGAAGCGTTCCGGAATTCCGGCGCCGAGGTCCTTGCCTGGGATGACGATCCCGTGAAGCGCACCCGCGCCGAGGCGAAGGGCATCGCCTGCCAGGACCTCGCGACCAGCGACCTCGACGGCTTCCTCGCGCTGGTGATGAGCCCCGGCATTCCGCATACCCATCCGAAGCCGCACCCCGCTGCCGCCCGCGCCAAGGCCGCGGGCGTGCCGCTGCTCTCCGACATCGAATTCCTCGGTCGCGCCTGCCCGCAGGCCCGCTTCATCGGCATCACCGGCACCAACGGCAAGTCGACGACGACGACGCTGATCGGTCACCTGCTCAAGGAAGCCGGCATCCAGGTCCAGGTCGGCGGAAATCTCGGCGTGCCGGCGCTGTCGCTGGCACCGCTGGGCAAGGGCGGCGTCTACGTGCTGGAGATGTCCTCATACCAGCTCGAGCTGCTGCAGCGGCTCGTCTTCGACGTCGCGGTGCTGCTCAACATCACGCCCGACCATCTCGAGCGTCACGGCGGCATGGATGGCTACATCGCCGCCAAGCGCCGGATCTTCGAACGCCAAGACAGCGAGGACACCGCGATCATCGCGATCGACGACGCGGAGTCGGAGGCGATCTACGACAACCTGGTCGAAACGGGCAAGCAGCAGGTGACGCCGGCCTCGGCGACGCGGCTGGTCTCGGGCGGCGTCTACGTCGAGGACGGGCTGCTCACCGACGACACCGGCGGCTGGGGGAATCCGGTTCTCGACCTCAGCATCGCGCCGGCGCTGCCCGGCCGCCACAACTGGCAGAACGCCGCCGTCGCCTACGCGGTCGGCCGCGTGTTCGACATCGGCAGCCGCGCGCTCGCGAAGTCGATGGTCACTTATCCGGGCCTCGCGCATCGCCAGGAGCGGATCGCCGTCGTCGACGGCGTGACCTACATCAACGACTCCAAGGCGACCAACGCCGATGCCGCCGCCAAGGCGCTCGCCTGCTACGAGTCGGTCTACTGGATCGCAGGCGGCAAGGCGAAGGACGGCGGCATCGAACCTCTGGCTTCCTATTTCGGCGACCTCCGCCACGTCTTCCTGATCGGCGAGGCCGCGGACGGCTTCGCCCGCACGCTCGAGGGCAAGGCGCCGTATACGCGCTCGGGCGATCTCGCTTCGGCAGTATCCGCTGCGACGGCCAAGGCCAAGGCCGAGGGCCTCAAGAACGCGATCGTGCTGCTGTCACCGGCATGCGCCTCCTTCGACCAGTTCGCCGACTTCGAGGCGCGCGGCGAGGCGTTCCGCAAGCTGGTCGAGGCGCTGCCGGGAGCACGGGCATGACCACGATCTCCCGCACCGATACCAGCGTTCTCGGCCGGTGGTGGTGGACCGTCGATCGCTGGGCGCTGGCCGCCATCGCCGCGATCGCGTTCGTCGGCGTCATCATGATCCTGGCGGCGAGCCCGGCGGTCGCCCAGCGTCTGCATCTCGACAGCTTCTACTTCGTCCGCCGCCAGTTCGCCCTGCTGCTGCCCGCCGTGGCGATCATGATCGGCGTCTCGCTGATGAACCCGGTCCAGGTCCGACGCCTTGCGGTGATCGGCCTCGCCGTCGGCATCGGCTTCCTCGTGCTCACCTTCTTCCACGGCGTCGAGATCAAGGGCGCGCGGCGATGGATCGCGCTCGGCTCGTTCTCGCTGCAGCCGTCGGAGTTCGTGAAGCCGTTCTTCGCGGTGGTCTCGGCCTGGATGCTCGCCGAACAGAAGAAGGGCGAAGGCGTTCCTGGCAACCTGATATCGACCGCCCTGTTCCTTCTGCTGGTGTCCCTGCTGCTGCTGCAGCCGGATCTCGGCATGGCGGTCGTCGTATCGGCGATCTGGTTCGCCGAGCTGTTCCTCGCGGGCTTGCCGATCTTCTGGGTGGTGCTGCTGGTGATCCTCGGCGTCGGCGGCATCGGCGGCGCCTACCTGATGCTTCCGCACGTGGCGAGCCGCATCGACCGCTTCCTCGACAAGTCGGCCGGCGACTCCTTCCAGGTCAGCCGCTCGCTCGAAGCCTTCCGCAACGGCGGCTTGTGGGGCCGCGGTCCCGGCGAGGGCATGGTCAAGGACGTGATCCCCGACGTGCACGCCGACTTCATCTTCGCCGTCGCCGGCGAGGAGTACGGTCTCTTCGTCTGCCTGCTGATCGTCGGCCTCTTCGCCTTCGTCGTGGTTCGCGGGCTGCTCCGGCTCCGTTCGGACTCGAACCTCTTCGTGATCCTGGCCTCGACCGGGCTGCTGGTTCAGTTCGGCCTGCAGGCCTTCATCAACGCCAACTCCTCGCGCACCCTGATGCCGACCAAGGGCATGACCCTGCCTTCGTTTCCCCGGCGGATCGTCGCCTCGCCCTCGCCCTCGGCGTCGGGATGATGCTGTCGCTGACGCGCAAGCGCGTCGGCAGGGCCTCGCTGACCACCCGCTGGTCGTCTCTGCCAGCATTACCGGCAGCCACATGTTCCCTGCTGCAGCTCGCGCGGGCGTTGTCGCGCCCGCGGCCTCGCGATCGCGCTCGTCACCGATCGCCGCGGCGGCGCTTTCGCACTTCCGGACGGCGATCTTTCGGTCCATCGCGTGCGCGCCGCCGCCATGGCCGGCGCGTCGTTCGCGGCGAAGGCGAAGGCCGGCATCCAGCTCCTGATCGGCACGGCTCAGGCGTGGCTGCTGCTGCGGCGGCTCAAGCCGGCGGTCGTCGTCGGCTTCGGCGGATACGCGTCGATACCGGCCGTGATGGCCGCCCACCGTCTCGGCCTGCCGGTCGTCCTGCACGAGCAGAATGCCGTGCTGGGCCGTGCCAATCGTCTCGTCGCCTCCTATGCGCGACGCATCGCGACCGGCTTCGCCGACGTCGAAGGCGTCGCGCCGGCCGACCGGCCGAAGCTCGCGCATACCGGCAATCCGGTCCGCCCGGAGATCATCGCGCTTGCCTCGCAGGCATATCCGAGCTTCGTCGCGGATGGCACTCTCGACATACTGGTGACCGGTGGCAGCCAGGGTGCGAGCCTCTTCTCGCGTGTCATTCCGGAGGCGATCCGCCAGCTACCGGACGGCATGCGCCGTCGCCTGAACCTGGTTCAACAGGTCCGTGCCGACGATCTCGACGCCGTTCGCGCCATCTACGCCTCGATCGGCTTCGAGGCCGAGCTCTCGCCCTTCTTCGCCGATCTTCCGCAACGGCTCGCCCAGGCGCACCTGGCGATCGGCCGCGCCGGCGCCTCGACCATCGCCGAGACGGCCGTCGCCGGCCGCCCCGCGATCCTGGTTCCTTACGCCGCCGCGACCGACGACCACCAGACCAAGAACGCACGCGCGCTCGAGAGCGCCGGCGCGGCGATCGTGATGCCCGAAGCCGCCTTCACCGCCGAGGCTCTGGCCGCCCGCCTGCAGCCGCTGCTGGCGCTCCCCGACAAGCTTCGCTCGATGGCCTCGGCCGCGCGCACCGTCGGCATCGTGGATGCGGCCGAACGGCTCGCCGACCTCGTGCTGGCGACCGCACCGGCCAACGGCAACGACTCCACCAAGACGGCCGGAAGGAGCGCCGCATGAGGGCCCTTCCGCTCAGCATCGGCACGATTCATTTCATCGGCATCGGCGGCATCGGCATGAGCGGCATCGCCGAGGTGCTGAAGAACCTCGGCTATACCGTCCAGGGCTCCGACCAGTCGGAGAGCGCCAACGTCAAGCGGCTGCGCGAGTCCGGCATCGACGTCGCCGTCGGCCACCGCGCCGAGAACATCGGCGACGCCGCCGTCGTCGTCTATTCGTCGGCGGTTAAGCCTGACAATCCGGAAGTCGTCGCCGCCCGCGCGCGGATGATCCCGGTCGTCCGTCGAGCCGAGATGCTGGGCGAGCTGATGCGGCTCAAGTGGTCGATCGCCGTCGGCGGCACGCACGGCAAGACCACGACCAGCACGATGATCGCGCATATGGTCGAGACTGCGGGCCTCGATCCGACGGCGATCATCGGCGGCATCGTCAACACCTACGGCACCAACGCCCGCATGGGCTCCGGCGAATGGCTGGTGGCCGAGGCCGACGAGTCCGACGGCACCTTCGTCAAGCTGCCGGCAACGATCGCGGTGGTCACCAACATCGACCCCGAGCACATGGAATTTTACGGAACGTTCGAGAAGGTCCAGCAGGCGTTCGAGACCTTCGTCGGCAACGTCCCGTTCTACGGCTTCGCAGCGCTCTGCATCGACCATCCGGTGGTGCAGGCGATGATCCCACGCGTCGGCGACCGCCGGATCGTCACCTACGGTCTCTCGCCGCAGGCCGAGGTCCGCGGCATCGACGTGAAGATCGGACCGGCCGGTGCCAGCTTCAGCGTCACCGTCGCCGATCGCTTGCGCGCCGAACGGCGGACGATGACCGACATGACGCTGCCGATGTACGGCATGCACAACGTCCAGAACGCGCTCGCTGCCGTCGCCGTCGGCCACGAGATGGGCCTCGACGAGAAGGTGATGCGGAAGGCGCTCGCGACCTTCGCCGGGGTCAAGCGTCGCTTCACCAAGACCGGAGAGGTCGACGGCGTCGTCGTGATCGACGACTACGGCCACCACCCTGTCGAGATTTCGGCCGTGCTGAAGGCGGCAAGAACGGCGTGCCCCAACGGCCGCGTCATCGCCGTGATGCAGCCGCACCGCTACACCCGGCTGCACAGCCTGTTCGAGGAATTCTGCGCCTGCTTCAACGACGCTGACACGGTGATCATCGCCGACGTCTACGCCGCGGGCGAGCAGCCGATCGAGGGAGCCACCCGCGATGCGCTGGTAGCCGGGTTGCAGCAGCGCGGCCATCGCAACGTCATGGCGCTGCCCTCGCCCGACGCGCTGGCCGGGATCGTCGACGGCCTGATCAAGCCAGGCGACATGGTGGTCTGCCTCGGCGCCGGCTCGATCACCACCTGGGCCAACGCGCTGCCGGCACAGCTCACCGCCTTGAGGAAGAGCCGATGATGGCACTCAAGACGACATCCGACCGCCTGATCGACCGGCTGCCGAAAGTGCGCGGACGTCTCGCCGAGAACGCTCTGCTCGGACCTCTGACCTGGTTCCGCGTCGGCGGGCCGGCCGACGTGCTGTTCCGTCCGGCGGACGCCGAGGACCTGGCGCAGTTCATCGCCGGCACGCCGGCCGACGTGCCCGTCACCGTCATCGGCGTCGGCTCCAACCTGCTGGTTCGCGACGGCGGCATCCGCGGCGTCGTGATCCGACTCGGCCGCGGCTTCGCCGAGGTCGCCCGCGTCGGCGACACGGTCGAGGCCGGCGCCGGCGCGCTCGACCTCAACGTTGCGCTCTCGGCCCAAGGCTGGGGTGTCGCCGGCCTGGAGTTCATGTCGGGCATCCCCGGGACCGTCGGCGGCGCACTCCGCATGAATGCCGGCGCCTATGGCCGCGAGATGGTCGACGTGACGATCGCCGCCGAAGTGGTCGACGACGAGGGCACGCTCAAGCGCCTCACGCCCGCCGAGCTCGGCCACACCTATCGCCACTCCGCCGTGCCCGAGAGCTGGATCTTCACCAAGGCGATCCTGAAGGCCGAACCCGGCGATCCGCAGAAGATCCAGGAGCGGCTCTACGAGATCCGAGCCCAGCGCGAGGCCAGCCAACCGGTCCGCGCGCGCACCGGCGGGTCGACCTTCGCCAATCCGTCCGGCGCCAAGGCGTGGGAGCTGATCGACAAGGCGGGCCTCCGCGGCTTCAAGGTCGGCGGCGCCCAGGTCTCCGAGAAGCACTGCAACTTCCTGATCAACACCGGCGAGGCGACCGCCGCAGACATCGAGAACCTGGGCGAAGAGGCTCGCCGCCGCGTCAAGGACATGAGCGGCATCGAGCTCCGCTGGGAGATCCGTATCGTGGGAGAGACCGCGTGATGGCCAAGCACGTGGCCGTACTGATGGGCGGCTGGTCGAGCGAACGCGACGTCTCGCTGGTGACCGGCCACGAGTGCTCGAAGGCGCTGAAGGCCGCCGGGTTCAAGGTCTCGGAGATCGATGTCGGCCGCGACATCGCTCAAGTCCTCAGCCAGGCGAAGCCCGACGTCTGCTTCAACGCGCTGCACGGCCGCTTCGGCGAAGATGGCCGCATCCAGGGCCTGCTCGACATCCTCGGCATCCCCTACACGCATTCCGGCGTGATGGCGTCCGCGATCGCGATGAACAAGGTCAGGACCAAGGAAGTCTGCTCGGCCATCGGCATTCCTCTGGCCGAGCACAAGATCGCGGCACGCAAGGACGCCTTCGCCGGCCGCGCCATGGAAGCGCCCTACGTGATCAAGCCGATCGCCGAGGGCTCCTCGATCGGCGTTCGCATCGTCCGCGAAGGCGACAACCTTGCCCCGGACGAGGACTGGCGCTACGGCGAGGAGGTCCTGGTCGAACGCTACATCTCCGGCCGAGAGCTCACCGTCGCGGTGATGGGTGACCGGGCGCTGACCGTGACCGAGATCCGGCCGCGCACCGGGTTCTACGACTACACGAACAAGTATACCGACGGGAAAGCCGACCACATCCTGCCGGCCCCCGTGCCGAAGGTGATCTTCGACCAGGCGATGGACCTGGCATTGCGCGCCCACCAGACGCTCGGCTGCCGCGGCGTAAGCCGCTCGGATTTCCGCTACGACGACACCAAGGGCGAGCCCGGCCGGCTCATCTTTCTCGAGATCAACACCCAGCCGGGCATGACGCCGCTGTCGCTCGTGCCCGAGCAGGCGGCGTTCCTCGGCATCTCGTTCACCGACCTCGTCTCCTGGATGGTCGAGGAGGCCCGATGCGATTCCTGATCAGAGATTCAGACAAGCGGCGCCCGCGGCGCCGTCGTGCCTTCCCGAAATGGCTCCGGCCGGCGGCGCTCGGCCTGACCGTCTCGCTCGCCCTCGGCGCGGGCGGCTATGGCGCCTACCAGGTTTGGAAGGGCGGCACCGTCGGCAGTGGCATCGAGCGGATCGGCCAGGGCATCCTGGCGATGACCGCCGACTTCGGGCTTTCGGTCCAGGAAGTACTGGTCACAGGCCGCAACGAGACCGCAGCGCCGGACATGCTGGCGGCGATCGACGTGCAGCGCGGCACGCCGATCCTCGCCGTCGATCCCGAGGCGGTGCGCCAGCGGCTGAAGAAGCTCGCCTGGGTGCGCGACGCTCGCGTCGAGCGGCGTCTTCCCGGCGTGATCTCGATCGCGATCGAGGAACGCGTGCCGATGGCGCTCTGGCAGCGCGGCGGCAAGCTGGTGCTGGTCGACCGCGAGGGCGCGGTGGTGCTGCGTTCCGGACTCGATCGCTTCCGCCACCTAGTCACGCTGGTCGGCGACGACGCGCCCAAGGGCGCGCCGGAGCTGCTGGCGCTGCTCGCGACCGAGCCGCAGCTCGAGCGCCGCGTCACCGCCGCGATCCGTGTCGGCGAGCGCCGCTGGAACCTGCAGATGGACAACGGCATCGACGTGCGCCTCCCCGAGACCGACATCGGCGCCGCCTGGACGCAGCTCGCCCAGCTCGAGCGCGACCAGAAGGTCCTCGGCCGCGACGTCGTCACCATCGATCTCCGCCTTCCCGACCGCTTCGTCATCCGGGTCAGCCCGGACCAGGTGCGGAAGGGCAAGGGCACGCCGAAGCAGACGTGAGCTAAGGGACCCGGACCTAAAGACATGGCCAAAGGCAACGGCAAGACCCGCACCGGCACCATCGCCGCGCTCGACATCGGCTCGAGCAAGGTGTGCTGCGTCGTCGCACGCGCCGAGCCCGGCGGCTCGCCTCGCGTCATCGGCGTCGGCCATGTCGTCGCCAAAGGCGTGCGGTCCGGCGCTGTCACCGGCATGGACGATGCCGAGGCCTCGGTGCTCGCCGCAGTCAACTCGGCGGAAAAGATGGCTGGCGAGACCATCGCCAAGGTCATCGTCAACTGCTCGGCCGGCGCGCCGGTGTCCGAGACGATCAACGTCGACGTCGCCATCGCCGGCCACGAAGTGAACGAGACCGACGTCCGTCGCGTGCTCGACCAGGGCCGCGTGCCGCGCACCAACGGACATGCCGACCGCGAGCTGGTCCATTCGATCCCGGTCGGCTTCGCCATCGACGGCAACCGCGGCATCCGCGATCCGCGCGGCATGTTCGGCGAGCGACTCGGCGCCTCGATGCACGTCGTCACCGCCGCCTCATCGGCGCTCCGCAACCTCTCGACCGTGGTCGAGCGCTGCCACCTCGAGATCGAGGACCTGGTCGTCTCGCCCTACGCCTCCGGCCTCTCGACCCTGGTCGAGGACGAGATGGATCTCGGCGTCACGCTGATCGACATGGGCGGCGGCACGACCTCGCTCGCGGTCTTCTT
>JBGALV010000036.1:0-44322 GCA_044223515.1 Alphaproteobacteria bacterium
GCGGATGGCGCGACTCGCCAAGGAGTACGGCGTCCATCTCCGTCCGCACGCCAAGACCCACAAGACGCCGGCGATCGCGCAACTCCAGGTGAAGGCCGGGGCGATCGGCGTCTGCTGCCAGAAGGTTTCCGAGGCCGAGGCCATGGTCGAAGGCGGCATCGGCGACGTCTACGTCTCGAACGAGGTCGTCGGGCGAAGGAAGGTCGAGCGGCTGGCCGCGCTCGCCAGGCGCGCCCGCATCTCGACCTGCGTGGATCATCCGGACCAGGTGGACGCCCTGAGCGAAGCGGCGCGCAAGTTCGGCGCCACCATCGGCGTGCGCGTCGAGATCCGGGTCGGCAATCGCTGCGGCGTGCCGCCGGGGCCGGCGGCCGTCGGGCTCGCCAAACAGATCGCCGCCTTGCCCGGCCTCAGGTTCGAGGGGCTGCAGGCCTACAACGGCAAGGCCCAGCACATCTACCTGCACATCGAGCGGCTGGTCGCGGCGACGCAGACGGTGGCCGACGCCCGGAGCACGCGCGATGCGCTCAAGTCGGCCGGCTTCGACTGCCTCTACATCGGCGGTGCAGGTTCCGGGACTTACGAGATCGAAGGAAAGAGCGGCATCTACAACGAGCTGCAGACCGGCTCCTACCTGTTCATGGACCTCGACTACGCGAAGCTGCGAAATGCCGCCGGCGCGCCGGTCGGGGACTGGCAGCACAGCCTCTTCGTGCTCGCGACCGTGATGAGCAAGCCCGAGCCGGCGCGCGCGATCTGCGATGCCGGCTTGAAGGCGGTCAGCATCGACTCAGGGCCACCGGCGCTCGCCGGCAATGCCCGCGCCGAGTGGGTGCGCGGTGGCGACGATCATTCCGGCTGGCTCTATGCCGATCCGGAGGATGCGCCGGCGATGGGCGCCAAGATCCGAGTCCTGCCCGGCCACTGCGACCCCACGGTCAACATGCACGACTGGTTCGTCGGCATCCGCGGCGGCAAGGTCGAGGCCCTCTGGCCCATCCTCGCCAGGGGCGCGGTGACCTAGGGCTTCGGAGGCTCGCGCATCAGGAGCGCGGCGATCGTGCCGACGGCCGAGATGGCGGGCAACGTCCAGAGCGCGGCGCGGTAGGTGTCCTCGGCATAGACACGGGCGCCGGCGACGAGCGTGCCGTCCCATCCGAGGTCGAGAAGCCAGCCGACCAGCGGCTGGAAGATCGCGCCCGACCCGACGACGAAGGTGTTCACTAGGCCGTAGGCGGCGCCGGTCGTGCCCGGCGGGTTGTGCTCGCGTACCGCGGCGAAGGCCAGGATCATCGAGCACGAGGTGAATCCGTTAATGAAGAAGAGGACGCCGGTCGTCGTCAGCGACAGCCCATGCAATCCGACGATCGCCGACATCGCCATGGTCGCGATCAGGCTCGACGCCAGCATCGGTGCCTTGCGTCGGCCGAGACGGTCGGAGATCCAGCCGTTGAACGGGGCGCCGAGTCCCCAGCCCAGGAACAGCAGGGAGGTGAGCGACGCGGCCGTCGCGCGCTCGACGCCGTGCGCGCTCATCACGAAGGGCACCGCCCAGAGGCCGCCGAAGGTCAGCATCGGCGCCGTCTTGGCGAGGCCGAAGGTGGCGCAGAGCCAGGTCTCGCGATTGGCGGCGACGAGCTTCAATCCGGCGGTCGGCGACGCGCCTCTCGCTTCGCCGACGCGATCGCGGATCGAAAGCCACGCGCCGATTGCGAGCAGGACGCCGGTTGCGGCGACGGCGCCCATCGCGCCCCGCCAGGAAAGATGCTCGACCGCGATGCCGAGCGGTGCCTGGCCGACGATGCCGCCGAGGATGCCGAAGCCCTGGACCAGGCCCGCCAGCATCGCGAATTGCGCGGGCGGAAACAGCTGGGTCGAGACGGTCAGCGCGCCGACGAAGCTGAAGCCGGAGCCGAAGCCGATCAGGAGCCGCGCAAGGTAGGCAAGCTCCAGCGACGGCGCCATCGCGAACAGCAGCGATCCGAGCGCCGCGAGCGCGATTGCGATCGAGATCATGAACCGTGGACCGTAGCGGTCCATCATGATCCCGACCGGGAGCTGCAGCGGTGCGTAAGTGTAGAAGTAGAGCGAGGACAGCGTTCCGAAGAAGGCGCCGCCCACCTGGAACTCGCTCATCAGCTCGCCGACCATGACGCTCGGGCTGACGCGAAGCACGAAGGCGTAGAAGAAGAAGACGGCCGCGGCCGTCCAGGCGAGCCAGGCCTGCCAGCGTGCCGGCAGCCGCTGCTCAGGCAAGGAAGGGCGCGTCCTGGCGGACCTCGATGAAGGTCGGCGTCTTCCGCTTGGCGGCGCCGGCGAGCGCCGACTTGAAGGCGTCGAGGCTGTCGGGCCGCACCGCCTCGCAGCCGAAGGCGCGTGCCAGCATCAGGTGATCGGGGTTGCGCAGGTTGACGCCGATCTCGGCGACGCCGCGCTGGATCAGTCCGTCGCGGATCTGGCCGTAGCCGTCGTTGTTCCACATGATGACGGCGAGCGGCATCTCGAGCTCGACCGCGGTCGCCAGCTCCTGCACGGTGAAGAGCAGGCCGCCGTCGCCGACGAGCGCTGCGACCGGCTTCTCCGGCATCGCGAGCTTGGCGCCGATCGCCGCCGGAAGGCCGAAGCCCAGCGTGCCGTAGCCGCTCGGGTGGAACCAGGTGCGCGGCTCGGCGCAGGGATAGAGCTGGTTGCCGGCATAGGCGATCTGCGTCATGTCGCTGACGACGATGCCGTCGTCGGGCATGGCGGCACGGATCGCGTCCAGCACCTTCTTGTGGGTCTGGCGAAGCGGCGGCAGGCCTTCGACCAGGCGGCGCCGCGCGCCCGCGACGATCTCGGCCGACACTTTCGCACGAGACGGCGGCGGATCCTTTTCCAGTGCGGCCACCAGTGCTTTCACCGCGCGCCCGGCATCGGCGAGGATCGGCACGTCGGCCGGATAGTCGCGGTTGAAGTGCTGCACGTCGACGTCGACGCGGATCAGCTTGCCATCGATCGGCAGATAACCGCCGTAGTGGTCGGTCTCGCCGAGCTCGGAGCCGATCACGACCACGACGTCGGCCTTCGCCAGGATGTCGCGTGTCGACTTGACGATCAGGTTGGCGCCGAGCGAGAGCGGATGCGTGTCGGGGATCGTTCCCTTGCCGGCCTTGGTCGGCGACACCGGCCCGCCGATCAGCTCGATCAACGTCAGCATCGCCGGCCCGACGCGGTTGGCGCCGCCGCCGATGATGACGAAGGGGTTCGATGCGGTGCGGATCAGCGATGCCGCTTCCTCGATCGCCTCCGGCGTCGGCGCCGGATAGCCCACCTGCGGGCGCGCCTTGATCGGGAATTCCGCGGGCATGTCGAGCACGTCCAACGGCAGCTCGATGTGGACAGGGCGCGGGCGCGCGCCCGAGAAGACCGCAAAGGCGCGGCCGAGCGCATCCGGCAGCTCGTCGGGATCGAGGACCGTCTGGCTGAAGGCGGTCAGTGGCGCCATGACCGCCTGCTGGTTGGTGATCTCATGCAGGCGGCCGCGGCCGGCGCCGAGATCGGCGCGCGCCGCGACCGAGGAGATCACCAGCATCGGCTGGCTGTCGGAGAAGGCCTGCCCGATCGGGGTCGCGGCGTTGGTGACGCCCGGCCCGGTGGTGAACAGGCAGACGCCTGGCTTGCCCGACACGCGCGCATAGCCGTCGGCCATGAAGGCACCACCCTGTTCGTGGCGCGGCGTCACGTGCCGGATGCGACTGTTTTCCAGGCCGCGATAGAGCTCGAGCGTGTGCACGCCCGGAATGCCGAAGACGAGATCGACGCCATAGGCCTCGAGCAGGCGGATGCAGGCGACGCCGGTCGAGGTACGCGTTGGAGACATCGGGCACTGCCTCGTCGGGAAGGGCTGGCTTGGCGGGGTCGCGCGACTCTGGCACGGTTCTCCGAAGCTTCACAACCCTGGCGACCAGGCCCGGAGATGCCCGCACCCAAGGTCCGCTGCTTGCCGCTTACACCCGCGACATGGGACGACCTCGAACGCGTGTTCGGACCGAACGGCGCCAATTCCGGCTGCTGGTGCATGTGGTTCCGGCGGCCGCGGAAGGAGTGGCAGGCGGCTCATTCCAAAGGCAACCGGGCGGCCCTCAAGAAGCTCGCCGATGGCGAGGCGCCGCTCGGCCTGATCGCCTATGTAGACGGGGCGCCGGCGGGCTGGTGCGCGGTCGCGCCGCGCGAGGACTATTCGGAGCTTGCCCGTTCGCGGTTGTTTCCGCCGACCGGGGAGGAGGGCCTCTGGTCGATCACCTGTCTCTTCGTTCATCGAGACTTCCGCCGGAGCGGCCTCAGCCGGCCCCTGATCGACGCGGCGGTGGCTCATGCCAGGCGCCAGGGCGCCAAGGGCATCGAGGCCTATCCGGTCGTCGCTGACGGCCGCGCGGATCCAGCCCGCGGCTACCACGGCTTTGCCGAGGTCTTCCGTGCCGCTGGCTTCGAGGAGACCGATCGGCCCTCGGCGAGCCGTGCCCGGATGCGTGTCCGGTTTCGCTAGCAGCGACCCCCATAGCCACCCTATAGTCGCCGCGACCCGCCACCTTCGTTCCCGGCCGACATGACCTTCGATGCAGCTTTCTGGACCGCGCTCGGTCAGATCATCGGCGTAAACATCATCCTGTCGGGCGACAACGCGGTGGTGATCGCGCTCGCCTGCCGTAACCTCCCCGACAAGTACCGCAACAAGGCGATCATTGCCGGATCCGCCGGCGCGATCATCCTGCGCGTCATCTTCTCGTTCTTCGTCGTCGAGCTGATGACCTTCCCCTTCCTCAAGCTGATCGGCGGCCTGCTGCTGCTGTGGATCGGCGTGAAGCTGATCGTGCCCGAGGACGAGCACGGCGACGGCGTCGAGGGAGCCAGCAACCTTTGGGGCGCCGTCCGGACGGTGATCATCGCAGATGCGGTGATGAGCCTCGACAACGTGATCGCGATCGCCGCCGCGGCGCGCGGCCACTTCGGCCTGCTGGTGACCGGCCTGGCGATCTCGATCCCGCTGATCATCGTCGGGTCGCAGCTGATCCTGAAGATCCTGGTCCGCTTCCCGATCCTGGTGGTCGCCGGCGGCGGCCTCCTCGGCTGGATCGCGGGCGAGGTCATCGTAACCGATCCGGCGATCGAGCATTGGGTCGACGCGAACGCGGCCTGGCTGCATTTCTGGTCGAAGCCGATCGGCGCGGCGCTCGTCATCCTGGTCGGCAAGCTGCTGGCGAGGCGGCAGGCGGCCCAGGTGCGTGAAGTCGAGGACCTTGCCCAGAAGGGAGGCGAGCGATGAGCGGAGACCTGTCGAAGGTGCTGGTTCCGATCGACGGCTCGTCGCATTCCGAACGGGCGATCCGCCACGCGATCGAGATGCACAAGTCCGGCCAGGTTCGCGAGCTCCACGTGCTCAACGTCCAGCCCGCCCTTTCCGGAAACGTGGGCACCTTCATCGACAAGCCGACTCGCGACGACTTCCATCGCGAAGAGGCGGAGAAGGCGCTGGCGCCGGCGCGCGAGATCCTGAAGAAGGCCGGGGTGCCCTTCAAGGAGCATATCGGCGTGGGCCAGGCGGGCCCTTCGATCATCGCCTTCGCCGAGAAGCTCAACTGCGGCCAGATCGTCATGGGCACGCACGGCCTCGGCGCGGCGCTGCAGCTGGTGCTGGGCTCGGTCGCCCAGGACGTGGTGCAGAACTGCAAGGCGGCGGTGACGGTCGTGAAGTAGCGGGCGGCGGGCGTCAGCCCGCTGCCGCCGTCTCCTTCATCTGCGCGAACATCCGGACCATCTGCTCGGCCGAGAGGTCGTAGCGGAACCTGTCCGCCTCGAACTCGGCGAGCTCGTTGCGCTTGATGCCGAGCTCTGCGCGCGCACCGGACTCGTCGACCAGCACGACGTTGGCGTTGAAGCACTCGTGCAGATAGCCGTGCTTGTCCTTGATCTTGAATCCCTCGACACCGTAGCGGCCGTCCTTGAGCTCGGCGCCGGTGAGGTAGGAGCGAAGCTCGGTCAGCGGATGCTCGCCGATCTCGATGCCCGTCAGCTTCGCCATCGCCGCCGCCGCCTGGGTCATGAACATCGGCGTGTCGACCTCGCGGCCGGGGACGTTGTCGAGCGGCCGCTTGAAGCCGCCGATCACCACTTGGTTGGCGAGCGTCTTCGAGATCAGGCGGGCCAGCGTGATCGTCACCTCGCCGACGATGTACTCGAAGCCGCGCGGGCTGGTGCCTTCGACCTGGTGGTAGGAATAGTGCGGGCCGATGGCGAAGCACGAGCGCATGACGGGAACGAAGCCCGGATGGCCCTCGCGCCGCGCACGCGCGTTGTCGGCGAGGATCAGGATCAGGGAGATGTATGTCGCGATGTCCGCCTGCAGCCCGGTCATCCGGTTCCAGACGTAGAAACCGTCGCCGACCGTCGATCGTGCGAGCTCGGCATCGACGCCGACCTGCCGTAGCTTCTTGTTGGCGCCGTTGATGCTGTATTCGAGCGAGTTGAGCTGGGCGACCTGCTCGATCGATGAGGCGCGGCTGAACCCGACGATGTCGAACAGCATCACCGCCCGGTGGTTGGTGCGGGTGACCGAGTAGCGCCGGATCAGGTTGTCGATGATCGCCGGCGGCAGCTCTTCCTTACCCTCGCCGACCGGCAGCGGCAGGATGATGCGTGTCGGGCGCGCCTGCAGGTCCTTGCAGAGGTTGAGGAAGGGATCAGGGGCCATGTGCCGCTGGCCCTGGAAGACCTGGGGCACGGTGACCGAGGCCTCGAACACGCGCTGCGTGGGAACGACGCAGAGATGGACGGTCGGTCCTTCGTGGCTCCAGCCCACGACCATGTACTGGCCGAGGCGCCAAGTGGCGTTGATCGCGAGGTCGAGTTCGCGCAGCGCCTCGGCGACCGCCTCCCGATAGCTCATCGCGCCACCTTCAAGCGGCGCGGCGCTTGATCGCCGGGATCTTGGCGCCGTCGGTCACGGCCCCCTCGAAATCGGTGTTGTGGAGCATGGCTTCGGTGAGGTCGGCGCCGCTCAGGCGCGCGCTGGTCAGCTTGGCGCCGCGGAGATCGGCGCGCCGCAGGACCGCGTTGTCGAGGACCGACGGATAGAGGCGGTTGCCCGGCAGGATCAACGGCGAGGCATCGGCATCGCGAAGGTCGGCGAAGTTGAGGCGCGCGCCGGTCAGGTTGGCGCCGCGGAGATCGGCACCGTCCATGCGGCAGTCGCGGAGGTCAGCGCCCTGAAGGCGGGCGCCCTGGAGCGAGATGCCGCGCATCGAGACGCCGTAGAAGACCGTGTTGCGCGCGACGAGGCCGGTCAGGTGCATGCCGTCGAGCGCCGGGCCGCCGCGGAGGTCGACGTCGGAAAGGTCGCAGACCTCCCCCTCGCGGCCGGCCGTGCGGACCCAGAGGTCGTGGAGCCGGAGCATCTCGGGGATAGGCTTCGGCAGCTGCGCGACGGTGCGGCCCTGCGGCTTGTCGGTCAGCGTGCCGGTCATGCTGGCGCCGGAGAGGTCCGCATTCTCGAGCTTGGCGCCCGTCAGGATCGCGTCCTTGAGCGACGCGCCGCGCAGATTGGCGGAGTTGAGGTTGGCGCCCTGCAGGTTGACGCCGGAGAGGTTGGCGCTGCGGAGGTCGGTCTTCGAGAGCTGGCAGCCGACCATGATCGCATCGGTGAAATCGGTCTGGGCCGCATTGGCCTCGCTGACGTCGGCACCGGTCAGGTCGGCCGCGCCGAGATCGGCGGCCATGCGCGAGAGATTGCCGCCCTTCACGCGCTTGGTGATCGAGCCCTCGCGCAGATCGGCGCGGTGCAGGTTGGCGCGAACCAGGACGGCGCCGCGCAGCCGGCAGCCGCGAAGGTCGGCCGCGACCAGGCGCGTGCCTTCGAGATTCGCCTCCGTGAGGTCGGCCGCGAAGAAGATCGCCTCGTCGAGATTGCACTGGGACAGGTCGGCGCCGGCCAGGGTCGCGCCGGTGAAGTCCGCGCCCTTGAGGTTGCTCCCCGACATGATGAGGCCGCTCAGGTCATGGAACTGCAGCACCGCCCGGCGACCGCCAGGCTTGCTGAGGATGTACTTGAGATGAGCATCCAGAACGTCGCGCAGCTGCGTGTGCGTCACGCGTGGGCGTTCCGGCGCCTCGCTCGCCGACATCGATCTCCCCCGTCCTCTCCGGCGTCCCTCGGAGGGTGCGACGCCGACATCCCCGAACCCAGGTAGTTACAATAAACGTAAATTCATTCCGAAAGAAGGCGCGCCGCAGTGAAGCCGTGAGGCAGGCTCTCACCGGAGGCAGCGAAAGAGTTTGGCATATTCCGAAAGCTGGCGCGACAGGCGGGGGCGGCGTCCTCCCAGGGCCGTTTCGCGAGGCTATGGCGGCGCTTGGCCCGACGCCGGCGCCCCGGGCAAACTCGCGCCTTAACGCATTCCGAGGAAGCGACATGGCTCAGGACCTGTTCTCTCTTGCTGGCCAGGTGGCCCTCGTGACCGGGGCGTCGAAAGGTCTCGGTCTCGCCATGGCGGAGGCCATGGCCGAGGCAGGCGCAACCGTCGCGATCAACGGGCGAACCGCTGCTACCTGCGAGGAGCGGGTCAAGGAGTTCGCGGCCAAGGGGCTCAAGGCTTCCGCCGCGGCTTTCGACGTCACCGATCCGGAGGCCTGCAAGAAGGCGGTCGACGACGTGATCAAGCGTCACGGCAAGCTCGACATCCTGATCTGCAATGCCGGCAACCAGATCCGGAAGCCGCTTGTCGACTGGGAAATGGCCGACTGGCACAGCCTGATGAACACGCACCTGACCTCGGCATTCGTGCTGGGCCAGGCGGCGGCAAGGCACATGATTCCTCGCGGTTCGGGTCGAATCATCATGATCGGCTCGATCATGTCGCTGCTGGCGCGGCCGACGGTCCACGGCTACACCGCGGCCAAGAGCGGGCTTTGGGGGCTGACACGGACGATGGCGGCCGAGCTGGCGCCGAAGGGAATCAACGTCAACGCGATCGCGCCCGGCTTCTTCGTCACCGACATGAATACCGCGCTGGTCGAGAACCCGGATTTCAAAACCTGGATCGAGAAGCGCGTGCCGATGGGGCGCTGGGCGGATCCGAAGGAGCTCGGCGGCGCCGCTGTCTTTCTCGCCTCCAAGGCCGGCAGCTACGTCAACGGCCACCTGCTGACGGTCGACGGCGGGCTCGTCACTTCGGTTTGAGATAGCGCCGCGTCACCGGCAGGCTGTGCGCGCCGCGCACAGCAATCGCACAACGCTGTTTCTTTCGCGCCACACCACCCCAAAAGAACACAGGGGCGGCATCTGCCGTCTGGAGATCGAGTTTCTGCTGCAAACGGCCATCCGGTCGGAAACAACAGGAGCTCGCCATGAACGTCTCGCACAAGCTTCGGCAACTCGCATGGGGAGCTGCCATCCTCATCGCCACGACCTTCGGTGCCACCCAGGCTTTCGCGCAGGGCGGTGAAGGCAACGGTACGGCGTTCACGCCGCAGAGCGGCTTCTGGACCAACCCGAACGAGATCAACGGCCGAGGCCTCGTCCTCCAGCTCAACAGCAAGGGCGAGATCTTCGCGAGCCTGTTCATGTACACCGACTGGGGTCAGGCGACCTGGTACGTCGTCGACACGGCCGGCAGCCAGGATGGCCGCTCGGGTCAGCTGCAGCGGTTCGTCGGTGGCCAGGCGCTCAACGGCGACTATCGCACCGCGATGTTCGACGGCTTCGCCGGTCAGGTGTCCTTCGTCTTCGACAGCCCGATCAGCGGCACGCTCACGTTCCCGGGCGGCACGATGAGCATCCAGCGCTACAACTTCGTCGCCGGCGGTGTCGCCAGCGGCCCGCAGGCCGGTGCGCCCGGCGGCGGCTGGTGGTTCAACTCGGCCGAGAGCGGACGCGGCTTCTTCCTGGAATCCCAGGGCGACTCGATGCTGCTCGTCATCATGGGCTATGACGACGCGCACCAGCCGGTCTGGTACACGGCGCGGGGCGCGATGACCACCCCGCAGCTCTTCCAGGGCCAGCTGATCGAGAGCTACGGCGGCCAGACGATGGGTGGCGAGTACCGGCAGCCGAACGCTGCCGTCGGCCGCGGCAACATCACGGTGCAGTTCGCCGACGACCACCAGGGCGTGATCACGCTGCCCAGCGGCCGTCAGACCCCGATCGTGCCGTACACCTTCTAAGCCTGGTTGCTGGCAGATCCGGCGGACCGCGGTCGCGCCGGATCCCAGAAAAAGAAAGGGCGCCTCGATCGAGGCGCCCTTTCCGTTTTCGGTTCGGTAGGGAACCGGCGATTACGACTTCTTCTCGAGGTTCCAGTAGACCATGCGCGGCAGGTCGAGGATGCCATCGACGTTCTTGCGATAGCCGATCTTGGCCAGGTACTGGCCCATCGGGACGTAGGGCACGACCTCGTAGAAGCGCTTCTGGAAGCGATCGATCCAGTCCTTACGCTGGGCGTCGCCGCTGATCGTCAGGAACTCTAGGCGGATCTTCTCCAGCTGCTCGTCACAGGGCCAGCCGAACCAGTTCTTGCCGTCGCAAGGCGTCGGCGCAGTGGTGTTGGTGATCGGGTTGCCCATGAAGTTGCCGGCCGCGTACGAGAACAGCACGTTCCACGCGGCGCGGTTGGTCGCCGACGGAGCCTCGCGGTTCTGGCGGCGGACCAGCACGGTCGACCAGTCCATGGTCTGGAGATCGGTCTTGAAGCCGACTTCCTTGAGTGCCTGGTCGGTCAGCAACGCCATCTCGCCGACGATCTTGTTGTCGGAGGCCGAGAGGATGACGACCGGCTCGTCCTTGTAGCCCGACTCCTTGAGGAGCTGCTTCGCCTTCTCCTTCTTCGCGGCGGCGGGCAGCGTCGCCCAGTCGCCGAGGCCGGCGTTGGTCTCGAGCGGCGAGCCGCAGACGTAGGGCGACCAGCAGATCTTCTGCAGGTCCTGGCCGCCGGCGATCACGTCGAGGAACGCCTTCTGGTCGAGGGCGTAGAGCAGGACCTGACGGACCTTCGGGTTGTTGAAGGGCGGGATCAGGTGGTTGGCGCGCCACACCAGCTGGTTGCCGAGCTTGTTGATGACGCGGGTGGCAACCTGCGGGTTGGACTTCACCAGGCCTTCGAGGTCGGCCGGGAAGTATTCCATCACGTCGACCTCGCCGGTGCCGAGCGCCTGCACGCCGGTGGCCGGGTCGGGGATGTACATCCACTCGAGGCGATCGATCTTGACGCGCTTGGCGCCGCCGTAGCCGTCCGGCGCATCGGAACGCGGCACGTAGGCGGCGTTCTTCTTGTAGACGACCTTCGAGCCCGGAACCCATTCCTCCTTCACGAAGGTGAAAGGACCGGAACCGATGTTCTCGGTGATCGCGGTGTTCGGATCGGTCTGGGCGTCCTTCTCGCGCATGATGAAGGCGGCGTTGCCCGAGTTCGACAGCACCTCGAGCACGGGGCCGAAGGCTTCCTTGAACTTGATCTCGAAGGTGTCGGTGCCGGTCGCGGTGATGTCGGCGATCTTCGAGAACATGACCTGCGCGCCGATGATCTTGACGCCCCAGCGCTTCAGCGACGGGACGACGTCCTTCGCGGTAACCGGCGAGCCGTCATGGAACTTGAGGCCCGAGCGGATCTTGAACGACCAGGTGAGGCCGTCTGCGCTCTTCGACCAGCTTTCGGCCATTTGCGGCTTCGGGTCGAACTTGTCGCCCTCGGCGAACAGCACGTCGTAGATGTTGTAGGCGTGGCTCGCGGTCACGTCGGCGGTCGTCACGATCGGGTCGACGATCTTGAGGTCGGCCTGGGCGACGATCTTGAGCGTCGACTGGGCCTGGACGGGTGAGGCGAGCAGGAAGGCGAGCGCGGCGGCGGCGCCGAGAACCTTCAGGCCGAGGAAAGAACGAGACATCGCGGGCATCCCCTGAGTTTCCGATCGGAACACTCTAGAGGGGCATCGACCGTCGTCCAAGCAGGTTTCTTAAAATGCCTGTTTTCCAATCATAAATGATCGGAAATGCTCACACCGACGTCAGGCCGGCGTTGAGCTTCGGCATCTCGCAGCGGACGCTGACGTCGATCGGCGACCGGCAGGCCTGGTTGATCCTGACATGGCCGACGGCCGAAACCAGCATGAAAGCATCGGTCGCCTTGAGGCTCAGCCGCTCCTCCAGATGCTTCATCATCTCCGTGACCGCGATCTCGGAAGCCTCTTCGTAGGTCTTGGCCGAGGCCGTCTGGATCAGCAGGTCCGGCGTCTCCAGCCACGGCCAGTCGCGGGCCTTGCCCTTTTCCAAGCCGATACGGACATGGACGCGGGCCCCGATCTCGACGCCGGTGCCGCTGACCTCACCGTCGCCCATCGAGGCGTGCACGTCGCCGATGTAGAAGTTTCCGCCCGGCACGCGCACCGGGAGATGCACGCGGGCGCCGACGGCGATCGCGTTGTTGTCCATGTTGCCGCCGTGCTTGCCGCAATAGGCGGTGCCGATCGGCTCGCCGGCCGGCGCGGTCGCCATCACGCCGATCATCGGGCGGACCGGGAAGCGCAGATTGTCGAAATGGATCATGCCGTCCTTGACCGGCAGGATCTTGGCGATCGGCTCGTTGACCAGGTTGCGGACCAGGCCGAAGTCGGGCTTCACCAGCAGGAAGCCGTAGTCGTCGAGCGCGATGCCCAGCACGTCGACGACCAGCGCGTCGCCGGGCTCGGCGCCGGTGATCGCGATCGGGCCGGTCGCCGGGTTGCTCTTCGGGTACTTGTCGCGGAAGTCGGGTGCCGTCTCCATCACCTGCTCGGGCCGCTTGAGGCGGCCGGCGCGGGCGTCGTGCGTCTCGATCATCAGCTCGGTGCCCGGCTTCACTTCGAGCCTGGGCGTCTCGGTCTTGTCGACCTTGTAGGTGACGGTCTCGCGGGTCAGCAGGATCGGCGCGGCCATGTCAGGACCTCTTCGCTTCCTTGAGAGCGGTAAGGATTCCGATCAGCGCCTTGTCGCGATGCGCAGCCCGCTCGCGGACCGGCCTGCCTTTGACCGCGACCTCGACCTCGGGCAGCAGCTTCTTGATCGTCGCCTCGTCGAAGTCGGGGGTACCGAGTTCCTTGAACAATCCCCGGATCATGCCGCCGAGGTGGTCGACGAAATGCGGCATGCCGCCTTCGCCGCCGGCGAGCGCGAAGGTCTGCATCGGTCCCATGATCGCCCAGCGAAGCCCGGGGCCGTCGGAGATGGCTGAATCGACATCCTCGACCGAAACGACGCCTTCGAGCACCAGGTGGAGGGCTTCCCGGAAGATCGCCATCTGCAGGCGATTGGAGACGTGGCCGGGAATCTCCTTGTTGAGTTTGATCGCGACCTTGCCGACGTGACGGTAGAACTTGACCGCCCAATCGACGACCTCGGCCGACGCGTTCGGTCCACCCGCTACTTCGACCAGCGGGATCAGGTGCGGCGGGTTGAACGGATGGCCGACGATCAGGCGCTCCTTGTGCTTGAGCCTGGCGCCCATCGCCGACGGCATCAGCGACGACGTGGACGACGATATCACCCTGTCGGCCGGCAGGGCGGCGTCGATCCGGGCCAGCAGGTCCTGCTTGAGGTCGAGACGCTCCGGCGCCTGCTCCTGCACGAAGTCGACGCCGTCGACCGCCTTCGCCGGGTCATGGGTGAAGGTGACCTTGCTCGGCGAGGCGCCGGGCGAGAGGCCCAGCTTCTCCAGCGACGGCCAGGCGCGCTCGATGAAGCCCTTGAGGAATTCCTCGCCTTTGGGATTCGGATCCTGGGCCTGGACCTCGTAGCCGTGCGCCAGGAAATAGGCAGCCCAGGAGGCGCCAATGGTGCCGGCGCCGATCACGCCGATGCGCTTGACCGAGCCGAAAGCGGGAAGGGACATGGAGAACCTCTGGAGCGGATGCCGGATTCAGGATGGCCAATTCAGGCGGGAGACGACGGTCCGCGCAAGGCGAACCGCCGTCGCATGGAAGGGATCAGCCTTCCGGCAGCTTGTGGTTCTTGAACTCCTCGCGGAGCTTGATCTTGAGCAGCTTGCCGGTGGCGGTGTGCGGCAGCTCCTTCACGAAGACCACGTCGTCGGGAATCATCCACTTCTCGACCTTGCCGGCGATGAACCGGATCACCGACTCCTTGGTCGGCGACTTGCCTTCCTTCGGCACGGCGATCAGCAGCGGGCGCTCGCCCCATTTCTGGTGCGCCAGGCCGATCACCGCCGCTTCCTGGATGTCGGGGTGGCCGATCGCCATGTTCTCGATGTCGATCGAGCTGATCCATTCGCCGCCGGACTTGATCACGTCCTTCCGCCGGTCGGTGATCTGCAGGTAGCCGTCGGTGTCGATCGTGCAGACGTCGCCGGTGCGGAACCAGCCCTCTTCGTCGAGCGCGGCCTTGCTCGCTTCCTCGTCGTTGAAGTAGCCGCTGACCACGCCGGGCCCCCGCACCAGGAGCTCGCCTTGCGCCTTGCCGTCATGCGGCAGCCGGTTGCCTTCGGCGTCGACGATCTTCATCTCGACGCCGTAGAGCGCGCGCCCCTGCTTCAGCTGGACCTGGATCTTCTCGTCCTCGGAAAGGCCCATGTGCTTGCGCTTGAGCGTCCCGGTGGTGCCGACCGGGCTCAGCTCGGTCATTCCCCAGCCGTGCCGCACGTTGACGCCGTACTTCTTCTGGAACGCCTCGACCAGCGACGGCGCGATCGCCGAGCCGCCGACCAGCATGCGCTTGAAGGTCCGGAACGTCTGCCCGGTCTCGTCCATGTGTTTGATCAGGCCGAGCCACACGGTCGGCACGCCGAGGGAGAAGGTGACACCCTCCTCGTTGAACAGCTTGGCGACGCTGGCCCCGTCGAGCGCCGGGCCGGGCATCACGAGGCGCGTGCCGCTCATCGCCGCGGCATAGGGCACGGCCCAGCCGTTGACGTGGAACATCGGCACGATCGGGCAGACCGAATCCTCGGCCGACATGCTGAAGACGTCGGTGGCGCAGCAGGTGAGCGCGTGGAGGACGGTCGAGCGGTGGGTGTACAGCGCGCCTTTCGGGTTTCCGGTGGTGCCCGAGGTGTAGCAGAGCGACGAGGCGGTCAGCTCGTCGAAGCGCGGCCAGACGAGCTGATCGCTCTCAGCCGCCAGCAGCTCTTCGTAGCAGATCAGCTTGAGCGGGCTCGACGCCGGCATGTGCGCGCGGTCGGTCATCAGCACGAAGTGCTGGACGGTCTTCATCTGCGGCGCCAGCTTCTCGACCAGCGGCAGGAAGGTGAGATCGAAGAACAGGACTTTGTCGGCCGCGTGATTGAAGATGTAGATCAGCTGGTCGGCGAAGAGCCGCGGGTTGACCGTGTGGCAGACCGAGCCGATGCCGGAGATCGCGTAGTAGAGCTCGACGTGCCGGTAGCCGTTCCAGGCGAGCGTGGCGACGCGGTCGCCGAAGCCGACGCCGAGCTTCTTCATCAGGGCATGGGCGAGCTGCTTGGAGCGGCCGCTGACCTCTCCGAAGGTGGTCCGGTGCATCGGCCCTTCGACCGAGCGCGAGACGATCTCGGCATCCGCATGGTTCTGTGCCGCGTGCTCGATCAGGCTCGAGATCAGCAGCGGCCAATCCATCATCCGGCCACGCATGGGCGACTCCCTCTTGTGTGCTCCGCACCGGGTTGACCCCGGTTGCCGATCCGAGCCTAAATCAGCGCCTTTCCGCATTCCAAGGATTTGCCGACATGGCCGAAAGCCGGACCAACCAGCCGAAGATCGACGGCGAGGAGATCCTCGCCGGCGTCCGCCGCTGGATCGAGATCGAGTCGCCCTCCAACGACGCGGTCGCGGTGAACCGGATGGTCAGCGAGGTCGAGGGGACGATGAAGGAGGTCGGGTGCCTGACCGAGCGCACCCCGGGCCGCGACGGCTTCGGCGATATCCTGACGGCGCGCAGCCCCTGGGGCGGCGACGGGCCGGGCATCCTGGTGGTTTCGCATCTCGACACCGTGCACCCGATCGGCTTCCTCAAGGACACGCTGCCGTTCAGGCGCGAGGGCGACGTCGTCTACGGGCCGGGCATCTACGACATGAAGGCGGGCGCCTACCTCGCCTACTACGCCTATCGCCACCTGATCCGCATGGGCCAGAAGACCAGGCTTCCGATCCGCTTCCTGTTCGTGCCGGAGGAGGAGGTCGGAAGCCCGACCAGCCGTGCGATGATCGAGGCGCAGGCGAAGAACGCCAAGTACGTGCTGGTGACTGAGCCGGCCCGCGACGGCGGCAAGATCGTCACCAGTCGCAAGGGTGTCGCCCGCTTCGTCATCAAGGCCGAGGGCCGCCCCGCCCATGCCGGCGTCCGCCACCAGGACGGCCGCAGCGCGATCAAGGAGATCGCCCGCCAGATCCTCGCGGTCGAGGCGATGACCGACTACGAACGCGGCATCACGCTGTCGGTCGGGCTCGTCACCGGCGGCTCCGGCGTCAACGTCGTACCGCAGTTTGCGACGGCCGAAGTCGACATGCGGATCCCCGACATGGCGACCTCCGAGGAGATGTGCGCGAAGGTCCTGGGCTTGAAGGCGATCGACCCCGACGTGAAGCTGACCGTGACCGGCGACCTCAACCGCCCGCCCTATACCAAGGATGCCGGCATCACCGCGCTGTTCGAGCACGCACGGAAGGTCTGCGGCGAGTTCGGACTCGATCTCCAGGACGTGAAGATGACCGGCGGCGGCAGCGACGGCAATTTCACCGCGGCTCTGGGGATCCCGACCCTCGACGGCCTCGGCGCCGACGGCAAGGGCGCGCATACCGACTACGAGCAGATCTATTTCTCCTCGCTCGAGCCGCGCGCGAAGATGTGGGTGCGTCTGTTCGAGACGTTGGAGTAGTGGCAACTCTCACGACCGATCTCTGGATCGCGGCACATGTCCGCCGCTGCGCCGTCGATGGCATCGGCGCCACGGTGGTGCGCAAGGGCGATCCGGTCGGCGGCGCGGTCGTGGTGAAACTCTATCTCGCGGGGCAGGGCTGCCGCGTGATGACGCGCATGACCGGTCCCGACGGCGAGCCCGGTTGGATGGCGGCGCTGGGCGGCAACCTCGTGCCCGAGGCCGAAGCCGACGCCTATATCGCGCGCCAGGTCAAGTACGACTCGGATCTCTGGGTGCTGGAGGTCGACGATCCCAAGGGCCGTCACCCGTTCGAAGGACGGATGCTCTGATCGACCCGGCGCGTTGCGCGACTAGGCGGGAACGTAGGTCAGCCTGACCGCGTCCTCGCCGATGCGCTCGTTGGCGACGAGGCGGAGCGGCGGCAGGGGGCCGGCGAAGAAGGGCGTGCCGCGACCGAGCACGAAGGGCCGATAGTAGAGCCGATACTCGTCGATGAGGCCGGCCATGCTGTGCGCCAGACGTGGTCCGCCGATTGCGATCTCCCCGTCGAGTCGTGTCTTGAGTCCGCGTATCGCCGCCTCGATATTGTCCGCGACCAGCGTCGCATTGGGGCCGACCGATTTCAGCGTGCGCGACACGACCCATTTCGGCTGGTCGCGCCAGGCCTCAGCAAATTCACGCTCGGGCGCACCCCACCCGGGCTGTTCCTCGTCCCAGTACCGCATGATCTCGTACAGGCGGCGGCCGTAGATGCTGCCGGTCAGGCCGCGCACATGCTCGATCCAGTGCTGGAAGAGTGCCGCGCCCGGCGCGAATCCCTCATGGTCGACGTAGCCGTCGAGAGACACGTTCATTCCGAAGAAGAGCTTTGCCATTCTGGACTACTTGAGCTTCGTGGTGTCGGGCTTCATCGCGCCCCAGAGCGTGCGATAAGACAGCTCGATCCGCTCGTCGGCGTATTGCTTCTGCTCGGGCGTCATCTTCACGTGATCGGCGAGCATGCTGCCGAGGCTCGGCAGCGAGGCACGCGGCACCTGCGCCGAGGGATCCCACAACCTGGAGCGCTTGAACGCCTTGGCGCAGTGGAGGAAGGCTTCGGTCACCTGCACGACGATCGCCGAGCGCGGCAGGTTGCCCTCGACCGCCATCGAGGCGAGCAGGTCGGGATCGACGCTCAAGCGCGCCGTGCCGTTGATCCGCACCGTCTCCTCGACCCCGGGGATGATGAACAAGAGCCCGATATGCGGGTTCTCGACCAGGTTGCGGATCGCATCGAGCCGGTTGTTGCCCGGCCGGTCGGGCAGCGCCAGCGTATGCGGCCCCAGCACCCTGAAGGTGCCCGGCGGATCGCCGCGCGGCGTCACGTCCTGGTTGCCCGCCGCATCGGCCGTCGCCATGCAGTAGAACGGCGCGGTCTCGATGAAGCGCTTCAGGTGTTCGTCGATATGCCCGATGTCCTTGGCGATCACGACCGCCGAAGGCGGCGGATACGCCGTTTCGAGCAAGGATCGGGCGCCTTGCTGGTCGAGCAAGGCGGGGGACGGCGGGACGCTGTCGGGCATGGCGGGCTCCTCGGCGAGAGGTTTTGGCCCGCCATGTCGTCGTCGTCAATGCGCGGCCTCGGGGGAGACCCGAGGCCCGCGGGTTCTATGCGGCGCGCGCCTTGACGAAGAAGTCCGCTACCTCGCGGCGCAGGGTCTCCGCCTGGCCCGCGAGCTCCTTGGCCGCGGCCAGGACCTGCGTGGTCGCCAGGTCCGTCTCGCCCGCAGCTTCGGTGACGGCGGCGATGTTGGTCGTGACCTCGTGCGTTCCGGCGGCAGTCTGCTGGACGTTGCGGGCGATCTCGCTGGTCGCGGCTCCCTGCTCTTCGACCGCGGAGGCGATCGACGTCGAGGCCTCGCTGATCTTCCCGATCGTGGCGCCGATCTTGCGGATCGCTTCGACCGCATCTCGGGTCGCCCCCTGGATCGCGCCGACCTGGGACGAGATGTCCTCGGTCGCCTTGGCGGTCTGGGACGCGAGCGACTTGACCTCTGACGCCACCACCGCGAAGCCTTTGCCGGCCTCGCCGGCGCGCGCGGCCTCGATGGTCGCGTTCAGCGCGAGGAGGTTGGTCTGGGATGCTATGTCGTTGATCAGCTTCACCACCTCGCCGATCTTCTGGGCGGCTTCCGAAAGCGCCTGGACGCCATTGTCGGTTCGTCTCGCCTCGTCGACGGCATTTCCGGCGATCGACGTCGAGCGCTCGACCTGCTGGCTGATCTCCTTGACCGACTTGGAGAGTTCCTCGGCGGCGGCGGCGACGGCCTGGACGTTCGAGGTCGCCTGCTCCGAGGCGGCGCCGACCGCGGTGGCGCGCTTGGAGGACTCCTGCGCGGTGCGGCTCAGCGATTCCGCGGTCGCCTGAAGCTCGGTGGCGGCGGCGGCGACGGCATCGATCACGCCCTTGAGCTTGAATTCGAATTCGCCCGCCATCCGGCGGTTGTCCTCGAGCCTGGCGGCCATCGCCGACGTCGCGGCATTGATGGCTTCGGCGCCTTGGCGGTAGCTGCCGTGCATGCCGCGGACCACGACCTTGCGATAGAACTTGTTCTCGCGCGCATGCTCCATGGCGGCGGTGGCTTCGCGCAGGAACGCGTCGCTGATGTTGAAGGCCCGGTTCACGGAAATGACAAAGGACCCGACGGCGCCCGACTCGCCGACGTCGACAAGTCGCGCCTCGAGATCCCCCTTCGAGACCTTGTCGGCGACGTCGGCGGCGGTCCGCAGGACGCGGGCGAGGCGGCGGGCGAAATGGATCGACAGGCCCGTGGCGACGACCGTCGCCGCCGACAGCGCCAGCATGATCGGATCGGGCTCGCGGATGACGGCCCAGGCGACCGCCGCAGCGGCCAGGGCGAGCGCCGCGGTCGACGCGGCGAGCGACTTAGATTGCGAAGACGAATTCATCATAGGGCATCCCCGTCTCGCGGATCATGTTTTCGAGCTTTGCGGCGGACAGCGCCAGGCCTTCCTTGCGGTCGGGCGTCTGGCTCTCGATGGCGTGGAGCTGCTGGTAGATCGGCCGGACCTTGGCGATCTGTTGGGGGTCGGGCTTCCGGCGGTTCGAGTGGAAGCCGATGATGTTGCCCGACGCGTCGCGGCTGGGCGTCACGTGCGCGAACACCCAGTAGTGATCGCCGGTCGTCGCCATGTTGACGACGTAGGCGAAGATCTCGGTGCCCGACTGGATGCGGTCCCAGAGCATCTTGAAGACGGCCCGGGGCATCTCCGGATGCCGGATCAGGCTGTGAGGTGCGCCGATGGCCTGCTTCTCGGTCAGCACCGACATCCGCAGGAAGACCTCGTTCGCGTAGGTGATCTTCCCTTTGGAATCCGTCTTCGTGACGATGATCTCGTCGGCATCGAAGAATGTTTCTCGACCTGTCGGCCGGACCGCTGTCTTGGCCATCCCGCATCTCCGTGGCGAAGCTCAATGCGTCGCCACGGTAGATGCGCAAAGTTAATGACCGCTTTATCGAAAGCCGGCCGAGGTAATTCTCGCGTGTGAAGTTGTAACGGCGTGTAAGCCGCGGCCTTCAGCGGCCGGCGACGGTCAGGCCCTCGATGCGGATCGTCGGCGCGTTCACCGCCATGCGGAACTCGAGGTCGTTGGCCGGCGTCATCTTGAGGAACATGTCCTTCAGGTTGCCGGCGACGGTCACCTCGCTCACCGGGTGCGCGATCTTGCCGTTCTCGATCCAGAAGCCGGCCGCACCGCGGCTGTAGTCGCCGGTGACCATGTTGATGCCGTGGCCCATCAGGCTGGTGACGTAGAACCCGCTCTTGATGTCGGCCATCAGCTCGGCCGGCGTCATCTTGCCGGCGGCGAGATAGAGATTGGTCGCCGACGGGCCGGGCGGGCCGGAGGTGCCGCGCGATGCATGGCCGGTGGTGACCAGACCGAGCTGGCGGGCGGACGCCAGGTCGAGCAGCCAGGTCTTGAGCACGCCGTCCTCGACCAAATGCCAGCGCTTCGCCGCGATGCCTTCGCCGTCGAACGGGCGCGAGCGCAGCCCGCGCGGCTTCAGCGGATCGTCGACCACCTGCAGGCCCGAGGCGAGGATCTGCTTCCCCATCTGGTCCTTGAGGAAACTGACCTTGCGGGCGACCGAGGGGCCGGTGATGCCGCCGGCGAGATGCGAAACGAGCGACGCCGAGACGCGCGGATCGAAGACCACCGGGACCTTCGCGGTCTCGGCCTTCTTGGGGTTGAGACGCCTGACCGTGCGCTCGCCGGCGCGGCGGCCGACGGTGGAGGCGGGCTCGAGGTCCTTGCCGTAGACCGAACTGGCATAGTCGTAGTCGGTCTCCATGCCGGCGCCTTCGCCGGCGACGACCGAGACGCTGACGCCGTGGCCCGAGCGCGCGTAGGACCCGGCGAAGCCGTTGGAGGCCGCGATCGCGATCTCGGAGCGGGACCACGTCGCCTCGGCGCCTTCGGAATTGGTGACGCCGGGGACCGCGCGCGCGGCGTCCTCGGTTTCCTTCGCCCGGTTCTCCAGCGCTTCGGGGCTCGGCTCGGTTGGGTCGTTGAGATCGAGGTCGGGGAAGGACGTCGCGACCGCGTCCGGATCGGCGATGCCGCAATAGGGGTCCTCGGGCGCGAGCCGCGCCATGGCGACGGCGCGCTCGACCAGCTCAGCCAGCGCCCGCGGCGAGGGATCGGTCGAGGAGACCGAGGCCTGGCGCTTGCCGACCATGACGCGAAGGCCCAGGTCCTGCGATTCCGATCGCTCCAGCATTTCCGGCTTGCCGAGCCGCTGGCGGAGGCCGAGGTGCGCGGACTTGAACATCACGGCATCGGCAGAATCGGCGCCGGCCTTGCGGGCCTTGGCGACGAGATCGGTCAGGAGGTCGAGGGAGGCGGCCATGACGGTTCCAATGCGCTTATCTGGTCTGACGTGACATGAGCTTGGCGAACTCCTTCCGCAAGAGGAACCCGCCGAGGCCGGCGATGGCGACGGTGCAGGCGGCGATCTTGAGAAGGCGGACGGAGATCGAAGGATCGTCGGCGAAACCGAAGGGGCCGAACAAGATGATGATGCCGGCCAGCGAGATTCCCCAGACACTGATCAGCGTGCCGACGAGATAGAAGGTCCAGGGCTCCTTGCGCTTCGGCGCGGGGGCCGGTCAGGGCTTCGGCGGCGCCTTCGGTTCGGGATCCCGGGCGGCGAAGTAGCGCGCGAGATCGAGGCGGCCGATCCAGCGGGCGACGACGATGCCGACGCCGATCGCCGCCAATGGCACGATCAGGATCTTGAACGGGATCGGCATGCCGGTCATCGCCTCGATGCCGGCGATCACGCCGATCGAGAGCGTCAGCGTGGCGAAGCAGCCGATCAGGAACCCCAGCCCGTATTGGAGGTTCTTCAGCATCGGCTATTTCCAGATCGGCTTGCCCGAGCCGGGAAGGCCGTACTCGCCCCAGCGGCGGGTCACCTGCTCGATCACGTCGTCGGCCATGCGGATCTTCCGCCCCATTCGCGCTTGGTCTCGGGCGGCCACTTGTTGGTGGCATCCAGCCCGATCTTGCCGCCGAGGCCGCTCTCCGGCGAGGCGAAGTCGAGGTAGTCGATCGGCGTGTTCTCGACCACGGTGACGTCGCGGGCCGGGTCCATGCGCGTCGACATCGCCCACATCACGTCCTTCCAGTCGCGCGCGTCGATGTCGTCGTCCACGACGATGACGAATTTCGTAGACGAACTGGCGGAGGAACGACCACACGCCCATCATCACGCGCTTGGCGTGGCCGGCGTAGGCCTTCCTGATCGAGACGACCGCGATCCGGTAGCTGCAGCCTTCCGGCGGCAGCCAGAAATCGACGATCTCCGGGAACTGCTGCGAGAGGAGAGGGATGAACACCTCGTTCAGCGCTTCGCCCAGCACCGAGGGCTCGTCCGGCGGGCGGCCGGTGAAGGTCGAGAGATAGATCGGCTGGCGGCGGCGCGTGATCGCGGTGACCGTGAACACCGGGAACGGCTCGACCGAGTTGTAGTAGCCGGTGTGGTCGCCGTAGGGACCCTCGTCGCCGTAGTCGGAGAGCGACACCGTGCCTTCGAGCACGATCTCGGCCTCCGCCGGCACCTTGAGCGGCTGGGTCACGCAGTCGACCAGGTCGACCTTGGTGCCGCGGAGCAGGCCGGCGAACTGGTATTCCGACAGCGTGTCCGGCACCGGCGTCACCGCTGCCAGGATCGTCCCCGGATCGGCGCCGATCACGGCGGCGGCCGGCAGCGGCTCCGTCTTCTCCTTGGACCAGCGCGCGTGGTGCTGGGCGCCGCCCCGGTGCTTGAGCCAGCGCATCAGGGTCGTGTTCCGGCCCGTCACCTGCATCCGGTAGATGCCGAGGTTGAACGCGTCCTCTCGCTTGGCGGAGGGGCCCTTGGTCACGACGAGCGGCCAAGTGATCAGCGGCGCCGGCTCGCCCGGCCAGCAGGTCTGGATCGGGAGCGTGCCGAGATCGATGTCGTTGCCGGTGAGCACGACCTCCTGGCAGGGCGCGCGGGAGACCGAGCGTGGCCGCATCGCCATCACGGTCTTGAGCAGAGGCAGCATCTCGATGGCCTCGCGCCAGCCCCCCGGCGGCTCGGGCTGCTTCAGGAAGGCGAGCGTCTCGCCGATCTGGCGGAGCTCGCTCGGCTCCCGGCCCATGCCCCAGGCGACTCGCTCGACCGTGCCGAACAGGTTGACCAGCACCGGCATGTCGTAGCGGCTGCCGTCCGGACGGCGCACGTCCTCGAACAGCACGGCGGGGCCCTGCTCGGACAGGAGCCGGGTCTGGATCTCGGTCATCTCCAGCACCGGCGTCACCGGTGCGGCAACTCGCCTCAGCCGTCCGGCTCCTTCGAGCCGATTCATGAAGTCGCGTAAACTTGCGTAAACCATTGGCGGATTAGTCTTAGGCGGGATGCGTCGTGTCAACCGGCTCCGCTCTTGTCGCCGGTTCGGCAGGATCTTATATCCCCGAACGATTAGAGGGGTTTGTGCGATGACCTATTGGGTTGTAGGCGGCGAGTACACCGACACCGACTTCAGCAAGGTGATGCCCGGCAAGGCCGAGGAGCGTCTCGGACCCTATGTCACCTTCAAGGAAGCCAAGGACATCTGGGCCACGCGCGCGTTCTCGACCATCGACCATTGCCTGGTCCGCTATCGGATCGTCGAGGAAGCGGCCTAGCCAAGCACGCGCCAGACGATCGTCTCGCGCGTCTCCCGGTCCTCCAGGTCCTTCGAGGTCGGAACCACGTACCGGGCGACCTCGGCCAGCCCGTCGGCCGGCTTGTAGGCCCGGCCCGGGTCTCCCATCAGCACCGTCACGCCGGCACGCGCCTGGGCCTTGATCCAGGACGCGACCCGGTCGGCCATCGGCCGCTCGTAGCAGAGGTCGCCGGCCAGCACCGTGTCCCAGTCGCCGGGCAGATCGTCGAGAACGTCGCGGTCGATCGGTGACACCTCGACGCCATTGAGCGCCGCGTTGAGCCCGATCGCCGCCAGGGCGAAGCGATCGATCTCGCTCGCCGACGCGCGCGCGCCCAGCATCGCCGCCGCGACCGCCGCGACGCCGCAGCCCGCGGCGAGATCGAGCACGCGACGCCCCGCCACCAGCCGCGGATTGTCGAGCACGTGGCGCGCGACCGCCTGTCCGCCCGGCCAGGCGAAGGCCCAGTAGGGCGGGGGAAGCCCGGCCTTTTCCAGCGTCGCCTCGGTCGCCTGCCAGAGCGGCACCACCTCGGTCGCGAGATGCAGCCGGATCTCCGGGATCAGCGGCGCGGTCGCGACCTGGGTGTTGTCACGGATGAAGGCGACCGGATCGGTCATGCGATCAGGCAGGCGATCGTGATCGCGAGGCCGGCATCGCGGTTGCTCTTGAACTTGGCGAGGCAGTCCTTGGGGTCGTCGAGGTCGAGCGTTCTCACCTGCCAGACGAAATGCAGCGCCGCCGCGGCGAGGGCGGCGTAGTAGGACCATCTTGCGTCGGCGGCGACGCCGGCCGCGACCATCAGCGCGGTTGCCGCCGCGTAGAAGAACGACAGCCAGGGCTTCGTGTTAGCGCCGAACAGCAGCGCGGTCGAGCGCACGCCGATCTTCGCGTCGTCTTCCTTGTCCTGATGCGCGTAGATCGTGTCGTAGCCCAAGGTCCAGAGGATCCCGGCGACGTAGAGCAGGAGCGCCGGCGTCTCGATCGTGCCGCGCACGGCGGCCCATCCGACCAGCGCCCCCCAGTTGAAGGCGATGCCGAGCACGAACTGCGGCCAGAAGGTCACGCGCTTGGCCAAGGGATAGAGCACGATCACGGCGACGATCGCGAAGCCGGTGACGATCGCCGGCCAGTTGAGCTGGACCAGCACGGCGAGGCCGATCAGAAGCAGCAGGCCCAGATATAGGAGCGCGGCCGGCACGCCGATCGCGCCCGAGGCGAGCGGCCGGTCGGACGTGCGCGCGACCTTGGCGTCGATGTCGCGGTCCCAGAGATCGTTGATCACGCAGCCGGCGCCGCGCATGGAGAGCGCGCCGATGCCGAAGAGCAGGAACAGGTCCCAGCGCACCGTCCCGTGCGCCGCCATCGCCGTCGACCACCAGCACGGCAGCAGCAGCAGCCAGGTGCCGATCGGCCGGTCCAGGCGCGCGAGGCGCGCATAGGGGCGAAGGCTTCCCGGCAGGAAACGGTCGACCCAGTCGCCGGCCCTTATGTCGGAGGCTTGGCTCACGGGAGCGCCGTAAAGCACGACGGCCGGCCGCGCAACCGGTAAGCTCGGATCATGTCGCGCCCGCTCGCCACCCGACTCTTCGTCGATGCCCCTCTCGACGCCGGCGCCGAGGTCGTGCTCGGCGAGCATCAGGCGCATCAGCTCCGTGCCGTGCTGCGCCTGGAGACGGGCGATGCGGTTGCCGTGTTCAACGGCCGCGACGGCGAATGGCGGGCGACTCTTTCGGCCCTCGCCAAGAAATCCGTAACGCTTGCCGTGGAAGATCGGCTGCGTGACCAGGCGAGCGAACCCGACATCTGGCTCCTGTTCGCGCCGATCAAGGGGCCGCGCCTCGACTGGATCGTCGAGAAGGCGACCGAGCTCGGCGCCACGGAGATCCATCCGGTGATCACGCGGCGGACGGTGGTCTCGCGCGTCAACGTCGACCGTCTGCGCTCGCACGCGGTCGAGGCTGCCGAGCAGAGCGAGCGGCTGTCGGTGCCGCCGGTGCGCGAGCCGCGGTCTCTCGGAGACGTGATGGATCGCTGGCCGAAAGGGCGCCGGCTCTACGTCGCCGCCGAGCGACGCGGCGTGCCACAGATGGCCGGGGCGATTCGAGCGGACGGAACTCCGGCGGCTATCCTGATCGGTCCGGAAGGCGGGTTCGAACCGGCCGAGCTTGACCACTTGGCCCAACTCGGCTTCGCTACCCTGGTCGGCCTGGGTCCCCGCATCCTGCGGGCTGACACGGCGGCGGCGGCGGCGATGGCGCTCTGGCAGGCGCTCGCGCAACCTCCCCTTGCCGATCGTCGGGCCTAGGCCCATATCGCCTGCAAACTTTCCAACCGCTGGAATCCCCACAGCATGTCCCGTCCGCCTGAGGCTCAGGGCGCTCCGATCACATCGAAGCGCCAGCTGGTCGAGTACTTCGAAAAAGGCTCGAAGCCGAAGGATGCGTGGCGGATCGGCACCGAGCACGAGAAGTTCGTCTTCCGCTACGGCGACCTGAAGCCCGTTCCCTACGAGGGCCGCGACGGCATCGGCGCGCTGCTCGAGGGCATGACCCAGTTCGGCTGGGAGCGCGTGCAGGAGAACGGCAAGACCATCGCGCTGTCCAAGGGCGGCGGTGCGATCACGCTGGAGCCGGGCGGCCAGTTCGAGCTTTCGGGCGCCACGCTCGAGACCATCCACGCGACCTACGATGAGACGGCCGAGCACATCCAGCATGTGAAGGCCGTCGGCGACAAGCTCGGCGTCGGGCTGATGGGGCTCGGCTTCAATCCGAAGTGGCGGCGCGAGGACATCCCCTGGATGCCGAAGGGCCGCTACAAGATCATGCGCGCCTATATGCCGAAGAAGGGCTCGCTCGGCCTCGACATGATGACGCGCACCTGTACGGTGCAGACCAATCTCGACTTCGCCGACGAAGCCGACATGGTCCGGAAGTTCCGGGTCAGCCTCGCCCTCCAGCCGATCGCCACCGCCCTCTTCGCCAATTCGCCCTTCACCGAGGGCAAGCCGAACGGCTTCCAGACCTTCCGCAGTCACATCTGGACCGATACCGACCCCGACCGCTGCGGCATCCTTCCTTTCGTCTTCGAAGACGGCATGGGCTTCGAGCGCTACGTCGACTACCTGCTCGACGTGCCGATGTACTTCGTCTACCGCGACAACGAGTATCTCGACTTCTCGGGCCGCTCGTTCCGCGACTTCATGGCCGGCAGCTTCCGGAAAGAGTTCAACGACGAGCCCAGGATCACCGACTTCGTCGATCACACGACGACGGTGTTCCCCGAGGTACGTCTCAAGCGCTATCTCGAGATGCGCGGCGCGGATGCCGGCCCGCTCGACCGGCTCGTGGCGTTGCCGGCGCTGTGGGTCGGGCTTCTCTACGACTCCGGCGCGCTCGACCAGGCGAGCGAGCTGATCCGTGAATGGGAGCTGCCGGATCACGAGTTGCTGCGCCGCGAAGTTCCGCGCACGGCTCTGCAGACGAAGTTCCGTGGCCGCACTGTGCAGGATGTTGCGATCGACGTGCTGAAGATCGCGCGCGCCGGCTTGATCGCGCGCCGCCGCACGAACCAGGCCGGTGTCGACGAAGCGCATTTCCTGGAGCCGCTCGAACGCATAGCGGAGTCCGGCAGGACGGCCTCCCAGGAGATGCTCGAAGCCTTCGAGACCCGATGGAAGGGATCGGTCGACCCGGTCTTCGCCGAGCAGGCCTACTAGAAGAGGGACCTCAGATGATCGAGCTCTACACCTGGCCGACGCCGAACGGGTTCAAGGTCTCGATCATGCTGGAAGAGCTCGGCATGCCGTACAACGTGCATGCCGTGAACATTGGCGCCGGCGACCAGTTCAAGCCGGATTTCCTCAAGATCAGCCCCAACAACAAGATGCCGGCGATCGTCGACACCGACGGTCCTGGCGGCAAGCCGATCTCGCTGTTCGAGTCTGGCGCGATCCTGCTCTACCTCGCCGAGAAGACGGGGCGGTTCGTGCCCAAGGACAAGCCGGGCTACTGGACCGCGGTGCAGTGGGTGATGTGGCAGATGGCGGGCTTCGGCCCGATGCTGGGCCAGCTCGGCCACTTCAAGAACTACGCGCCCGAGCCGCTGCCCTACGCCATCGACCGCTATTCCAACGAGGCGAGCCGGCTCTATCGCGTGCTCGACAGGCGCCTCGGCGAATCCGAGTATCTCGCGGGTGACTACGGCGTCGCCGACATGGCGGTGTTCCCGTGGTCCAGAGGCTGGGAGCGTCACGGCCAGAAGATGGACGAGATCCCCAACTTCAAGCGTTGGTTCGAGGCGATCAGCGAGCGTCCCGCGGTCAAGAAGGGCGTGGCGGTGCTCGCCGACCGCCAGCGCCAGGGACCGATCGACGAGAAATCGCGCGAGAACCTGTTCGGCAAGGCTCAATACGCGAAGAGGTGAAGCGATGAAGTCGCATCACGACATGGGTGGCGAGGCCGCGGGCAAGGTCGAGCCGACCGAGCACGACTACGCGCCCTGGGAGAAGCGGGTCGACGCGCTCATGGTGCTGCTGTCCGACCGCGAGCGCAGCCTGCTTAAGGTCGACGAACTCAGGAAGAACATCGAGGCGATCGGCCCGGACGCCTACGACAAGATGTCCTACTACGAGCGCTGGATCACCTCGATCACCTCGACGCTGCTCCAGCGAGGCGCGATCACCTCCGACGAACTCGCGAAGAAGATCGCCGACATCGAGCGGCGCGAGAAGGCGGGCCTGCTGTGAGCGAGGCCCGCTTCCAGCCCGGCGACCGGGTGAAGGTCATGAAGGCCGACGTGCCCGGACATCTCAGGACCCCCTGGTACATCCGCGGCCACGAAGGCGAGGTCGAGCGCATCTGCGGCTTCTTCGCCAATCCGGAAGAGCTCGCCTACAACCGCCACGGCCTGCCGAAGCGCGCGCTCTATCGGGTGCGTTTCCCGCAGAAGCAGGTCTGGCCGGACTACGCGGGACCGGCGAGCGACACGATCGACGTCGAGATCTACGAGCATTGGCTCGAGAAGGCGTGAGGGCATCATGAGCACGCATCATCACGACCATGATCATGATCACGACCATCACGATCATGCGCATCCGACCCAGCCGGACATCGACGGGCCGCTGACGTATCACCAGAAGCTCGAGATCGCGATCCGCGAGCTGATGATCGACAAGGGCATCCTCTCGGCCGACGAGGTCCGCCGCACGGTCGAGGCGATGGACGCGCGCTCGCCGGCCGGCGGCGCCAAGGTCGTTGCCCGCGCCTGGACCGATCCCGCGTACAAGCAGCTGCTCATGACGGATCCGAGCAAGGCGCTCACCCAGATCGGCGTCGAGGTCGGTCTCTACAAGCTGGTCGTGGTCGAGAACACCGAGAAGGTCCACAACCTCGTCGTCTGCACGCTCTGCTCCTGCTATCCGCGTGCCGTGCTGGGCCTGCCGCCGGACTGGTACAAGAGCCGCGCTTATCGCAGCCGCGCCGTGCGCGAGCCCCGGAAAGTGATGTCGGAATTCGGCCTGGAGATCCCGGACGACATCCCCGTCCGCGTCCACGACTCGACCGCCGACATGCGCTACCTGGTGCTGCCGAAGCGGCCGAAGGGGACCGAGGGCTGGAGCGAGGAGAAGCTGGCGGCCATCGTCACCCGCGACACCATGATCGGGGTGGCCGAGGCGCGGGTTTCCTAGCCCCTTCAAGGGGTGGACAGGTCCAACCCGATCGTTCTATAAGCCTCGCGCTCGACGGGCGCCCAGGTAGCTCAGTTGGTAGAGCATGCGACTGAAAATCGCAGTGTCGGCGGTTCAATTCCGTCCCTGGGCACCACTCTCTTCCTAAAATCTAGTCGATGGGCCACGCCATCGCCTTCGGGGCGGTGATTGCGCCGGTGGTGTCCTGGCCCGGCTTGAGCGTGACCGCATCGACGCCCCGCCACCAGGGATCGACCGCGTCGCCCCGTGCCGGTTCGACAGCCTGGCCCAGGCGCGGCATCAGCAGCCGGAAGTTCGATTTCGGCGCGAGCTCGTGCAGGACCTCGGCCGGCTGGTCCCAGGCATGCATCGCCAGCGCGAAGGTACCCCAGTGGATGGGCAGGAACGCGCCGCCGCCGAGCAGGGTCGCGGCAGTGATGGCGTTCTCCGGCCCGAGATGCATGTCGCCCCAGGCCGGATGGAAGGCGCCGACCTCCAGCATCACCAGATCGAACGGCCCAAGCCGCTCGCGGATCCGCTCGTACTCGGTGGTGAGGCCGGTGTCGCCGCTGAAGAATACTTTGTGCCGGTCGGTGCGCACGACGAAGGACGACCACAGCGTCGTGTTGCGGTCCTTGAGGCCGCGGCCAGAGAAGTGCTGGGACGGTGCCGCCGTCACCTCGAGGCCGCGAAGGCTCAGCGACTCCCACCAGTCGAGCTCGGTGATGCGCTCCGGTACGACGCCGAAGGCTTCGAGATGCGCGCCGACGCCGAGCGAGGTCACGAACGGGACGTCGGTCTTCGCGAGCTCGCGGATCGTCGGATAGTCGAGATGGTCGTAGTGGTCGTGCGAGACGATCACGAGGTCGACCGGTGGCAGCGCCTTCAGCGCCACCGGCACGGGCTGGAAGCGCTTCGGCCCGGCGAGGGAGGAGGGCGAGGCGCGCTTGCCCCAGACCGGATCGGTGAGCACGCGATAGCCGTCGATCTCGATCAGCATCGTCGAATGCCCAAGCCAGGTCACGCGCAGGCGGTCGGGTGCCCGCCGCCAGGTGTCGAGCGGATCGAGCGAGGGCAGCGGGCCACGCGGCACGCGGCGTTCGCCGCCGCAGAGGAAGTCGCCGAGGCTCGGCGGCGGGATCGTGGAGCTGCGCAGGCCCGGCAGGATCGGGTGCAGGTTGCGGAAGCGTTCGCCGATCCAGCGGGGCGACGACTTGATCCGTTCGAGGCGGAGGCCGTCGGGCTTCTTGCCGAAGGTTTTCATGGATGCCTCGGGATATTGGGCCTGGGTGCCTGAAACGCAAGCCGGCCTTGCCAGCCCAGGTTGGGCGGGTCACTCTTCGATCCAGAAGCAAGCCGCCAAGAAGCGGCCGTCCGAGCGAGGAGGCTCAGGTCCATGCACTTCACCCGACGCACGCTGATCAAGGCCGGCGCCGCGCTCTCGCTGCTGCCGTCGCCCCTTCGCGCCCAGCCGCAGGCGAACATCCTTCGCTGCGGGCTCTCGGCATGGCCGCCGAACCTGCAGCCCTGGGTCTCGACCGGCGCCTCGGCCGGCACCGTCAAGATGCTGACCTACGGGCGGCTCGTCGGATACGACAAGAAGGGCGAGGCGGTCGGCGAGATCGCCGAGTCCTTCGCGCGCGACCCGGCCGACGGCGCGTGGGTGTTCAAGATCAAGCGCAACGCGGTCTTCCACAACGGCGACCCTGTGACTTCCGCCGACATCAAGTGGATGATCGAGGAGATCGCGGGCGAGAAGTCGACGGCCTACATGCGCGCCCAGTTCCAGCTGGTCAGCAAGATGGAGACGCCTGATCCGCAGACGATCCGCATCCACACCAAGGAGCCTGTGGCGACGCTGCCGCACTGGTTCGGCAACTACAACATGGGCGTGATCTCGCGGAAGTCGGAGGCCGGCACGCCGATCGGCGCCGGGCCGTTCAAGCTCGCGGGCCAGGAGCGCGGCACCTCGCTCGACCTCGTCGCCTTCGACAAGTACCACAAGCCCGGATTCCCGAAGCTGAAGGGCATCAAGTTCGTCGTCTATGCCGACGAGAACCTGCGCTTCGCGGCACTCCAGTCCGGCGACATGGACATGATCGAGTACGTCCCCTGGCAATCGATGGAGACGACCGAGAAGGACGCGCGCCTCAAGCTCGATGCCGAGGACGGTCCGTTCATGGACGTGCTGTTCAACGCGACGCAGGGGCCCTTCGCCGATCCGCGCGTGCGCCGCGCGGTCGCGCATGCGGTCCGGCGCGAGGACATCGTCAAGGCCGCCTTCTTCGGCCGTGGCCGAGGGCTCGAAGGCGTGCCGATCGTCGAGGGCACGCCCTGGTACGACAAGGATCTGGCGAAGGGCTGGAACTACGACCCCGAACGCGCCAAGGCGCTGCTGGCGCAGGCCAACTACGCCAAGGGCTTCTCCTGCAAGATGCTGGCGACCGCCCAGTTCGGCATGCACAAGGACACGGCCGAGGTCGTGCAGCAGCATCTCGCGCAGGTCGGCATCCAGTGCGAGCTGCAGCTGCCCGACTGGTCGACCCGCGTCGCCATGGGCTCGCGCGGCCAGTACGAGATCTCGATCCACGGCGTCTCGGCCGACAACAACGACCCCGACGGGCTCAGTGTCGTCATGGACACCTCGCTGTCGCCCACATACAGCCGCTCCTTCGGGCTCAAGGCGCCGCGTACCACTGAAGCCTTCGCCAAGGGCCGCACCGAGTTCGATCTCGCCAAGCGCGTCGAGATCTACAAGGAGATGCAGCGGGCGGCGCTCGAAGAGGTGCCGATCATCGGGCTCGCCTGGCGTTCGCAGGGGTACGGCATGGACAAGCGCGTGCAGGGCTTCAAGACGCTGCCCGGGGCCCTGACCACCTCCTCCGGCGCGCTGCTCGACGAGGTGTCGTTCGGCTGATGCGCTGGCTTCTGCGGCGCATCGGCACCAGCCTGGCGCTGGCCTGGGCCGTCTCGCTGATCGTTTTCATGACGCTGCATGTCGTGCCGGGCGATCCAGCCGAGCTGCTGTTGTCCACCGGCGGGATTGCGGCCGACCCGGTCGCGGTCAAGGAGCTGAGGGTCAAGCTCGGCCTCGAACGGCCGATCCTCGAGCAGTATGCGAGCTTCCTCGGCGGGCTCACGCGCGGCGATCTCGGCAGCTCGCTCGTCGACGACTTCCCGGTGACCAAGGAGATCGCGCTGCGCCTGCCGAGGACGCTCGAGCTGATCCTCGCCGGAACCCTGCTGGCGGTGATCTTCGGCCTGCCTGCCGGCACCTATGCCGCGCTCCATCGCGGCGGCCTGTTCGACCGCATCGCCTCGGGCGCGGCTGCGTTCCTTCTCGCGGTGCCGGTCTTCGTCGTCGGCACGGTGCTGGTCCTGGTGCTGGCCCAGATGCTGAAGCTGATGCCGGCGGGCGGCTACGTGCCGCTGGCGCAGGATCCCGGAAAGCACCTGACCCTGCTGGCACTGCCGGCCGTCGCGATCGCCAAGGGCCTGACCGCGGTCGTATTCCGCATGACCCGCGCCTCGGTGCTCGATGCGCTGTCCAAGGACTTCGTCCGTACCGCCCGCGCCAAGGGTCTTTCGCCGGCGCGCGTGCTGCTGCGCCACGTGGTCCGCAACTCGCTGACGCCGGTGGTCACCGTGCTCGGGCTTCACATGGGGACGCTGCTCGGCGGCACCGTCCTGGTCGAGTACGTGTTCAACTGGCCCGGACTTTCGACGCCGCTGCTGCGCGCGGTCGAGGCCCGCGACTATCCGATGGTGGTCGGCATCGTTCTGACGATCTCGGGCCTCTTCCTCCTGATCAACCTGATCATGGACCTGGTCTACGCCGCGCTCGATCCAAGGGTACGCGCGGCTTGAAGCGGCTCCTGATCCCGGGCGGCTTCGTCGCCGCGATCCTGCTGGTCGCCCTCCTGGCGCCGCTGCTCGACCTGCCCAACCCGATCCGCCAGGACATCGCCCGTCGGCTCTCGGGCCCGATCCCGGGATCGCCGCTCGGCCGGGACGAGTTCGGCCGCGACGTGCTTTCGCGCCTGATCTGGGGCGCGCGGACCAGCCTCGGCGTCGCCTTCGCCTCGGCCTTGATCGCCGGTGCGGTCGGCACGCTGATCGGCCTGGTCGGCGGCTGGTTCCGCGGCATCGGAGAGCTGCTGACCGTGCGCCTGGTCGACGTGATCCTCTGCTTCCCCCCGATCCTGCTGGCGCTCCTGGTAGTGACCTTGCTCGGGCCCGGTGCGGCGACGCTGATCCTCGTGCTCTCGGTGCTCTATGTGCCGGGCTTCGCCCGCGTCGCCTATGCCGAGGTGCTGTCGGCCCGCAGCCACGATTACGTCGAGGCGGTGCGCGCGCTCGGCGCGCCGACCGGCCGCATCCTGCTGCGCACGGTGCTGCCGAACATCGCCGGTCCGGTACTGGTGCAGTTCTCGCTCGTGGTCGCGGCGGCTGTCGTGGTCGAGAGCGGGCTCTCGTTCCTCGGCCTCGGCGTGGTGCCGCCGGCGCCGTCCTGGGGCCTGATGATCCGCGGCGCGCGCGCGACGATGGAGCAGGCGCCGCTGATGCTGCTCTGGCCCTGCGCGGCGCTGACCCTGACCATCCTCGCGATGAACCTGCTCTGCGACGCGCTCCGCGACTGGGTCGATCCCCGCACGCCGGCAAGGCGCCCCAGGCTCCGGCTCGTCGACCGTCTTCTGCCCGGGCTGCTGCCGCCTGCCGAGTCGAAGCCAGAGACGGTGCTGGACGTGCGCGGCCTCACCGTCGAGATCGAGACGCCGCTGGGTGCGATCCGCCCGGTGGAGGACGTGTCGCTGATGGTTCGTGCCGGGGAGACCGTGGCGCTGGTCGGCGAGAGCGGCTCCGGTAAGTCGCTGACCGCGACCGCGGTCATGGGGCTCCTGCCGCCGGCCGCACGCCCCGTCGCCGGTGCCGCCTGGTTCGGCGACCGCGACCTGCTGCGTCTCGCCGAGCCCGAGCTGCGCCGTCTTCGCGGCGGTGCGATGGCGATGGTGTTCCAGGATCCGATGAGCAGCCTGAACCCGGTGCATCGCGTCGGCGACCAGGTGGCCGAGGCGATCCGCGCGCATCAGCACGCGAGCGTCGAGGAGGCGCGCGCCCGGGCGCTCGATCTCTTCCGCCGCGTCGGGATCGCCGATCCCGAGCGACGGCTCAGGGCCTATCCGCACGAGCTCTCGGGCGGCATGCGTCAGCGCGTGATGATCGCCATGGCGCTCGCGAACCGCCCGGCGCTGCTGATCGCCGACGAGCCGACGACGGCGCTCGACGTCACGGTGCAGGCGCAGATCCTCGACCTGCTGGCCGAGCTCAAGCGCGAGACCGGCACGGCTCTGATCTTCATCACCCACAGCCTCGCCGTGGTCGCGGAGATCGCCGACCGCGTGACCGTCATGTATGCGGGACAGGTGGTCGAGCAGGGGCCGGTGGCAGAGGTGTTCGGATCGCCGTTCCATCCCTATACGCGGGCACTGCTCGGCGCTGTGCATGAGTCCGATGCGGCCCCGGTCGGCATTCCCGGCATCGTGCCGCAGCCGCATGCGTTTCCGGCGGGTTGCCGCTTCGCGCCCCGTTGCGCGCATGCGATCGATGCCTGCACCGCGGCGGCGCCGGCGCTCGAAGCGGCGGCCGAGGATCGCCTCGTCCGCTGCATCCGCTGGTCGGAGCTGGCGGGAGCGAAGGCGGCATGACCGCGCCGCTGATCGAGGCAAAGGGCATCTCCAAGACATTCACCGGCGCCGGCGTGTTCAAGCGCGGGCGTCCGGTGCAGGCGGTCCGCCAGGTCGACATCAGCCTTGCCGCCGGCGAGGCGGTCGGCGTCGTCGGCGAGTCCGGCTCGGGCAAGTCGACCTTGGGTCGCGTGATGTTGGGGCTGCTGCCGGCGACCGAAGGTTCGGTCCGTTTCGACGGTCGCGCGATCGACAGGATCCCGCGTGCCGAGTGGCGGATGCTGCGCCGGCGGATGCAGATCGTCTTCCAGGATCCCTATGGCAGCCTCGATCCGCGCCGCCGTGTCGGCGCGCAGATCGCGGACGGGCTTTCGATCCACGGGATCGTCCCGGCAGGCGAGCAGGACCGCCGCGTCGGCGAGCTGCTGACCATGGTCGGGCTCGACCCGCTGCAGGCCCGGCGCTTCCCGCACGAATTCTCCGGCGGCCAGCGCCAGCGCGTCGGCATCGCCCGTGCGCTCGCGACCGGCCCCGACTTCCTGGTCGCCGACGAGCCCGTGAGCTCGCTCGACGTCTCGATCCAGGCGCAGATCCTTGAACTGCTCGGTCGGCTGCGACGTGATCTCGGCTTGGCGCTGATGTTCATCAGTCACGACCTGCCGGTGGTGCGTCATCTCTGCGACCGGGTCGTCGTCATGTATCTCGGCCGCGTCATGGAGGAGGGGCCGGCCGAGCGCGTCTTCGCCGAGCCGGCGCACCCCTATACGCGGGCGCTGATCTCGGCGACGCCGCGTCTCGACCCGACGAAGCGGACCAGGCGCATCCTGCTGCCGGGCGATCCGCCGAGCCCGTCCGATCCGCCCTCGGGCTGCGTCTTCCGCACCCGCTGCGCGTACGCGACAGAGGCCTGCGCCAAGGACGTGCCCGACCTCAGGCCTTTCGGCGAGGGGCGACGCGTCGCCTGCATCCGCGCCGAGGAAATCGCCTAAACTTCGACCGAACCTCCTGGAAGGACGAACCCATGGTCTGGAACACGACACCCAAGGTGCATATGGGGCAGATCACCGGCGGCGAGGCGCGCGAGCTTTACGCCAAGAACCCGATCATCCTGCTGCCGATGGGCAGCCATGAGGACCAGGGCCCGCACGCGCCGATGGGCGACTACCTGCTGGCCGAGAAGATCGCCGAGCTGATCGCGCTCCGCACGACGCAGAACGGGATTCGGACCGTGGTCGCTCCCGTACTGCCCTATGGCGGCGGCGACTGGTTCGGCTCGATGATCGGCGGCATCACCGTCGAGCAGTCGACGCTGACAACGGTGATCTGGGACATGGTGAAGTCGCTGCATCGGAACGGGCTGACGCGGCTCATCGTCATCAACGGCCACGGCGGCAATGTCGGGCCGATCGCCGAGGTGGCGCGCGTCCTCTGGCGCGAGAAGAAGATCCTGTTCCCCAGCCTCTATCTCTGGCGCATCGGCTACAGCCTGCTGCCGGGGATCGTCGGCGCCGAGAAGTCCAAGGCGGTCTCGGGCCACGGCGCCGATCCGCTGACCAGCATCGGGCTGCATCTCTTCCCCGAGATCATGCGGCCGGACCTGATGCCGAAGGGCGCCCCGGTGAAGAAGGACCCGCTGCTGGGGTTGCAGTTCACGGCGCTGGGCGCCGCGAGCTTCGAAGGCGCCGAAGTGGCGATGCCGAACGAGTACGATCAGGTCTATAACCAGGGCGTCGGCAAGGGCGATCCGAACCTCTCCTCGAAGGAGACCGGCGACGCGCTGACCGAGCAGCTGGCCGACATCTGCGCCCGCTTCGTCAAGCACTACGCCGACCGCGTCCCCGCCTAGAGGTCCACCTTACATATGCGCGTCTTCACCGCCTCGCTCGCGACCGAGACCGATACCTTCTCGCCGATGGTCACCGGCGAGGCCGATTTCCGCACCTCGTTCTATGCCGGCCCCGGGGAGTTCGGCGACGAGCCCAGGCTCTTCGCCGGCCCCCTGATCGCCGCCCGCAAGCGCGGCCGTGCCGCCAACTGGGAGGTGATCGAGGGCACCTGCACCTTCGCCCAGCCGGCCGGCACCGTCACGCGCCAGGCCTACGAGCTGTTCCGGGACGAGATTCTGGATCAGCTCCGGGCGGCGATGCCGGTCGACATGGTCGTCCTGGGATTGCACGGGGCGATGGTCGCCGACGGCTATGACGACTGCGAGGGCGACCTGCTCGCCCGCGTGCGGACGATCGTGGGGCCCGATGTGCCTGTCGGCGCCGAGCTCGATCCGCATTGCCATCTGACCGAGACGATGACCAAGAGCGCCGACGCTCTGATCTGCTTCAAGGAGTCGCCGCACACCGATTACCTCGAGCGCGGGGAGGAGCTTGTCGACATCATCGCCGACTGCGCGCGGAAGAAGATCAGGCCGGCGACCTCGGTCTACGACTGCCGGATGATGCAGTTCATGCCGACGGTCGACGAGCCGATGCGGAGCTTCGTCGACAAGGTAAAGGCGCTCGAAGGCAGGGACGGCGTGCTCTCGATCTCGATCGTGCACGGCTACACGCTGGGCGACGTCGCCGATATCGGCGTGAAGATCATCGTCATCACCGACGACGCCAAGGAGAAGGGCGACCGGCTCGCCGAGCAGATCGGGCGCGAGCTCTATGCGCTCAAGGACGCACTGTTTCCCGAAAGCGCAGCCATGGACGACGCGCTCGACGAGGCGGAGCGTCTGCTGGCTAAGCCGGGCAAGGGGCCGGTCGTGATCGCCGACCGAGCCGACAACGCCGGCGGCGGCGCGCCCTCGGACTCGACGTACTTCATGGACCGCGTGATCGCCCGTGGCATCGAAGGGGTCGCGGTCGGCCCGGTCTGGGACCCGATCGCGGTCAAGCAGTGCCTCGCTGCCGGCGAGGACGGCGTCTTCGATCTTCGCTTTGCCGGCAAGATGGGGCCGACCTCCGGACGGCCGATCGATGCCCGCGTGCGCGTCCTCCGCTGCGTCCGCGGCGCCACCCAGACCTTCGCCGGTGCCCGCGACGAGCTCGGCGACGCGGCCTCGATCGAGCTTCTCGATCACAAGGGGCTCGCGGTCGTGCTGATCTCGACACGTACCCAGGCGCTGGGCCGGGACCTGTTCTCGGGGCTCGGCATCGACCCGGCAGCGAAGCGCATCGTGATCGTGAAGTCGTTCACGCACTTCAACGCGGCCTTCAGGCCGATCGCGCGTGCTGTTCTCTATACGGGAGGGCCGGGGCCGCTGACGCTGAACGTCCGCGACGTCCCCTACACAAAGATCGCGCGGCCGCTCTGGCCGCTGGTCGCGGACCCGTTCGCGGCCTAGGCGCTCTTCCGGCGGAGCAGGGTATCGACCATCGCCGCCGCGGCGATGCCCGAGGTCGTGCCGGCGATCCCGCCGTCCGCGCCGGCGAGCTTGGCCGCGGCCTCGTCGGCGACGCCGTCGCCGAGGACCAGGAGGCAGACGGTCTTGGGCTTCAGCGCCTTGATCGCGGCGACCAGGTCGGTGCCGGGAATCTCGGGCGACGAGGGATAGGCGATCACCGCGTCGAACGGCGTGGTGCTGGCGCGGAAGCGGCGAAGCGCATCGGCGCCCGAGCGGTGGCTCTCCACCTGCCAGCCGAGATCCGCGAAGCCGGTCGCACGCGGATCGGTGACGCCGTCGCCGGCCCCGGCGATCAGGAGGCGGCGCGTCGGCTGGGACGGGACGGGGGCTGCCGTCGGGGCCGGGGCGGCAGTCACGGCCGGGGCGGCTGTGCCAGGGAGCGACGGCATCGTGCGGACGATCTGGGTCAGCTCCTTGGCGATGACCTCGCCGCGGAGTCCGGCGGCCAGCAACTCCTGCGCGTAGTCGAGCACGCCCGGCGGCATCCGGCCGGTTGCATTGGCGTCGCCGATGTCACGGACCAGGAGCGAGCTGAAGCCGAGGACCTGGCCGAGCACGTTGTTGAGGTCGTGCGTGCACTTCTTCAGCCGTTCGCGCAGGTCGTCGCTCGATTGATCGCTCACGCGATCCCATCCTTTCCTGGGGAATCCAGCCGTCAGGGTGACCCCGGCATCAGCGACAAGTCAACTCGCAAGCCCATTTTCCGGGCCAATGCCGTCAACATCTCCGAGCAAGCCGCCGAACACCCTGCTAGGATGCCGCCTTTCGCGCGTTTGCGGACGTTTCATGCGCCGGACTCGGATCCTTCTCGTCGACGACAATCGCGTGAACCGCAAGCTGCTGGCCGCCGTCCTGGAAGCGGACGGCCATCGCGTTGATGAAGCCGGCAGTGGCCGGGAAGCGGTGGATGGGTGCCGGCTCTTGCCGTACGACCTGGTCCTGATGGACATCCAGATGGCCGACATGGACGGGCTCGCCGCGGCCGCGGCGATTCGCGCCCTCGGCGGCCGCCAGGGCGAGGTGCCGATCGTCGCGATCAGCGGCGAGGTCGACGGCGACATCGCCGAGCGCTGTCTGGCCGCAGGCATGAATGGTCACCTGCCGAAGCCCGTCTCCCCCGGCATGTTGGCTGACGCCGTTACCCGGTGGGCCCGCACGCGAGCCGCGACGTCTGCCGCCCAGCCGCCCGGGCCGGTCGCGGCGACCGCGGAGCGCCTCGGCGGTCTTGCGGCAGATCTCTCCGGCGAGACGCTGGCGCCGATCGTCGACGAGTTCATCAGCGGCTCGACGCTTCGCATGGTCGACATCGAGCGCGCGGCTGCCGCCGGTGACCTCGCGCGCCTTCGCGCCATCGCGCACGACCTCAGCGGATCGGCCGCCAATCTGGGATTCATGGATCTGAGCCGGGTCGCCCGCTCGATGGAGAGCGCCTGCATCGATGCGGCGCCGGACTTCGTCAGGCAGCTCGTGCCCGAGACAAGGGCGGCGCTGCAGCAGGTTTTGGCGATGCTCGCGGCCCAGCGCCTGCAATCGGCGGAGCTGTCTCACTAGATGCCGAGCGGACTGATCCTGGTCGTCGAGGACGAGCCGACGCAGCGCCGCGCCTATGTCGAGGCGCTGAAGGCGCGCGGCTTCCTCGTGGTCGGCGCCTCGACGGGCGAGGAGGCCTCCCGGCTCTTCCCTCAATACATGCCGCGGCTGGTGATCCTCGACGTGAACCTGCCTGGCATAGGCGGTACCGAGGTATGCCGGCGCATCCGACGGCAGCACGGCAAGTCGGTCACGATCATCTTCATCACCAGCAACGACCGCCTGGAAATCCTGCACGAGTGCATCGAGGCCGGCGGCGACGACTTCCTGATCAAGGGCGTCACGATCAACGGCGTGCTCGAGCGGGTGAGCTACTGGATGCACGCGCCGGCCCGCAGCCTGCAGGCGGGGCAGCGCGACAGCATCCTCAAGAACGTGCAGTCGGCGATCCGAGTCGAGGCGCCGAAGGTGCAGGCCGCCGCCGCCCAGCCCGAGAAGAGCTGGCGGACGCTGACGCCCGAGAGCGACGAGGTGATCGAGACGCTGACCCATTTCATCAAGGTCGCCCGCGCCCAGGCGCCGAACGGCTTCGGGCGAACGGTCGACCAGAAGCTCTACATCCTGGGATACATCGCCGGCGTGGTTAACTGCGTCGCCAACTCGAGCATGATGCTGAAGATCAGGTTCCTCGACTACCTTAAGGCGACCCTGCACTGGTCGGGCGTGCTCGATTCAGACGACGTCGACGATCTTGTCGACTCCTGGCACTCGTTCTACGGGCAGGGGACCTTCGAAGCGGCCGGCAAATGCGGCGAGGCAGATTACCTGGGCTGGAGGGCCGATCGCCAGGCGCCGCGCAGCCTATCCGCGTATGCAGCAGCTGGTCCGGCAACGTAAAAGCGTCTCGAGCGTTGGATGCCAGCCCCATGGCCAGATGAGGCCGGGCGCTAATACTTCGTTAACTATTTTAGGCGAGTTTTGCGATGGCGGCCCTGATGCGAAATACATAGAGTGCGCGCCAGAAAACCGTATTTTTCGATTAGTTGTGGCGAAAACCTCTCAACCGAGCGTAGCGGCTAAGAGCAGGAAGACGCGAGAAAAGTTCGCCCCATGAAGGCAGCGGCAAATCGTCTTCCTGAGCCTGTCCGAGCTGCGCCTTCGATCACTATCGGGACCTTCGGCGCCGCCGTGCGACAGATACGTCATGTGAGCTGGATGCTGGCCGTCATGATCGCGCTCGCGATCATGAGCCAGTTCTATCGCTCCTCGAACGGCGTGATCGCGCCGGAGCTGATGTTCGACCTTTCCATCGATGCCGGCGACATCGGCTGGTCGTCGGGATCGTTCTTCGTCATCTTCGCCCTTCTTCAGATCCCGATCGGCGTGCTCTTCGACCGCTACGGCGTTCGACGCGTCGTCTCCTCGATGCTGGTCTTCGCCGTCATCGGGTCGCTGCTTTTCGCCATCGCCTCGTCGGTCGGCCCCCTGATCGCCGGCCGCTTCCTGATCGGGCTCGGCTTCGCCGGCGGCATGACCGGATCGCTGGTTGTGCTGTCGCGCTGGAACGAGCCGTCAAAATTCACCCGCGCGATGACGCTGCTGTTCGCGATGGCGAACGTCGGCAGCCTGCTCGCGACGCTGCCGCTCGCCGCCGCGAACGAATGGGTCGGCTGGCGTACCACCTTCGTCGTGCTCGGCATCCTGACCGGCCTGATCGGCCTGATCTTTGCGCTGATCGTGCGCGACTATCCCGAAGGCGCGACGCGCCCGGCGCAGCCCCAGACTCTCGGCATCGCGCTTGCCGGCATGAAGGAAGTCTTCAAGACCCCGGGACTGTTCCTGGTCATGCCGATGATCGGCATCGGCTACTCCTCTATCGTGACAATCGTCGGCCTCTGGGGTGGTCCGTACCTCCACGATGTCTACGGGCTCGACGGCGTCGCCCGCGGCAACCTGCTGTCGGTCATGGCCGGGGCAATGGTGCTGGGCACGCTCGCCTATGGTCCTATCCAGCAGCGGGCCGGCAGCTTCCGCCCCGTTGTCGTCCTCGGCGGCGGCCTTTCGGCGGTGCTGATGGTGATTCTGGCCGCGGTCTCCACCGGGCCGATCTGGCTCACCGTCGGCCTCCTGATAGCCATCTGCTTCGTCGGCGCGTACAGTGTCGTGCTGATGGCGCATGGCGTCGCCCTTGTGCCCCCGGCGCTCGCCGGCCGCGGAACGACGACGCTTAACTTCGTGCTGATGGGCGGCACCGCGGTCCTGCAGATCGGGTCCGGCGAGGTGATCCGGCTGGCCCAGGGCTGGGCCGGCGGTACGGCCCCGGGGTATGCGGCATTCTTTCTACTTTTAGGCGTTTTGACGCTGGTGGCCGCCGCTATCTATCATCGGGCACCGGAGCCGTCGGCAAAGGGCGGCAACTGAACCGCTGAAGGTTTGTCGGGGGAAGGAGTCGCCGGAAACGGCGCTTACATCCGCAAAGGAATGGAGATCGTCCATGTCGCTCATCCGTAAGGCTATCGGCTCGCTCGCCTGGGCCGCTTCGATCGTGGTCCTCGCCGCCGTGCCCGCGCTCGCCCAGCCGCTGGCGAAGCCGGCCGACCGCCCGTTCCTCGAGGTCACCGGCAAGATCAAGGTCACCAACGACGGCGACAAGGCCGCCTTCGACCTGGCGCTCCTCGAGAGCGTCGGCAAGGTGAAGGTCAAGACGTCGACCGCCTGGACCGAGGGCACGCCGGAGTTCGAAGGCGTCAACCTGAAGACGCTGTTCGACCGCCTGGGCGCCTCGGGAGAGACCGTCACCGCAGTCGCCCTCAACGACTACAAGGTCGAGATCCCGATGGCGGACTTCCAGCGCTATCCGGTGATCTTGGCCTACCGCATGAACGGCGAGCAGCTGCGCGTGCGTGAGAAGGGGCCGCTGTGGATCATCTATCCGCAGGACGAGTTCCCGGCGCTGAAGAACAAGGAGACCCAGGCGAAGTGGGTCTGGCAGGTCAAGGAACTGCGGGTTCGCTGACGAGCTCCCAGAGCGTTCCGAAGGCGCCACGAGAAGCCGGCGATGTCAGCCGCAGCGACGCCGCCCACGGTCCAGCCGGTGGGCGGCATCGAGGAGGTCAGGTGGCCCCTGATCCGCTACGGCGCCCTCGTGGTCGCCTTCTGCGCGTTCTTGATCGGCGTCTTCTTCATCTTCCAGGGCCTGATCCAGCAGCGGGCCCTGATCGAGAAGGAAAGCCGGATCACCATCTGGTTCGTCGCCCAGGCGGAGATCGAGTTCCTCCGCCTGAGCGAGGCGCTCAAGTCCTTCGCCCTCCAGCCGACCAAGGAAAATTCGGACGAGGCCAAGGAGCGCTTCGAGATCTTCTGGAGCCGGCTGACGCCTCTCCTCAGCGGATCTCAGAACGCCGGCCTCCGCGAGATCGAGGGCGTGGTTCCCTCGGTCCGCGCCATGATCCGCACGCTCGAGGAACTCGAGCCCGAGATCAACCGGATGCCGAACCTCACGACGGAGGCGCTGGCCAAGGTCGACGTCAAGCTCGACGATTTCCGCACGCCCCTCAAGGACCTGGTGCGGCACGCGCTGCTCTATGAATCGAACGAGGTCAGCGGCGCCCGCAACCGTCACAGCGAGCTCTATCTCCAGCTGCTCGGCCTGTTCGTCCTGACGCTGGCCGGCGGCCTCGCAGTCTTCGTCATGCTGTTCATCCAGACGGTGAAGACGCATCGCGCGGTCGTGGCTGCGGCGACTTCGGCCGAGGCTGCGATCTCGGCCCGCAACGAGCTCGAGCTTGCGATCAACAGCATTTCCGAAGGCTTCATCATCTACAATTCGGATGACACGGTGGCGCTGTTCAACAAGCGCTACGTGGAGCTGCATCCGCTGCAGGCCGAAGTCTTCGCCGTCGGCGTCCATT
>JBGALV010000165.1:0-6548 GCA_044223515.1 Alphaproteobacteria bacterium
TTATCGTCGCCGCGCTGGGCCTATCGGCCTGCGTGACCGATGGGCCGAAGGATGCCGGCGGCACCGTCATGTCGCTGAGCGAGCCCAAATCGCTCGCCACCGATCAAACGGACCTCAATATCGCGCTCTGGATCGATCAGCGGCTGATGGCCGACATCCAGCGCACCATTCGCGACAATGACGGCATCAACGAACGCATGAACTTGCGCCTGCTGCTCGGTTCGGGCACTGGCAACATCAGCACGCAGCGCGTGCCCGATGGCTTCTTCTCGCTGCGCACCGCCGAAGACATCGATAACGTGGAGCAATTCAAAACGCTGGTCGAACAGCGCTTGAAAAGCTTGGGCGTCGCGTCGCAGCAAGCGCCGGTCAAGATCGACAACAAGAAGTCCTATCGCACCGCCGGCTACAAGACGGTGGCGACGCTGGTCGACAACAAGGGTTATTGCTTCGTCGCGCGCGCCGCATTCCGCTTCGGCATGCTGAGCTCTTACACCAACGAGCGCGGCTCGCCCGACACCGTGATGAACGTGATCTATTGCAAGCCGACCCGCGACTTCCCGGAGTTCGATCGGCTGATGGCCGAAGTTGGCGTCATGAAGCCGGAAGAGGCCGCGCAGATCCGCACCATGCGGGCGCCCCGCGGCGCATAAGCCGGCTGCGCAAGCGCCGCGAGAAACGAAAAGGCCCGGTCATCGCTGACCGGGCCTTCTCATTTTGGTGGAGCCAAGCGGGATCGAACCGCTGACCTCTACAATGCCATTGTAGCGCTCTCCCAGCTGAGCTATGGCCCCGAAACTCTTGGCCGCCCTGGGCGGCGGCCGGTGATCAGATAGTTCGCCGGGCGTCGTGGCGCAACAGGAAACTCCCTGAAGCGCCCGCTCGGCGAGAGGCCGCTACCGCTCCTCCTCGTCCTCGACGTTCTCGATCACCTCGGCCATATCGTCCTCGTCCTCGCCGAGGTCGGACGTGTCCTCGATCAGGGCCTCGTCCTCTTCCTCTTCGCCCTCCTCGCCCTCGGCTGGCGCCTCGGCCGGCTCGGCCACGGGCACGACGGCGGCCGCGGCCTGACGCGCCTCGGCCTGCTTCTCGGCAGTTGCCCGGGTACGCCGCGACTTGGTCGCCGCATCGGGATCGTAGACCGTGCCGCATTTCGGGCAGGCGATCTCCGGCTTCATCAGGTCATAGAAACGGGCGCCGCAGCTCGCACACTGGCGCTTCGTTCCCCATTCCGGCTTGGCCAATTCTCAATCCTCCGCAGGCCCCAGAAAACGCGGCTGAGGGGCCGTTCATCAGGGCGGCGGGATTGCCATGGCCGGGCCCACCTGTCAAAAGCAAAATCTTGAGCGACCCCGCCAGCCCGCAAGACCGAGCCCGAATGCCCGCATCCTCCTTCGTCGTCGCCATCGACGGTCCGACCGCTTCCGGAAAGGGCACGCTCGCCAAACGCCTGGCTCGCCACCTGGGTTTCGCGCATCTGGATTCAGGGTTGCTCTATCGCGCGGTCGGGCTGGCGCTGATCCGGGCCGGGAAAGACCCGGCGGACCAGACAGCCGCCCTGGCCGCGGCCCGCTCGCTAGACCCCGCCGGCCTCGCCGACCCCGACCTCCGCCAGGAGCGGACCGGCCAGGCCGCCTCGGTCGTGGCCTCCATGCCCGCCGTCCGGGCGGAGTTGCTCGACTTCCAGCGGCGCTTCGCGGCCTCCCCGCCGGGGGGCGCCAAGGGCGCCGTCCTGGACGGGCGGGACATCGGGACCGTGGTCTGCCCGGACGCCAAGGCCAAGATATTCCTTGATGCCGGGGTCGAGCAGCGGGCGACGCGCCGTGAGAAGGAGTTGCGCCAGAGGGGCGAGAACATTATAGAAGGGGCCGTTCTGCGGGACCTTCAGGAGCGGGACGCGCGCGACCGAAATCGCGCCGTGGCACCGCTCGTGGCTGCAGGCGACGCCTACGTCCTCGATACGACGGACATGGACGCCGACCAGGCGTTCGAAGCGGCGCTCGCCTACATCAACTCGCGGAACTCTGGCGGACCGGGGCGTCCGGCCGCCGAGACCTGACGAACCGAAAGCCCGGCTCAAGTCACAAGAGCAAGACCGGGCACGACGGGACGGCCGCCCAACGCTGCGTGCGGGGCTGAGGGCCGGACCCGGCAACAGAGAAAGAGATTCAAAGATCATGGCTAATGCCACCGCGGCCGCCGGCGCCGTCAAAGAGAGTTTTGCCGCTCTTCTCGAGGAGTCGCTCGGCAAGGCCGACAACCTCGAAGGTTCGGTCCTCAAGGGCCGCGTCGTCGCGATCGAAGGCGACACCGCCGTCGTCGATGTCGGCCTCAAGAGCGAAGGCCGGGTCCAGCTGAAGGAATTCGCCGCCCCCGGGCAGGCGCCCGAGCTGAAGGTCGGCGACGAGGTCGAGGTCTACCTCGAGCGCATGGAAGACAAGAACGGCGAGGCCCAGCTGTCGCGCGAGAAGGCGCGGCGCGAGGAGGCTTGGTCGCTGCTCGAGCGCTCGTTCCAGGAGAACCAGCGGGTCACCGGCGTCATCTTCGGGCGCGTCAAGGGCGGCTTCACCGTCGACCTCTCGGGCGCCGTCGCGTTCCTTCCTGGCAGCCAGGTCGACATCCGTCCGGTCCGCGACATCACCCCGCTGCTGGGCACCCAGCAGCAGTTCCAGATCCTCAAGATGGATCGCCGCCGCGGCAACATCGTCGTGTCGCGCCGCGCCGTCCTCGAGGAGAGCCGTGCGGAAGCCCGCTCCGAGCTCGTCGCCAACCTCAAGGAAGGCCAGATCCTGCAGGGCGTCGTCAAGAACATCACCGACTACGGCGCGTTCGTGGATCTCGGCGGCGTCGACGGCCTGCTGCACGTCACCGACATCGCGTGGCGCCGCATCAACCACCCGTCCGAGGCGCTGCAGATCGGCCAGACCGTCAAGGTCCAGGTCATCCGCTTCAACCCGGAGACTCAGCGCATCTCGCTCGGCATGAAGCAGCTCGAGGCGGATCCGTGGGAGGGCGTGGAGTTCAAGTACCCGGCGAGCGCCAAGTTCACCGGCCGCGTCACCAACATCACCGACTACGGCGCCTTCGTGGAGCTGGAGCCGGGCATCGAGGGTCTGGTCCACGTCTCCGAGATGAGCTGGACCAAGAAGAACGTCCACCCCGGCAAGATCGTCTCGACCAGCCAGGAGGTCGAGGTGATGGTGCTGGACGTGGATCCGCAGAAGCGCCGCATCTCGCTCGGCCTGAAGCAGACCATGGCGAATCCGTGGGAGGCCTTCCAGGAGAAGCACCCGCAGGGCACCGAGCTCGAAGGCGAGGTCAAGAACATCACCGAGTTCGGCCTGTTCGTCGGCCTGCCTGGCGACATCGACGGCATGGTCCACCTGTCGGACATCGACTGGAACCGCGCCGGCGAAGACGCCATCAAGGACTACAAGCGCGGCGACATGGTGAAGGTGAAGGTCCTCGACGTCGACATGGAGAAGGAGCGGATCTCGCTCGGCATCAAGCAGCTGAGCTCCGATCCGTTCGAGACCGGCGTCACCAAGCTGAAGAAGGGCGAGGTCGTCACCTGCACCGTGACCGCGATCGGCGAAGCCGGTCTCGACGTCCTGGTCGGCGACGGCGTGCCGGGCTTCATCCGCAAGTCGGAGCTCGCCCGCGACCGCTCCGATCAGCGACCCGACCGTTTCGCCATCGGCGAGAAGGTCGACGCCAAGGTCACCCAGATCGATCCCAAGACCCGCAAGCTCACGCTTTCGGTCAAGGCGAAGGATCAGGACGAGGAGAAGCAGGCGATGGCCGAGTTCGGCTCGACCGACTCCGGCGCTCGCCTGGGCGAGATCCTCGGCGCCGCGATCAAGAAGCGCGAGAAGGATCGCGAGGCGGGCGACACCGAGTAAGCCGCCTAAAACCGGCTGAATCGAAGGCGAGGGGCCCCATAGCGGGCCCCTCGTCGTTTTCGGAGAGGAAAAGGCAGCAATCCGAGAGGCTTAGGCTTGACGGACGGATTCCGGTCGGGCACGCTCGTCTTTCCGTGGGGCCAAGGACTTTGCGGCCCCGTCCAAAGACTTAGGCACCGACGAGACCGCGCGAGCGACCAGGGGAACGTCATGACCAAGTCAGAGCTGATCCTGCGCCTGGCCGAGCTCAACCCGCACCTGTTCCAGCGGGACGTCGAGCGCATCGTCTCGACGATCTTCGACGAGGTCGCGAAGGCGCTCGCGCGCGGCGATCGGGTCGAGCTGCGCGGATTTGGTGCGTTCTCGGTCAAACGTCGCGCCCAGCGCACCGGTCGCAATCCCCGCACGGGCGAGGCCGTCGACGTCGCCGCCAAGGCCATTCCCTACTTCAAGACCGGCAAGCAGCTCCGCGACCGCCTCAACGGCGGCGAGGATACCGGACCGGACGACGACGACGACGACAAGGCCTGACGCCGATGGCGCGCCGCTCTGCCCTGGCGCGCGTGCTCGGGGTCGTCGTCACCCTGCCGCTCACCCTTCTCGTCATCGCCTTCGCCCTCTCGAACCGAGGCCTGGTCGCGGTCGGGCTCTGGCCTTTCGACGATCTGATCGAAATGCCGATCTATCTGCTGGCGCTTGGCGCGCTCGGCCTCGGCTTCCTCGCCGGCGCCGCGCTGGCGAGCTTCGGCACGATCTCGGCCAGATACCGCGCCCGCCGCGAGGCCAGGCGCGCGGAGACCGCCGAACGGAAGCTCGCCGAGACGTTGCGCACGCCGTCATCGTCCCTGCCCGCCCTGCCACCCAGAGCCTAGAGACATGCTGACCCTGGACGCCCAGGAGGTCGAGCGTCGTCTCGACTTCCCCTCGCTGATCGACCGCCTGCGCGAGATGTTCAAGGCCGGCTGCGAGCTGCCGACGCGCCATCACCATCCAGTCGAGGTGCCGAACGAGCCCGACGCGATCCTGCTGCTGATGCCGGCTTGGCAGGTCGGCAAGCATATCGGCGTGAAGATGGTCACGGTGTTCCCCGGCAACGGCGCCAAGAGCCTGCCGGCGGTGATGGGCATCTACACGCTGCTCGACGGGACGACGGGCCAGCCCCTGGCGCTCATCGACGGGCCGATGCTGACGCTCCGACGCACCGCTGCCGCCTCGGCGCTCGCCGCCACCTACCTCGCGCGCGACGACGCGAGCCATCACCTGATGATCGGCACCGGCGCGCTCGCCCCGCACCTGATCCAGGCACATGCGACCACGCGGCCCATCCGCCGGATCTCGATCTGGGGGCGCGATCGCGAGAAGGCGAGGAAGCTCGCGGCCGCTCTCGCGCGGAGAGGCCTGCCGGCGGAGGCGACCGAAGATCTGGAGGCCGCCGCAAAGGCCGCCGACATCGTCACCACCGCGACCCTTTCGATGGAGCCGATCGTGAAGGGCGCCTGGCTCAAGCCCGGCGCCCATCTCGACCTGGTCGGCGCCTATACGCCGAAGATGCGCGAGGCCGACGACGACGCCGTCCGCCGCGGCCGCGTCTATGTCGACACCCGTGCCGGCGCCACCAAGGAGGCGGGCGACATCGTCCAGCCGCTCGCCTCGGGCGCGCTCAAGGAAGTCGCCGGTGATCTGTTCGACCTCACCCGCGGCCAGGTGAAGGGGCGAAGCAGTGCCAATGAGATCACTGCCTTCAAGTCGGTCGGCACCGCGCTCGAAGACCTTGCCGGGGCGCAGCTCGCCTTCGAGCGCGGCTAGCCGGCGTCGAATCCCGCCGCGAGAATCGCGCGCCTGGACCGGCGACCGGAAGGCGCGGACCGCTCGCGGGTGCGGATCCATCGAGGTATTTCAGGGACATCGGCAGGTTTCTCCAGGCGCTTCCGCGGCCGGGCTTACCCGCGCCTCGGGGGGTCTGCTATAAGCCCGCGCCATGACCAAGACCGCTCCTATCCGGCGCGTCTTCTGCGCCCTCGACACCACCGATCTCGCCTGGGCCCGCAGCATCGGCAGCGGCCTCGCTCCGAAGATCGGCGGCCTCAAGCTCGGCCTCGAATTCTACGGTGCCCACGGACCGCAGGGCGTCCGTCAGGTGGCCGAGGCGACCGGCGCCAAGATCTTCCTCGACATGAAGCTGCACGACATCCCGAACACGGTCGCCGGTGCGGTACGCTCGATCGTCGGCAGCTGCGCGCCCTATCTCCTCAACGTCCATGCTGCCGGCGGCAAGGCAATGATGGAAGCGGCGCGCGATGCCGCCGGCGATGCCGCGGCCAAGGCCGGCGTCGAGCGCCCGAAGATGCTCGCGGTCACGGTGCTGACCAGCCTCGACGGCAGCGACCTCGACCAGGTCGGCCAGAAGGGACCGCCGCTCGATCAGGTGAAGCGCCTCGCCGAACTCACCCGCCGCGCCGGCCTCGACGGCGTCGTCTGCTCGGCCGAGGAGTCGGCGGCGCTCCGCGCCGAGCACGGCCCGGACTTCCTGCTGGTGGTGCCCGGCATCCGCATGGCGGCAGCCGGCGACGACCAGAAGCGCGTGGTCACGCCCGCCGAGGCGGTGCGCCGCGGCGCAAGCTACATCGTGATCGGCCGGCCGATCAC
>JBGALV010000037.1:0-43942 GCA_044223515.1 Alphaproteobacteria bacterium
TCGTGCTCGACATCGACCTGGCGCCGGACGTTCCGGCCGACCGGCTGGCGGAAAAGCTGAACCGGCCGTCGCGCGGGCAGTCGCTGTCGACGTTCCTGAAGAAGGCGGGGAACCTGGCGGCGGTCTCGATCAACCTGCTGCGCGAGGTGCATGGTGCGGCGCTCGCACGCGATGCCGCCGGGCTCGCCGGACAGATCAAGAAGGTGCCGCTCAGGCTCGCCGGCGCTCAGGCGATCGAGCGCGCGATCTCGACAGCGGGCGGCGTCGCTCGCGATGCTGTCGACCAGGGCCTCCGGCTCCGGGCGATGCCGGACGTGCTCGTCGCCGGCGAGATGCTGGACTGGGAGGCGCCGACCGGCGGATACCTGCTGCAGGCGACGCTCGCGACCGGCGTCGCCGCAGCGAAGGCAGTGCTGGAAAGTCGATGAGCGTGCCGGAGGCCTGGACCTGTCCAAGCTGCCGTACCGAGGTGACGACGCCCTTTTGTCCCGGATGCGGCGAGCGTCCATTGCGCCCGCGCGATCTCACCTTTCGCGGACTCGTCGAGATGGTGGTCCTCGCGATCAGCCGCATCGACGTCCGCCTGATCCGCAGCGTCCGGCTCCTGGTGACGCAGCCGGGCGCGCTCACCGCAGCCTTTCGCCGGGGACAGCGAAAGCCCTTCATCGGTCCCATCGCGCTGTTCCTCGTCGCCAACGTCCTGTTCTTCGCCGTCCAGTCGCTGACCCGGATGAAGATCTTCTCGACATCGCTCGACATGCACCTGCACGGGATGTTCTGGGGCGATCTCGCCGAGGCAATGGTGAGGCATCGCCTGCAGGCGACGGGACGGATGCTCGATGCCTATGCGCCGGTCTTTGACCAGGTTGTCGCCGCCAACGCGAAGTCGATGATCGGCCTGATGGTGCCGCTGATGGCGGCGGCGACCTCGGCGCTTTTCCGGCGAGCGACGCAACCTTTCGCCGTCCATGTCGCCTTCTCGCTCCACTACCATGCCTTCCTGCTTCTGCTGATCTGCGTGCCGCTGGCGGCGGCGATCGCGGAGGGTATGGTTGGTGCGCCGGCGGTGCTGCCGCCGCTCGCCGACGACCTCGTGTCGGTCGGGCTGCTGGTGGCGGTCTGCGTGTATCTCTACGTCGCGATCGGTCGGGTCTTCGAGGCGCGAGGGTTTCGCCGTGCGGTCATGGCGGTCGCGCTCACGGTGGTGGCGATGGCGAGCTTCCTCGCCTACCGCTTCGCGCTGTTGCCGATCACACTCTACACGACCTAGGCCGGGTCGCCGGTGTCCGGCACCAGGCCGACCTTCCGGATCGCGGCGACGGCGCAGGTCTCGTCGTTCTCCGAGGTGTCGCCGGTGACGCCGATCGCGCCGACGACCTGGCCGGCGGCGTTGCGGATTAGCAGGCCGCCCTGGGCCGGCACGATGCGGCCGTCGCTCGCCGCCATCAGGGCGTTCATGAAGGCCGGTGCCTTGGCGGCGCGGCGTGCGAACTCGCGGCCACCGAAGCCCATGCCGAGCGTGCCCCAGGCCTTGCCCATCGCGATGTCGAGGCGCAGCAGGCTGGTGCCGTCGCTGGCGAGATAGGCCTTCAGCGCGCCGCGGTTGTCGAGCACGGCGACGGCGAGTGGATTCATCTTTTGCGCGCGGGCGTGTGCGAGCGTCTCCTTTGCGATCTCCAGCGCGGCATCGAGCGTGATGGTCTCGGTCGGAATGGTCAGCGCCATGTCGGGAACTCCGGAAAGGAAAATCAGGCCGGCTGCGCGCGCAGGCGGCGCCAAGCATAGCCGATCAGCGGCGCCACCAGGATCAGCACCGAGACCGCGAGGATCGAGGCCGAGAGCGGCCGGTCGACGAAGACCCACCAGTCGCCGCGCGATGCGATCAGGGTCCGCCGGAACTCCTTCTCGATCAGCGGCCCGAGGACGAGGCCGAGGATCAGTGGGGCCAGCGGATACTTGTAGCGGCGCATCAGGAACCCGAGGATTCCGAGGCCGAACATCAGGTAGATGTCGGCGACGTTGCGGCTGAGGCTGTAGACCCCGAGTACGCTGAAGGCGAGGATCATCGGGTAGAGCAGCGCGTCCGGCACCTTGAGCAGCTTCACCCAAAGGCCGACCAGCGGCAGGTTGAGGACGAGCAGCATCACGTTGCCGATGTAGAGGCTGGCGATCAGGCCCCAGACCAGCTCCGGATGCTTCTGCAGCAGCAGCGGCCCGGTGTTGATGCCGTAGCCCTGGAGGGCCGCCAGCATCACCGCGGCGGTGGCGCCGCCGGGAATGCCGAGCGTCAGCAACGGCACCAGCGAGCCGCCGGCCGAGGCGTTGTTGGCGGCCTCCGGCCCTGCCACGCCTTCGATCGCGCCCTTGCCGAACTCTTCCGGGTTCTTCGCCGCCTTCTTCTCGATTCCGTAGGAGAGGAAGGTGGCGATGGTGGCACCCGCGCCCGGCAGCACGCCGATGATGAAGCCGATCGCCGAGCCGCGCATCCAGGGCGCGAGCGAACGCTTCCACTCCTCCCGGGTCATCATCAGCGACCCGGCCTCCATGAACCGGGGCCGGGCGTGGCCGCGAAGGTTGCCGAGGCCGACCAGGACCTCGCCGACGGCGAACAGGCCGATCGCGGCGACGACCACGCCGACGCCGTCGAACAGCGTCGGGATGCCGAAGGTGAAGCGGAGCGCGCCGGAGGTGATGTCGATGCCCACCATGCCGAGCACGAGGCCGAGCAGAGTCGAGAGCGCCGCCTTCATCGGCTGGCCGCCGCCGATGCCGGTGACCGAGCAGAGCGCCAGCACCATGACCGCGAAGTACTCGGCCGGCCCGAACTTGAGCGCCATGTCGACCAGCGGCTGCGCCAGGACCATCATCAGGAAGGTGGCGAGGGTGCCGGCGACGAAGGAGCCGATCGCGGAGGTCGCGAGCGCAGCGCCGGCTCGGCCCTTGCGCGCCATCTGGTAGCCGTCGATCGCGGTGATCACCGACGAGCTTTCGCCCGGGGTGTTGATCAGGATGGACGTGGTCGATCCGCCGTACATGGCGCCGTAGAAGATCCCGCCGAACAGGATGAAGGCGCCGACCGGGTCGACCAGCTGGTAGGTGAAGGGCAGCAGCAGCGAGATCGCGAGCGACGGCCCGATGCCGGGCAGCACGCCGATCGCCGTGCCGACCGCGGTGCCGACCAGCGCCCACATCAGGTAGTAGGGCTGGAGCGCGATCGCGAAGCCCGAAAGGATGCCGGAGAAGCTTTCCACGAGATTCCCCTTTCGTCAGAACAGGGGTGCGAGAACGCCGTTCGGCAACGGCTGCAGGAGCACCTGGGTGAACAGATAATAGAAGAAGAGCGAGAAGCCGATCCCGGTGACGAGGTTCCTGAGCCAATGGCTCGGGCTGAAGAAGGTCGAGAGCCCGAACAGGAAGAGCGCGAAGGTGAGGACGAAGCCGAGCGACTCCAGAATGACGATCAGTGCGAAGAACGACCCCAGCACCACCCAGACGGCGGGCCAGTCCCGGATCCCGGAGTCGTCCTCGTCTTCCATCGGCACGGCCGGAATCTCGCCGGAGCTTCGGCCGAAGAGGCCGGGCGCGACATCCTGGAGCCGTTTCCACGCGAGCGCGATCGAAACGCCCAGCATGATCACGCCGACGATGATCGGGAAGGTGCCGGAGCCGACGGAAATGTTGCGCGGCGGCTCCGGAATCAGCGTCGACTGCCAGATGAACAGGATCGAGAAGACGACGAAGAAGAAGGCGAAGGCCGTCTCGACCCAGCGGTCGGCCGGCCCTCGCGACGACGGCTCGCTGCTCACTTGAGCAGCCCGAGCTGGCCCAGGAGCTTCTTCGAGGATTCGTATTCCTTGTCGAGCGAGGCGACGAAGTTGTCGGTCTCGAGCGAGTTGGACCACTGGTTCTTCTCGAGCTCGGCCTTCCACGACGGCGTGTCGACCATCTTGGTGAAGGCGGCGCGCCAGAACTTCACCACGTCGGGCGACATGCCGGGAGGCCCGAAGATGCCTCGCCAGTTCTGGTTGACGACGTCGTAACCCTGCTCGGCGAAGGTCGGGATGTCCTTGAAGTCGCCGCCGAGGCGCTTGTCGGAGCTGATCGCCAAGGCCCGCATCTTGCCGGCCTTGATCAGATCCATCAGGTCGAGGCCGCCCATGCCGACGTCGACATGCCCGCCGAGGATGGCCGGGTTCGACTCGCCGCCCGAATACGCGATGTAGGTGATCTTGGTCGGGTCGCCGCCGATGACCTGGGCGAACTTGGCGACGACGATGTGGTCGGAGTTGCCGAGGCTGGCGCCGCCGAAGCGGAGGCTGCCGACGTCCTTCTTCAGCGCCGCCTCGACGTCCTTGAGGCTCTTGATCGGCGACTCGGCGCGCACGACCATCATCTGGTATTCGGAGAAGATCTTGGCGATAGGGCTCAGCGTCTTGTACGAGTTCGGCGTCCCCAGCGTCAGCGGCGTGTAGATCACGTGCAGCGCGAAGGCCGAGAGGCTGTGGTTGTCGTTCTTGCGCGGCCCCGCCATCTCGGCCATGCCGAGCTCGCCGCCGGCGCCCGGCTTGTTGAAGACCTGGATGCGCTGGGTGACGATCTTCTCCTCGTTCAGCACCTTGGCGACGGTGCGGCCGAAGAGGTCGACGCCGCCGCCCGGCGCGAAGGCGACCATCAGCTCGATCGCCTTTGCCGGGTAGTTCGCCTGCGCGGACGCCGCGACCGGCGCCAGAAGCGCGGCGGAGACCGCCGCCGCGGAGAAGACACTCCTAAGTAAGCTCGATGCGCCCATGGCTCTCTCCGTCTTTTCGTGTTGTCGTCAGATCACGCCGTCGGCCTTCAGCTTTTCCAGCTTTTCCCCGTAGCCGATCTTCCTCAGCACCTCCGCGGTATGCTCTCCGAGGAGGGGCGCCGGCGTCTCGACCGCACCCGGCGTCTCCGACAGCTTCACCGGCACGCCCATGACGCGGAGCTTGCCGGCGGTCGGATGCTCCTGCTCGACGATCATGTTGCGGGCGATCACCTGGTCGTCCCTGGTCATGCGGCCGACGTCGTTGACGGGCGAGGCGGGAACGCCTGCCTTCAGCATGACCTCGACCCAATGATCGGCCGGCTTGGTGATGAAGATCTCGTCGAGGATCGCGTGCAGCTCCTTGGCGTTCGAGGTCCGCTTCTCGCGGGAGACGAAGCGCGGGTCCTGGGCCAGGCGCTGAAGCCCCATCGCCTCGACGAAGCGGTCCCAGAGAGCCGGGTAGCTCGCGAAGATCGAGACGTAGGTCTGGTCGGAGCAGAGGAAGAATCCCGACGGCGCGTTGCCGTCGTGGCGGTTCGCCTTGCTGCCGCCCTTCACGTGGTCGTAGGCGGCGAGGGGGCTGTACATCAGGGAGAGCCCCGCCTCCAGCAGCGACATGTCGACTTCCTGGCCGCGGCCGGTCTTCAGGCGTCGCGAATAGGCGGCCATGATGCCGTAGGCGGTCCACATCGAGCCGACGACGTCGCAGAGCGCATAGCCCATCGGCACCGGCGGGCGACCATCCATGATCGTGGTGGAGGCAAGCCCGCTGGCGGCGAGCGCGATCATGTTGACGCCGGGATGATCCGCCTTCGGGCCTGTGTTGCCGTAGCCCGAGAGCGAGGCGTAGATCAGCGCCGGGTTGATCTCCTTCAGCGCCTTGTAGGTCAGCCCGAGCTTCGACATCGTGCCCGGGCGGAAATTCTGGATCAGGATGTCGGACGTGCGGACGAGGTCGAAGAAGATCTCCTTCCCGGCCTTCTGCTTGAGATCGAGCGTCACGCTCTTCTTGTTGCGATGGAGCATCATGAAGATGACGCTCTCGCCGCCGACGTAAGGATAGCCGCCGCGGGCTTCCTTCTCCTGGCGCGGGCTTTCGATCTTCAGGACCTCGGCGCCCATGTCGCCGAGCATCATCCCGCAATAGGGGCCGGCCCAGGCATGAGTCAGCTCGAGGACGCGAACGCCGGCGAGGGGACCGCTCACGCCTTGCCTCCATCGATCCAGCTTCGCTTGGCCGACGGCTGTCCCGCCCAGGCGGTACCGACGGAGGACTTGGTCCCGTCCTGCTTCTCGACCCACAGCTTCACGGTGACGATCGGCTTGCCGTCGACCTCGGCGACTTCCGTGACCTCGCCGTGCGGCGTCAGCCTGTCGCCGACATAGACCGGATGGATGTAGCGGGCCGAGATCTTGCCGCCATAGACCCAGGCGTCGCCGAAGTTCCGCTCCAGCAGCTCGTGATAGAAGGCCATCTGGTTCTGGCCCGAGGCGATCATCTTCGACATGCCGTCGCGCTTGGCGGCCTCCGGATCGCTGTGCGAGTTCGAGCCGCGATCCCAGACCACGCGCTCGAACAGGACCATCTTCTGCTCCTCGATCTCGCGCGTGAAGCTGGCGAGCCTGTCGCCGACCTTGAGCGGCGCGGCCATCACGCCTTCTCCCATTTCTTGGCGACGTCGGCGAGCGCGGGTCGGGTCGTCGGGCGGGCGAGGCCGACCAGCCGGCTGATCTCGATCAGGCGCCCGTCCTCGTCGGTCGCCGTCGCCTCGATGATCAAGTAGGTCTTCTCGCGGCGGATGTATTTGTCGGCGACGGTCGCCTTCACGAAGATGCGCTTGCCGGCGATCGGCGGGTTGAAGAACTGGGAGTCGTGGCCGGTGTTCGGCACGCGCATCACGGCGCGGTACTTCCGATAGAACAGGTTCGCCGGGTGGCGTGCGGCGACGGTGGGATAGGCCGCAGTCGGGTTGCCGACGACCTCGCGATAGTCCGCGATCATCTTCTCGGTCATGACGTAGTCCATGACCCCGAGATCGTCGCCGACGGGGATCGATTCCCAGACCGAATTGTCCTGGCTGGTTTCGCTCACCGGATGGGGCCCCCTGATCCGCTGAAACCTTTCATTCCGGCCATCCTGGCAGAGGCCGCCCCCCGCTTGGAACCCCGCCCGTCGCAGGACGAAACGCTGAGAAGCGGCCTCGCGAAGAGGCCGACGAGATCTGAGGCTTCACCTGCATGGCGCGGTATTCCGCAACCCTTGGCCGCATCCAGCGTTCATCGGGAACGACGTCCCCCCGCGCGGCCGCCTCGCGGTCGCGCCAAATCGGAGAGTTCCCATGGCGAAGAACGGTCTGCCGACGATCGGCGCGATCCTGGTGGTGATCGGCCTGATCGGCCTTGCGATTCCTTATTTCACGACCGCGGAGACCAAGGAGGTCGCGCGCATCGGCGACCTCAAGCTCCAGGCGACCGAGCACAAAACCTATTCGATCCCGCCGATTGCGGCCGGCGGCGCGCTGCTCGTGGGTGTTGTCCTGATCGGCGCCAGCGTCACCCGGCGCGGTTGACGGCAGGTACGGCCGCCGGGGCAGGGGCGCCGGCGGCCCCGTCTGCAGCGTGCGGCGGCGTCAGCGGTAGACGTAGACGACGCGGTTGGTTCCGGGTTCGACCAGGACGGTGCGGCCGTTCACGGTCGTGTAGCGGTATTCGTATCGCGGCACTTCGTGCACGATGACGGTCTTCGGCAGCGTCGCGCCGACGACGACCTCGCCTTCCAGGAAGATCGGCTCGATCTTGTGCGTGGTCACGTATGTCCGAACCTCGGGCGGCGGGTCGATCGCGATCGACCCGACCTTCAGCGTGCCGAGCGTCTGCTCGGCGGGAACGATCGCCTCCTCGACGATCACCGGCGCCTTGTCCGCGACCGTGCTGGCCCGCTGCTCCTGGTAGGTTACGGTCGGGACGGTCGTGGTGGTCGTCGTCTCGCGGATCGCGACGATCCTCCCCTGGGTCTCGCGGCCGAGATAGGCGGCATAGGTCCAGCCGGTGACGCCGTTGGCGGTCACCCGGCACCAGGCGCCACTGTCGATGCAGCCGTCCAGCTCGACGATCGACTGGCGATCGAGGCTGGCGATGATGGGATGGGCCGGGCCGGGACCGTCGCGAAGCGCCAGGTCGGCCGTCACCACCGCCGGCATCGCCATCGCGGAGGACGCAACGAGCGTCGCGACGGCGGTCGAAAGCGCGAATTTCACGTGCATGAAGCCCTCCTGACCTGGCCCGGTCCGAGGAAACGGCGAGAGAGGAGCTTCGTTCTGGCCAACAAAAAAGCCGCCCGAAGGCGGCTTTCTCGTTTCGTCTCGCCTGGCGTCAGGCCGCGGCCTTCTTCAGCGAGTCCTTCCAGAGCTGCCGCATCCACTTCGCGCACTCGATGTTCTGCTCGAAGATCGAGTACTTGGCGCCGCCGCCGTAGTCGGGCGGCGGGATGAACTCGCAGGAGATGAATCCCAGCGGGCTCTTCGGGTCGGTGGCGTGGTGGGTCAGCAGGTTGCGCACCACCTGCTTCCATGGCTCCAGAAGCTTCTCGTCCCATTCCGTGTGCCATTCGCCGGGCTTCGGCTTGATGAAGGGATACTGGATGCCGCGGCCGACGCGGCCGTCCGGGTGCTTGCCCCAGATGTTGATCGGGTTGTTCGGCACCGCGGCGCGCGCGTGCATCAGCTTGACGTAGTTGTTGTCGATCCAGGCCGAGGTGACGTTGCCGGGCTTGTCCGGATGCAGCTCCAGGATGCCGGCGTCGATGTCGGCCTTCATGTTCTGGACCGCCTGCTCGCGCGGATTGTCGATCTTGAAGATCACGTGGGAGTGGTCGAGCGTCATGTAGAAGGGGATGCCCCGCTTCTTCACCAGCTGAGCGACCTTCTCGACGCGGCCGACATGCTCGGACCACATGTTGACGTGGACCTCGAGGCAGGGCGTGACACCCATCTTCGCGCCGAAGTCGACGATCTTGCAGTAGAAGTCGGCGACCTCCTGGTCGGTGACCGGGCGGCCGTCGACGTTGTTGGTCATGACCTGGGTGTTGTGGACGACCGATCCCAGCTCGCGTGCGAAGTAGAGGTTTCGCTCGGCTAGCTTCTCGTCGCGCCCCAGCGTGTAGAACCAGCCGCAGGAGAGGATCGGCAGGCCGAACTCCTGGCTCGCCTTGGCGTATTCCTCAAGTTCCTCCAGCGGCGGCGTCTTGTCGATGTAGTCGAAGACACCGGCCTCGGCGACCATCTTCACCTTCTCGCGCGGCGGCGGCATGTAGGTGTCCTGGTGGATGGCCCCGCCGCCGGTGCAGCCGAACTTGATGTCCTCGACCTTGCGCATGTGCGCTCCTCCTCGATTTCGTTGGCGGCGACTGTCGCAGCCCGATCGCCTTACGGGCGGAATTCCCGGAACTCGGTGGAACAGGGAGGCCCGGCGGCCAGATGCAGCACCGGCTCGGCCGAGTGCTCGTAGATCGTGCAGCCGACGGTGTAGCCGATCGGGTTCGAGCCGGCGGTGCCGCCGGTGCGCGAGATCGGCGCCGCCGGGTCCTTCTGGCGCAGCGCCTCCTTGATCTGCTCGACGCCGAGCGGGCCATTCGCCGATGCGGCCGAGCGCTTCAGCCCGTCGTAGCGGCCTTCGGTGGTCGAACTCGGCCGGTCGCCTTTCCTGCCGGCGGACATCTCGGCGAACATCTTCGTGTCGCGGCTGGCAAGCGGGTGATTGGTATGCAGGATCGGCCCGCCGGCGCCATGCTCGCCTTTCCACTCGATGGCGTTTGGCCCTGAGCACTCGAACGAGGCGAGGCGGCCCGGCGCACCGAGCAGGTAGTTCTGGCCGGAGGCGTGCTCCACCTCGCTGAGCGCGAGACGCGCCGCCTCGAATGTCGCCTGCTGCAGCACGCGGCGGCCGACATAGGCCATCGGCAGCCCGGTCGCGCTCGGGTCCAGCTCGATCAGCGTATTGCAGCAATAGCCGATGCCGGCGGCGTTGAGGCCATTGAGCCCGATGGATCCGGCATAGCTGAATACGAGCTGCGCCGGCGCGTCTCCGTTCGCCTCGATATGCAGCAGCACCTGGTTGCCTTCGATCCAGGTGCCGATGTCCATGTTCTGGCCGGCGAACGCCTTATCGGAGCCGCGCACTTGGCCCATCGCGCTGCAGCGCTCGGGGATGTCGGCATGCTCGCGCCATGGCGCCTTGCCGGCCCTGCGGTAGAGGACGAACCACCAGACCTCGTCGAGCAGCTGGATGCCCTGGATCTTCCACAGCGGCTGGTTCGCTCCCTCGGCGATACCCTGGACCTCCTCCCAGAGGTCGGGCGCCCAGCGCTGGATCGCACGGTCGAAGCGCGTCTCCTTGAGGATGTCGTCGACCAGCGCCCTGGCCGAATTGCCGCCGTCGACTTGCGCCTCCCAGCGCGGCATGAGGTCGGCGATGCGAGCGCGCTGCGACTCGCCGTACTGGCGGCCACGGGCGCGGCCGGTGCCGCTCAGCCTGACGACGGGCATGTCGCTGGTGTGCATCGAATGTCTCCTCGACCGCCAGTCTGGACCCGGCGCGCGAGGCTGGACAAGGGGCCGCGGCCGTCCGACAAAGGCACGTCCAGACGGAGCCGCTCATGAAAGCCTGTGTCCTCCATGCGCCCAAGGATCTCCGCTTCGAGGAGATCCCCGACGAGATTCTCGGCCCGGGCCAGGTGCGCATCGACGTCGCCGCCGGCGGCATCTGCGGCTCGGACATGCACTACTACTTTCATGGCGGCTTCGGCACCGTCCGGATCAGGCAGCCGATGATCCTCGGCCACGAGGTCTCGGGCACGATCGCGGCGCTTGGCTCGGGCGTCAGCGGTGTCGAGGTCGGGCAGCTGGTCGCGATCGAGCCGGGCATCGCCTGCGGCACCTGCCGCTATTGTGCCGAAGGCCTGAGGAACCAGTGCCTCGACATGCGCTTCTTCGGCAGCGCGATGCGCTTCCCCCATGTGCAGGGCGCCTTCCGCCAGAGCATCACGGTCGGGGCGAGCCAGGCGCACAAGGTGGCGCCGACGGTCTCCGCCGCCCGTGCCGCCTTCGCCGAGCCGCTGGCCGTGGCGTTGCACGCGATGAACCGCGCAGGGTCGCTTCTCGGCAAGAAGGTGCTCGTCACCGGTACCGGTCCGATCGGCGCGCTGACGGTCGCGGCCGCGCGCATGTGCGGCGCCGCCGAGATCGTCGCGGTCGATGTCGCCAAGGCGCCGCTCGCGGCGGCCAGGAAGATGGGGGCCGATCACGCGATCGACGCCTCGGCCGATCCGGAATGGGCGAGCCGCTACGAGGCGAACAAGGGAACCTTCGACGTCGCCGTCGAGGCCTCGGGCAACGAGCGCGCCTTGCGCGCGGCGATCTCTGCCGTGCGGGCACGGGGCACGATCGTCGTGCTCGGCATGGGCGGCGACATGAATCTTCCGATGGGCATGGCGGTGCCGAAGGAGATCGATCTCCGCGGCTCGTTCCGCTTCTTCGAGGAGTTCGCCTGGGCGATCGACTGCATCTCGACCGGGCGCATCGACGTGCTGCCGATCCTCACCGACTCGATCGCGGCCAACGACGCCGACCGCGCCTTCGCGCTGGCCTCAGACCGCTCGAAGGCGATGAAGGTCCACCTTACCTTCTAGGCAGCCTTGGTATTGCGCATCGTGATCGACTTGCGCCGCTCGATGAATTCCTTGTGGGCCGCCAGCGCCTCGTCGGTGAAGTCGCCGACGGCGCGCGGCTGCAGGTCGAAGTTGCCGTAGCGGTTCTCGCCGCGCACCAGCGCCGCGGTGTCGCGCATGCCGGTGGTCTGCTTCACATGCGCCGGCACGTAGCGGATCACCAGGCCGATGCGGCGGTCGTCGGTCTCGTTGGGACCGGAGCCGTGCGCGATCTTGACGTGGTGCAGCGACATCTGGCCGGGCTTCAGCGGCATGTCGACGCAGCGCGTGGGATCGACCGCGACCTCCATCTCCTGGCCGCGGGAGAGCATGTTGTCCTTGCCGAACGTATCCTTGTGCGGCGACAGCTCGCCGATATGCGAGCCGGTCATCACCGACATGCACCCGCTTTCCTTCGTCGCCGGGCTTAAGGCCACCCAGGCGGTCAGCACCTCGTAGGGTTCCAGGCCCCAGTATTTTGCGTCCTGGTGCCAGGAGAAGAACGATTTCGCGTGCGGCTCCTTGGTCAGGAACGCGCATTCCCAGCAGAGGATGTCGGGGCCGAGAAGGCTCTCGACGCGGTCCAGGATCTTCGGCGAGCGGATGATCTCGTCGACGAACGGCGCATAGATGTTCGGCATCGCGATCAGCGAGCGCGGCAACGGCCCGCCGAGCTTCGCCTCCATCGCCTCGAGCTTCCGCCGCGCGTCGGCGACCTCGGCCGGCGTCAGCACGTCGAAGGGAAATAGGTAGCCGTCGCGGTTGTAGCGCTCGACCTCGGCCTTCGTCAGATGATCGCTCACGGGGAACCTCCGATGCTCGTGCCCCCGAGTCTCGCCCCGGCATCGGGGCGGGGCAAGGATCGGCGATCTAGCGCGGAATGACCCAGCCGTCGCGGATGTCGATCCTGAGCTCCTCGCCATCGGCGATTGTGCCAGCGGGCACCGACATCCGGAGGCGCTGGCCGGCGCAGGCGAGATCGAGCGCGACGGTGGCCCCTTGATAGGCGCGCTGGGTGACGAAGGCGGCAACGCCGGTGCCGGAGACGAACAGATCCTCCGAGCGGAGGCAGACTTCGGCCGGCCCAGGGTTCTGACCAGCAGCGGCGCGGAGGGTCCGCGTAAGCCCGAGCAGCTTCACCGGCACCTGGCCCGCGGTCGCCGGCCCCAGCACCTCTGCCGGCACCACCGCGCCGCCGCCGACGAAAGCGGCCACGTCGGACGTCGACGGCTCGCGGTAGAGCGTCTCGGGTGGCGCCACCTGCAGAAGCCGGCCGCGGTCGAGCACCGCGACGCGGTCGGCGATCGCCAGCGCCTCGGCCTGGTCGTGGGTGACGTAGAGCATGGTCGCGCCGGTCGAGCCGTGGAAGGCGACGAACTCCTGGCGCAGGCTGGCGCGGAGATCGACGTCGAGGCTGGCGAGCGGCTCGTCGAGCAGCACGACGGCCGGGTCCATCACCAGGCAGCGGGCGAGGGCCACGCGCTGGCGCTGGCCGCCGGAAAGCGCTTGCGGCCTGCGGTTCGCGAAGTCGGCGAGGCCGACCGCCGCGAGCGCCTTGTCGACCCGGGCCGCGTAGTCGGCGCCCCCGATGCCGCGCGCCTCCAGCGGATATCCGACGTTGCGCCGGACATCCATGTGCGGCCACAGCGCATAGGACTGGAACACCATGCCGATCCGCCGCTTCTCCGGCGGCACGAAGCGGCCGTTGCCCGCGACGGACTCATCCCCGATCCTGATTTCGCCTGCATCGGGCCGCTCGAAGCCGGCGATCAGGCGGAGCAGCGTCGTCTTGCCAGAGCCCGAGCGGCCGAGCACGGCCAGGAGCTCGCCGTGGCGAAGCTCGAGGCTCACATTGTCGACCGCGACATGCGTGTCGTCGAAGCGGCGGGTGACGCGGTCGAGGATCACGCCCGCCATGGCAGGACTCCCCGTGGCAGACGATTGGCGAAGAACGAGCCGACCAGCATCAACCCGAGCGTGGCCGCGACCGTCAGCACCGCGACCGAGGAGGCGGCATTGGACTCACCGGCCTGCTCGAGGCCGAAGACGACGACACCCAGGGTCTCGCGGCCCGACGACCACAGGAGGGCCGAGACCGTCAGCTCGTTGAACGCGGTCAGGAACACGATGATGCCGCCGGCTGCCATCGTCGGCGCCAGCATCGGATAGGCGATGGTGCGGAGCCGGAAGGCGAAGCCCGCACCGGCCGCCTGTGCCGCCTCGTCGAGGCCGCGATCCATTTGCGCGAGGCCTGCCGCGACCGGCCGCCAGGCGAGCGTGAGGAACCGCGCGAGATAGGCGATCAGGATGATCCAGACCGTGTTGTAGAGGCCGACACCGACGATCGGGATCGGTCTGAGGAACGCGAGGATGACGCCGATCGCGAGCACCACGCCTGGCAGCGCGTAGGGAAGCTCGGCCGCGACCGAGAGCCAGTGCGCGACCCGGCTGTGGCGCCAGTCGGCGAGCACCGCCAGCGGCACCGCGACCGCCATCAGCACCAGCGCCGCGGTCCCGGCCAGGAGGAAGCTGTTCGCGAACGCGCGCTTGGTCGCGCCATGCTCGAACAGCACGTAGAAATAGTGCGAGAGCGTCGCCGTGGACGACGTCAGCGGCACGCCATGCGCGGGCACCAGCGAGCTCGCGATCAGCGCCGTCAGCGGCAGCAGGACAATCCCCGCCAGCAGGAGCCAGAGAGTGATCTCCGCCGGCAGGCGCCAGCGCCCGAGCGGCCAGGACGAGATCGCTGCCGAGAGCGTGGTCGTCCGGGCGTCGTCACGACGTCCGCGCCAGAGCTGGAAGAGGAGGCCGATGACGGCGAGGGCCGCCAAGGCGATCGCGATCGCCGCGACCTCGGGCAGCACGCGCGGGCCGAAGCCCGAGAGGCGCTGGTAGATCAGCGTGACGAGCACCGTGTAGCCGGCCGGGATGCCGAGGAACGCCGGGATGCCGAAATTGCCGATCGCGGAGACGAAGGCGAGGCCGGCGCCGGCCGTCAGCGCCGGCCCCAGCAGCGGCAGCACCACGGTGCGGACGGCGAAGAGGCGCGAGGCGCCGGCGGCCGATGCCGCCTCGACCAGCTCGCGCGGCAGGCTGCGGAGTCCGGCGCGTACCGCGAGGAAGACCAGCGGGGCGTGATGCAGGCCGAGCAGCAGGATGATGCCGCCGGCGCCGTAGAGCGGATGCGGGGTTCCCGGCACCGGTGCGACATCGAAGAAGCGGAGCAGGGCGCTGCCGGGACCGAAGGCATGGATCCACGCGAGCGCGGTCACCTGCGGCGCGATCATCAGCGGCAGCATGAAGGCGAAGATCAAGGCGGTCTTCGCGCGTACGTCCGTCAGCGTCACCAGGAGGGCAACGCCGGTGCCGAGCACGAGCGAGATCGCGGTGCCGCCGAGCGCGGTGACGAGGGTGCGCCCCAGCGCGCGCTGCGTCGCCGCGCGTGACCACGCCTCCGTCATCACCGTGAGGTCGAGGTCGCCGCCGGGGGCGAGCCCCGCGATCAGGAGGCGCGCGACCGGCAGTACGGCGACGAGGGCAGCGAAGATGACGAGCACGATCAGGATGATCCGCTCGCCCGGGTCCTCTCCCGCTCGCGCCGCAGCTCCAGCCATCAGCCGCCGAACAGGTCGGCGAAGGCCTTCTTGTTGGCCTCGTCGGCCTTGATTGCGGCCGGGATGTCGATCGGGATCAGCTTCACGTCGGCGATGCCAGGGAAGCCTTCCGGCGGCTTCACGTCGCGGCGCGCCGGCAGGTAGCCTTGCGCGACCGCGAGCTCCTGGCCTTCCTTCGACAGGATGAAGTCGATGAAGGCGGTCGCTGCCTTCGGATTCTTGGAGGTCTTGAGCGCCGCGACCGGCTCGGTCACTGCCGAGACGCCTTCGGCCGGGAAGACGAAGGAGACCGGCGAGCCCTTCTTCTCGGCATTCAGCGCCATGAACTCGACGATGAAGCCGTACATCTTCTCGCCGCCGGCGACCTGGGTGACCACCGCGCCGTTGCCGCGCACCGCGACCGCGCCGTTCTTCGAGAGGTTCTCGTAATATTTCGGTCCCAGCGCCGGGATCGCCGAGAGCGCCGCCATGTGGATGGCGGCCGCGCCGGAGTAGAGCGGGCTCGGCAGCGACACCTGGCCCTTGGCCTCGGGCTTGAGCAGGTCGGCCCAGGAGCTCGGCACGAACGCCGCCTTCTTGTTCACGATGATGCCGGTGGTGATCAGCTTCGAGCCGAAATAGGTCTTGTCCTTGTCGTGCGCCTCGGCCGGGAACTGCGAGAGGTCTGCGGACGCATGCGTGAGCAGGCGGCCGTCGGCCTTGAGCTTCTCCATCGACACGGCATCGGCGATGAACAGAACGTCGGCACGCGGGTCTCCGGCGGCGAACTCGGCCTGAAGCTTGTTCATCACCTCGGTCGTGCCGGACCGGAAGATCTCGACCTCGACCTGCGGGTGCTTCTTCCTGAAGCCCTCGACTGTCTGCGCTGCGTCGCGGTCGGGCTGCGAGGTGTAAAGGGTGAGCTTGCCGGTCACCTGCGCCTCGGCGGCCGTGGCGAGGCCGAAGGCGACGGCAGCGGCGGCGATCAGGCGAAGCATGCGCAATCCTCCCGGGGGTTCCGGCCGCCACCTGTGCCGGAAGTCGAAGACGTTCTTATTGCAGACTTAAGTCGGTTCGGTGAAGGGGCGACTTACTCCGCCGCCACCTGGCCGATGCCGCCGCGGTTGGCGCCGGGCTCGATCGATCGCCAAAGGACCTCGTGACCCTTCGGCAGGGCGCGGCTGTTCGGCAGCGCCAGCCAGATGCGGAGCAGCAGGCGATCCTGGCCCGAGGAGGCGTCGTCCTCGAACGGCGTGCGGCCGTGATAGATCACGTGGTTGTTGAGCAGCTGCATGTCGCCCGGCGCGAAGCGCATCTCGAAGGACAGCTCCTGGGCGAGGTCCATCAGCATGTCGATGCCGGCCTTTTGCGCCTCGGTCAGGCGCGGCACCTCGCCCATCTTCTGGGCCGCCTCGATGTATGTGAGCGAATAGTGGCTGGTGAAGCGGCCGTCGCGCTGACCGAAGATCGGCAGCGGGTAGGCGAGCTTCTCGCCGCCCGGCTCCTCGCCGAAGCGGCTTCGCCAGATGTCCTCGTAGAGCGCGGCGCAAAGGTCGGGACGGCGCTCCAGCATGACGTTGTGGACCATCGCGGAGCTCGCGAGCTTGCTGACGCCGCCGGCCTTGGCCTGGCGGACGCAGAGCAGCCCGACCGCGTCGCAACGATCCGTGTGAAAGCGAAGCTGGCCGTTGGTCAGCGTGCGTGCATATGAGGAGAGGAAGGTCTTGCCCTTGCCCTCGTCGATCTGGCCGTAGCGCTGGCCGGCGAGCGCGGTGCCGCCTTCGTCGCGGATCGCGCGCATCAGCTCGCCCGACTTGTTCTGGTTGAGCGGCGAGCCCAGGTTGGCGCCGATGCCGAACCAGATCCGGCGGAGATCGTCCTCCTCGTAGCGCGCGACGGGCAGGCCGCGAAGCTGGACCATCCCCGAGCCGTTCTCGAGCTCTTCCCGGACGTCGTCGAAGAGAGCCGTCATCCCGGGCAGCGGGAAGCTGACGCGGTTGACGTCCGACCAGGCGATGGCGCGACGTTTCACCTCGGTCAGCGCGCGGTCGATCTCGTCGATCGCGCTCTGGGGGAGGTGGCGGATCCAGCGCTCGGACTTGGCGATATCCTTGCCGAGCCAGGCACAGGCGCCGGCGATCGGGCGGGGAAGGGCGTTGCTCATCGGCGTTTCCCAGGGAGAAGGCTTTCGCCCGAGGATAGCGCGGCCGCCCGCTGCCGGGCTACTCCGCCGCTTGCAGCCGAACCCCGTCACTGGCCGGAATGCCGAGCCTGAGCACGCGGCCGCCGCGCTCGCCGACGGCGATCTTCAGGCTGCCGCCGCCCGCCCTCAGCATGGCGCGGATCAGCGAAAGCCGCAGCGCCTGCGCGCTGGCGAAGCGGATCTTCTCGGAGCCGGCCTTCGCTGCCGATGGCGGGAGGGCGGGCAGATCGGAACGCAGCTCGGCCGGAACGTCGTCGGCGGTCCAGGCGGTGCCGTCATGGGCGATCTCGACCAGCGCCGCGCCGCCCTGCGCATATCCGGTGACGCGGACATGCCCGCCAGAGCCGGCGGTCTCGGCGGCGGCGATCAGCGCGTGCAGGAGGACCTGCTTCAGCGCGCGGGGGTCGGCGTGCACCTTGAGGCCATTCGACACCGCGACGTGGATCGAGGCGCCGGCGCTCTGCGCCTTCAGGTGCACGCGGGCGCTCGCGGCGTTGACGGCGTCGGCAAGCGTCACCGGCTGCGGAACGAGTCCCTGGTCGCCGGCAGCGGTCTCGGAGAGGTCGAGCATGTTCTGGATCACCGAGGCGAGCTGGTTGCTGCTCGAGCTGATCCCGGCGGCATAGTCTCGATAAGCCTTGTCGCCGATCGGCCCGAGCGCGTCGCTCGCCAGGATCTCGGAGAATCCGACGACATGGTTGAGCGGCGTGCGCAGCTCGTGCGACATCGCGGCGAGAATGCCGAACTTGTCGCGCGCATCCTGCTGGATCGCCTCGAGCCTCGTCTCGGCGGCATCCAGCGCCGCGTCGAGCCGTGTCACGCCTTCCTGAACGTTGGCCATCAGGTGGCCGGCCTCGTCGCCGCCGGCCGTCGGCAGGCGCGGCACGGTGCGGTCGCGGAGGTAGTCGCTCATCGCCTGGGCAGCCGCGCGCACCGGCGCCAGCAGCGCGTACAGGCAGGCGAGCGTCGCGGCGGTCCCGATCAGCGTCGCGACCAGCATCGCGACCATGACGCCGAGCGCATGGGAGAACGGTGCGTCGTCGGTGGCGATCAGGTAGCCGACCGCGCCGATCAGCGGCACATGGACGCCGAGAAAGCTGACGAAAAGGATCTTGCCGAGATAGCTGCGCGGCCAGCCAAGCTTCTGGAAAAACAAGTAAAAATTCATCAGACTCTCCCGTCCTGACGGCGCCCTCCCTTCCGGGCCCGAGAATAGACGAGCGTGTACGAACGCCAAGCCGCGTCAGATCACCGCTTGTCAGACCACCGGCTCCGGCCCGAGGATCGCGGCCCGCCTTCCCCCTGGATCGGCGCCTTTCACCAAGCCGTCCGGAGCCTCCCCTGGCACATCCGTTCATCGACCTCGTGCAGGATCCGCCGACGCGGCGGGTCTGGGGCGGTCTCAGCTTCCAGGCGGTCGCCGATGAGCTGATGCGGATCGCGATGATCTGGCTCGCGATCGACATGGTCGGCGCGGCGGCGAGCTTCCTTCTGTTCGGCAACCTGCTGGCGGCCTTCATCGTCAGCATCCTCGCCGGCGCGGTCGCCGACCGTTTCTCGCCGCGCGACACGATGATCTTCTGCAACCTCGTGCGGGCGACGCTGGTGTTCGCGCCGGTGGTGCTGTTCTACGCCGGGCTCCTGACCTTCCCGACGCTGATGGTCTTCGCGGTCGGGATCGCCTCGTTCCGCGGCGTCTACGATCCGGCTCTTCAGTCGAGCGTGCCGAAGCTGGCGCCGACGCCGGACCACATCCAGGCGGTCAACGGCCTCTTCGACTCCACGCATCGCCTCGCGCGCCTGATCGGGCCGACCATCGGCGGCGCGCTGTCGCTGGCCCTGCCGGTCATTCATTTCCTCACCGTTTCGGCCGGCGCCTACCTTCTGGGCGCGCTGGTCATGCGCCGGGTCGGCCGCGGCCTCGACCGCCCGCTCAGCGGCCGCGGTACCCACAGCGCCGGCATCCGCGGCGTGGTCGAGCGCATGCTGTATGGCGTCACCGTCGCGCGCCGCGACCGTCCCATCGCGCGCGTCCTCGTCGCCAACGCGATCAACCTGATCGGCTGGATCCTCGGCATCACGCTTGGCATCCCCATGCTGATGGCGAACCATCCGCCCTCGGGATTCGAGCATCAGCCGCTGCTGGCGCTCAGCTGCGTGCTCGGCGCCTACGGCGTCGGGGATTTCGCCTCCAACGTCTGGGTCTCGAACCGGCGTCCGGCCGACCGTTGGCGCTTCATGTTCTCGGGCTACATCGTGCTGGGTGCGGGCGTCGGGTCGCTGCCGCTGCCGATCCTGTTCGGCCTCGGCCATGCGGAGCTGCCGGCGATGATGCTGCTCGCCTTCATCGCGGGATCGGGTGGCCCGATCTTCTTCCTGCCGATGCTGACGACCTTGCAGACCCGCGTCTCCGGCGCCGACATCGCCGCCGTCTTCCGCCTGAGGATCGCGGTCACCTCGGGCTCGATGGCGCTCGCCGCGCTGGCCGGATCGTGGATGTTCGAATGGCCCGGCACGATCCCGACGGTGATCTTCGCCGGCTGCGTGATGGTCGCGACCGGCACCGTCGGCATCTTCAGCCGCCCGCCGGAAATGGAACGGGCGCCGCCGGAGGTTCCGACGACGCCCGTCTCGCGACACTAGAAGCGATCAGGCGGTGGCGACGTAGCCGTCGCGACGCGGATCGCAGCCGCCGGTCATCGCACCCGACGACGGGTCGATCGTGATGCCGTGCATGCCGCCGACCGACATGGTCCACGGCACGTAGTGCTCGGCGTCGTGGCCTGGTCCACGGCACGTAGTGCTCGGCGTCGTGGCCTCGGGCCGTGAGCCCCACCACCACATCCGGCCGCACCCCGCCCGCGACCTGAACGCGCTTGCCGTCCCAGAGGCGCGCGCGCGGCGCTTCGATCGCGTCCTGGATCGGCTGGTTGAAGTCGACGAGCTGCACCATGGTCTGCGTCTGGGTCTGGCAGATGCCGTAGCTGCCCGGTGTGCCGAGGGCCAGCACCGGCTTGCCCTTGCGCAAGCCGACCGACGGCGCCATCGGCAGCGCCAGCGGTCCGCCCGGACGCATGTAGTTGGTGCCCTTCGGGTTGATCTCGCCCCAGTAGAGGAAGTTGTTCGAGCAGACGCCGGTGCCCGGGATCACCACGCCGCCGCCGAAGCCGGCGCCGAGGCTCTGGGTCAGGCAGATCACGTTGCCGTCGCGGTCGGCGGCGGAGAACGAGGTCGTGTGCTCCTTCCGGAGGTCGATCGGCTTCGGCTCGACCCATTGCTCGGTCGGCGCGTCGATCGGCTTGCCGTCGGCGACGCGCTTTCGAAGCTTGGCGACGAAGCCGTCCGACAGCAGCTCCTTCAGCTTCTTCGCGGTCGGGTTGTTGTTGAGGATGCGCGCCTCGGCGGCGACGCGGATGGCGCGGAAGACGATGTCGAGATGATCGACGCCGTTACGCTCGAGCCGGCTCAGGTCGAAGCCGTCGAGGATGCGCAAGGTCAGCAGGTACTGGAAGCTCTCGCAGGGCGGCGGCAGCGAGTAGACCGTCATGCCGCGATAGTCGGCGGTGACGGGCTCGAGCCATTCGGGCTTCACCGCATCCATGTCTTCCTGGGTCAGGCAGCCGCCGAGCTTCTTCATGTGGGAGAGGAACGCCTTGCCGAGCGCACCCTTGTAGAGATAGTCCGGCCCGTTCTTGACGATCGCCTCGTAGGTCTTGGCGAGGTCCGGCTGCTTCAGCACCTGGCCGGCCTTCACCACGCCCTTGCCGAAGGCGTAGTTCTTGTTCCAGTCGTCGTAGAAGGCCTTGTACTTCTTCAGGTCGCGCGCGGCCTCCATGAACTTGTCTTCGTTGAAGTTGGTCAGCACGATGCCGTCGCGGGCGATCTCGATCGCCGGCTGGAACACCTCCTTCAGCGACTTCCTGCCGTAGGTCTCGACCAGCGTGCACCAGCCGGCGAGGTTGCCGGGCGTCGAGCAGGCGAGCGGGCCGCGATGCAGATCCTCGCGGTCCTTGAAGCGGGACACCGGCAGCTTGAACGGCACCTTGGTGATGAAATCGAGCGTGCGGACCCGCTTCTCCTTGGCGACATACATGGTCGCCATGCCCATGCCGGCGAGGCCGGACATGTAGGGCTCGGCGACGTTGAGCGCGGCGGCGGTGGCGGCGATCGCGTCGAAGGCGTTGCCTCCTTCGCGCAGGATGCGGGCACCGGCCTGGGCGGCCAGCGGATGAGCGGCGGCGACGACGCCGTGGACAGAGGCGACCGGTGGGCGTTTTCCGTACATGCGTTCCCCCTCGTTTCGAGCCGGCTCCCGGCTTTTCGAAGCCAAGGCTAGGACAGTGGCGCGATCCGTTCCGTATTTCTTCGTCGGAAGTGAAACCGGGGGTGACGGTCCCGGCCGTCGCTGGTAGCGTCGGCGCCCGATGGGCATGAACACGCCAAGCCGGACGTATGTGCCGCTCGCCGACGAGCGGGCGGTCCTCGCGCTCGTCGACGGATTCCGGGCGAAAACCCTGCCGGCAGCCCGATGGACGCACCAGGCGCATCTGGCGGTCGGCCTGTGGCACGTCCGCCGATTCGGCGAGGCCGAGTCCCGGTCGCTCTTGAGGGACGGCATCCGCGCCTACAACGAGGCCTCGGGCACGCCCAACTCGGATACCCGCGGGTATCACGAGACGGTGACGATGTACTACGTGTGGTCGGCGGCACGTTTCCTCGAGACGACGCGCGCGCACAGGCTGGTCGACCTCGTCAATTCCTACGTCGAAAGCCGCCACGGGTCGAAGGACGGGATCTTCGTCTTCTGGAGCCGCGACCTGCTGCTCTCGACGCCGGCTCGCCGCGACTGGGTCGAGCCTGACCTGGTGCCGCTTTCCCTCGAGACCCTGCTGGCGGCCGACCCGGTCGCCTGAGCCGCTACCGCTGCGTCACCGGGGACGATAAAGTCGCCGTCTTCGGACGGGGCTTCGGTGGGCTGCTCCCGTACGTTCTCGGGGGATTCCGATGAAGCGTCTCTTCTCGCTCGTGATGATGCTCCTGGTGAGCATCGCCCTCCCATCGCTTGCGCACGAGCCATCCGGGTCCGGCCCGTCCCTCTGGATCTATACGCCGAGCACGGCGCAGCTCACGCCGGACGGCGGCCTGTTCCTCAGCCCGGTCGGCGATGCCGCCCGCTCGCGGATCCAGACCAAAGCGGACGGTCTGCCTCCCGAGGTCGCGCGGCGGCGGATCGTGCAGACCGATCCGGTCTATCTCGAGACGAAGATCCTGCCGCGCATCGCTGCCGGCGACGCGAGCCAGGCGAAGAAGGTCGAGATGAGTACCGGCGCGGTACGTCTCAACCTTTTCCCCGACGTGGTCGTCGATGCGGCGAGGACCAGATACCAACACACGGTCTCGGGTGACTTCGTCTGGGAGGGAAAGCCCGCCAACGGCGCCGACGGGACGGTGAACCTCGTGGTCGCGAAGGGCAGGATCACCGGCGCGGTCACGGTCGGCGGCGTCACCTACTCGATCTATCCGGACAAGCAGGGCAACACGGTGATCGAGCAGCTCGACCCGCGTGGCTTCCCCAAGCCCGGCCCGCATCCGATCCCCGAGATCCCGAAGACCGACAAGCGCGGCGACCTGCCGTCCTGGCGCGCGCCGGCCGACGGGCCGAGCGTCGTCGGCGATCCCAACAGCATGACCACGATCACGCTGCTCGCCGCCTATACCGAGGCGGCAGCGGCGGAATCTGCCGACATCGTCAGCGAGATCAACCTCGCCGTCTCGATGGCCAACACGGCCTATGCCAATTCGGGCGTCAACATCACGCTGCAGCTGACCGGCACGCTCGCCGCGACTTACACGGAGAGCAGCCGCGACGCCTCGACCGTCATCAACGACGCGCGCCTCGGCATGGCCGGATCGGGCGAACTCAACGAGCTCTATGCCGCGCGGATCGCCTACGGCGCCGACCTGGTCGCGCTGATCGTCAAGAACTACAGCACGTTCCAGGCCTGCGGCATCGGCTACATGCCGCTCAACCCGACGACGGCCTATGCCGCCTACGGCGTCTCGGCGACGATGCGTGGCTCCTGCCTCGCCGGACAGACGCTCTCGCACGAGACCGGCCACAACATGGGCCTCGCGCACGATCGCTACGCGGTGCGCAAGTACAACGAGGGCCCGTGGTACGGGACGCTGCCGCAGGACTACGACTATTTCGGCTACGTCAGCACGGCGGCGCGCGAGATGGACGTGATGTCCTACTACGACCTCTGCAACGACTCCGGCGTCAACTGCACGCGCGCCACGCGCTTCAGCAGCCCGAGCCGGACCTTCAGCAACGGTGCCGCCTCCGGCGTCGTGCTCGGCGGCACCGATCCCGCCGACAATGCGCGCGTGCTCAACATCAACAAGGACGTGGTGGCGCAGTGGCGCCCGGCGACGGTGAGCGGCGTCGTGCTGACCGTGACCAAGAGCGGCTCCGGCTCCGGTACCGTCGCCAGCAGCCCGTCGGGCATCAGCTGCGGCAGCACGTGCAGCGCCTCCTTCTCCTCGGGCCAGGTGGTGACGCTGACCGCGTCCGCCTCCAGCGGTTCGACCTTCGCCGGCTGGTCGAGCTCGTGTTCGGGCGCGTCCGAGACCGCGACCGTCACGATGATGGCGAGCGCCACCTGCATCGCGACCTTCACCGGAAGCACGTCCGGTACGCCGTCGAACGACGCCTTCGCGTCCGCGACCGAGATCGTCGGCAGCAGCGGATCGACCACCGGCTCCAACGTCAGCGCGACAAAGGAGACCGGCGAGTCGAGCCATGCCGGCAATTCGGGCGGCAAGTCGGTGTGGTGGACCTGGACCCCGACATCCGGCGGCAGCTCGACGATCACCACGATCGGCAGCAGCTTCGACACGCTGCTCGCCGTCTATACGGGTTCGGGCGTCTCGGCCGTGACGGCGGTGGCTTCGAACGACGATACATCCAGCTCGTTGCAGAGCTCGGTCACCTTCACCGCGACCGCCGGCACGACGTATCGGATCGCGGTCGACGGCTATGCCGGGGCCTCCGGGTCGATCGTCCTCACCTGGAGCCAATCGGTAACGACTTCGGCTCCCGCCAACGACTCGTTCTCGAGCGCAATCGCGTTGACCTCCTCGTCGGGTACGACGACCGGCTCCAACGCGTCGGCGACCAAGGAGACCGGCGAGCCGAGCCACGCCGGCAATTCCGGCGGTGCCTCCGTCTGGTGGAAGATCACGCCGACGGCCACGGGACAAGTGACGGTGAGCACGGCGGGGAGCAACTTCGATACGCTGCTTGCCGTCTACATCGGCTCCGCCGTCGGATCTCTGACCAGCATCGCCTCGAACGACGATACGGGCGCCACGCTGCAGAGCTCCGTCTCGTTCACCGGCACGGCGGGGACGACTTACTACATCGCCGTCGATGGCTATTCGGGATCCACCGGCAGCATCGTCCTCGGGTATACCGGAGGCCCGTCCTCGACCTTCACCGTCCAGACCGGCTGGTGGTGGTCCTCGTCGCTGCCCGGCACCGGCTTCGGCATCGAGCAATCGGGATCGAGCCTGTTCATCGGCGCCTATCTCTACGACACCGACGGGACCGCGGTCTGGTACACCAGCATCGGCACGATCAGCGGCAGCGTCTTCTCCGGCAACCTGATCGAGCACCAGAGCGGCCAGACGCTGAGCGGCAGCTATCGCGCGCCGGAGGTTCGCCGCACGGTCGGCACCGTGTCGATCTCCTTCACGAGCTCGACGACGGGAACGCTGACCTGGCCGGGCGGTACGATCGCGATCGAGCGCTTCGACATCGTCTCGGGTGGCGTCGCCGCCGGCAGCGCCAGCGGCGATCCCGAGAAGGGGTGGTGGTGGAGCTCGTCGGAGAGCGGACGCGGCTACTTCATCGAGACGCAGGGGGCGAGCCGCTCGATCTTCATGGCAGCCTACATGTACGACACGGACAATACCGCAGTTTGGTATGCGGCCGGCGGCGGCGTGCTCTCGAGCTCGCTCCTGGTCGGCAACTCCTTCACCGGCACGCTCTCGGAGTACGCCAACGGGCAAAGCCTCGGCGGCACCTACCGAGCGCCGATCATCACCGCGACCAGGGGCACGATCACGATCGACTTCACGAGCTCCACCCGAGCGGTCCTGACGCTGCCGTCCGGCCAGCAGGTAAGTCTGACGCGCTTCACCTTCTAGAAAGCGAGTCGCCTTCGCCAGTTCTCACCGGGGCCGGCCGTCCTCACGCTTCCGGACGGCCGGCAGTTGACGCTGACCCGCTTCGTGTTCTGAACCGTGTCGGCGCCGGCCGGGCGGAATAGGTCCGGCTCATACTTTCGATTGATGGGCCGGGCCCCGCTGGCTCGGTACTTCCGTGCTTTTGCACGGAAGGGTTTCGATGTTCCGGTTGTTGTCGGCCGCGTTGCTCGCGGCCGCTCTCGGTGCCGTCTCGGTCGCCTCGGCTCATGACCAAAGCGCGGCGTCCATCCCGGTCGTACAGGCTGCCGCGACGCCCGGCCCCGACCGCGGACTGTTCCAGGCGCCCGTCGCCGGGCTCGCGCTGGCCTTCGAACGGGAACCGCTGCCGCCGACGGTGGCCCGCCGCCGCGTCGTCCAGATCGACCTGCCCTATTTGCAGGCGCAGGTGATGCCTAGGATCGCCGCGCCGGCCTCCGCCGGTCAGCCGAAGCGCGTCGAGAACTCCGCGGATGCCGTCCGCCTCAACCTTTTCGCCGATGCCGCCGTCGATGCCGTGGCTGAGCGGGTTCAGCACACGCTGTCCGGCGACACGGTCTGGCAGGGGCGGCTCGCCGATGGGCGGGAAGGCCAGGTTCACCTCGTCGTCTCGAACGGCCGCCTTACCGGTTCCGTGACCGCGGCTGGCGCCATGTACGCGATCTATCCGGACAAGAACGGCAATGCCGTCATCGACCAGGTCGACCCGCGTGGCTTCCCCAAGGTCGGCTCCCACCCGATGCGCGATCCGTCGGCCGGCGACAAGCCGGCGACGCGCGCCTCCCCGTGGGCCGCACCGACGGACGGCCCCAGCATCGTCGGCGATCCCGCCGCGATGACGACGGTGACGCTGGTCGTGGCCTATACGCAGATGGCAGGAGCCCAGTCTGCCGACATCGTCGGCGAGATCAACCTCGCCGTCGCCCAGGCGAACACGGCCTATGCCAACTCCGGCGTCAACATCACGCTTCAGCTCGTCGGCATCGTCGCCGCTTCCTACGACGAGGGCAGCAAATCGGCCGCAGCGGTGATCGCCGATGCGCGCGCCGGCCTTGACGGCTCGGGCGAGCTCTCCGAGCTGCGCGGCGCGCGCCTGGCGCACGGCGCCGACCTGGTCGCGGTGGTGGTGAAGAACTACGCCGCGTTCCAGGCCTGCGGCATCGGCTACATGCTGCTCAACCCCACGGTCTCGGATGCGCGGTACGCAGTGTCGGCGATGATGCGGGGCTCCTGCCTCATGAGCAACCAGACGATGGCGCACGAGCTCGGCCACAACATGGGCCTGGCGCACGACCGGTACGCGGTCCGCAAGTACAACGAAGGTCCGTGGCGCGGCAGCCCGCCGCAGGATCACGACTACTTCGGCCACGTGGACACCGGCGCCGGCGAGCTGACGGTGATGTCGTATTTCGACGCCTGCTCGGACGCCCGCATTTCCTGCTGGCGTACCGCGCGCTTCAGCAACCCCGACCGCCCCTTCGGCAACGGCAGTCCCTCGGGCGTGGCCCTCGGCCGTCCGGAGCCTGCGAACAATGCCCGCGTGCTGAACGCCAACAAGGATATCGTGGCGCAGTGGCGGCCGAGCGATCCGGTCGACGCCGCGCTTACGGTCGCCAAGGCAGGGACCGGCGGCGGACGGGTGGCCAGCAGCCCCGCCGGAATCAGCTGCGGCAGCGCCTGCTCCGCCGTCGTGACCCTGGGCTCCTCGGTGACCCTGACCGCGATGCCGTCCAGCGGCTCGATCTTCACCGGGTGGTCGGGCGCCTGCTCCGGCATCGCCGCGACGGCCAGCGTCACGGTCTCGGCCGACGCGACGTGCACCGCGACCTTCGTCCTGAACGCGGCGACGGCACCTCCCGCCAACGACTCCTTCGCCTCTGCCGCCATCATCACGGGGGCGTCCGGCACCACGACGGGCAGCAACGTCAACGCGACGAAGGAGGCGGGTGAACCTGGCCACGCCGGCAATGCCGGCGGCAAGTCCGCATGGTGGAGCTGGACCCCGACGGTCTCGGGCTTCGTCACCGTCGCCACGACCGGCAGCAGCTTCGATACGGTGCTCGCGGTCTATACGGGCACCGGCGTCAACGCGCTCACCCTGGTCGCCGCCAACGACGACAACGGGCGGTCGTGCCAAAGCGCGGTCGGCTTCAACGCGGTTGCGGGTACGACCTACTCTATTGCCGTCGACGGATACGACGGCGCTTCCGGCTCGATCGCGCTCAAATGGACGGAGGTGCTGGGGTCGGTCCCCGCCAACGATTCGTTCGCCGGCGCGATCGCGCTCACCCGCGCGGCTGGCACGGCCAGTGGCAGCAATCGCTTCGCGACCAAGGAGGCGGGCGAGCCTGCGCATGCGGGCATAGCCGGCGGGGCCTCAGTGTGGTGGAAGATCACGCCGAACCGGTCCCGCCGCGTGCGCCTCGGCACCGCCGGCAGCAGCTTCGACACCACGCTCGCGGTCTATACCGGCTCGGCGGTCGGCGCCCTCGTCCCGGTCGTCGCCGACGACGACGCTGGCAACACGCTGCAAAGCGGGGTGTCGTTCATGGCGACCGCCGGCACCACCTACTACATCGCCGTCGACGGACATGGCGGCGCCATCGGTTCGATCGTCCTCTCCTATTCCGGCGGACCGTCCTCGTCGCTCCAGGTCGACAATGGCTGGTGGTGGTCGCCGGCGCAGCCCGGCAGCGGCATCGCCATCGAGCAGTCGGGCGACCAGCTCTACGTCGGCGCGTATCTCTACGACGCCGTCGGCCGCGCGATCTGGTATTCCGCGATCGGAAGGATGGAATCCGGCGTCTTCACCGGCCAGATGGTCGAGTATGCCGGTGGCCAGACCTTGAGCGGGGCCTATCGTTCGCCCTCGGTCCGACGCAGCATCGGGACGATGATCATCGCTTTCACCGGCGACACCACGGCGACCATCACCTGGCCCGGCGGCTCCCTGGCGATCCAGCGCTTCGACATCGTGCCGGGCGGCGTCGCCGGGGGCGGGGACGGCGGCGATCCCGAGACCGGCTGGTGGTGGTGCAAGGACGAGCCCGGTCGCGCCTTCTTCATCGAGGCCCAGGGCAGCAGCCGTGCCACCTATGTCGGCGGCTACATGTACGACGCCGATGGCCATGCGGTCTGGTACATCGCCAACGGCAACCTCCGACCTGGCGCCACGGTCGGCAGCGGCCTCTCCTTTACCGGCACCTTCGCCGAATACGCCAACGGCCAGTCGCTCGGTGGCGAGTGGCGGCAGCCGGCCATGGCAGGCGACCGAGGCGCGATGACAATCCAGTTCGGCGGCACCCGCGAGGCGGTCCTGACTCTTCCCGGCGGCCGGCAGGTGTTCTTGACCCGCTTCGTGTTCTGAGCGCGGCCGATCCGGGTTGACACCCAGGCCGTCCTGACGCGCCATGGGCGCCTCTCTTCGGGGGCGCCCATGGACTACCGCCGTCTCGGCCGCACCGGCCTCAAGGTCTCCGAGATCTGCCTCGGCACGATGACGTTCGGCCACGGCGCCGACCAGGCCGAGGCGGAGCGTATCCTCGCCGCGTCCTTCGATGCCGGCGTCAATTTCGTCGACACCGCCAACGCCTACAATGGCGGCGTCTCCGAGACGATGCTGGGGAAGGCGCTGGGGCAGAAGCGCAAGCAGACGATCGTCGCGAGTAAGGTGTTCAACCCGATGGGTCCGGGGCCGAACGATTCTGGCATGTCGCGTTCCCACATCATGGAGGCGGCGGAAGCCAGCCTGAAGCGGCTGGGCACCGACTATCTCGACCTCTACTACATCCATCACGTCGACATCGAGACGCCGCTCGACGAGATGCTGCGCGCCTTCGACGACCTCGTGCGCTCCGGCAAGGTCCGCTACATCGCCTGCAGCAACTACGAATGCTGGCGGTTGATGAAGTCGCTCTGGATCTCCGACGGCAGGGGCTGGGAACGTTTCTCGGCGCACCAGCCGCAATACAGCCTCGTCGTCCGCGACATCGAGGAGGAGATCGTGCCGGCCTGCGAGCTCGAAGGCGTCGGCATCGTCTGCTGGTCGCCTCTCGCCGGGGGATATCTCGGCGGCAAGTACAAGCCCGGCGACACCAAGGCGGCCGGCACGCGCTCGGCCGAAGGCTGGGCCTATCCGTCGAAATACTTCGCGCCCTCCGCCGAGAAGACGCTGGCAGCGCTGCTCGATGCAGCGAAGGAGCTCGGCCGCAGCCCGGCCGAGGTGGCGCTCCGCTGGGTGCTCGACCGGCCGTTCATGACCAGCGCCATCGTCGGCGCGCGCACCGCGGCACAGGCCGCGGAGTCGATGAAAGCCGGCGGCTGGAAGCTGCCGAAGGAGATCGACCGGCGCCTCGACGAAGTCTCAGCAGCACCCCCTCGCTACCCGCGTTCGATGGAGACAGGAATGGATCAGCGTCGCGCCAACGCCGTGAAGATGCCAGGGATGAAGAGCGCATGACCTCGCCCGCGGACAAGCTGCGCAAGCTCCTCAAGCGCGGCGGCATGACGGTTCCGAGCTGCTACGACGCGCTCGGTTTCCGCATGGTGCATCAGGCTGGGTTCCCTGCCGCGTTCCTTTCCGGCTTCTCCGTCTCGGCGGCGAAGCTCGGCGTGCCCGATGCTGGCCTGCTCTCGTATGGCGAGATGGCGAGCCAGGCGCGCGATGTCGCTGCCTCGGCCCCGATGCCGCTGATCGTCGATGCCGACACCGGCTTCGGCAATGCGCAGAACGTGCAGCGGACGGTGCGGGGCCTGGCTTCGGCCGGGGCCGCCTGCCTGATGCTCGAGGACCAGGAGAGCCCGAAGCGCGACTTCGGCGCGCCCGGACGCGTGGTCTCGCGCGAGGAGGCGACCCGCCGAGTCAAGGCGGCCGTGCAGGCACGCGAGGCCGGGGCCGACATCCTGATCATCGGCCGCACCGATGCGCGGAACGCCGCCGGTCCCGACGCGGGCCTGAACGAGGCCCTGTGGCGGGCGAAGGCTTTCGCCGATCTCGGCGCCGACATCATCTTCGTCACCGGCCCGCATGACAGGGCCGAGCTCAAGAGGATCGCCGCCTCGACGAAGCTGCCGCTGATGATCCAGGTCGACGAGCCGGGCAAGCCGGCATGGAAACCATCCGAGGTGCACAGGATCGGCTTCACCATTGCGCTCTACGGCGTGACCCTGGTCTTCGCCGCCGCCGGGGCGATCCGCGACGCGATCAAGGACATGAAGGCCGGCCGCCCGGTGCCGGCGAAGCGCGTCGTCTCATGGACCGAGATGAGCGAGATCGTCGGCGTGCCCGCCTATGTGAAGGTCGATCGCGACCTGAAACGATAGATGCGTGACGAGATCGAGGCGTTCTTCCGCGGCTATCGCGACGCCTACAACCGGTTCGATGTCGCCGCGGTCGCCGGCCACATCGCCGCGCCCAGCATGCTCGTCGCACGCGAGGTCACGTTGTGGTCGACGCGGAAAGAGGTCGCCGAGGCGATGGCGACGCTGGTGGCGCACTATCGCGCGAACGGGTTCGTCCGCGCCGACTTCGATCTCGACCGGCTGCTCGAGCAGGGCAGGGACGACGCCGTCGTCGACGTGGAATGGACGATAGACCGCGGACCGGAGCCGGCGTGGCGCTTCCGCACCGGCTACAACCTTCGACGCTTCAGCGCCGGCTTGCGGATCGTCTTCTGCACCGCCTACGAGGAGCAGGCGGCACAGAAGACGTGAGAGCGTTCAGGCCTTGTAGCGGCCCTTGATCTCCTTCACCGCGTCGGCTTCCGACTTGAGGCGGGAGCCGGTCGCGTAGATCTCGGCGACGCGGCTGCCCTTGCGGATGCGCCTGATCTCCTCGCCGAAGCTGGCGAAGCCGCCGGCCTCGGTGACGCGGCCCTTGTCGCGGCCGGCGACCGCGATCTCGCTCGCGTCCATGAACGGATCGAGCAGGCCCGGCGTCGCCGCCATCACCTTCTCGCCCATCGGCACGAGGTCGAAGCAGCCCCAGAGGCTCCACCAGCGGCCGGTCCAGTCGGCGATCCGGCGCGCCGGCGCGCCGTGCTGATGGAAGCGACGCAGGATGTGCATGGTGCCGTCGAGCCACTGGTGCGACATGCCGTCGGCGGCGTTGGTCAGGACCGAGATCGTGATGTCGTGCGCCGGGATCGTCGCGGTCCGGGTGATGAAGCCCGGGAAGCCGCCGGAATGCCCGACATGGTCCCAGCCGCCGAGCGTGCCAGAGATCGTGCCAAGTCCATACCAGCGCTCGAGCTGCGAGTGCGGCACCCTCCAGTGGCGCCGGGTCATCTCGCGGCGGCTGGTGACGGAGAGGAAGCTCTTCTTCGCCGTCGGCGAGATCTGGCCGAAGAACAGCGCCAGGTCGTGCGCGGTCGAGATGAAGCCGGTCGCCGAGGCGAGGCCATGGGTGTTCGTGTCGCTGGGAAGCGTGATGCGGTATCCGAGCGGCACTTTGGACGAGTGGCCCTTGGCGAGCGGGCCGCCTTTCGGCGCGGGCACGTCGGGCCGCGTCTCCTCGAGGCCGGCGGCCTCCACCACCTCGCGCTGGATCCACTTGTTGTAGGCCTCGCCCGTCACCGCCTCGATCACCTGGCCGGCGAGGCCGAAGCCGTGGTTTGAGTACTTCATGCGCAGGTTGGCCTCGATCGGCTGCGGCTCGGCCAGCTCCTTCAGGAACTCCTCGGCGCTGAGGAAGGGCCGGCGATGCGTCCACTGGCCGGTGTCCTTGCCGTCGCGGATGATGCCGGCGGTGTGCGAAAGCAGCTGCGCCACCGTCGCCTTGGCGACAGTCGGGTGCAGGCCCTTCACATACTTGCCGGCAGGATCGTCGAGCTGGAGCTTGCCCTTCTCGCGCAGCTTCAGGATCCCGGCGGCGGTGAAGCTCTTGGAGTGCGAGGCGACGCGGTGGCGGTGCCGTGGCGTCAGCTCCTGCCCGCGCGGCTGGTTGGCATAACCCCAGGCCTGCTCGAACACGACCTTGCCCTTGTGCGCGATCGCCATCGCGCAGCCGGGCTGCTCGGTGACGCGCATCTGGAAGCCGAGCCACTCCGGCACATAGTCGAGGGCGGCGGCGAGCCATCTGTCCATGATCGGTCTCTCGATGATAGGGGGATGACGAAGGACGGGGCGGCCAGGATAGCGGCAAGCCAGGCGATGCCGCAAACCTTGGCGGAAAGCGCAGCGCGTCAGGGTATCTCGAAGATCTCGAGCTCTTCCGTGCTGCCCCGCAGATGCGCATCGAAGGGAAGCGGATGAAGTCCGTTCGCCTTCAGCAGTTCTGAGGAATCCGGATGATGGACGACCGGCTTGGTGGCGAAGATCGATGTCGAGGACGCAAGCGCCTGGACGCGCGAGGCCAGGTTCACCGTCTGGCCGAAATAGTCCTGGCGGTCGTTCAGCATCACCGCCAGGCAAGGCCCCTCGTGGATTCCGATCTTGAGATGAAGATCGTCGCTGTGGCGCTCGTGGTTCAGCCTGCGCATCGCCTCGCGCATGCGGATCGCAGCGGCGATCGCCCTGTCAGGCGTCGGAAATGTCGCCATGACCGCGTCGCCTATGGTCTTGACGACGGCCCCAGCCTCGCTGGCGACGATCTCGTTAAGCACCTGGAAGTGAGCCCGGACGAGATCGTAGGCGGCGAGATCGCCGACCCGCTCATAGAGTTCCGTCGACCCCCGCAGATCGGTGAAAAGGAAGGTAAGGCTGGTTATCTTGAGCCGCTGATCGACGTCCAGCGCGTCCGTCCGATAGATGTCCCGGAAGGTCTGGTTGGTGAGAAGCTTTTTTGCCGTCAGGACCGGGCGCCGCCGGCCCAGGAGTTCATGCATCTCGTCGCCGGCGACGTAGATTCCCGGCAGGAGGCGTCTTTTCGTCCGGTTGTCGAGCACCAGACGCAGCGGTCCCGGGCGCATTTCCACTGTTCCGACCGGTGCACGGAGATCGTTGAAGACGATGGACAGGGCGCGACGCTCTGCGGTCGGCTCTCCGGCGACCTGGATGAACTGGGCGGCATGCGATACCGGATCGAAGACGATGACGAACGCATCCGGAAGCTGGATCGACAGCTGAGCACGCTCCCCCGGCGCGAGATCGACCGCATCGAGGGTGAACCCCTCGAAGATCTGTTCGGCGTTCTCCGGAAGATCGATGCCCGAACTCCAGAATATCTGCGAGTTGTAGTCCCATCTCGATAGTGTCTCGGGTTCATGTGCCCCGATCCGCCGGATTCGCGGACTTACCGTGAAGGTGACTTCGACCATCTCGTCGAGGGTCGGCTCGTAGCCGGCGGCGCAGAGCGCGCAGTGATATTCGCTGGAGTGGACGGACTTCAGGCTCGTTCCCGCATCCAGGACGCCTCCGCAGCCCGGACACATGACGTTCCACGACATCTCGAAGAGGCCGATACGCGACGCGTGGAGAAATCCGCCGATCACCTTTTCGAGGTCGAGCCCGTGCTCGGCGGCAAAGGCAACGGCATTGATCCGGCAAAGCGAGCGGTCCGATCCGTTGAGGATCTTGGCCTCGATCGCTGCGACGGTCCTCAGCTCGGCCGTCTCCCGCAACACATCCAGTAGGCTTTCCAGGTCGCTCATGCAGTCCGGAGCGCCGCCTTTGGAAGGAGCTTCGCAGCCAACACTATCGCGGCAGCTCTCATCCAGCCCTCCCACGCTGACGGCGGCGACCGGCGAGCATTGAAGCGCGCCGCGGCGAATTTGGCCAGGGCCAGATGAGCAGGAACCCGTCGCGCCCTGCGGGACGCTGCGATAGGCGGTCTTCGGCGGCGTCAGGCCCGGACGTAGCGGAGGATCGTGTCGACGACGATGGCGCGCCGCTTGGCCAGCGCCTTCGCCGAATCCATGTCGCGCTCGAAGATCAGCGAGAAGGTGGCGCGGTTCGAGACGTTGAAGAAGCAGAGCGCGCTGATCGACATGTGGATGTCGACCGGGTCGAGGCCCTTGCGGAAGGCGCCGGCGGCCACGCCCCGCTGGTAGAGGCCCTTGATCTTGTCGATGACGGTCGCGTTGACGTCGTGGATCGCCCGCGACTTCTTCAGGTGCTCGCCGTGGTGGATGTTCTCGACCATCACCAGGCGGATGAAGTCCTGGTTCTGGTTCTGGTAGTCGAAGGTGAATCCGACCAGCGTCTTCAGCGCTTCCTCGGGCTCCAGGTGCTCGAGGTCGAGCGTGTTCTCGATCGAGCGGATCCGGCGGTAGGCCTCCTCGATCACCGCGAGGTACAGGCCCTCCTTGTCGCGGAAGTAGTAGTAGATCATCCGCTTGGAGGTGTTGGTGCGCGCCGCGATCTCGTCGATGCGCCCGCCCGAGTAGCCCTTGCCGGCGAACTCCTCGGTCGCGACCTCGAGGATGTTGCGGCGGGTGCCCTCGGCATCCGGCGTCCGGGTCGAGCTTGCGCGGTCGGCGACGTCGCGGTCCTGACGCATCGCTGGCGTTCGGTTTCCCTGCATCTGGCGGCGCCAATATCACCCGCGGCCGACCTCGCCGCGAGCGGTTCTTGACTGAACTAACTAGTTCGTACATTGCTAGGACCAAGAACACAACGCCGTGCCGGCCAGCCCGAAGAAGGCTGCGCGGGACGCGGCGGCAGGGAAGGAACGGCATGAGGCCGAAGTTGCTGACCGAGCGCGCGCTGTCGGCGCCGGCGGAGGCTCCCGGACGGGAAGCCCTGCCGCGCTCGGTGCTGGTCGGCCTCATCGGTTCGGGCATCCAGGCTTCCAAGTCGCCGGCTATGCATGAGCGCGAGGCCGAGGCCCAGGGTCTCCGCTGCCTTTACCGGCTGATCGATCTCGCCCAGCTCGGCCTCGGCGTCGAAGCGGCGGGCGAGCTGCTGACCGCGGCCCAGCTCATGGGCTTCGCCGGCGTCAACGTCACGCATCCCTGCAAGCAGGCGATCATCGCCGCGCTCGACGCGCTCTCGCCGGAGGCCGAGGCGATCGGCGCGGTGAACACCGTGGTCTTCGAAGGCAAGCGGCGCATCGGCCACAACACGGACGCCTACGGCTTCGGCGAGAGCCTGCGCCGCTTCCTGCCCGATGCCGGCCTCGACCGTGTCGTCCAGGTCGGTGCCGGCGGCGCCGGGGCGGCGGTGGCACATGCCCTTATGTCCCGCGGGGTCGGCGCGCTGACCCTGGTCGATCTCGACGCCGGCCGAGCCCATGCGCTCGCCACGAAGCTCCGGCAGCGCTTCGGCGATCGAATTGCCGTTGCCGTCGATCCGCCTTCACTCGCCGACGCCGATGGACTGGTCAACGCGACGCCCGTCGGCATGGCGCGATATCCGGGAACGCCGGTGCCGGAGTCGCGGCTGCATCCGAAGCTCTGGGTCGCCGACATCGTCTACACGCCGCTCGAGACCGAGCTGTTGCGCGTCGCGCGCCGGCTGGGGTGCCGAACGCTCGCCGGCGGCGGCATGGCCGTGTTCCAGGCCGTCGAGGCCTTCCGCCTGTTCACCGGCATCGTCCCCGATGCCGCGCGCATGCTCCGGCATTTCGACTCGATGAATGCCGGGGCCGATCTCTCGTCGACCAACCACACCGCAAAGGGAGGATGACCAATGGACTTATCGGTTAGCCGCCGCACGCTTCTGAAGACCGGCGCCGCGCTCGCTGCTGCCTCGGCCGTGCCCGCTTATGCCCAGGCCAAGCCGAATCTGCGCTTCGCCGCCGTGTTCTCCGACAAGGACATAAGGGCAAAGATGGTCGAGATGCTGGCCAAGGACGTCGAGGCCGACTTCAAGATCGAGCCGTTCCTGAACGGCTCCCTGTTCAAGCAGGGCACCGAGCTGGTCGCGCTCGAGCGCAACAACCTCGAGCTCGCCAACATCGCCCCGCAGGACATCTCGAACCAGCTGCCGGAATGGTCGATCGTGACCTCGGCCTACCTGTTCCGCGACGCCAAGCACCTGCACACCTTCTTCGCGAGCCCGGTCGCCGCCGACCTGCTGAAGATGGTCGAGGACAAGCTGAAGGTCCGCATCCTCGGGCCCACCTTCTTCGGCACGCGCCAGGTCGGCCTCAAGCCCAACAAGAAGATCACCACACCGGCCGACATGGCGGGCATCAAGCTGCGCATGCCTGGCGGCGACGCCTGGCAGTTCCTCGGCAAGTCGCTCGGCGCCAACCCGACGCCCGTCGCCTATGCCGAGGTCTACACGGCGCTCCAGACCGGTGCGATCGACGGCCAGGACAATCCGCTGCCGAACGTCCAGAACATGAAGTTCTACGAGGTGATGTCGCAGATGGTGCTGACCAGCCATCTGATCGGCTTCGACCTGCTCTGCATCTCGTCCAAGGCCTGGGCCAGCATGAGCCCGGCCCAGCAGCAGAAGTTCCAGGCCGCCGCCACCAAGGCGATCGAATGGAGCGCCGCGGAGCACCTGAAGCAGGAAGCCGAGCTGGTCGAGTTCCTGAAGAAGCAGGGCCTGCAGATCAATACACCGGACGTGAAGGCATTCCGCGATCACGCCCAGAAGATGTACCTCGAGTCCGACCTCGCGAAGAGCTGGCCGAAGGGCCTGATCGACAAGATCAACGCGCTCTGAGTCAGGGGGCAACAGGCCGCCGGCAACATGGCCGGCGGTGCAGGCGGAGGGGGCATGGACAAGATCGGCGCTCGGCTTAGGCGATGGGCGGAGCACGTGATCGCGGGCCTGTTCGCGGTCATGTTCGTGGCGTTCCTGGTACAGATCGCCTTCCGCTACCTGTTCAACTTCCCGATCGGCTGGACCTCCGAGCTCACCATCGTCACCTGGCTCTGGCTGGTGCTGTGGGGAGCCGCCTTCGTCGTCACCGAGCGCGAGGAGATCCGCTTCGACCTGATCTACGCCGCCGTCGGCGACCGGACCCGGCGGATCATGGCGATCGTGACCGGGCTCTCCTTGCTCGGGCTCTATGCAATCTCGCTCCCGGCGGTGGTCGACTACGTCACCTTCATGAAGGTCGAGAAGACCGCCTATCTCAAGATCCGCTTCGACGTCCTCTATTCGATCTACGTCGTCTTCGTCGTGGCGGTGCTGGTGCGCTACGTCTGGCTGGTCGTCTCCGCGATCCGCGGCAAGGCGCCGGCCGCCTTCGATCCGACCCAGGCGAGCTCGGGCGTATGAGCGGCTCCTTCTCCTGGTGTATCAGTGCGATCGTCGCCTTGAGCCTGCTGGGGCTGCCGATCGGGCACGCGATGATCGGCGGCTCGATCCTTTATCTGCTGCTGGCTGGACTCGACATGGCGACGGCCGCCGAGCAGCTGCTGAACGGCCTCTATACCGGCTTCGTGCTGCTGGCGATCCCGCTGTTCATCCTGGCCGCCGAGTTCATGAATGCCGGCAGCATCACCGATCGGCTGCTCCGCTTCTGTGACGCGATCGTCGGCCGCTTCCGCGGCGGACTCGCTCATGTGAACGTCGTCCAGAGCATCATCTTCGCCGGCATGTCGGGCTCGGCGATCGCGGATGCCGCGGGCAGCGGCAAGCTGATGCAGGCGATGATGACGCAGAACGGCAAGTATCCGCCGGCCTTCGCTGCGGCGCTGACCGCCGTCACCGCCGTCATCGGGCCGATCATCCCGCCTTCGATCCCGATCGTCATCTACGCGCTCGTCTCCGACACGTCGATCGGCTACCTCTTCCTCGGCGGCGTGGTGCCGGGCGTGCTGATGGGGCTCGTGCAGATGGCGCTGATCGCCGCCGTGGCCAGGCGGCGCAATTTTCCCGTCGAGCCGCCGGTACCGCTTCGCAACCTTCCTCACCTCATGATCCAGGCGTTGCCGGCGCTGGGCATGCCGGTGGTGCTGCTCGGCGGCATCTACAGCGGCGTGTTCACGCCGACCGAAGCGGCCGCCGTGGCGGCGGCATATGCGCTGCTCGTCTCGGCCGTCCTCTATCGCAACATGGGCTGGGGCGACATCTACAGGTCGCTTCTCTCCAGCGCGCGCGTGACCGCCTCCATCGGCATGCTGATCGCGGGCGCGCTCGCCTTCAACTACGTGGTCACCGTCGAGAACATCCCGAAGTCGCTCAGCCTCTACCTTCAGGCCTACCAGTTCACGCCGGTCATGTTCCTGATCGCCGTCAACGTCCTGCTGCTGATCCTGGGATGCCTGCTCGAAGGCACCACGATCCTTCTCATCGTCGTGCCCGTCCTCATCCCGACGGCCGAGGCGCTCGGCGTCGACATGGTGCATTTCGGCATCGTCGTCGTGGTCAACATCATGCTGGGCCTGGTGACGCCGCCCTACGGTCTGCTGCTGTTCGTGATGACCAACATCACCGGCGTCTCCCTGAAGGCGCTGGTCGCCGAGGTGCTGCCGTTCCTCTGGGTGATGATCGCGGCGCTGGCGATCATCACCTTCATTCCGGGCCTCGTGCTCTTCTTGCCGCGACTCTTCGGCTACCAGGGCTGACCTCATGAACCCGATCTATGTCCTCAACGGCCCGAACCTCAACCGCCTCGGCAAGCGCGAGCCGGAGATCTATGGCACCACGACCTTGGCCGAGATCGAGGCGATGTGCCGGCAGGCAACCGGAAGTCGTCCGCTCGAGTTCCGACAGACCAATGCCGAATATCAGATGGTCGACTGGATCCACGAGGCGATCGACCGCCCCGCCGCCGGGATCGTGATCAACCCGGCCGGCCACACCTTCACCTCGATCCCGATCCTGGATGCCTTGAAGATGTTCTCCGGCCCGGTGTTCGAGCTGCACATCTCGAACATCCACCGGCGCGAGGCGATCTATCACAACTCGCTGGTCTCCAAGATCGCGACGGCGGTGATCGCGGGTCTCGGCCCGGACGGCTACCCGACCGCGGTCGCGGCCCTGGTCCGCCTTCTGGACAGGAAAAGATAGGTGCGCCCGGCGATCGCCACGGTCTGCCTTTCAGGCACCCTCGACGAGAAGCTCGAGGCGATCGCGGCGGCCGGCTTCACCGCGGTCGAGATCTTCGAGAACGACCTGCTGACCTTCGACGGCTCGCCGGGCGACGTTCGCCGCATCGTGGCCGATCTCGGTTTGCAGATCGTCACCTTCCAGCCCTTCCGCGACTTCGAAGGCATGCCGGAGCCCCAGCGCAGCCGCGCCTTCGCGCGTGCCGAACGCAAGTTCGACGTGATGCAGGAGCTGGGCTGCGACCTGCTGATGATCTGCAGCAACGCAGGACCGGACTCGCACGGCGGCATCGACCGGGCCGCCGACGACTTCCGCGAGCTCGGGGAGCGGGCGGCGAAGCGCGGCGCCCGCGTCGCCTACGAGGCGCTGGCCTGGGGGCGACACGTCAACGACTACCGGGATTCCTGGGAGATCGTGCGCCGCGCAGACCATGCGTCGGTCGGCCTCGTCCTCGATACCTTCCACATCTTCGCGCGCAGGACCGATCTCAAGGCCATCCGGGCGATCCCAGGCGACCGCATCTTCCTGGTCCAGGTGGCCGACGCGCCCCGCCTCGACATGGACTACCTCTCCTGGAGCCGGCACTTCCGCTGCCTGCCAGGCCAGGGCGACTTCGCGCTCGGCGACTTCATGGAGGGGCTTCAGGCGACCGGCTTCGACGGGCTGCTGTCGCTCGAGATCTTCAACGACCGCTTCCGCGCCGGCTCGACGCGTGCGGTCGCCGTCGACGGCCATCGCTCGCTCCTCTTCATGCTGGACGACCTCCGGCAGCGGACCGGGCGGGCGGTATCCGGTATGCCGGCCTTGCCCGGCCGCGTCGGCTGCCAGGGCGTCGAGTTCGTCGAATTCGCGGTCGACGATGCGTTCCAGCCCGGCTTCGAGTCGTTGCTGCGGGGGCTGGGCTTTCGGCTGTCCGGCCGGCACCGCTCCAAGGCGGTGACGCGGTGGAGCCAGGGCGGCATCAACCTCGTGCTCAACGCCGAGAAGGAGGGCTTCGCGCATTCCTTCGCGGTCGCCCACGGACCCTCGGTCTGCGCAATGGCGCTCCGCGTCGACGACGCGGACGCGGCGATGGCGCGCGCCCGTGCCCTGCTCGACCAGAGCTATCGCGGCCGCATCGGGCCGGGTGAGCTCGAGATCCCGGCGCTTCGCGGCCTCGGCGGCAGCCTGCTCTATCTTGTCGACGGGAAGCGGGCGTCCCTTTGGGAGACCGACTTCATGCCGGTCGCCGACGACGGCGACACGCTGCCGGCCGGCCTCACGCGCATCGACCATGTGCAGCAGTCGATGCACTACGAGGAGATGCTGACCTGGCTTCTCTTCTACACGTCGCTGCTCGAGGTCCATAAGTCGCCGGTCCAGGACGTGCTCGACCCCGGCGGCATCGTCCACAGCCAGGTGATCCAGGCGGCGGATGGTGCGCTACGTCTGGTGCTGAACGCCTCGCAGAGCCAGCGGACGATGTCGGCCCGCTTCCTCGACGGCATCCTGGGATCCGGCGTCCAGCACATCGCTCTCGCCACCGACGACATCTTCGCGACCATCGAGCGGCTCCGGGCCGCCGGCGTCGACCTGCTGCCGATCCCCGAGAACTACTACGACGATCTCGAGGCCAAGTCGGTCCTGGCGCCCGAGGAGATCGAGCGCATGCGGACGCTCAACATCCTCTACGACCGAGACGGCAGCGCCGAATACTGGCAGGCCTATACGCGGAGCCTTGCCGACGGCTTCTTCTTCGAGATCGTGGAGCGCCTGGACTACCAGGGATTCGGCGCCGCCAACGCTCCGATCCGGCTCGCTGCCCAGACCCGTTTCGCGCGAAAGCCGCAGCACCTTTGAGGGCGCGACGGCCGCGCCTATCATCGCGCGGCCCGTACCTCTCCCGAAAGGCAGTCCCATGCGCGTCCGCGATTTCTACGCCGGCCGATCCGCGATCTATGCCGACCATGGCATCGTCGCCTCCGCCAGCCCGCGGGCGACGCTCGCCGGCCTCGACATGCTGCGCTCGGGCGGCAACGCGATCGACGCGGCGCTGACCACGATCGCGATGCTCTGCGTGATCGAGCAGGGCTCGACCGGCATCGGCGGCGACTGCTTCGTCCTCTATTCGCCGAAGGCCGGGAAGCCGATCGGCCTCAACGGTTCGGGCCGGGCGCCGAAGGCGGCGACGCCGGAATGGTACGCGGCCAAGGGCATCAAGAAAATCGAGATGCAGACGCCCCATGCGGTGACGATCCCGGGCGCGATCGACGCCTGGTGCCGGCTGCATGCCGATCACGGCACGCGGTCGCTAGAGGAGATATTCGCCCCGGCGATCGAGGCGGCCGAGCAGGGCTTCCGCCTCACGCCCCGGATCGGTACCGAATGGAAGAAGCTGACGGCCAAGCTCTCGGTCGATCCGGACACCAAGCGGATCTATGTGCCGAACGGGTCGGTGCCGGCGATCGGCGACACGCACCGGCTGCCTGAGCTGGGATCCACGTTGAGGAAGATCGCGAAGCAGGGCCGCGACGGCTTCTACAAGGGCGACGTCGCCAGGGACATCGTCGACAAGCTCCGCAGCGTCGGCGGCCTGCACACGCTGGAGGATTTCGAGGCCTCGAAGCCCGACTACGTAACGCCGATCTCGACCCGGTATCGAGGCCACGACGTCTACGAGATCCCGCCGAACGGGCAGGGGATCACCGCCCTCATCATGATGAACGTGCTGCAGGGCTACGACTACGGCAGTGACAGCTACAGCCAGGCCGACCGGCTGCATCTGATGGCCGAGGCGGCAAGGCACGCCTACCGGCTCCGCAACAAGCACGTTGCCGACATGAACTTCGCCGACGTGCCGGTCGACCGAATGCTCTCGACGCAGGAGGCGGAGTCGATCCGCACCCAGATCGATATGTCGAAGGCTGGTGCCGTCACCAAGGACGACTTCATCCAGCACAAGGACACGACCTACCTCTGCGTCGTCGACAAGGACCGCAACGCGGTCTCGCTGATCAACTCGCTCTACTCGCATTACGGGTCGGGCATCACCGCGCCGAAATCGGGCGTGGTCCTGCAGAACCGCGGCGAGGGCTTCGTGCTGCGCGAGAGCCATCCGAACTGCATCGCGCCGGGCAAGCGGCCCATGCACACGATCATCCCGGCGATGATGATGAAGGACGGCAAGACCGTGATGCCCTTCGGCGTCATGGGCGGCGACTTCCAGCCGATCGGCCACACCACGGTCGTCACCGACATGCTCGACTTCGGCATGGACCCGCAGGACGCGATCGCCCAGCCGCGATCCTTCCCCTACGAGGGCAAGATCCAGCTGGAACCGGCAATTCCTGAAAGCGTCGCCGAGGATCTCCGCAAGCGCGGCCACAAGGTCGACCGCACGGAGTCGCCCCCCGGCGGCGGACAGGCGATCTGGATCGACCATGACCGCGGCGTCTTGATCGGCGGCTCCGAACCTCGCAAGGATGGCTGCGCCTTCGGCTACTAGGGAGAAACGAGATGACCAGACGTTCCGTCGCCGCGCTGGCGGCATCCGCCTTGGTCGGCCTGGCGGTACCTGCCTTGGCGCAGGGTACGCTCAAGATGGTGCCGCACGCCGACCTCAAGGTGGTCGACCCGATCTTCACTACGGCGCAGATCACCATCGACCACGCGATGATGATCTACGACCAGCTCTTCGCCTGGGACGACAAGCTGCAGCCGAAGCCGCAGATGGTCGAGAGCTGGGCCGCGGCACCGGACAAGCTCTCCTACACTTTCGCGCTTCGCTCCGGCCTCAAGTTCCATGACGGCACGCCGGTGACGGCGAAGGACGCGGTCGCCTCGATCCAGCGCTGGTCCAAGCGCGATCCGATGGGCCAGAAGATGGCGGAGTTCACCGCCGCATGGTCCGTGGTCGACGACCGCAGCTTCGTGCTCCGGCTCAAGGAGCCCTTCGGCATGGTGCTGGACACGCTGGCCTCGACCGCCGGCAACATGCCGGTGGTGATGCGCGAGAAGGATGCGGCGACGGATGCTTTCACGGCGCTGACCGAGTCCGTCGGCTCCGGTCCGTTCCGCTTCGTGCCTGGCGAATACCAGCCGGGAAACAAGGTGATCTACGCGAAGTACGCCGACTACGTGCCGCGCGCGGAGGCGGCCAACGGGCTCGCCGGCGGCAAGATCGCCAAGGTCGACCGCGTAGAGTGGCTCTCGATCCCGGAGCCGTCGACCGCCGCCTCGGCGCTGGTCGCGGGCGAGGTCGACATGATCGAGGCGATCAACAACGACCAGAAGGTCCTGCTGACCCGCTCGAAGGACGTGAAGGTCGAGGCGCTCTCGAAGCTCGGATGGTTCGGCCTGCTGCGCCCCAATCATCTGCATCCGCCCTTCGACAATCCCAAGGCCCGGCAGGCGCTGGCGCTGATGGTCGACCAGACCGAATACATGCAGGCAGCCTTCGGCGGCGGCGAGACCTGCTTCTCCTACTTCACCTGCGGCAGCCCGTTCGGCACCATGGCCGGTTCCGAGAGCTTCCGGAA
>JBGALV010000038.1:0-43327 GCA_044223515.1 Alphaproteobacteria bacterium
CCAGCCATGATGGGCGAGGACCGGGGCGGCGCCGAGAAGGGCGGCGCCGAGAAGGGCGGCGGCGGACGCGGCAAGGACGATTCGGCGGGTGACGGGCATCTGTCGCATCTCCGGCATCGGGCTCCCCTGCAGGGTTCAGAGTAGCCGGAGGCCAGTCGCCGAGCCAGAGGCGCGGGTTGCGCGAAGTCCTACCTCACAACATAGTGCAGTCGCTTTTCCGGCGGTTCTCAAGCGAGGGGGTCATGGCGGATTCTAAGTGGGACGTCGTCTGCATCGGCAATGCCATCGTCGACGTTCTGGCACATGCCGAGGACGCCTTCCTCGCCAAGCACGGCATGGCCAAGGACTCGATGATGCTGATCGACGCCGCCCGCGCCGAGGCGCTCTACGGAGCGATCGGTCCGGCCGTCCAGCAATCCGGAGGTTCGGCCGCAAACACCGCGGCCGGCATCGCCTCGCTCGGCGGAACCGCCGCCTACATCGGCAAGGTCGCCAACGACCAGCTCGGCGAAATCTTCGCCCACGACCTCAAGGCCGGCGGCATCCACTTCGAGACGCCGCGCCTCGTCGGCGGCGAGCCGACCGCGCGCTCGTTCATCCTGATCACGCCCGACGGCCACCGGACGATGAACACCTATCTCGGCGCCTGCGTCGAGCTGACGCCGGACGACGTCACGGCCGAGGTCGTCGGCAACGGCCAGGTGCTCTACCTCGAAGGCTATCTGTGGGACCGGCCGGCGGCGAAGGAGGCTTTCCTCAAGGCCGCGCGCCTCGCCCACCATGCCGGTCGCAAGGTCGCCCTCACCCTCTCCGACGCCTTCTGCGTCGAGCGCCATCACCAGAGCTTCCTCGACCTGGTGCGCGACCACGTCGACATCCTCTTCGCCAACGAGGCGGAGATCAAAGCGCTCTATCGCACGCCGACCTTCGAGGCCGCGGCCGAGGAAGTCGCCAAGCTCGGCAAGACGGGCGCTCTCACCCGCAGCGAGCACGGCTCGATCGTCTTCGATGGCAGCGCCTGGCACACGATCCCGCCGATGCCGACACGCGTTGTCGACACCACCGGCGCCGGAGACCTCTACGCCGCGGGCTTCCTTTACGGCCTCACCCACGGCCTCGGCATCGAGCGGGCAGGCCACATCGCGGCGATCGCGGCCGCCGAGGTGATCTCCCATGTCGGCCCCCGCCCGCAGGCGAAGCTCTCCGACGTGCTCAAGCAGGTCGAAGAGTGAGCGGGTGGTTCGGATCGCTCGCGATCTACCGGGAGCCGCGGCTCCTCGCCATCCTGCTGATGGGCTTCTCGAGCGGCCTGCCGCTGGCGCTGACCGGCGCCACGCTCGGGGTCTGGCTCGCCGAGGCCGGCCTGTCGCTGACGACCATCGGCCTCTTCGCGCTGGTCGGCACCGCCTATAACTTCAAGTTCGTCTGGTCGCCGCTGATCGACCGGCTGCCGCTGCCGGGGCTGACCCGCCTCCTCGGCCGACGCCGCGGCTGGGCGGTCGTCATCCAGGTGCTGCTGGGCCTCGCGATCTTCGCCATGGGCTGGGCCGATCCGCGCATCGATCCCTGGTGGACGGCGCTCGGCGCGGTCGCCGTCGCCTTCCTCTCGGCAAGCCAAGACATCGTCATCGACGCCTACCGCGTCGAGCTGCTCGAGGACCGCGAGCAGGCGGCCGGCGCCGCCGCGACACAGGTGGGATACCGCTTCGGCATGCTGGCCTCGGGCGCCGGCGCGCTCTACCTCGCCACGTTCTTCGGCTGGCAGGCCACATACGCCGCAATGGGCCTGCTGATGAGCGTCGGCATCGTGACCGTGCTGCTGACCCGCGAACCCGTTCGTGCAGAAGCCGTGGCAAAGCCGGCGCCGAAAGGCCTCGGCGCCTGGCTGCAAGATGCGGTCGTCGCCCCCTTCGCCGATTTCGTCACCCGTCCAAACTGGACCCTGATCCTGGTCTTCGTCGTGCTCTACAAGCTCGGCGACGCGCTCGCCGGCACGGTGTCGAGCCCGTTCTACGTGGCGATGGGCTTCAGCAAGATCGAGATCGCCAACGTCTCGAAGATCTTCGGCGTGGTCTCGACGCTGGTCGGCGTCGCGCTCGGCGGCGTCGTCACCTACAAGCTCGGCCTGTTCCGCGGCCTTCTGGTCTGCGGCATCCTGCAGATGCTCTCGAACCTGATGTTCGCGATCCAGGCGGTGGTGGGGTACGACATACCGATGCTGATGCTGACCATCGCCACCGAGAACGTCACCGGCGGCATGGGGTCGGCGGCGTTCGTGGCCTATCTATCCAGCCTCTGCAGCGTCTCCTACACGGCGACGCAGTACGCGCTGCTTTCCTCGCTCGCCGCGACGGCGCGGACGATGCTGTCGTCGTCGGGCGGCTGGCTCGCGGAGTCGTTCGGCTGGGTGCCGTTCTTCGGCCTGACCGTGCTCGCCGCGGTCCCCGGCCTGCTGCTGCTCGTCTGGCTCGGACGCAACATGCCGGCGCCCGAGCCCGAGACGGAGAACGTGCGTGCGTAGCTTCCTGTTCGCGCCGGCAAACCATCCTCGCCGGGTCGAGAAGGCGCTCGGTCTCGCCGCCGAAGCGGTGATCCTCGATCTCGAGGACGCGGTGCCGGAGGCCGAGAAGGAGGCCGCACGGAAGGCCATCGCCGAGGCGGCGAGGCTGCCGCGCAAGACGCGCCTCTACGTCCGCATCAACGCTCTCTCGACGCCGCACGGGCTCGCCGACCTGAAGGCGCTGCCGCAGGGCATCGACGGCGTCGTCGTCCCCAAATGCGAGAGCGCACGGGACGTCGGCGCGGCAGCGGCTTACGCGCCCCGGCTCGATCTGATGCCGACGATCGAGACCGCTCGCGGCCTCAGGGCCGCCGAGGAGATCGCGCTCGCCCACGCCCAGGTCCGCCGCCTTGCCATGGGTGCGCTCGACTTAGCACTCGACCTCGGCCTCTCGCCCGGCCGTGACGAAGCGGAGCTGGCGCCCTATCGCGCGATGCTGATGATGGCCTCGCGGCTCGCCGGACGCGAGCCGCCGATCGACTCGCCCTCGCCGGACTTTCGCGACCTCGACGCGCTGAAGGCCTCGTGCGAGCGGGCGCGGCGCATGGGCTTCCAGGGGAAGCTGTGCATCCATCCCGACCAGATCTCGGTGGTGCAGGCCGCCTTCACACCGACGGCGGAAGAGTTCGCCGAGGCCGAGCGCATCGTCGCCGCCGCCGAGGCCGCTGAGCGCCAGGGCCACGGCGCCGCCCAGGTCGATGGCAAGATGATCGACGCGCCGGTGGTGGCGAAGGCGCGGCGCATTCTGGATCGGCGTTGAGGCTCCCCCCACCCTAACCCTCCCCCACTAAGGGGGGAGGGGATATGAGGTGCGCCGCTCTAATCCCGCGCCGGCGACCGAGCGGGGCGAGACCGCAGCCGCGGAGCGGCGAGGACCTCGCGAAAGCGAGGGAGCCACAACGGCGCGACCGCATTCTCAAATCGGATTTTTCTCGATCAACTGACGAGCAATGACCAAGCGCTGCACCTCGCTTGTCCCCTCGCCGATCACCAGCAGCGGCGCGTCGCGGTAGAGGCGCTCGACCGGGAACTCCTTCGAGTAGCCGTAGCCGCCATGGATGCGCATGGCTTCGAGGCTGTTCTCGACCGCCGCCTCGGAGGCGAAGAGCTTCGCCATGCTGGTCTCGAGCGAGGTGCGTCCGCCGGCGTCGTAGGCGCGCGCCGCCTTGTCGGTGAGAAGGCGCGCCGCCTCGGTGCGTGTCGCCATGTCGGCGAGCTTGAGCTGGATCGCCTGGTGCTCGCAGATCGGCTTGCCGAAGGTCTTCCGTATCTGCGAGTAGCGGAGCGCCTCGTCGAGGGCCGCCTGCGCCACGCCGACGCCGCGCGCGGCGACGTTGATGCGGCCGAGCTCGAGAGCCGCCAGCGTATGCGACAGCCCCTTGCCCTCGACGCCGCCGATCAGCCGGTCGGCGTCGACCTTGTGGTCGGAGAAGATCAGCTCGGCCGAGTCGATGCCCTTGTATCCGAGCTTCTCGAACTTGCGCCCAGCGGCGAAGCCCTCGCCCTTTTCCAGGAGGAAGAGGCTCATGCCGCGATGGACCGGATCGGCATTCGGGTCGGTCTTCACCAGCACGGCGAAGACCTGGCCGTGAAGCCCGTTCGAGATCCAGGTCTTGGTGCCGTTCAGCACATAGCCGTTGCCGTGGCGCTGGGCCCGCATGCGGATCGCCTGGAGGTCGGTGCCGCAATCGGGTTCGGTCAGGGCCAGGCCGCCGCGCTTGGCGCCCGAGGCCATCGCAGGCAGGAAGGCTTGTTTCTGCGGCGCCGTGCCGAAGCGCTCGACCGCGGACGCGGCGATGAGGTGCGAGTTGAAGATCCCTGCCAACGACATCCAGACCCGCGCCACGCGCTCGACCACGCGCGCGTAGGTCTCGGCGGAGAGCCCGAGGCCGCCGAATTCCGGCGAGATTGTCGCGCCGAAGAGCCCGAGCTCCGCCATGCCGGCGACGATCTTCTCGGGCCAGATGTCGTCGTGCTCGAGCCGCGCCGCATTCGGGCGCACCTCGCGGTCGAGGAAGCGGTCGACGGCATCGAGGATCTCGGTGTCAGACATGGCGAAGCTCCTGGGCGAAACCTCCGTAAACGCTGCGTAGCACAGGTTGACACGCAGGTCGCGCCGGGCCGACCATGCCGGCCATGACTCCCGCCCAACGCGCGGAGGCTGCCCGCTGGATCTCGTCGCGACGGATCGCCGGCACCTCCCTCGCGGATATCCCCGCATCGCTCCGCCCCTCCGACTCGGAGGAGGGCTACGCCGTCGCAAGACTCGTGCGCGAAGAGATGACCAAGGCCGGCCTTGGCGACCTTGTCGGCTGGAAAGTCGGCGCCACGACGCCGGTGATGCAGAAGCTGCTCAATGTACCAGGCCCATGCGCCGGCGCGATGCTGACCTCGAGCCGGCTGGAGTCGCCTGCCAAGGTCGACACCGGCCGCTACATCAAGGTCGGCTGCGAATGCGAGGTCGCGGTGCGGCTTGCCAAGCCGCTTGGCAAAGGTGCCACGCGCAAGGACGCGGAGGGGGCAATCGCTGCGCTCTACCCGGCGATCGAGATCGTCGATAACCGCTACGGCGACTTCGCCTCGATGGGCCCCGCGCCGCTGATCGCCGACCACTTCTTCCATTCCGGCTTCGTGCTCGGGGCGGAAGTGAAGGACTGGCAGAAGATCGACCTCGCCAACGCGGTCGGCGTCACCCGCGCCAACGGCGCCGAGATGCAGCGCGGCAAGGGCTCGGACGTGCTCGGCCATCCGTTCGAATCCCTGGTCTGGCTCGCCAACCAGCTCGGATCGGTCGGCGACCGCATCGAGGCCGGCCAGATCGTGATGACGGGCAGCCTGCCGCTGCCGCACTGGGCCGCCCAGGGCCAGCACATCCAGATCTCCATCGACGGTCTCGGCACCGCCGAAGTCACCCTTCTCTAGGATCCGTCATGACACCGCAGATCTGGGTCATCATCCTCTGCGGCGCGACCGCGATGACGCTTTCCCTGGGCATCCGCGCCTCCTTCGGCCTGTTCCTCGGGCCCATCAGCGTCGATCTCGCGATGAGCCGCGAAGCCTTCGCGATCGCGATCGCCGGCCAGAACCTGCTCTGGGGCATCACCGCGCCGATCGCCGGCGGCATCGCCGACAAGTTCGGGCCTCTCAGGGTCTGCGTCGTCGGCGGCCTCGTCTACACCGCGGGCCTGCTCCTGGCCTCTTCGGGCATCAGCGTCGGGGCGGTACAGATCGGCCTCGTCATGGTCGGCATGGCGCTGGGCATCTCGGGCTTCGCCGTCGTCCTGGGCGCGGTCGGACGCGCGGCACCGCCGGAGCACCGCAGCCTGGCACTCGGCATCGCCAGCGCCGGCGGCTCCTTCGGCCAGTTCGCGATCGTTCCGGTCAGCCAGGCGTTCCTGTCGTCCTTCGGCTGGTCGACGGCGCTGGTGCTGCTGGCGGCGATCAGCTTCGCGATCGTGCCGCTCTCCTGGGGCCTTGGCGAACGCAAGATCGTGCCGGGCATGCAGCAGTCTATCGGCGATGCGATCCGCGAGGCGTCCCGCCACAGCGGCTTCTGGCTGCTGACCGCCGGCTTCTTCGTCTGCGGCTTCCAGGTGACCTTCGTCGCCACGCACCTGCCGGCCTTCATCGCCGACAAGGGCCTGCCGGCGTGGCTCGGTGCGGCGTCGCTGTCGCTGATCGGCCTCTTCAACATCGCCGGCACCTTGCTCGCGGGCTGGCTCGGCGGGCGATACCGGAAGAAGTACGTGCTGTCGGTTCTCTACCTGCTGCGCTCGCTGGTCTTCGTCCTGTTCCTGATCGCGCCGCTCTCGGAGGTCAGCGTCCTGGCCTTCGGCGCGGCGCTCGGCTTCCTCTGGCTCGGGACGGTGCCGCTGACCTCGGGCCTGGTCGCGCAGATCTTCGGCCCGGCCTACATGTCGATGCTCTACGGCTTCGTCTTCCTCTCGCACCAGGTCGGGAGCTTCCTCGGCGCCTGGCTCGGCGGCCGGGTGTTCGACCTCACCGGCTCCTACGATCCGATCTGGTGGGCGGCCGTCGCGCTCGGCCTCTTCGCCGCTCTGATGCACGCGCCGATCGGCGACAAGCCGCTGGCGCGCGCGCCGGCCCCCGCGTGACGAAGTTCCTGATTGCGGGGCTCGCCGGCGGGCTCGCCGGCCTCTTCGTGCTGGCGCTCGGCCTCTGGGGCCGGTTCGGGGCCGAGATCGCCTGGGAGACCTTCGTCGCCTACTGCCTCTGAAGGTTCACGGCATCTTCCAAGACGGATTGCGGAAGGTCTGGAACTCGAGCTTGTAGCCGTTGGGATCGGCGGCAAAAAAGCAGTAGACATCGAAGCTCGGATGATAGGCGGGCGGCTCCAGGATCGTGACGCCCTTCGCCTTCAGCGCCGCATGCCAGCCGTCGACGTCCGGCGTCACCAGGGTGATCACCACGCCCTTGGGCTCGACATGGCGCCCCGGCCGCACCTTGCATACGCCGAGGAACGACGTCGCCGAAGTCTTGAAGATGCGGCAACCGCCCTGATCCAGGACCAGCTCAAGCCCGATCGTTTCATTGTAGAAGCGCGCGGTCCCCGGAAGATCCTCGGTGTAGACCCAGGTCACCTGCTGGGCGATCGTCGGGTGCGGCATCTCGGCGATCCCCTCAGTGACCGTCGTCGCTTTCCTTGGGCGCCAGATGCGCCTTGTCGTCGTAGCCGCGGCGGCTGGAGATGAAGACCAGCGCCATCAGCCCGCCGCCGACCGCCAGTGATAAGACTACGCCGAGGGAGAGGGCGATCCAGCCATGGACGCCGATCTGCACCGCATCCCAGGCAGAAAGAAGCCATGCCGCGCCGGCGAGCGCCAGCAGCAGCATGACGACGAGCGAGCCGATGAGCAGTCCGAGTTTCAGTCGTAAGCGCCCATGACGTTCTGGTCGACGTCGATCACCGAGCCGGTCACCAGCTCGGACGCGTCGGAGAGAAGATACACCGCCAGCACGGCAGCGTCCCTGGGCTTCAGCAGCCGGCCGAACGGCTGGCTCTTCTCGGCGATCTGCAGCCAGTCGGCAGGCTGTCCCTCGCGCGCCTTGATGGCGTGCTCGCCGGGGGTATCCATCCAGCCGATGTTGAGGCCGTTCACGCGGATACGGTTCTTGCGGAGCGCGTGCGCGGTGTTCTTGGTCAGCGTCGCCAGCGCGCCCTTCGAAGATGAATAGGCGGTCAGGAACGGCTGGCCGCCGTGGCTCGACATGGTGATGACGTTGACGATGCTGCCCGGCTTCTTCTGATCGCGCAGCCGTGTCGCGATCTCCTGGGTCAGGATGAACGGCGCGCGGACGTTGACCGCGTAGAGCAGGTCCCAGAGCTCGACCGAGGTGTCGAAGATCGTGCCGCGGTCGGTGAGGCCGGCGGCGTTCACGAGCCCGTCGATGGTCGGGAACTTCTTGGCGCCCTCGGCGACGATGCGCCGGGTCGCGACCGGATCCGCGAGGTCGGCGGCGACGAAGATCGTCGGCACGCTCTTCGAGAGCTCCTTCGCCAGCGCGTCGCCGCGCTGGGCGTTGCGGCCGGTGAGGACCAGGCCCGCGCACCCGGCTTCGATGGCAGCGCGCGCGACGCCCTCGCCGACGCCCTGGGTGGCGCCGGTGATCAGGATGACCTTGCCGGAGAGGTTCAGCTTCATTTCTTCAGCTTCTTGTCGAGGTCCTTCACCTTCACGGCTTCCTTGGTCTTCAGCGACTGCAGGGCCGCTTCGGCGAGGACCAGCGCCATGCGGCCGTCGTCGGCCGAGACCGGCATGCGCTTCTTGCCCTTGAGTGCCGCGAGGAACGCAGCGAGCTCGGCCTTGTAGGCCTCGGCATAGCGCTCGAGGAAGAAGTAGAGCGGCTTGTCGGTCGAGATCGACTTCTCGTTGGCGAGCTCGACCGAGGTCTGCACGTGGTTGCTCGCCATCAGGCGGCCCTTGGAGCCGTGCACCTCGATGCGCTGGTCGTAGCCGTAGGTCGCGCGCCGGGAGTTGTTGATATGGCAGAGCTTGCCCGAGGCGGTCCGCATGATGACCATCGCCGAGTCGACATCGCCGAGCTTGCCGACCTGCGGGTCGACCAGGGCGCTGCCGGTGGCGAAGACCTCGACCACCTCTTCGCCGAGCAGCCAGCGGGCCATGTCGAAGTCGTGGATCGTCATGTCGCGGAACTGGCCGCCCGAGACCTTGAGGTAGGAGAGCGGCGGCAGGCCGGGATCGCGGCTGGAGATGATCACCTGCTCGACCAGCCCGATCTCGCCCTCGGCGACGCGGTTGTGCAGCGCGCGGAAGGACGGATCGAAGCGGCGGTTGAAGCCGACGAACATCGGCACCCGCGCCTTCTCGACCTCGGCCAGGCACTGGTCGACGCGCTTCAGGTTCAGATCGATCGGCTTCTCGCAGAAGATCGCCTTGCCGGCCTTGGCGGCGCGGACCGCGAGATCGGCGTGGGTGTCGGTCGACGATGCGATGATGACGGCGTGGACGCGCTGGTCGGCGAAGACCGTCTTGGCGTCCGAGACCTGCGCGCCGGTGCGGGCGGCGATCGCCTTGGCGGCGGCCTCGTTGACATCGACGATGTAGAGAAGCTTCGCCTCTCCGCTCCGCGCCAGGTTGTCGGCATGAATGGCGCCGATCCGACCGGCTCCGAATTGGGCGATATTGATCATGGGTCCACCTCGTCCCGGAGCCCCTGCGGCCCCCGTCGGGTCCGGGATCAATCCGCAAAATGACAGGCCGGTCAAGGTGTTCGGATAAACCCTCCCTTAGGAGTGAGGTTTCGACCTGGAACGCCTGGAGAACCCGGCCCGGATCGGCGAATCCCCCGGGTCGCCCCGGACGCAGCTCCGGGCTATCTTCCGCCCCCTGCCTTCCAGGAGACGCCCAATGGCCGAGGCCTTCATCTGCGACGCCATCCGCACGCCTATCGGCCGTTACGGCGGCAGCCTCTCCTCGGTCCGGACGGACGACCTCGCGACCATTCCCCTCAAGGCCTTGATGGAGCGAAACGCCAAGGTCGACTGGAACGCTCTCGACGAGGTGCTCTACGGCTGCGTCAACCAGGCCGGCGAGGACAACCGCAACGTCGCCCGCATGGCCCTCCTGCTGGCAGGCCTGCCGGCCAGCGTGCCGGGGGCGACGATCAACCGCCTCTGCGGCTCGGGGCTGGATGCGGTCGGTTCGGCCGCCCGCGCGCTCAAGGTGGGCGAGGCCGAACTCGTGATCGCCGGCGGCGTCGAGAGCATGAGCCGCTCGCCCTTCGTGATGCCGAAGGCGGGCGAGGCCTTCTCGCGCAACGCCGAGATCTACGACACGACCATCGGCTGGCGCTTCGTCAACAAGCTGATGAAGGAGAAGTACGGCGTCGACGCGATGCCGGAGACAGCCGAGAACGTCGCCGCCGAGTTCCAGGTGAGCCGCTCCGACCAGGACGCCTTCGCGCTCCGAAGCCAGGCCCGCGCCTCGGCCGCGATCGAGAACGGAAAGCTCGCCGAGGAGATCGTGAAGGTGACGATCCCGCAGCGGAAGGGCGACCCGACGATCGTCTCCCGCGACGAGCATCCGCGCGCGACCTCGATCGAGGCGCTGGCCAAGCTGCCGGCGCCGTTCCGGAAGGACGGCACCGTGACCGCCGGCAACGCGTCCGGCGTCAACGACGGCTCCTGCGCCGTGCTGATGGCGACCGAGGCGGGCGCGAAGAAGCACGGCCTGACGCCGCGCGCCCGCGTGCTCGGCATGGCGACCGCCGGCGTCGAGCCGCGCATCATGGGCATCGGCCCGGCGCCGGCGACCGAGAAGCTGCTGGCGCGCCTGGGCTTGAAGATCGGCGACATCGACGTGATCGAGCTGAACGAGGCCTTCGCCGCCCAGGCGCTGGCGGTCACGCGCCAGCTCGGCCTCGCCGACGACGCCGAACACGTGAACCCGAACGGCGGCGCCATCGCGCTCGGCCATCCGCTCGGCGCCTCGGGCGCGCGCCTCGCGACCACGGCGACCTACGAGCTCATCCGCCGCGGCGCCAGGCGCGCGATCTGCACCATGTGCATCGGCGTCGGCCAGGGCATCGCTGTCGCGATCGAGCGGGTGTGAACGATGTGGCGTGACGGTGTCCGGATCGTGCGCGCGGCGGCCCTGGCCGACGCGCGCGCGAACGCGGGCAACGGCCGCGCGACTGTCTTCGACTTCGTAGGCTCGGGCGGCAAGGCCACCTGGATCGGCTCGGTCAACGTCGCACCGGGATCGAAGACCGGCACCCACGACCATGGCCGCCACGAGGTCATGCTCTACGCCGTGAAGGGCATTGCCGAGATTCGCTGGGGCGAGCGGCTGGAGTTCGCCGCCGACATCGGGCCAGGCGACTGCGCCTACTTCGCCCCCTACGTGCCGCACCAGGAGCGCGTGCCCGACGACGGCGAGACGGTCGAGTTCCTGGTGGTCCGCAGCGACAACGAGCGGATCGTGAACCCGCTCCGGGATGAGCCGGTCGATAGGCCGGAATACGTCGGCTAGGACGCCTTCGTCGTGCGGACGATGATGTCCTTGCGCTTCAGCACGTCGGGCTGGAGTTCGGTGCCGAGGCCGGGGCCGGTCATCGGGTAGACGAAGCCCTTCTCGAGCCTCGGCAGCACCGTCACCAGGTCCTTGTACCAGGTCGCGAGATAGGCGCGGACCACCTCCTGGAAGATCGCGTTCGGCAGGTGCATCGCGATATGCACCGAGGCGGTCAGCACCACCGGGCCGGTGCAATCGTGCGGCGTGATCGGCTTCGAGAAGGCTTCCGCCATCGCGCCGATCTTGCGGGCCTCCGAGATGCCGCCACACCAGCCGATGTCGAGCATGACGATGTCGCAGGCTTCCTGAACGAGCAGGTCGCGGAACTGCGTGCGGGTCGCCAGCGTCTCGCTGGCGCAGACCGGCAATCCAGAGAGCCGGCGATACTCGGCGAGCGCCGGGATCGCATCCATCTTGATCGGGTCTTCCGACCACAGCGGGTTGTAGGGCTTGAGGCCGCGGGCGATCTTGAGGGCGGCGTGCAGGCCCCACATCGAGTGCAGCTCGGCCGCGATCTCGATCTTGTCGCCGACCGCCTTCCGGATGCGCTCGAACGGCTCGAGCCCCGTCTTCAAGTCGGCGAGCGAGATGTCGATGCCGCCGGTGCGCGCGGCGAAGGGATCGATCGGCCAGATCTTCATCGCCTGGAAGCCTTCCTCGATCAGGCTTTGGGCGAGTTCTTCCGGGCGATGGCAGAAGTTCATCTGGTCGTCGTAGGGACCGGCCGGCGTCGGCGCCGGCTCCCACGGCACGTACTCGGCACGCACCGGGCCCTTGGCGTTGTAGCTGTAGCCAGCGCAGGTGTTGTAGGCGCGGATTTTTTCGCGACTGAGCCCACCCAAGAGCTGGTGGATCGGCTTGTTCGTGGCCTTGCCGAAGATGTCCCAGAGCGCGATGTCGATCGCGGAGGCAGCGCGCACCTCGGCCGAGGTGCCGCCGAATCCGAGGTAGTTCTGCAGCAGGTGGCGCGAGTGCTTCTCGATCGCCAGCGGATCCGCGCCAAGGAGATAGGGCGCCACCTGGTCGTGGAGGTATGCGGCGACCGTGTCGGCGCCGCGGAAGCTCTCGCCGAGGCCGACGATCCCTTCGTCGGTGTGGAGACGCACCCAGAGGAGATTGCGGCGGTCCGGTACCTGGACCGTCTCGAGAGCGGTGATCTTCATGGGGACGTCCTAGGGAAGGGGATCAGGCGGCGGCTTCTGCGAGGCGGCGGGCGCGGGTCTTGATGTAGGTCCAGGCGAGCGAGCTCGCGATGCGGTGGAGGCGGCCCTGCGGATCGAGGCCGATTGCCTTGAAGGCCATCGCCAGCCCCCGCTCGACATGCGGACGCCGATAGACCGCGTAGGCACGCCGCACATAGGCGCGGTTCGCGGTGGCGCGATCATAGGGGCCGCTGTTCTCGTTGGCGGCGTAGTAGGCGAAGGCGAGCTCGTCGTCCTCGGACTCGGTGATGCGGCCGGCAGCGACGCGGAGCCGCCCCCAGAATCCCAGCCCCTCGCGCGCGACGTAGCGGTCGAGATGCGTATAGAAGAGCTTGTAGTGGCGAAGCTCGTCGGCGGCGATCTTGCGGCAGATCGCCTTGAATACCGGCTCCTCGGCCTTCTCGGCGAGCGCCGTGTAGTAGGAGCTGGTGCCGACCTCGACCATGCAGCGTGCGACCAGCTCGCCGGCGCGGCTGCCGCGCACCGAATCCGCGGCATCGAGTGGAAGCCTGATCACGTCGGCAAATCGCGCGAAGGCGCCGTCGAAGTCGTAGGCCGGATCGGCGAGCCTGGCCCAGCGGCCGAGCGCCATGCCGTGCTGGATCTCCTCCCGCCCCCAGGCGCGGGCGGCTTCCTGCATCTCGGGATCGTCGGCGAAGACGTTGCAGAGGTATGTGGCGTAATCGCCGCCGTTGCGCTCGACCAGGCTGGCGGCCTTGGCCACGGCCAGGAGATCGGCATCGACCTTCGAGGGGTCGAACCGGTCCCAGGGAATGTCGTCGAGGCTCCAGCGGGACATGGCGGAAATATGAAGGGCCGCCTTTGCGGGAGCAAGGCGGCCCTGGTTAAAATTCAGCGATATCGCGCGGTTAAGCCGCGGCGAGCAGCTCTGCCTGGGAGGCGTCGAGCGCGTCCTGGACGACCTTCTTCTCGGTCTCGGTCTTGGCCGCCGCGAGGTCGTCGCGAAGGTCCTTGATCCGCTGCTCGACGGCAGCCCGATTGATGTCGGCAACCGGGACCGCGCGCTCGGCCAGCACCGTCAGGCGCTCCGGCGTCACCTCGGCGAAGCCGCCGGCAACGAAGATGCGCTGCTTGACCTTGCCGCCCTCGTAGACCTCGAGGACGCCCGGCTTGAGGGTCGAGATGAAGGGCGCGTGCCGGGGCATCGCGGCGAAGAGGCCTTCGCTGCCCGGTACCACCACCATCTCGGCCCGCTCGGAGAAGACCAGCTTCTCCGGCGTCACCAGTTCGAACTCCGTGGTCTCTGCCATGATCAGGCGACCTCGGCCGCCATCTTCTTGGCCTTCGCGACGGCTTCCTCGATGGTGCCGACCATGTAGAAGGCGGCTTCCGGAAGGTCGTCGTAGTCACCGGCGACGATGCCCTTGAAGCCCTTGATGGTGTCTTCGAGGCTGACCAGCACGCCCGGCGTGCCGGTGAAGACTTCGGCGACATGGAAGGGCTGCGACAGGAAGCGCTGGATCTTGCGGGCGCGGGCGACGGTGAGCTTGTCCTCTTCCGAGAGCTCGTCCATGCCCAGGATCGCGATGATGTCCTGCAGCGACTTATAGCTCTGCAGCACGCGCTGCACGTCGCGCGCGACCTTGTAGTGCTCGTCGCCGACGACGCGCGGGTCGAGAATGCGCGAGGTCGAGTCGAGCGGGTCGACCGCCGGGAAGATGCCGAGCTCGGCGATCTGGCGCGACAGCACGGTCGTCGCGTCAAGGTGCGAGAACGAGGTCGCCGGTGCCGGGTCGGTCAAGTCGTCGGCGGGCACGTAGATGGCCTGAACCGAGGTGATCGAGCCCTTCTTGGTCGAGGTGATGCGCTCCTGCAGCGTGCCCATGTCGGTGGACAGCGTCGGCTGATAGCCCACCGCCGAGGGGATGCGGCCGAGAAGCGCCGACACCTCGGAGCCCGCCTGCGTGAAGCGGAAGATGTTGTCGATGAAGAGGAGCACGTCCTGGCCCTCTTCGTCGCGGAAGTACTCGGCGAGCGTCAGGCCGGTGAGGCCGACGCGGGCGCGGGCGCCCGGCGGCTCGTTCATCTGGCCGTACACCAGCGCCACCTTGGAGCCCGGGCCGTCCAGCTTGATGACGCCCGACTCGATCATCTCGTGATAGAGGTCGTTGCCCTCGCGGGTGCGCTCGCCGACGCCGGCGAACACCGACACGCCGCCATGCGCCTTCGCGACGTTGTTGATCAGCTCCATGATCGTCACGGTCTTGCCGACGCCGGCGCCGCCGAACAGGCCGATCTTGCCGCCCTTGGCGTAGGGAGCCAGCAGGTCGACGACCTTGATGCCCGTGACCAGAACCTCGGTCTCCGTCGACTGCTCGACGAATTCCGGCGCCGCGCGGTGGATCGGCAGCGTCTTTTCGGAGCTGACCGTGCCGCGCTCGTCAACCGGCTCGCCGACGACGTTGATGATGCGGCCGAGGGTGGCCGGACCGACCGGGACCGAGATCGGCTTGCCGGTGTCGACCGCGTCCTGGCTGCGGACCAGACCGTCGGTCGTGTCCATCGCGATGGTGCGGACGGTGTTCTCGCCGAGGTGCTGCGCGACCTCGAGGATCAGGGTCTTGCCCTGATGCTCGACCTTGAGCGCGTTCAAGATCGCCGGCAGCTCGCCGTCGAACTGCACGTCGACGACGGCGCCGATGATCTGCTTGATCTTGCCGATGGTGTTGGTCGCCATGGGTACTTGCTCCTCGGACGAATTCTTTGATACGCGCTCAGACGGCTTCAGCACCGGAGATGATCTCGATCAGCTCCTTGGTGATGGTTGCCTGGCGCGAGCGGTTGTAGGTGATGGTCAGCTTGCTGATCATTTCGCCGGCGTTGCGCGTCGCATTGTCCATAGCGGACATGCGGGCGCCCTGCTCGGACGCGGCGTTCTCGAGCAGAGCCCGGAACACCTGGATCGCCAAGTTGCGCGGCAGGAGCGCCTTGAGGATCTCTTCCTCTTCGGGCTCGTACTCGTAGACCGCCTGACCGGCCGCGGGCGTAGCCGACTCGACCGCCGGAAGCGGAACCGGGATCAGCTGCTGGGCAGTGACGATCTGGGAGATCACCGACTTGAAGCGGTTGTAGACGATCGTGCAGACGTCGAACTCGCCGGCCTCGAACATCTCGAGGATCCTGCGGGCGACGGCGTCGGCCTCGACGAAGCTCAAGCGCTTCTTGCCGACATCCTCGAACTTCTCGCCGAGGACGCGGCCGTAGTCGCGGCGCAGCTGGTCGCGGCCCTTGCGTCCGACGGTCATGACCTTGACGGTCTTCCCTTCGGACTCGAGCTTGCGGATCAGCACGCGTGCCTGGCGGACGATCGAGGAATTGAAGCCGCCGCAGAGGCCGCGGTCGGCGGTCGCGACCACCAGCAAGTGCACCTTGTCCGAGCCGGTTCCGGCCAGGAGCTTCGGTGCGCCGGGGCTGTTGGCAATGGCGCGTCCGATCGAGCCGACCATCCGCTCCATGCGCTCGGTATAGGGCCGGGCGGCCAGGGCGGCTTCCTGGGCACGGCGCAGCTTGGCGCCGGCGACCAGCTTCATGGCCGCGGTGATCTTTTGCGTCGACTTGACGCTGTTGATCCGCAGCCGAAGGTCCTTGAGGCTAGGCATGTCGCTCTATCCCGTCGGAGTCTTTAAGCGAAGCTCTTCGCGTAGGCTTCGACGAAGGCCTTCAGCTTCTCTTCCGTCTCCGGCGTGATCTCGCGCTTGTCGCGGATCGACGACAGGATCTCGGCGCCGGCGCTGCGAACCTGGGCCAGGAGGCCCTGCTCGAAGCGGACGACGTCGTTGGTGGCGACGCGATCGAGATAGCCGCGGACGCCGGCGAAGATCGAGACGACCTGCTCCTCGACCGGCATCGGCTGGTACTGGCCCTGCTTCAGGAGCTCGGTCAGACGTGCGCCGCGCGCCAGCAGGCGCTGGGTCGAGGCGTCGAGGTCGGACGCGAACTGCGCGAAGGCGGCCATCTCGCGGTACTGCGCGAGCTCCAGCTTGATGCGGCCGGCGACCTGCTTCATCGCCTTGATCTGCGCGGCCGAGCCGACCCGGCTGACCGACAGACCGACGTTAATCGCAGGACGGATGCCGCGGTAGAACAGGCCGGTCTCGAGGAAGATCTGGCCGTCGGTGATCGAGATGACGTTCGTCGGGATGTAGGCCGACACGTCGCCGGCCTGCGTCTCGATGACCGGCAACGCCGTCAGCGAGCCCGCGCCCATCTTGTCGTTGAGCTTCGCCGCGCGCTCCAGCAGGCGGCTGTGGAGATAGAACACGTCGCCGGGATACGCCTCGCGGCCCGGCGGACGGCGCAGCAGCAGCGACATCTGGCGGTAGGCAACGGCCTGCTTCGACAGGTCGTCGTAGAACATGACCGCGTGCATGCCGTTGTCGCGGAAGTACTCGCCCATGGCGCAGGCGGTGTACGGCGCCAGGAACTGCAGCGGCGCCGGCTCCGACGCCGTCGCCGAGACGACGATCGAGTACTCCAGCGCGCCGTAGTCCTGCAGCGTCTTCACGATCTGGGCGACCGTGGAGCGCTTCTGGCCGACGGCGACGTAGATGCAATAGAGCTTCTTCGACTCGTCGGTGCCGGCGTTCACCTTCTTCTGATTGAGAATGGTGTCGATGATCACCGCGGTCTTGCCGGTCTGGCGGTCGCCGATGATCAGCTCGCGCTGGCCGCGGCCGACCGGGACCAGGCTGTCGATCGCCTTCAGGCCGGTCTGCATCGGCTCGTGCACCGACTTGCGCGGAATGATGCCCGGCGCCTTCACTTCGACGCGGGTGCGCGTGACGTTGGTCAGCGGGCCCTTGCCGTCGATCGGGTTGCCGAGAGCGTCGACGACGCGGCCGAGCAGGCCCTTGCCGACCGGGCAGTCGACGATGGTCGCCGTACGCTTGACGACGTCGCCTTCCTTGATGTCGCGGTCTTCGCCGAAGATCACGACGCCGACGTTGTCGCTCTCGAGATTGAGCGCCATGCCGCGGATGCCGCCGGGGAATTCCACCATCTCGCCGGCCTGGACCTTGTCGAGGCCGTGGACGCGCGCGATGCCGTCACCGACCGAAAGGACGGTGCCGACCTCGGCGACCTCGGCTTCGGTGCCGAAGTTGGCGATCTGCTGCTTGAGGATCGACGAAATCTCGGCTGCACGGAGTTCCATCAGCCAACCCCTTTCATGGCAAGACGCAGGCGACGGAGCTTGGTCGCGAGCGAAGTATCGATCATGCGAGAACCCACCCGGACGACGAGGCCGCCGATCAGCGACTGGTCGACCTTGAGGTCGACAGACACCTTCGAGCCGACCACCGACTTGAGCGCCTCTTCGAGCGCCTGCGTCTGGGCGGGAGTGAGAGCGACGGCGGAAGTGACGTTTGCAGTTGCCTCGCCGCGACGGCGCGCGAGCTCGGCGAGGAAAGCATCGATCACCGACGCGAGAGCGAAGAGCCGGCGATTGCTCGCCAGCGTGCCCAGGAAGCGACCGGTCAGGGCGTTGAAGCCCGCCTTGCCGGCGAGCGCGCTGACGGCCTTCGCCTGGTCGGAGCGGCCGAGGACCGGGCTCCGGATCAGGCGCATGAGGTCGGCGGACGAGGCCATCATGGCCCTGATCGCCTTAAGGTCGGCAGCGACCTGATCGAGTGCCTTGGCCTCGTCGGCCAACTCGTAGAGGGCCGACGCATAACGCTCGGCGATCAAGCCCGTGGTCTGAATGGCCACCGGTTTGCGTCTCCGCTTCCGCTTGGTGGAACGAAGGCCCCGAGGGGCCCGAGAAAATCCGAGAAAACCCCCGCGCCGCCGCGCTGCCTTTAAGGGCGTCGCGGCGGCCGGTGTCTAGCATATGGTCTGGGGGTGCGCAACAGAACCCGGCCGCGCCAAAATCACGCGGGGCTGCGGCCCGAACATCGAGCTAACAGATTGGTAATCCTGGCGTCCGTGCGAACCATCTGATATTGCTCGCCCCGGACGAACCGGAGGCTTTTGGTTGCCGGTCGAGCTTCTCCTTCAAGGTGCTTTGAGCGGCTTCGCGATCGCGGCCCCGGTGGGTCCGATCAACGTCCTCTGCATCCGGCGGACCCTCGTCGACGGCTTCGGCTCCGGGCTCGCCTCAGGCCTCGGCGCCGCAGCCGCGGACACAGTTTTCGGGGCGATTGCCGCCTTCGGCGTCGCCTCGGTGATGAGCTTCCTCCACCGTTGGGAAGGTGTGCTCAGTCTTGTCGGCGGTGTCGTTCTTCTGCTGCTAGGATGGCGCGCGCTTTTCGCCCCTCCTCCTGCCGGAGACGTCCGCGGCAGCGGGGTCGGGCTCCTCGGAGCCTTCATCTCGACCTTCGGCATGACCATCGCCAATCCGATGACTGTGCTGTCCTTCATCGCGGTCTTCGCCGCGCTCGGCGCAGGTGCGACCGGGCTCGAGGCGGCGGCCGTGCTGGTGGCCGGCGTGTTCCTGGGCTCCGCCGCCTGGTGGCTCGGCCTCTCGGGCACCGTCAGCGCGATCCGTCATGCGCTGTCCGATCGCACGCTCGTCTGGATCAACCGCGTGGCGGCGGTGGCGATCCTCTGCTTCGGCGGCTGGGCTCTCTTTCGCGCCGCCCAGATCCTCCAGGCCTGACGCGGCGGATCGGGGCGAACGACCGCGATGGCGAGCACCTACAACTTCAAGGCTCTCTCGATCCTGCTGGTCGACGACGCCAAGCCCATGGCCGATCTCCTGGGATCGATCCTGAAGGAACTCGGCGTCGGCAAGATCACGGTCCACACCGACGCCAAGAAGTCGATGGACCTGCTCGATTCCGTGGCGCCCTCCCAGATGTCGGGGACGCCTGCAGTCGACATCGTGATCTCCGACTGGCGCATGGAGCCGATCTCGGGAATCGATTTCCTGAAGTGGATCCGCAACCACCAGTCCGACGGCATCCGCTTCATGCCGTTCATCATGCTGACGGCCTATTCGGACCACGCCCGTGTGATGGCGGCACGCGATGCCGGCGCCAACGAGGTGCTGGCGAAGCCGGTCTCGGTGCACAATCTCGTGCGCCGTCTGCTCTCTGTGATTGAGAATCCCAGGCCGTTCGTCTCCTGCCCGACCTACTTCGGTCCGGACAGACGGCGGAAGAGCATTCCTATAAACTTCCCCGATCGGCGCAAGCAGTCGCCGACCTAAGGGGGCCCCTTTAACGGGGTTGGGGGGTCATGTCCGACAAGCCGATGCTGATCCGGCCGCGCAACACCATGCTGGAGCGCCTGGGCGGACGACCGGGCGTTCCCGGCAAGGTCGACGAGTCGCTGCTGAAGAAGGCCGAGGACCGGATCGCCGAGGTCGGCGCCGCCTATCCGGAGCGCGTGAAGACGGACCTCGAGAAGCTCGTCGGGCTCGCCAACCAGGCGGTCTCCGATCCCTCGCACCAGGCCGAGGCGATCACCGGCATCAACTTGATCGTCCACGAGATCCGCGGCGAAGGCGCCACCTTCGGCTACCCGCTGCTGACCAAGTTCGCGGGCTCGCTGTTCAAGTTCACCGACGGCCTCACCAGCCCGAACGAGCGGCAGCTCGCGCTGATCAAGGCGCATGTCGACGTGATGACGGTGGTGGTGAAGAACGGCATCAAGGGCGACGGCGGCCCGCTCGGCGCGCAGATCGACCAGACGCTGGCGCAGGCGATCGAGAAATACGCGGCGCAGAAGCCCTAGAAACGAAAAAGGGCGCCCGAAGGCGCCCTTCACGTCACGACGAGGATCCGGTCTTCAGGCGGCCTTCGAGGCCTGGGCCTTCTTGATCCGGCGCTTAACCTTGAGCGCCGCTTCCGGCAGCTTGGCATCGCGGGTCGAGAGCAGATAGGCGTCGAGGCCGCCATTGTGCTCGATCGTGCGGAGCCCGTTGGCGCTGACCGTGAGCCGCACCGGCTGGCCGAGAATGTCCGACAGGAGGCTCACCTCCTGCAGGTTCGGCAGGTAGCGCCGCTTGGTCTTGTTGTTGGCGTGGCTGACGTTGTTGCCAACGAGAACGCCCTTACCGGTGACATCACAGCGACGCGACATGGCACGGATCCGCAGAAAATAAGGTGAAACGCCGGGCAGGCCCCGGCGTCGAGGCGCGGGTTGTACCCGTCCCCGAGGGGGCCCGTCAAGTTCCCGGCCGGAAGGCCCGAAGGAGCTCCTGCGCCGCCTCTGCCGGGGTCGACCGGCCTGCCTCCACGGCCCGTTCCAGCGGGCCAAGGCGCTCCGCCACCTCCGGGTCGGCCTTGAGGGCCGCCAGCAGGCCCTCCTCGACTTCCCGCCACATCCAGCGCCGGGCCTGGGCCGAGCGCTTGCGGGCCAGTCCTTCCGGGCCCATCGCGTCCCGATGGCGGAGGATCGCCTGCCAGACTTCGAAAACGCCCTGACCGGTCGCCGACGAGCAGGAGAGGACCGGCGGCTGCCAGCCCGTGCCGGAGGCCAGGATCGCCAGGGCCCCGACATAGTCGGCCCGGGCCCGCTCGGCGACCGGAATCAGGTCGCCGTCGGCCTTGGTCACGACGAGCAGGTCGGCGAGCTCGACGATCCCCTTCTTGATGCCCTGGAGCTCGTCGCCGCCGGCCGGCGCCAGCAGCAGCAGGAAGCTGTCGGTCATCTCGGCGACCGCGGTCTCGGACTGGCCGACGCCGACGGTCTCGACCAGCGCCACCTCGTAGCCGCCCGCCTCCATCACCAGCAGCGTCTCGCGGCTTCGCCTGGCGACGCCGCCGAGCGCGCCGCCGGACGGCGTCGGGCGGATGAAGGCGTTCGGATGGCGCGCGAGCTTTTCCATCCGCGTCTTGTCGCCGAGGATCGAGCCGCCGGAGACTTCCGACGACGGATCGACCGCGAGCACCGCGACCTTCCTTCCGTCCTCGGCGAGCTTCAGGCCCAGCGCCTCGATGAAGGTCGACTTGCCGACGCCGGGCGCGCCAGAGATGCCGACGCGTGTCGCCCTGCCGGTCGCCGGCAGCAGCAAGTGCAGCAGCGCGTCGGCTTGGGCCCGATGATCGGGACGCGTCGACTCGACGAGCGTCAGCGCACGCGCGAGCGCGCGGCGGTCGCCGCCGAGGACTGCGTCGGCCAGATCCTTCATGTCTTAGCCTTCACGGCGCGCCAGCGAATGGTCATCGACTCGACGACATTGTTGAACTTCCTGACCGCTTCCTCGCCCTCCGCCTGGCCGAGCTCGCCCGAGGCAAGGCGGCTTCGCCACGGCTCGTCGAGAACATAGACCACGTCGTCGATGCGGAAGTCGACGCCATGGACCAGCCCGAGCGGCGTGTTGGGAACGCCCTGCTCCGCCCACATCCGGTTCAGCGACTGATCGAACAGCGCGAGCGTCGCCGGCAGGATCGGGCGCACGTGCGTGGGATCGGAAAGGAAGCCGTCATGACGCGGATGCGGCACCTCGATGGTGATCAGCGCGCCGTCGCGGCTGACGCGCCAGAGCTCGCGGATCACGCCGAGGAACACCTCCGTCTCACGTCCAAGATGCTCGAGCACGTGCTTCAGCAGGATCTCGCCGACCGACGAGTCGACCCATGGCCACGGCAGGCGTTCCAGGTCCCAGACCTGGTCCGGCTCGAGCACGGCTTCGCGATCGACGTTGACCCAGCCGTCGAGCCTGGCGCTGCCGCAGCCGAGATTGAGTTTCACCTTGCTGTCGACCCGTGCGATGAAGTCCCGACTTTACACCGCCGAGGCCGGTCATGGCGCTGAAACCCGCCGCGCAACGCGTCGAAGACCTCCTTGCCGCCCAGGGCATGGGAGGGCGGGTCCTCGAGTTCCCGGAATCGACCCGAAGCTCGGCCGAGGCCGCCGCCGCGATCGGCTGCACGCTGGCGCAGATCGCGAAGTCCCTGGTGTTCAAGTCGGCGAGCGGCCGGCCCGTGCCGACTACGTGCGCGATCGCACCGGCTATGCGATCGGCGGCGTGGCGCCCTTCGGTCATTCCGAAGCGCCAATCGTGCTGATCGACCGCGATCTCCTGGCGCTCGATCCGATCTGGGCCGCGGCCGGCACGCCGAACGCCGTCTTCCGCCTGAGTCCCGACGAACTCGTGCGCCTTTCCGGCGGCGTCGTCAGCGACGTGAAACAGGACGCCTAGAGGAAGCTGCCCTAGAGAAAACTATACGGGTCGATGTCGACCTGGACGCGGACGGTACCGGGCACCTTAACGCGCGCGAGCCAGTCGGCGACGATCGGCTGAACACGGATCGACCGATCCGCCTTGAGCAGCAACCGCCGGCGATGACGTCCGCGCAGCAGCGCCAGCGGCGCCGGTGCCGGACCCAGCACCTGAACGCCCCCGCCTTCCGGCGCCGACTTCCGCAACGCGCGCGCCACGCCGTCGGCTGCCTGCGGATCGTGGCTCGATACGATCAGGCCCACGAGACGGCCATAAGGCGGCATCGATGCCGCTTCGCGCTCGGCCGCCTCGACCGCGAGGAAGCGATCGCGATCGCCCGAGGCGAGCGCCTGCATCACCCGGTTGTCGGGCTGCCATGTCTGCAGCAGCACGCGGCCCGGCCGTTCGTGTCGGCCGGCGCGCCCCGCGACCTGATGCAGGAGCTGGTAGGTGCGCTCGGCGGCACGTAGGTCGCCGCCTTCGAGGCCGAGGTCGGCATCGACGACGCCGACCAGGGTCAGGTTCGGGAAGTTGTGGCCCTTCGCCACCATCTGCGTGCCGATCACGACATCGACCTCGCCGTCCCGGATCGAGCGGATCAGCTCCTCGGCCTCGGCCGGCCCGCCGATCGTGTCGCTCGCCATCACCGTGAAGCGCGCGTCGGGCAGCACCGCCATCAGCTCTTCGGCAAGCCGCTCGACGCCCGGACCGCAGGCGGCGAAGGTATCGTCGGCGCCGCATGAGGCGCACACGCCCGGCCGGCGCGCCGAGTAACCGCAGTGATGGCACTGCAGCCGCCCCGCAAGCCGATGCTCGACCAGCCAGGTCGAACAGTTCGGGCAATTCAGCCGATGGCCGCAGGCGCGGCAGAGAGTCAGCGGCGCATAGCCACGACGATTGAGGAACAGCAGCGATTGCTCGCCCGCCGCCAGGGTCTCGATCATCGCCTTGACCAGGGGCGGGCTGAGGAAGCGCTGCGAGGCCGGCTTGTCGCGGCGAAGATCGACGATGCCGATGTCCGGCAGCTGCGCGCCGGCGTGGCGGTCCGGCAGATGCAGGCGGCGATAGCGTCCGGTCGTCTCGTTGACATGGCTCTCGAGCGACGGCGTCGCCGACGACAGCACGACCGGGAAACGGCCGAGCTGGCCTCGGACCACCGCCATGTCACGCGCGTGGTAGTGGACGCCGTCCTCCTGCTTGAAGGCCGGATCGTGTTCCTCGTCGACGACGATGAGCCCGAGCTCCGGATACGGCAGGAACAGCGCAGAACGCGCACCGACCAGTACCGGCGCCTTTCCCTCGGCGACCGCGCGCCAGGTCGTGCGGCGTTCGAGCTGAGTCAGGTCCGAGTGCCAGACCGCCGGCTTCACGCCGAACCTGGATTCGAAGCGTCCGAGCCATTCGGCCGACAACGCGATCTCGGGCAGCAGCACCAGCGCCTGCCGGCCGCGACGGAGACACTCGGCGACCGCCTCGAAATAGACCTCGGTCTTGCCGCTGCCAGTGACGCCGTCGAGAAGCGTCACGGAGAACGCATCCTCGGCGACGCGCTTCTTCATCTCGGCGGCGGACGCCGCCTGATCCTCGTTGAGCACGCGGCCGGGCCGGTCGAGGTCGGGCGTACCAAACGGCGGCGGCGCCGGCATCTCGATGCGATCGAGGAGCCCGTCCTTCTCCATCGCCTTCAGCACGCCGGTGCCGACGCCGGCCTCGCGCGCGAGGTCGCCCGGCATCCAGGCCATGCCTTCGGCCAGGAGCTCGATCACGCGCTTCCTCTGCGCGGTCGTGCGCTCGCCGGGTTCGGGCATGCGAGCGAAGCGGTAGCCGGACGCGAGCCTGGGCGGCTCGAGCGCCGAGGGTACGCTCATCGCCATGCGGAGCACCGCGCCCGGAGGGGCCAGCGTGTACGCCGCGACCCAGTCGACGAATTTGAGGACGGCCGCAGGCAGCGCCGGCGCGTCGGCCAGGCGCTCGACCACCTCCTTCAGCTTGGCGGAATCGAGGTCGTCGGAGCCCTTGGCCCAGACCACGCCGACGATCTCGCGCGGGCCCAAAGGCACGATCACGAACTCGCCGGGGTGGAGGGTCAGCCCCTCCGGCACCACATAGTCGTAAGCACCCGCGAGCGGCAGAGGCAGGAGCACCGAGACTCGCTCCCCACCCCCAATAGCTTGTGTGCTAGCGTCCTCTGCCATCATGAGGTAGATTTCAAAGCAAGTTTCCGAGGCCGCACATGAAGTTCTTCGTCGATACTGCAGACGTCGCCGAAATCCGGGAGCTGGCTGCGACCGGCCTCCTCGACGGCGTCACCACCAATCCATCGCTCATCCAGAAGAGCGGCCGCAAGATGCTCGACGTCATCGCCGAGATCTGCGCCGCCGTCGACGGCCCGGTTTCGGCCGAGGTGACGGCGACCGATCACGCGACCATGCTGGCCGAGGGCCGGAAGCTCGCCAAGATCGCCAAGAATGTCGCGGTCAAGGTGCCGCTGACCCCGGACGGGCTCAAGACCTGCCGCGTTCTCGCCGACGAAGGCACCCAGGTCAACGTCACTCTCTGCTTCTCGCCGGCCCAGGCCATTCTCGCCGCCAAGGCGCGTGCCGCCTTCATCTCGCCCTTCGTCGGCCGGCTCGACGACATCGGCCAGGACGGCATGCAGCTGATCGCCGACATCGTCCAGATCTACCGCCAGTACCCGGGCTTCAAGACCGAGGTGCTGGTCGCCTCGATCAGGCATCCGATTCACCTGATCGAGTCGGCCAAGCTCGGTGCCGACGTCGCCACGATCCCGCCGGCGGTGATCCGCTCGCTCTACAATCACCCGCTGACCGAAAAGGGTCTGGCGGCCTTCCTCGCCGACTGGAAGAAGACCGGACAGTCGATCCTCTGATGTCCACCGCCCGCCCCAGCGAAGCGCTCGATGCCGTCCAGGTGATGGAGTATCTGCGCCGCCATCCGGACTTCCTGACCAACAATCCGGACGCGGTCCTGCTCCTGGCCGCGCCTGGTCGCGAGGTCGGCGAAGGCGTCGTCGACCTGCAGAAGGTGATGCTGGAGCGGATGCGGAGCGAGCTCGGCCGGCTCAAGACCACGCAGCGGAAGCTGATCGCCACCAATCGCGTCAACCTCCAGACCCAGAGCCGCGTGCACTCGGCGGTGCTGGCGATGATCGAGGCGCCGAGCCTCGAGCACCTGATCCACACCGTGACCCAAGACCTGGCGATGATCCTCGACCTCGACGTCGTCGCGGTCGCCGTCGAGGCAGCCGATCCCAAGGTCACCGCAGGTCATATCGCCGGTATCCAGCGCCTACCGGCCGGATCGATCGACCGGCTCATCGGCGAAGGCCGCGATACGCGGCTCCGTCCCGAGGGCCAGGGCGAGGCCGAGGTCTTCGGCGCCGGCGCCGGTCTCGTCCGTTCCGACGCGCTGGTCCGCATCAAGGTCTCGGCCGAAGCGCCGGTCGGGCTGATTGCCTTCGGCTCGCGCCGCGAGAGCACGTTCCATCCGAGCCAGGGCACCGACCTGCTCGCCTTCCTCGCGCGCGCCCTCGAGATCTCGGTCCGGGCATGGCTGGAGCCGGCGAACTGACCGTCGCCCGCGCCGTCGACGACTGGCGCGCCTGGCTCGCGCATGAACGGCGGGCTTCCACCCACACTCTCGACGCCTACGGCCGCGACCTCGGCCTGTTCCTTGGCTTCCTGACCGGGCATCTAGGCCAGGAGCCGAGCCTCGACGATCTCGCCGGATTGAGGCCCGCCGACTTCCGCGCCTTCCTTGCCGCCGAGCAGGAACGCGGGCGCGCCAAGTCCTCGGTCGCACGCTCGCTCTCGGTCGTGCGCAACTTCCACCGGTTCCTCGCCCGCCGCGGTCTCGCCGAGAACGCGGCGATCGGCTCGGTAAGGACGCCGAAGCTTCCGAAGCCGGTGCCGAAAGCGCTGTCGATCCCGGAAGCGTCAGAGCTGCTGGACGCCGCCGAGACCGAGGGCACCGAGCCTTGGCACGGCGCGCGCGACGCGGCGGTGCTGGCGCTTCTCTATGGTGCCGGGCTTCGACTCGGCGAGGCGCTGGCGATCACCCGGCGCCAAGCTCCGGTCAAGGAAGGCACGCTGACCGTCGTCGGCAAGGGCAGGAAGACCAGGGCGGTGCCGATCCTGCCGATCGTCGCCGAGGCGGTCGCAGCCTATGTCGCCATGTGCCCGCACAATCCTGGTCCTGACGGCGCATTGTTCCTGGGGGCGCGCGGCGGACCCTTGCATCCGCGGCTGGTCCAGGGCGTGGTCGCGCGCCTGAGGCGCGGGCTCGGCCTGGCCGACACGGCGACGCCCCACGCGCTCCGCCACAGCTTCGCCACGCATCTGCTGGCCGAAGGCGCCGACCTCCGCGCGATCCAGGAGCTTCTCGGCCACGCCTCGCTGGCAACGACCCAGCGCTACACCAAGGTCGACCTCACCAAGCTGCTCGAGGTCCACCGCGCCGCGCATCCCCGGTCGTGACCTCGCCTTCACGCGACGAGACCATCGCCGCGATCCTGAGGCAGCTGACCGACCCGGCGAAGGGCGAACAGCTGACGCTGGACGAGGCCATCGAGGCGCTGGGCGATCGCGCCTATGGCCTGGCGATGCTGATGCTGGCCCTGCCCATGGCAGTGCCGATCTCCTCGATCCCCGGCATCTCGACCGTGTTCGGCATCCCTCTGATCCTGATCGCCGCCCAGCTCGCGGTCGGCCGGCCGAAGCCGTGGCTGCCGCGCTGGCTGGGATCCAAGTCCTTCAGGCGCGCGGACCTCACACGGATCCTCGACAAGGCGCTGCCCTGGCTCGAGCGCGGCGAGCGCCTGATCCATCCTCGCCTGACATTCCTGGTGAGCGCCGCGGCTGAACGGGGCATCGGCGCGATCTGTGCGCTCATGGCTTTCGTGATGGCGCTTCCGATCGTGCTCGGCAACCAGCCGCCGGCGATCGCGATCTCCCTGTTCGCGCTTGCGCTGATCGGCGGCGACGGGCTCTTCGTGATCCTCGGGATCATCACCTCGATCGTCGCGACCGCGCTGGTCGCGGCGGTCCTCGGCGCCTTCGCCGCCGGCGCCTGGTACGCGATCAATTCCCTGTTCGGCTGAGGTCACGCGCGGCAAGGCCGACCGCGAGCGCCGCGACCGCGGAGCCGGCGGCACAGACCGCCATCGCCAGCGCCCAGCCGACCGGCGTCGCATTGCCGCCCAGATCCAGGGCGAGCCCAGCGAGCGGCGGGCCTACGATGCCGCCCGCGAACCCCACCATCGAATGCACCGCCAAGGTCGCTCCCTGCTCGTCGGGCCTGGACTCGGCGACGGTGCCGGTGGTGATCGTGCCGGAGTCGGCGGCGATCAGCGCCGAATAGGCGAACATCAACGCAGCGACCACCCAGAAGGGTAGCGAGGTCGCGAGCCCCGTCGCCACGCCGACCACCGCCGATGCGCCGGCGATCCAGCGAACGAGGGCGATGCGCCCGACCAGCCGCGCCAGCTCGGCACCGAGGATGCTGGTCGCGACGCCGGACAGCATGCAGACCGTCACCCATTGCGACACGACGAGGCCCGGCGCCTCGCTGGAGCTCCGGCTCCAGGCATACAGCAGGAATGCCACCATCCAGGCGCGGACGGCGAACAGCTCGAAAGAGTGGCCGCCATAGGCGAGGATGTAGCCGAGCGCCGGCCGGTTGGTGAGCACCGGGCGGAAGTCGAGCGGGTGGCGGCCGGTCGGAGGCTTCCGCGCCACGACCAGGGGTAACCCCGCGACGGCGGCGATCATCAGCAGAGCCGAAAGGAAAGATCCGGCTCCGCCCCACAGGAACATAGAGCGCCAGCCGAAGGCCGCGTCGAGCAGGCCCGCGGTCAGGAACGAGAGGCTCGTGCCGACGCCGAACATCGAGGTGTAGTAGGCGACCGAGCGGAGCCGCTTTTCCTCCGGCAGCCGATCGCCGAGGACGCGGAGGCCCGGCATGTAGATTCCGGCGAGGCCCGCACCGGCGAAGACCTGGAAGAACACGGCCGACCAGAACCCCTCGGCCAGCGTCGCGAAACCCAGCCCGCCGATCGTACCGGCGAGGCAGCCGACGAGGTAGATCTTCCGGCTGTCGACATGGTCGGTGAGCCCGACCAGCACCGGCACCGCGCCGACATAGCCGATGAAGTAGGCGCCGGAGATCCAGCCGGCCTCGGCATTGCCGAGCCGCCACTCGCCCATCAGCGTCGGAAGCGCGGTCGCGAACGCGCCGAAGCCGCCGAGCCCGACGACGCAGGAAAGGACGAGGAGGACGGTGAGGCGAAGCTGCGCCGGCACCGCCCCCGTCCGGTCGATCTAGATGTGGATCGCGCGTCCGGCGACGCCGAGCGCCGCTTCCTTGACCGTCTCGTTGAGCGTCGGATGACCGTGGCAGGTGCGCGCGATGTCCTCGGCCGAGCCGCCGAACTCCATCGCCACCGCGCATTCGTGGATCATGTTGCCGGCTTCGCCGCCGATGATGTGTACGCCGAGCACGCGATCGGTCTTGGCATCGGCCAGGATCTTCACGAAGCCGTCGGTCATGCCATTGGCGCGGGCGCGTGCGTTGGCGGTGAACGGAAACTTGCCGGCCTTGTAGTCGACCGAAGCGGCCTTCAGCTCCTCCTCGGTCTTGCCGACCGAGGCCACTTCCGGCCACGTGTAGACGATGCCTGGGATCACGTCGTAGTTCACATGACCGGCCTGGCCGGCCAGGATCTCGGCGAGTGCGATCCCCTCGTCCTCGGCCTTGTGCGCGAGCATCGGCCCCACGATCACGTCGCCGATCGCGTAGATGCCCTTCACGTTGGTCTGGAAGTGCTTGTCGGTCTTGACCCGGCCGCGCTCGTCGAGTGCGACGCCGACCGTCTCGAGGCCGAGCCCCTGCGTGTAGGGACGGCGGCCGACCGAGACCAGCACGACCTCGGCGTCCATCGTCTCTGCGGTGCCGCCGGCGGCCGGCTCGAGCGTCAGGCTGACGCCGTTCTTACCGGCCTTGGCCGAGGTCACCTTGGTCGAGAGCTTGAACGTGATGCCCTGCTTGCCGAGGATCCGCTGGAACTGCTTGGAGACCTCGCCGTCCATGCCGGGGGTGATGCGGTCGAGGAACTCGACCACCGTCACCTGGGCACCGAGGCGCTGCCAGACCGACCCCAGCTCGAGGCCGATGTAGCCGCCGCCGATGACCACCATGGTCTTCGGCACCTTGTTCAGCACCAGGCCGCCGGTGGACGAGATGATCTGCTTCTCGTCGATCTCGATGCCCTTCAGCGGCATCACCTCGGACCCGGTGGCGATGATGACGTGCTTCGCTTCCAGCGTGTCGGTGCCGCCGCCGTTCAGAGCGACCTCGACCTTACCGGGCGCGACGATCTTCCCGGTACCGGCGACGTGCGTGATCTTGTTCTTCTTGAACAGGAAGGCGACGCCCTTGACGGTCGCGTCGACCACCTTGTCCTTGTGGCCGAGCATCTTCGCGAGATCGAGCGAGACGCCCTTCACGTCGACGCCGAAGTCACCGAGGCCATGGCTCGCCTCGTGGTACTTCTCGGACGCGACCAGCAGCGCCTTGGACGGGATGCAGCCGACGTTGAGGCAGGTGCCGCCCAGGGTCGCGCGCTTCTCGACGCACGCGACCTTCATGCCGAGCTGGGCCGCGCGGATCGCGCAGACGTATCCGCCCGGACCCGAGCCGATGACGACGACGTCGAAGGACTGGGCCATGGATCAGACCTCGAGGAGCAGGCGCTGCGGATCCTCGATCGCTTCCTTGACGCGGACCAGGAAAGTCACCGCCTCGCGGCCGTCGATGATCCGGTGATCGTAGGAGAGCGCCAGGTACATCATCGGCCGGATCTCGACCTTGCCGCCGACCGCCATCGGACGCTGCTGGATCTTGTGCATGCCGAGGATGCCGGACTGCGGCGGGTTCAGGATCGGCGTCGACAGCAGCGAGCCGTAGACGCCGCCATTCGAGATCGTGAAGGTGCCGCCGGTCAGGTCCTCGATCGAGAGCTTGCCGTCACGGGCCTTCTTGCCGAGGCCGTTGATGGTCTTCTCGATCTCGGCGAAGCCCATCTGGTCCGCATCGCGCACCACCGGCACGACGAGGCCCTGCTCGGTGCCGACGGCGACGCCGATGTCGTAGTGGTTCTTGTAGATGAGGTCGTCGCCGTCGATCTCGGCGTTGACCGCCGGCAGCTCCTTGAGCGCCGCCAGGCACGCCTTCACGAAGAAGCTCATGAAGCCGAGCTTCACGCCGTGGCGCTTCTCGAACTGCTCCTTGTAGGCATCGCGAAGCGCCATCACGTTGCCCATGTCCACCTCGTTGAAGGTGGTCAGCATGGCCGCGGTGTTCTGCGCCTGCTTGAGCCGCTCGGCGATGCGCTTCCTCAAGCGGGTCATCTTGACCCGCTCCTCGCGCGGGCCGAGGTCGCGCGGCTTGTGCGGCGCGGCGGGCGCGGCTGCCTTCGCCTCGGTCGCCTGGATCACGTCGCCCTTGGTCAGGCGGCCATCCTTGCCGGTTCCTGCGATCTTCGACGGATCGACCTTCGTCTCCTCGACCATCTTCCGGACCGCCGGAGACAGCGGCGCGGCGGCGGCCGGAGCCGCGGCAGGCTTCGCCGGAGCAGCGGCGGCTGCAGCGGGCTTCGCCGCCGGCTTCGCGGCGGCAGCACCACCCGCGCCCTCGTTGATCGTGCCGAGCAGGCCGCCGACCTCGACGGTGGCGCCGGCTTCCGCCGCGATCGATCCCAGCGTGCCGGCCGCGGTCGCGTTGACCTCGAGCGTGACCTTGTCGGTCTCGAGCTCGACCAGCGGCTCGTCGCGGGCGACCGCGTCGCCGACGTTCTTCAGCCACTTGGCGACGGTCGCCTCGGTGACGGACTCGCCCAGCGTGGGCACCTTGATCTCGGTCGCCATGATCGCCTCGTTCTTCTTCTGCTCAGGCCTTCAGGGTCAGCGCCTGGTTGATCAGCTCGGCTTCCTCGCGATTGTGCCGGCGAAGCAGGCCGGTCGCGGTCGCCGCGGCTCCCGGCCGGCCGACATAGCCCGGCCGGGCCATCTTCATGCCCGCATCGACCATGCTCTGCTCGATGCGCCGGTCGACGAAGGTCCAGGCGCCGGCATTCTCCGGCTCTTCCTGGCACCAGACCACCTCGGCCTTCGGGAAGCGCTTCAATTCCTTGGTCAGCGCGTTGAACGGGAACGGGTAGAGCTGCTCGAGGCGCATCAGGTAGACGTCCTTGACGCCCCGCTTCTGCCGCTCCTCGTAGAGGTCGTAGTAGACCTTGCCCGAGCACAGCACGACCCGCTTGATCTTCTCGTCCGCCGCCACCTCACCATCGTCCCAGAGAATGCGGTGGAAGGTCGAGCCCGGGCCCATCTCGGAAAGCTTCGAGATCACCATCTTGTGGCGGAGAAGCGACTTCGGCGACATCACGATCAACGGCTTGCGATAGGGCCGCCTGAGCTGGCGCCGGAGCGCGTGGAAGTAGTTCGCCGGCGTCGTGCAGTTGACGACCTGCAGGTTGTCCTCGCCGCAGAGCTGGAGGAAACGCTCGAGCCTGGCCGAGGAATGCTCGGGGCCGGCGCCCTCGTAGCCGTGCGGCAGCAGCATCACGAGGCCCGACATGCGGAGCCACTTGATCTCGCCGGCAGCGATGAACTGGTCGATGATGATCTGCGCACCGTTCACGAAGTCGCCGAACTGCGCTTCCCAGAGGACCAGGGAGTTCGGGTCGGCGAGCGAGTAGCCGTACTCGAAGCCCAGCACCGCCTGCTCGGAGAGCGGGCTATCATGCACCTCGAAGGTCGCTTGGCCTTCGCGGATGTTGTTCAGCGGCACGTAGCGCTGCTCGGTCTTCTGGTCGACCAGCACCGCATGGCGGTGGCTGAAGGTGCCGCGGCCCGAGTCCTGGCCGGAGAGCCGGACCGGGACGCCCTCGACCGCGAGCGTGCCGAAGGCGAGCGCCTCGCCGAGCGCCCAGTCGACGCCCTCGCCGGTCTCGATCATCTTCTTCTTGGCGTCGAGCTGGCGGATGAGCTTCGAGTTGACGGTGAAGCCTTCGGGGAAGCGCGCCAGCGCCGCACCGACTTCCTTCAGCGTCTTCATCTCGACCGCGGTGTCGCCGCGGCGATCGTCGTCGGCGGCAAGGCCGAGGCCGATCCACTTTCCCTCGAGCCAGTCTGCCTTGTTCGGCTTGTACGAGGTGGCGGCCTGGAACTCGATCTCGAGCATGTCCTTGAACTCGGCGACCATCGCCTCGGCCTCGGCCGCGGTGACGACGCCTTCCTCGACCAGCCGGTTCGCGTAGATCTCGCGCGTCGTCGGCTGCGTCGCGATCTGCTTGTACATGAGCGGCTGGGTGAACATCGGCTCGTCGGACTCGTTGTGGCCGAAGCGCCGGTAGCAGAACATGTCGATGACGACGTCGGAGCCGAACTGCTGGCGGTACTCGATCGCGATGCGCGAGACGTGCACCACCGCTTCCGGATCGTCGCCGTTCACATGGAAGATCGGCGCATCCACCATCTTCGCCACGTCCGACGGATAGGGCGACGAACGCGAGTATGACGGCGCGGTGGTGAAGCCGATCTGGTTGTTGACGATGAAGTGCAGCGTGCCGCCGGTCTTGTAGCCCTTGAGCTCGGAGAGCATCAGCGTCTCCGGCACCAGGCCCTGGCCGGCGAAGGCCGCGTCGCCATGCAGCAGCAGCGGCAGCACCAGCTTGCGGTCCTTGTCGCCGAGCTGCTGCTGCTTCGCGCGGGCCTTGCCCTCGACCACCGGGTTGACGGCTTCGAGGTGCGAAGGATTGGCGGTCAGCGACAGGTGGACGACGTTGCCGTCGAACTCCCGGTCCGACGAGGTACCCATGTGGTACTTCACGTCGCCCGAGCCCTGGACCTCTTCCGGGTTCGCGGGATTGCCCTGGAACTCCGAGAACAGCGCCTTGAACGGCTTGCTCATGAAGTTGGTGAGCACGTTGAGGCGGCCGCGATGCGGCATGCCGACCACGACTTCCTTGAGGCCCAGCTGGCCGCCGCGCTTGAGGATCTGCTCGAGGCCGGGGATCAGCGCCTCGGCGCCGTCGAGGCCGAAGCGCTTGGTGCCGACCCACTTCACGCCGCAGAAACGCTCGAAGGTCTCCGACGCGATCAGGCGGCCGAGGATCGCCTTCTTGCCGCGCGGGGTGAAATCTGTGTGGTTGCGTTCGCCCTCGATGCGCTCCTGGATCCAGGCGCGGCGATCGGGGTCGGTGATGTGCATGTACTCGACGCCGACGTTGCCGCAGTAGGTCGCCTGCGCGGCGGCGATGATCTGGCGGAGCGGTGCGGCTTCGAATCCGAGCTGGCCGGCGACGAAAATCACGCGATCGAGGTCGCTGTCGCCGAAGCCGTAGGTCGCGGGGTCGAGCTCGGGATGGTACTTCGGCTTCTCGAGCCCGAGCGGATCGAGGTTGGCGGCGAGATGGCCGCGCTCGCGATACGCGCGGATCAGCGTCAGCGCCCGGAAGGAGTCGACGGCGGCGGCCCGCACCTCGGTCTCGCTGGCCCCCTTGGAGACCACGCCGGCGGCGGCCATGTCGTGGCCGTTGCCGATGATGCGGTTGGCGCGCGGCTTCCACGAGGCGCCCTTGACCTCGGACGCGACGGCGGCCGGCTCGTCGGTCAGCTCGCCGAAGAAGCTCCGCCAGCTCTCGTCGACCGATTTCGGATCGTCGACGTAGCGCTCATACATCTCGGCGATGAACGGCGCGTTGGCGCCGCTAAGGAAGGTAGCTTCAGATGCGCGTGCCATTTCGTCCTCGACGCGAGCGGCCACCGACCCTCGCGTTCCCTCTAAGTGGGGCGGTCGTCAGGCCCCCTTCAAGACCTCGACCATGGTCGAACCCAGCGCCGCCGGGGATTCCGTCACGCGGATTCCCGCCGAGCGCATGGCTTCCATCTTGTCGCCGGCGCCCCCCTTGCCGCCGGAGATGATCGCGCCGGCATGGCCCATGCGCCGCCCGGGCGGCGCGGTGAGGCCGGCGATGAACCCGACCATCGGCTTCTTCTTCTTCGACTTCTTGATGAACTCGGCGGCGTCTTCCTCGGCGCTGCCGCCGATCTCGCCGATCATGATGATGCCCTGGGTCGCGTCGTCGCCGAGGAACATCTCGAGGCAGTCGATGAAGTTGGTGCCGTTGACCGGATCGCCGCCGATGCCGATGCAGGTCGTCTGGCCGAGGCCGGCGGCGGTGGTCTGCCCGACCGCCTCGTAGGTCAGGGTGCCGGAGCGCGAGACGATGCCGATCTTGCCGGGCTTATGGATGTGCCCGGGCATGATGCCGATCTTGCACTCGCCGGGCGTGATCACGCCGGGGCAGTTAGGGCCGACGAGCCGCGTCTTGGAGCCCGTGAGCGCGCGCTTCACCTTCACCATGTCGAGGACCGGGATACCCTCGGTGATGCAGATGACGAGGCGCAGCTCGGCATCGATCGCTTCCAGGATCGCGTCCGCCGCGAAGGGCGGCGGCACGTAGATGACCGAGGCGTCCGCCTTGGTCTCGGAGACCGCGGCCGCGACCGTGTCGAACACCGGCAGGTTCAGGTGCTTGGTGCCGCCTTTGCCCGGCGTCACGCCGCCGACCATCTTGGTGCCGTAGGCGATCGCCTGCTCGGAATGGAAGGTGCCTTGAGAGCCGGTGAAGCCCTGGCAGATGACGCGCGTGTCGCGACCGATCAGGACTGCCATGTTACGCGGCCTCCTTCACGGCCTTGACCACCTTCTGGGCGGCGTCGGCAAGGTTGTCTCCACTGATGATCGGCAGGCCCGACTGGGCCAGGATCTTCTTGCCCAACTCGACGTTGGTGCCCTCGAGGCGGCAGACCAGCGGCACGTTGAGGCTGACCTCGCGCGCCGCGGCGACGATGCCCTCGGCGATCACGTCGCAGCGCATGATGCCGCCGAAGATGTTGACCAGCACGCCCTCGACGTTGGCATCCGAGAGGATGATCTTGAACGCCTGCGTCACGCGCTCCTTGGTGGCGCCGCCGCCGACGTCGAGGAAGTTCGCCGGCTCGCCGCCGCAGAGCTTGATGATGTCCATCGTCGCCATGGCGAGGCCGGCGCCGTTGACCATGCAGCCGATGTTGCCGTCGAGCTTGATGTAGTTGAGCTCGTGCTTGTGGGCCTCGAGCTCGAGCGGCTCTTCCTCGTCGAGGTCGCGCATCTCCTCGACGTCCTTGTGACGGTAGAGCGCGTTGTCGTCGAAGTTCATCTTGGCGTCGAGCGCGATCACTTGGCCCTGGCCGGTCACGACCAGCGGGTTGATCTCGACCAGCGAAGCGTCGAGGTCGGTGTAGGCCTTGTAGAGCGCCGACATGAACTTGACCGCCGAACCCACCTGGCCGCCTTCGAGGCCGAGGCCGTAGGCGAGCTTGCGCGCATGGAACGAGGAGAACCCCGCGGCCGGATCGATCGCCACCTTGAGGATCTTCTCAGGCGTCTTCGCCGCGACTTCCTCGATGTTCATGCCGCCCTCGGTCGAGGCCATCATGATCAGGCGGCCGAGGTTCCGGTCGAGCAGCATGCCGAGATAGAGCTCGCGCTTGATGTCGCAGCCTTCCTCGACATAGATGCGCTTCACTTCCTTGCCCTTGGGCCCGGTCTGGTGCGTGACCAGGTTCATGCCGAGCATCTTCTGGGCGGCCGCCTTCACCTCGTCGATCGACTTCACGACCTTGACCCCGCCGCCCTTGCCGCGGCCGCCGGCATGGATCTGTGCCTTGACGACATAGACGGGACCGGGAAGCGCCTGCGCCGCCTTCACCGCTTCGTCCGCCGTGTAGGCGACGCCGCCCTTCGGCACGGCGACGCCGTATTTGGCGAGCAGCTGCTTCGCCTGGTACTCGTGGATGTTCATGCCAGGGCGTCCACCTCAGTGAGGGTCGGCGACGGTACCACGGTGCTTATTTCAGGCTGCCGGCAGCTTCTTGACGACGTCGACCAGCGTCTTCACCGCGTTGACCGAGTGGTCGAACATCTTCTTCTCTTCGGCATTCAGCGAGATCTCGACGATCTTCTCGACGCCGCCGGCGCCGATGACGCAGGGCACGCCGACATAGAGGTCGTTGAGCCCATACTGGCCGGTCAGGTTCGCGGCGCAGGGCAGCACGCGCTTCTTGTCCTTGAGATAGGCCTCGGCCATCTGGATCGCCGACGCCGCCGGGGCATAGAAGGCCGAGCCCGTCTTGAGCAATCCGACGATCTCGGCGCCGCCGTCGCGGGTGCGCTGGACGATCTTGTCGATCCTCTCCTGCGTCGACCAGCCCATCTTGATCAGATCCGGGACCGGGATGCCGGCGACGGTCGAGTAGCGGATCAGCGGCACCATGGTGTCGCCGTGGCCGCCGAGCACGAACGCGGTCACGTCCTCGACCGAGACCTTGAACTCCTCGGCCAGGAAGTAGCGGAACCGGGCGCTGTCGAGCACGCCGGCCATGCCGACGACCTTGTTGTGCGGCAGGCCGCTCTTCTCGCGCATCACCCACACCATGACGTCGAGCGGGTTGGTGATGACGATGACGAAGGCGTTCGGGCAGTGCTGCTTCACGCCGGCGGCCACCTGGGTGATGACCTTGGTGTTGATGCCGATCAGGTCGTCGCGGCTCATGCCCGGCTTGCGGGCGACGCCGGCGGTGACGATGACGACGTCCGCCCCTGCGATCGCGGCGTAGTCATTGGTGCCGGCGAGCTTCGAGTCGAAGCCTTCGACCGGGGAGAGCTGCGCCAGGTCCAGCGCCTTGCCCTGGGGGACGCCTTCGACCACGTCGAAGAGCGTGATGTCGCCGAGGTCCTTCATGCCGGCGAGGAGCGCGAGCGTGCCGCCGATGTTGCCCGCGCCGACGAGCGCGATCTTGTTGCGAGCCATTTGGAATCCCCTGGGGAGCTTTAAGCGCTAGGAAGGCTAGATATTCAGCGGGGTAAGTACCCTCATTTGGCCCGCCGGGCAAGGCTCGTGGCGGGTTCGCCTCAACTTGAAGCTATCGCGTAATGTGTTGGTAATCCACGATGACTGGGATTTGGGCAGCCCTCTTACTAAGCCGCCGTTAACGATCCATAGCCTTGGCGTTGCAGGCCTCCAGGAGCCCTATTTCAGGTGGGCCTGGGCCCGGTATTCGGCCGACTGCATCTCCTCGAGGCGCGAGACCGTGCGCTGGAACTCGAAGGAGCCGTCGCCGGCCGGGTAGAGGCCTTGAGGCGGCGCCGCGGCCGAGCAGACCAGGTTCACCTTCCGCTCGTAGAGCGCGTCGATCAGGGTGACGAAGCGCTTCGCCTTGTCCCGGCTCTCGGCGTTCATCGCCGGGATGCCTTCCAGGATGACCGTATGGTACCGGCGCGCGATCGCCAGGTAGTCGCCGGCGCCCAGCGCCTGGTCACAGAGGTCGGCGAACTGGAACCAGGCAACGCCTTCGGCCGCCCGCGGGACGGGGACGACGCGGCCCTTGACCGTGATCTGCTCGGTTTGCCCGGGCGCGCCCAGGGTCAGCTGGTGGAACGCCTCCGCCAGCGCCTGGTGCGCCGCGGGGCCCAGCGGCGTGTGATAGACCGAGATCCGCCCGAGCCGATCCAGCCGGTAGTCGGTGGCGCCGTCGAGGGGAAGCACGTCGAGCTTCTGCTTGATCAGGCCGATGAAGGGCACGAACAGCTCGCGCTGCAGCCCGCCCTTGTAGAGATCGTCGGGCGGCCGGTTCGAGGTCGCGACAACGACGACGCCGAGCTCGAACAGCGCATAGAACAGGCGGCCGAGGATCATCGCGTCGGCGATGTCGTGGACCTGGAACTCGTCGAAGCAGAGGAGCTTCGCCTCGTCGGCGATGGCTCGGGCCAGCGGGCGGATCGGCTCCGAGGTCTTGGAGACCTGGTTCGCCTGCCGCCAGCGATGGATCCGATCGTGGCATTCCTGCATGAACTCGTGGAAATGGACCCGGCGCTTCCGCTCGATCTTCGCGTGCGCGAAGAACAGGTCCATCAGCATCGACTTGCCGCGGCCGACCCCGCCCCAGAGATAGACGCCGCGCGGCGGCTCGCCCGGCTTCTTGCCGAAGAGGCGCGCGCCCCATCCGGTGCCAGTGGTCTCCAGGCGCGTGAGCTCCTCGGCCAGCCGGTCGAGGCGGCGGGCGATCTCGACCTGGTCGGGATCTGGCTTGAGCCTGCCGGAGGCGACCTGGGCGTCCAGGCCGGCCGAAACGTGGGAGGCCGCTGTCATGCGCGCCTGATAGCGCGCATCGCCCCCGCGCTCAACAACATGATCTCGATCCGTCTGCGCGCAGGGCCTGGAATCGCGCCCCGCACCCACCTATCTCCGAAGAGGAGATAAGGACACATGGCCGAGTCGAAGATCATCCCCTGCCCGAGTTGCGACACCCTGAACCGCGTGCCCGCGGCGCGCCTCGGGCAGGGCGGAAAATGCGGCCAGTGCGGCAAGCCGTTGTTCCAGGCGAAGCCGGTCACCCTGGATAGCGCGCGGTTCGACAGGCACGCATCGTCCGAGCTGCCGCTGGTGGTCGACTTCTGGGCGCCCTGGTGCGGCCCCTGCCGGACCATGGCGCCGGTGTTCGAGGAGGCCGCAGGCGAGATCGAGCCCAGGGCGCGCCTGGCCAAGGTCGACACCGACGCGGAACAGGGCCTGGCCGCCCGCTATCGCATCCAGGCGATCCCGACCCTGGTCGTCTTCAAGGGCGGCAAGGAAGTGGCTCGCCGCTCGGGCGCGCTGCCGCCCGGCGAGCTTCGCCGCTGGATCGCCGAGCAGGTCTAGCCGAGCTTCGGCTCATCGTCCCTGAGCCAGATATACAGCGCCGGGATAACAAGCAGCGTCAGCACCGTCGACGAAGCCAGGCCGAAGACCAGCGACAGGGCCAAGCCCTGGAAGATGGGGTCGGTGACGATGAAAGCCGCCCCGATCATGGCCGCGGCCGCGGTCAGCACGATCGGCTTGATGCGGATCGCCCCGGCCTCGAGCAGGGCTGGACGCAGGCTCTCCCCGGCGGCGCGCCGGTGCCGGATGAAGTCGACCAGCAGGATCGAGTTGCGGACGATGATCCCGGCGAGCGCGATGAACCCGATCATCGAGGTCGCCGTGAACGGCGCCGAGAAGGCCCAGTGGCCGAGGACGATCCCGATCAGGGTCAGCGGCACCGGGATCAGGATCACCAGCGGCAGCCGGAACGAGCCGAACTGCGCGACCACCAGCAGGTAGATGCCGAGGATGGCGACCCCGAAGGCGGCCCCCATGTCGCGGAAGGTGACGTAGGTGACCTCCCACTCGCCGTCCCAGAGCAGGCTTGGCCTGGATTCGTCCTTCGGCTGGCCGTGATAGCCGATCGCCGGCGGCCCGCCCGCGCCCCAGTCCATCGCGGCAAGGCGCTCCTCGACCGCCAGCATGCCGTAGACCGGCGCCTCGAAGCGACCCGCGAGTTCCGCCGTCACCATCTCGGCGAAGCGGCCGTTGCGGCGGAAGATCGTGTGCGAGGCGGGCTCGCGCACCAGGGTCACGACGTCGCCGAGCTCGACGTTCGCGCCCTCGCGCTTGGTGCCGCCGGCCGGCACCGGCGTCGACAGGATGCGCTCGCCCGGCGCCAGCGCCGATTTCGGCATCATGATCGAGATGTCGACCGGCTTGGCCCCGGCGCCGCGCTGGGAGTAGCCGATCTTCACGCCGCCGACGATCGCCGCGATCGTGTCGTAGACCGCCTGCTCCTCGACCCCGTGGAACTCCAGGCTCTCCTGGTCGATGGCGAAGCGCATGCGCTCGCCCGGCGCCTTCAGCGTGTCGTCGACGTCGACAACGAAGTCGACGCCGGCGAAGGCCTCACGGACCTTGCGCGCGGTCGCGGCCCTGGTCTCCTGGTCCGGCCCGTAGACCTCGACCAGGAGGGTCGCCAGCACCGGCGGCCCCGGCGGAACCTCGACGACCTTGATCGCCGTTCCCTCGGGGCGGGGCAGGTCGGCGAGCAGGCGGCGCCCTTCGAGGGCGATCGCGTGGCTGCCGCGGCTCCGCTCTGACTTCGGCTTCAGGTTGACCTGGAGGTCGCCGAGCTCGGGGCTGCGCCTGAGATAGGAGTGACGGACGAGGCCGTTGAAGTTGAACGGCGCGGCGATGCCCGCATAGGCCTCGACCGAGGCGAGCTCGGGCAGCGCCCGCAGACGTTCGGCCGCGGCGGCGAGCAGGCGTTCTGTGTCCTCCAGCGTCGAGCCGACCGGCAGGTCGACCACGACCTGGAACTCGGACTTGTCGTCGAAGGGCAGCAGCTTGACGGTGACGTCGCGGGTGGCGAAGAGCACGCAGACCGCGATTGTCGCCGCGCCGACGGCCAGCAGGAAGACCTTGGACCGGGTACGGCCGGCGAGAAGCGGCCGGGCGACGGCGAGGTAGAGCCGGCCGAGCGCGCCGACCTGTTCCTCGTGCGCGCCTAGGCCGTCCGCCGCGCCGCCGGCGAAGCGCCGCGCGGCGATCCGATAGAGGAGCCAGGGCGTCACCGTGACCGCGACGAAGAACGAGAACAGCATCGCCATGGAGGCGTTCGCCGGGATCGGGCTCATGTAGGGGCCCATCAGGCCGCTGACGAACATCATCGGCAGCAGCGCCACGACGATCGTCAGGGTGGCGACGATGGTCGGGTTGCCGACTTCGGCCACCGCCGCGACGGCCTTGGTCACGAGATCGCCCTCGCCGCGGCGGTGCCAGTGGCGGACGATGTTCTCGACAACGACGATGGCGTCGTCGACCAGGATGCCGATCGAGAAGATCAGGGCGAACAGGCTGACGCGGTTGATCGTGTAGCCCATCAGCCAGGCGGCGAAGAGGGTCAACAGGATCGTCGTCGGGATCACCACCATGACCACGAGGCCCTCGCGCCAGCCGATCGCCAGGGTGATCAGCACGACGATCGAGACCGTCGCGAGCGCCAGGTGGAACAGCAGCTCGTCCGCCTTGTCGCTGGCAGTCTCGCCGTAGTTGCGGCTGACGCTGACCGCGAGGCCTTCCGGGACCAGGCGCCCCTTCACGCTTTCGAGCCGGTCGACGAGGTCGCCGGCGACGGTGACGGCATTTGCCCCCTTCCGCTTGGCGAAGGCGACGCTGACGGCGGGGTTGCGGTGGAGCGCGCCGTCGCCTTCCGGCGTGAACCGCCAGACGCGGAAGTCCGGTTCCGACGACCCGACGACGACGTCCGCCACGTCCTTGACGTAGACCGGGCGGCCGTCGCGCGAGGTCAGCAGAAGAAGGCCGATATCGGGAACGCCCTGGAGCGTCTGCCCGGCGAGGACCGGCAGGTTGCGGCCCTGGTCGCGATAGGCGCCGACCAGGAACGACCGGTTTGCGTTGGTCAGCTTGTCGACGAGCTGGTTGAGCGTGATGCCGTAGAGCGACAGCCGCTCGGGGTCGGGCTCGATCCGGATCTGGTTCGGACTGCCACCGACGATGTAGCTGAGGCCGACATCGTCGACCTTGACGAGCTCGTGCTGCAGTTCCTGTGCGACCTGGAACAGGCCGTTGGGATCCCATCGGCCCGAGGCATCGGCCTTCGGCTCGAGCGTGAGCACGACGATGGCGACGTCGTTGATGCCGCGGCCGACGATCACCGGCTCGGGAATCCCCTTCGGCAGGTCGCGGATGTTGGCACGGATCTTCTCGTGCACGCGCAGCATGGCCGCTTCCTGGTCGGTGCCGACCAGGAAGCGCGCGGTGGTGACGACTGAGTCATCCTGGGTGCTCGAATAGACGTGCTCGACGCCGTCGATGCCCTTGACGATGTCCTCGAGCGGCCGGGTGATCAGCTCGATCGCGTCGCCGGCGCGATATCCGTTGGCCGCGACCAGGATGTCGACCATCGGCACGCTGATCTGCGGCTCCTCCTCGCGCGGCAGCGCCATCAGGGCGAGCGTGCCCATCGCCAGCGCCGCCAGCAGCAGCAGCGGCGTCAGCGGCGAGGTGATGAAGGTCCGCGTGAGGACGCCGGAGAGGCCGGGCTTCATGGCTTGATCACCCGATCGCCATCGCGGAGCCCGGCAAGGATCTCGACCCCCTTGTCGGTGACGGCGCCGACCTGCACGACGACGTCGGTGCCCTCGGCCAGCCTGACGTAGTCGACGCCGTGGCGACGGACGACGAGCTCCGGCGGTACGAGGAAGGCGCTGCGCGTACCGGTCGACACATAGACGCGCGTGCGTTCTCCGACGAAGTAGCCACCGAGGCCATCCACCTCGACATTCGCCACGACGCGACCCTGGTCGATCTGCGGGTAGACGAGAACGACGCGGCCCCGCTGCAGCGTCTCCGGCGCGCCGGCGGCCTGCAGGCCCCTCGCGCCGACGAGGATCGTGTCGCCGGCCTTGAGGCTGCGGGCGTGCCGCTCTGGCAGCCTCAACCTGAGCACATAGGCGTCGGTTGCGATCGCGGCGATCGTATCGCCGGCAAGCACGACGCTGCGCTCGTTCACCGGCACGCGGAGGATGCGGCCGGGCCCGGGCGAGAGAACGGCGCCCTCGGCCGACTGCTGGAGAAGCACGTCGCGCTCGGCACGGACAGCGCGCAGGGTCCGCTCGGCCACGTCGAGGCGGGTCCTGGCCTCGTCGACGCGGGCCTGTGCCACCGTGCCGGACCGGCGCAGGTCCTCGGCGCGGTCAAAGTCGATGCGCGCCTGGTCGCGCTGCGCCTGCTGCGCCTGGATCCTGGCATCGACCGCCTGGACCTGCAGGGCGAGCTTTTCGTCCACCCCCTGGGCGATGCGGCTGCCGGCAGCTACCTGGTCGCCCTCGCGCACCGAAAGCTGGGCGACGGTGCCCCCGAGCCGGGCCCGGGCCACCACCTCGCGCA
>JBGALV010000039.1:0-43373 GCA_044223515.1 Alphaproteobacteria bacterium
TCCTCGACCGCATCGCGTTGCTGCAGATCGACTCCGTCAACATCCTGGTGCGCTCTCACTACCTGCCGCTGTTCTCCAGGCTCGGCGCCTACCCGATGGACTATCTCGACCGCCTGGCCTGGGGCCGGAAGCCGCGTGCGCTGTTCGAGTACTGGGGACACGCCGCCTCGCTCCTGCCGGTGAAGCTGCATCCGTTGCTCCGCTGGCGCATGAAATGGGCAGAGCGAGGCGACCGCATCTACGGCGCCATGGCGCGCTTCGGTGCCGAGAAGAAGAAGTTCATCGACCGCGTGCTCGCCCATGTCCGCGACCAGGGACCGACCGCCGTGTCGGACCTAACCGAAGGCGCCAAGAACCAGGGACAGTGGTGGGGCTGGGGCGACGGCAAGATGGCGCTCGAATGGCTGTTCTACACCGGCCAGGTCACCACCTCGACGCGCCAGGCCTTCGAGCGCATCTACGATCTGCCCGAGCGCGTTCTGCCGACGGAGATCCTGAACGCGCCGACTCCGCCGGATGCGGATGCGCAGCGCGAGCTGCTGGAGATCGGCGCGCGCGCGCACGGCATCGGCACCGCCTTCGACCTGCGCGACTATTTTCGACTTCCGCCCGAGGACACGAAGCTGCGCCTCAAGGAGCTGCTCGAGTCCGGCCGGATCCGCCAGGTGAAGGTCGAAGGCTGGAAGGAGCCGGCCTATCTGCACGGCGATGCGGCGATCCCGCGGCGGCTCACCACCCAGGCGCTGCTCTCGCCCTTCGACCCGATCGTGTGGCGGCGCGAACGCGGCGAGGCCCTGTTCGACTTCCACTACCGCATCGGCCTCTACACGCCGAAGGACCAGCGCACCCACGGCTACTACGTGCTGCCGTTCCTGCTCGGCAACCGGCTGGTCGGGCGCGTCGACCTCAAGGCCGACCGCCAGAACAGCCGCCTGCAGGTGTTGGGCGCGCATACCGAGAACCACGCCAAGGTCGCCGACTTGGCCGAGCCGCTGCGCGAGGAGCTGCAGAGGATGGCGGGCTGGCTCGACCTCGAACGTGTGCAGGTCGCGGCGAAGGGACCGCTCGCTCAGGCCCTCAGATAGTCCGCCACGCCGCCGATCAGGAGGCTGAGGCTCAGGTCGGAAAGCACGATCAGGAAGGCGAAGCGGCCGCTGATGCCGAGGCCTTCACGGGCGATGAACCATTGCAGGTGGATCACCGCAGCGATCGCGACCAGCATCATGACGGATCCGACGAAGGGCGGCAGCGCGAGGCGCACCACCGAGGCAACGGCGAAAAGGCAGAGCTGGACCATGCCCGACCAGTTGTAGGGCACCATGTAGTCGAAGAAGCGGTCCTCGCGGCCGAGCCGACGGACGAACTCGGTCATCAGCAGCGGAAACGCGACCCAGGTCGTCATGTAGGCGATGGCTTCGATCAGTGCGTCGTGGACCGAATTTATCGGACCGGCCTCGTCGTGGCTGAGGAGCCTGAGCAGCGCATGCGCCGGCGCGCCGAGGATGCAGGCGGTGTAGCTCCGCCAGAATCCGGCGAGCGACCTGTCGAAGTTGAGGAAGCCCGTCGTCGCGCCGCGCCAGAGCTGGAAGACCCCGACGATCGCGGCGCGGATCTCGGTGACCGGCGCCATCACGCTCGGAAATATCCGTCGAGCACGTCGGCGTAGATGTCGGCCGTGCATGGTCTCACCGACCAGGCCGAACTCGACCACGGGACAGATGTGGCGGATGAAGCGCGCATCCGAGGTGCCGCCGGTCGTCGAGCGGTCGGGATCGATGCCGGTGACCTTCTTCGCGGCATTGCCGATCAGGTCGCTCAAGTGACCCGGCTGGGTGATGAAGCTCTCGCCCGAGATCTGGATGTCGAGCTCGTAGGTGCCCCCGACCTTGTCGAAGGTGTCGCGGAGCCACTGCGAGAGCTTCTCCCCCGAATGCATGTCGTTGAAGCGGATGTTGAAGCCGGCGGTCGCCTTGGCCGGGATCACGTTGGTCGCCTTGTTGCCGACGTCGATGGTGACGACCTCGAGGTTGGACGGCTGGAACCAGTCGTTGCCCTTGTCGAGTTGGTGCTCGGTGATCGCGGTCAGCATGCGCAGGAGACGCGGCACCGGATTGTCGGCGAGGTGCGGGTAGGCCACGTGGCCCTGCGCGCCGATCACGGTCAGGCGGCCGTTGAGGCTGCCGCGCCGGCCGACCTTCATCATCTCGCCGAGCTTCTTCGGGTTCGTCGGCTCGCCGACGATGCAGGCGTCGACCGCCTCGCCCCTGGCCTTCAACCACTCGACGACCTTCTTGGTGCCGTTGATCGACGGCCCCTCCTCGTCGCCGGTGATCAGCAGGCTGATCGAGCCGAACCCGGCCTTGGCGCCGTTGGCGAAGCGCTCGGCTGCCGAGACGAAGGCGGCGATCGCCGACTTCATGTCGGAGGCACCGCGGCCATAGAGCACGCCGTCGACGATCTCGGCCTTGAACGGGTCGATCGACCACCCCTTCAGGTCGCCGGTCGGCACCACGTCGGTGTGGCCGGCGAAGCAGAAGTTACGACCGGAGTCGCCGAGCCGTGCATAGAGGTTGTCGACGTCGGGCGTGCCGTCCTCGCTGAACGGCAGGCGCCAGCAGCGGAAGCCCAGTCCCTCGAGCACGCGCTGAAGATGGTCGAGCGCGCCGGCATCGACCGGCGTCACGCTCGGGCAGCGGATGAGGTCCTGGGAGAGGCGGACCGGATCTATCGACATCAGTCGCGCAGCAGCTCGTTGATCGAGGTCTTCGAGCGCACGCGCTCGTCGACGCGCTTGACGATGACCGCGCAGTAGAGCGACGGCGTCGGCGTGCCGTCCGGCTGCGGCTTGCCCGGAAGGCTGCCGGCGACCACGACCGAGTAGGCCGGCACGCGGCCCATGAAGATCTCCCCGGTCGAGCGGTCGATGATCTTGGTCGACTGCGAGATGAAGACGCCCATCGAGATGACGCAGCCGGTCTCGACGATCACGCCCTCGACCACTTCCGAGCGCGCGCCGACGAAGCAGTTGTCCTCGATGATGACCGGATTGGCCTGCAGCGGTTCGAGCACGCCGCCGATGCCGACACCGCCCGAGAGATGGCAGTTCTTCCCGATCTGGGCGCAGGAGCCGACCGTCGCCCAGGTGTCGACCATGGTGCCGGAATCGACGTAGGCGCCGACGTTGACGAAGCTCGGCATCAGCACGACGCCGGGCGCCACATACGCCGACTTGCGGACCGTGCAGTTCGGCACGGCGCGGAAGCCCGCCTTGCGGAAGCGGGCGTCGTCCCAGCCCTTGAACTTCGACGGCACCTTGTCGAACCACGGGCCTTCCGGGCCGCCCGGGATGATCGCATTGTCGGTGAGGCGGAAGGACAGAAGGACCGCCTTCTTCAGCCACTGGTTGACGATCCAGCCGCCAGGCCCCTTTTCGGCGACCCGCATGCTGCCGTTGTCGAGGCCTTCGAGCGCCGCCTCGACCGCCTCCCTCGTGGCCCCTTTGGTCTGGGAATTGAGGGTGTCGCGGGCGTCCCAGGCAGCATCGATGGTCTTGGCGAGATCGGCGGTCATGTCGGATTCCGGTGGATGGGTGGGGAAAACGCGCCGGAGGATGCGGGGGGGCGGACCTGCCTGTCAACGCGCGCTTGCGCCATCCCCCAGCCTCCAGTAACTCAGCCTGGAGTGGAGGTTCCAGCACGTGAGCGTCTGGCCGTTTCGTAGCGAGAACCGCGAGGTCGCGGCAGTTGCCCGCCTGATCGACGCGGGGGGCGCCTTTGCCCAGTCCGGCGGGGCCGCCGTGCTGGTGACCGGCCCGCGGGCGGTGAAGACCGTCAATGCCGCCGGCAGGCCGCTTGCCAATGCGCTGATCGCCGGCCGTGTGCCCGACCTGGAGGCGCGGATCGTGGCCGCGCTCGCCGGCCGGCCGGCGCAGCCGACACCGGTCGAGGTCGGGGAAGGCGACACCCGTCAGCAGATCGAGGTGACCGTCCTCGGCCTCGACGGCGGCTCGGGCGCGCTCGTGCTCGGCCGCGATGCCACGCTCGAGCGCAACCTGCAGAGCGCGCTGATCGAATCCCGCCAGCGCTTCCGCGACCTGGTCGAGATCTCCAGCGACTTCGCCTGGGAGATCGGCGCCGACGGCCGTTTCGTCTTCGTATCGCCCAAGGGGGCGCTGGGATATGCCGCCGACCGGCTCGTCGGCAAGCGTCCGGAGGATCTCGGCGGCGATGCCGCGCGCCAGGGCGATCTCCCCTTCCTCGCACGATCGCGGGTCGAAGCTTCGGAAGTTTGGCTCAAGAGCGCGGACGGCCAGGACGTCTGCCTGCTGGTCTCGGCGGCGCCGATCACCGATTCCCAGGGATCGTGGCGGGGCGTGCGCGGCGTCTGCCGCGACATCACGGCCGAGCGCGAACGCGATGCGGAGCTCGCCGAGGCACAGAACCGCCGCCTTCTGCTGACCCGCATCATCCGCGCGATCCGCGACGAGGTCGACCCTGAGGCGATGCTGGGCGCCGCCGCGACCGCCGTCGTGCGTGCACTCGGTGCCGGCGCCTGCGTGCTCTATCGCGGCGAGGCCGGTGCGCTGAAGCCGGCGGCGCACAAGGGCGCGATGCCGCAGGGCAACGCCGTCGCCCAGGCGATGGAGGCGCTCGCCGACGCCGACGGCATCATCACGATGGATCTCTCGAGCTACGGCGGCGACGGCAAGGTGCTGGCCGCCGCCACCTCGTATCGCGGAAAGATCAACGGTGCGCTGCTGCTCTGGCGGAACGCGCGCGACCGCGCCTTCACCGCCGAGGAAAGCGAGCTCGCCGGCGAGGTCGCCGCCCAGCTGGCCGTCGCCTACCAGCAGCTCACCAATCACGAGGAGTTGACGCGCCTCTCCTCGACGGACGCGCTGACAGGCCTCAAGAATCGCCGCATGTTCTTTGCGGAAGTCGGCAAGCGGCTGGCGCAGGGCGCGGTCGCCGGACACGGCGGCGCGCTGGTGTACGTCGATCTCGACAACTTCAAGATCGTCAACGACGTGAAGGGCCATCAGGCCGGCGACGAGGCGCTGAAGGCCGTAGCACGCCTGCTGGCGGATGCGACGCGCAACGAGGACGTGGTGGCCCGACTCGGCGGCGACGAATTCGCGCTCTGGCTCGACAAGGTCGACGAGGGTGCGGCCGTGCGCCTCGCCGAGCGCCTGCTGGTCTCGGCGAAGCTGCTGTCGGACTACTCCGGCAGCGAGGAGCGACCGCTGGGATTCTCGATCGGCATGGCCACCTACGACTCCAAAAGCGGCGAGGACATGGACTCGCTGGTCGCCCGCGGCGACGAAGCGATGTACGTCAGCAAGAAGGGAGGCAAGGGGCGCTACCACGTGGCGCCGCCTGCCAAGACGCGTTGATGAGCCTGATCGACCGCATTCTCGGCCGCAAGCCCGGCACCAAGCTCGCCTACGAGGAGGCGAAGCATCTCGTTCGGCACGATGATCCGAACGTGCGCCGCGAGCTTGCCCAGCATGACGACCTCAAGCCGGAGCTCCTCTACTTCCTCGCCGAGGACAAGGACGCGCAGGTCCGCCGCGCCATCGCCGGCAACCAGGCGACGCCGCGTCAGGCCGACCTGGTGCTCGCCCGCGACGCCGATGCGTCCGTGCGTACCGGCGTCGTCGAGAAGATCGCGATCGTGATGCCGGAGATCGGCAAGGCCGAGAAGGGGCGCGCCCGCGAGGCGACGGCCGAGGTCCTGACCGTCCTCGCCCAGGACCAGGTGGTCCGCATCCGCGAGATCCTGGCCGACACCCTGAAAGACCTGGCGATCGCTCCGCCGGAGGTCGTCCGCCGGCTCGCGATCGATGACTCCCTGACCGTGTCGCTGCCGGTCCTCCAGCACTCGCCGGTGCTCACCGACGACGATCTCGTGTCGATCGTCGGCTCGGCCCAGACCGACGAGAGGCTGCAGGCGATCGCCAAGCGGGCGACGGTCTCGGCCAGGGTCGCCGATGCAGTCGCGGCGACAGGAAGCGAAGGCGCGGTCGCTGCCCTGCTCGGCAACACCTCGGCGCAGATCCGCGAAGAGACGCTCGATCGCCTGATCGAACAGGCACCGGCGAGGCCCTCGTGGCACGGCCCCCTCGTGCAGCGCCCGCAGCTGCCGGCGCGCGCGATGGTGCGGCTCGCCACCTTCGTCGCCAAGTCGCTGGTCGAGGAGCTGAAGCGTCGATCCGATCTCGACCCGGCGGCCGCGAGCGCGGTCAACCAGGTGATGGAGAAGCGGATCGCGAGCGACCCGACCTGGGCATCGGAGAACCGCATGCCCGAGCCGATCGTCGCCCACGAGGTCGGCGAGTCGATGCTCGAACGCGAGCACCGGCGCGCGAGCCAGCTGAAGGCGCAGGGCGAGCTCCACGACGACCTGGTCTCGCGTGCAATCGCCGCCGGCCAGCGCCCCTTCGTCGTCGCGGCGCTCTCGGCGGCGAGCGGGCTTTCGACCCGGCAGGTCGAGGACATCATCGCGTCGAAGAACGCGAAGGCGGTGGTCGCGCTGGTATGGAAGGGCGGCTTCAAGATGGATCTCGCCTACCAGGCGCAGGTCCGCTTCGCCGCAATCCTTCCGCGCGCGGCGGTCGACCCCGCCGACGACGGCGGATATCCGATGAGCCCGGACGAGCTGTCCTGGCAGCTCGAGGGCTTTGCCGACAAGTGATCGCGGCCCCAAAAACTGGCGCGATCCCTGGCGCGAGTTGTGGGGCAATTGCGGCGGACACCGCCCTTTTTTCGCCGTGTTTGGGGGCAGAATGGGTATCGAAGCGGACATCCTCCCGTCCGGTTCAGCTTCGACGGCTCGATGAACCTCCCCCGGCATCGCACCGTCGGACCCCGACGCGGCGCCACCCCCTGGCGCCGCGTCTTTCTTTGGGCCCGGAATGAGCGCACTCCTCGAAGCCGAGAAACTTGTCGGCGGACGTGGCGGCCAGCGCCTGTTCGGGCCCCTTGACGCCGCCCTGGCGTCCGGCGAGGCGCTCGTGGTCCGCGGCGCCAACGGCGCGGGCAAATCGACGCTGCTCCGGACCCTCGCGGGCCTGCTCGAACCGATGGGCGGCGTCGTGCGCGCAAATGCCGCGATCCGCTACCTCGGCCATCACGATGCGGTGAAGCCGGCGCTGACGGTCGCCGAGAACCTCGTCTTCTGGCGCCGGTTCAATGGAAGCGGCTCTTCCGGAGCCGCCCTCGCCGCTGTCGGCCTCGACCGTCTCGCGGCGATGCCGGCGCGATACCTCTCGGCCGGACAGCGGCGCCGGCTAGCCCTTGCCCGCACGCTCGATCCGGCGGCGAAGATCTGGCTTCTGGACGAGCCGACCAACGGCCTGGATACCGCCTCCATCGCGAACCTCGAGACGGCCCTCGCCCGTCACCGGGCGGCCGGCGGCGCGGTCGTCGCCGCGACCCACGCCGCGATTGACCTACCTCAAGCCAGGCTTCTGGAGTTGGGGCTAACGTGACCTCCTTTCTCATTCTCGTCCGCAGGGACCTCTCGCTCTCTGCCCGTCAGGCGGCGGATGCGTTGGTCGCGGTCATGTTCGCGGTGCTGGTAGTGGTCCTTTTCCCCTTCGGCGTCGGCCCGGAAGCTGACATCCTGGCGCGCGTCTCAGCCGGCGTCGTCTGGGTCGCGGCCTTGCTGGCGGCGATGCTTTCGCTCGACCGGCTGTTCCAGGCCGACCACGACGACGGCTCGCTCGAGCAGCTGGCGCTCGGTCCATTGCCGCTGTGGGCGGTGGCCCTGGCCAAGGCGACCGCGCACTGGCTGGTGACCGGGGTACCGCTTATCGTCGCGGCGCCGGCGCTGGCGTTGATGCTCCAGATGCCCACATACGGTCTCATGACGCTCGTCTGGACGATGGCGCTGGGTACGCCCGCCCTGAGCCTTCTCGGCATGATCGGCGCCGCCCTCGTGCTGGGTGCCCGTCGGGGGGGCGTGCTCGTAGCGTTCCTGGTGCTGCCCCTGGCGATCCCGGTGCTGATCCTCGGCGCCGGCGCGATCGAGGCGGCGCTGACCACCCAGGAGGTCGGTCCGCACCTGATGCTGCTCGGCGCCTTCCTGCTCGGCTCGCTGTCGCTCGCCCCGGCGGCGGCCGCAGCCGCTCTCCGTCACGCCGTCGGCTGATGGTATGATCGCCCGATGACAGGAAGCCTCCATCGCTTCGCCAATCCGGCGCGCTTCCAGCGGCTTGCCCGGGCCGTACTGCCCTGGTGCGCGGTCGCTGCGGTCATCCTGTTCGCGGCCGGCCTCTACCTCGCGCTCGTCGCCTCGCCGCCCGACTACCAGCAGGGCGAGACCGTCCGCATCATGTACGTCCATGTGCCGGCTGCCTGGATGGCCTTGGGCGCCTATTCGACCATGGCGCTGGCCTCGGCGGTCGCGCTGATCTGGCGCCATCGCCTCGGCGACCTGATCGCCCAGTCGGCGGCGCCGATCGGCGCGGGCTTCACCATCATCGCGCTCGTGACCGGCATGCTCTGGGGTCAGCCGATGTGGGGGACCTTCTGGGTCTGGGATGCCCGGCTTACCTCCGTGCTGGTCCTGCTGTTCCTCTATCTGGGATACATCGCGCTGGTGAACGCCTTCGACGATCCGGAGCGCGGCGCCAAGGCCGGTGCGATCCTGGCGCTGGTCGGCTGGATCAACGTCCCCATCGTCAAGTTCTCGGTCGACTGGTGGAACACGCTGCACCAGCCGGCTTCGATCAGCCGCTTCGCCCGGCCTGCGCTGGATCCCAGCATCATGACGCCGCTGCTGGTGATGGCGGCCGCCTACGCGATGCTGTTCGCGACGCTGCTGCTGCTGCGCACGCGGGCGGCGATCGTCGAGCATCGCTTGCGGACGCTGGCGATGGCGCGCGCACGGGGCTGAGGACATGCGCGAGTTCATCGACATGGGCGGCTACGCCGCGTTCGTCTGGCCGGCCTACGGTATCACTCTCCTGGTGCTGGCGCTGCTCGTCCTCGACTCGATCGGCCGGCTCAAACGACGCCTGGCGGAGCTCGCGCAGGCCGAGGAGAGCGAGGAATGACGCGTAAACGCCGCCGCCTGATCGCGGTCTCCGTCGGCATGCTGCTGCTCGCCGCCGCGACCGGACTCGTGCTCAATGCCTTCCGTGACAGCCTCGTCTTCTTCTACGGACCGAGTGAGGCGCTGGCCAAGGACATCGGTCCCGATCGCAGGTTCCGTCTCGGCGGGCTGGTCGAGGAAGGAAGCCTCGGCAAGGCGGGCGACGGCATCACCGTCACCTTCAAGGTCACCGACGGCGCCGCCGCGATCCCGGTCCGCTATGCCGGCATCCTCCCGGACCTGTTCCGCGAGGGGCAGGGCGTCATCGCCGAGGGCCGGTTGCTGCAGGGAACGTTCGAGGCCCGCAGCGTGCTCGCCAAGCACGACGAGAAGTACATGCCGCCGGAAGTGGTCGAGGCGCTGAAGAAGTCCGGCCAGTGGCAGGAGGAGAAGAAGCCGTGATAGCCGAACTCGGCCAGTTCGCGCTCGGTCTGGCGCTCGTCGTCGCGATTGCCCAGGCGACGATCCCCCTGATCGGCGCGGCGCGCGGCGACGCGGCGCTGACGGCCTTCGCCAAGCCTGCAGTCTTCGTTCAGCTCTTCTGCATCGCCTTCGCCTTCGCGGCCCTCTCCTACGCCTACGTCACCTTCGACTTCTCGGTGGTCAACGTCGCGCGCAACTCGCACTCGACGCAGCCCCTCCTCTATCGCCTCTCCGGCGTCTGGGGGAACCACGAGGGCTCGATGGTCCTCTGGGTGCTGATCCTGGCGATCATGAGCGCCGCGGTCGCCTCGTTCGGCGCCAATCTTCCCGAGAGCCTGCGCGCCCGCGTGCTCGCGGTGCAGGGGATGATCGGCGCCGCGTTCCTCGCCTTCATCCTCTTCACCTCGAACCCGTTCACGCGCCAGTTCCCGCCGCCGATCGACGGCCGCGAGTTGAATCCCCTGCTTCAGGATCCCGGTCTCGCCTTCCATCCGCCCTGGCTGTACCTCGGATATGTCGGCTTCTCGGTCGCCTTCTCCTTCGCCGTCGCCGCCCTGATCGAAGGCAAGGTCGATCCGGCCTGGGCCCGGTGGGTGCGCCCCTGGACGCTGTTCGCATGGGTGTCGCTGACCATCGGCATCGCGCTCGGGAGCTGGTGGGCCTACTACGAGCTCGGCTGGGGCGGCTGGTGGTTCTGGGATCCGGTCGAGAACGCCTCGTTCATGCCGTGGCTGATCGGGGCGGCGCTGCTGCATTCGGCCGTCGTGGTCGAGAAGCGCGACGCGCTCAAGAGCTGGACCATCCTGCTGGCGCTGATCGCCTTCTCCTTCAGCCTGATCGGCACCTTCCTGGTGCGTTCGGGCGTGCTGACGTCGGTGCATGCGTTCGCCGTCGACCCGGCGCGCGGCGTCTTCATCCTGATGATCCTGCTCGCCGCGATCGGCGGCTCGCTGGCGCTGTTCGCCTGGCGGGCGCCGAGCCTCAAGGCCGGCGGACTCTTCCAGCCGCTGAGCCGCGAGGGCGCGCTGCTGCTGAACAACCTGCTGCTGGCAACGGGCGCGGCGACCGTGCTTCTCGGCACGCTCTACCCGTTGTTCCTCGACGTGCTGGAGGCCGGCAAGGTCTCGGTCGGCCCGCCCTACTTCAACGCCACCTTCGTACCCCTGATGGTGCCGCTGGTGATCGCGATGGGCGTCGGCCCGCTCCTTTCCTGGAAGCGCGCCGATCTCGCCGGCGCGTTGTCGCGACTGGTCCTGGCGGCGATCGCCACCGTCGCGGTGATCGCGATCGTCCTCTATGCCTCCGGCGGCTCGGGCTTCTTCGCCGCGGCGGGCCTCGGGCTCGCCTGCTGGCTGTTCGTCGCCACGGTGATCGAGTTCGTCGACCGCATCCGGCTCTTCCGGGCGCCCTTGTCCGAAACCATCGATCGCCTGCGCCACCTGCCGCGCTCGGCCTTCGGCATGACCGTCGCGCATGCCGGCCTCGCCATCGCGATCGCAGGCATGACCGCCTCGACGCTGTTCCAGCAGGAGCAGATCCTGGCGATGCGCCCGGGCGAGACCGTCTCGATGCGGGGATACGACCTCCGCTTCGACGGGATCGCCGAAGTGCCCGGGCCCAACTATCGCGCCGAGCGCGCGCGCTTCATCGTCACCTCGGGCGGCTCGCCGGTCGTCACGCTGTTCCCCGAGCGCCGCTTCTATCCCGTGCAACGCCAGCAGACGACCGAGGCCGCAATCCACACGACGGGCCTCGCCGATCTCTATGTCGTCGTCGGCGATTCCGACGGCAAGGGCGCCTGGGCCGTCCGGATCTACCACAACCCGCTGGTGCCCTGGATCTGGGCCGGCTGCATCGTCATGGCGCTTGGCGGCGCGCTGTCGCTGGCCGACCGCCGGCTCCGGGTCGGCGCGCCGAAGCGGCGTCTGGCACCGGCCGAATAGCATGCGCTGGATCTTCCTCGCGCCGCTCGCCTTGTTCGCGGTGGTCGCCGGCTACTTCGCCGTCGGCCTGACACGCGACCCCTCGACGCTGCCCTCGGCCCTGATCGACAAGCCCGCGCCCGAATTCGCCCTGCCGCCGCTCGTCGACGGCAAGCCCGGCCTCGCCACCGCCGACCTCAAAGGTGCGCCGGCGCTGGTCAACGTCTGGGCGTCGTGGTGCGTCCCCTGCCGCGCGGAGCATCCGGTGCTGTCCCGGCTTGCGAAGGAGGTCCCGGTCTACGGGTTCAACTACAAGGACAAGCCCGACGACGCGAAGCGCTTCCTGGCCGAACTCGGCGACCCTTATCGCCGCATCGGAACGGACGCGTCCGGGCGCGCCGGGATCGACTGGGGCGTCTATGGCGTTCCCGAAACCTTCATCGTCGACGGCAATGGCCGCATCCGCCATCGCCATGTCGGACCGCTGACCGACAGGGTCGTCGCCGAGACGATCCGCCCGCTGCTGAAGAGCCTCGCGCAATGAACCGCCTGCTTCTTGCGCTGATGCTGGCGGTGCTGGCGCTGCCGGCGCTCGCGGTGCGTCCCGACGAGATCCTGCCCGATCCGGTGCTCGAGGCGCGCGCCCGCGCGCTCGGCAAGGACCTCCGCTGCCTCGTCTGCCAGAACCAGTCGATCGACGATTCCGATGCCGATCTCGCCCGCGACCTGCGCCGGTTGGTGCGCGAGCGTCTGGTCGCCGGCGATACCGATCCACAGATCCGCACCTTCCTGGTCGACCGCTACGGCGACTTCGTGCGTCTCGACCCACCGTTGAAGGCCTCGACGATGGTTCTCTGGTTCGGCCCGGCGCTGGTGCTGGCGCTTGGCCTCGCGGGCATCGTCGTCTTCATCCGACGCAGGCAGGCGGAGACGCCCGAGGTCCTCGGCCCGGGCGAACGTGCCCGACTCGAACGCGTGCTCGCCGAGGATGAGCGCCGATGACGTTCTGGCTGATCGTGATCCTGGTCCTCGCGGTGGCAGGGATCGTGCTGATCTACCCACTGTTGCGCCAGCCGAGGAACGTCGGGCCGGAGGCGAGGCGTGGTCTCGCCATCTATCGCGACCAGCTCACCGAAGTCGAACGCGACCGGCAGGAAGGACTGATCAGCGACTCGGAGGCCGGTGCGGCACGGACTGAGATCGAGCGGCGTATCCTGAAGGCGGCCGACGAGCAGAAGGACGAAATCACAGCCGAGCCCGGCATGCGGCAGTTCCTTGCCGGCCTGTTGCTGGGCGTGGTGCCGGCCGGTGCCGTCGCTCTTTATCTTGCGGTCGGCATGCCGTCCGCGCCGAGCCAGATGGAACTCACCGCCGCGCATGAGTCGATGTCGGTCGACCAGCTCGCCGACCTCGCCCGCATGCAGGTCGAGCAGGATCGGCTGGCGGAAGCGGCCGACACCTACGCACGCGCCGCCGCCAAGGCACCGCAGCGCGCCGACCTTCGCTCCCTGCTCGGCGAGGCCCGGGTCGCGGCCTCCGACGGGCAGGTCTCCGATCTTGCGCGTCTCGCCTTCCGCGAGGCGATCGGCCTCGATCCACGCGAGCCGCGCGCGCGCTTCTACCTGGGCCTCGCCCGTGCCCAGGACGGCGACCTCAAGGGCGCCATCGACGACTGGCTGGCACTCGAGGCCGAGTCGCCTCCGGATGCCGCCTGGCGGCCGATGCTGGCGGAGCGTCTCAAGCTGGCCGCCGCCGACGCGGGCATCGATCTCGACGCACGCCGGGCCGAAGCCGCTCCCCGCGGCCCGAGCGCCGCCGACGTCGCCGCCGCGCAGCAGATGTCGCCCGGCGATCGTCAGCAGATGGTGCGCGGCATGGTCGACGGCCTCGCGGCCCGGCTCGCCGACAATCCCGGCGACGTCGAGGGCTGGCTCAGGCTCGCCCGCGCCCGCCGCGTCCTCGGCGAGGAGGACGCCGCGACGGAGGCGCTTCGCCGCGCGAGCGAGGCGGCGCCGAACCGCGTCGACGTGCTGGTCGAATACGCGCGCGCGCTGCATCCGCCGGGAACCTCGACGGAGACCGTCTCGTCGGACTTCGTCGCGCTGATGCGCCGGATCCTGAACCTCGACCCGAACAATCCGGAAGCGCTGTTCTTCATCGGCGAGGCGGAGGTCCGCGCCGGCAACAAGGCCGAGGCGAAGGCGCTCTGGGGCCGGCTGCTGGCGCGCGTCGATCCCAAGGAACCGCTGCACAAGATGATCGACGAGCGGATCAAGGCGCTCGATTGACCCCAGCCGGGCAGGCCGACGGCTACCGGCCGGTTCATGAATTCCCGGCCGGCCCTTGCATCCGGATATTCTAGTGGCCACGCTTTCCCGGACGACCGCGCAATACCGCGCGCCCCCCCGGGAGAGAACGCATGTCCAGCATCACGCGACGCCTCGTCTCAATGCTGTGCGGAACGGCCACCGTCGCCGCACTGACGCTGGCGGCCCCGGCCTCGGCACAGGAGCCGCTGCGCATCATCCCGCATGCCGACCTCAAGGTGCTCGATCCGCTGCAGATCGCAGCGGCCGTCACCAAGATGCACGCGCTCGCCGTCTACGAGACGCTCTACGCGCAGGACGAGCAGCTGCAGCCGAAGCCGATGATGGTCGAGAGCACCGACGTCTCGGCCGACGGCCTCACCTACCGGATAAAGCTTCGCCCCGGGCTCAAGTTCCATGACGGTCAGGCCGTGACCTCCGCCGACGTGATCCCCTCCATCAAGCGCTGGATGGCCCGCGACTTCGTCGCCAAGAAGCTCGGCGAGTTCACCGCCAGCATCGACGCCGATGGCGACTCGACCGTCGTCATCAAGCTGAAGGAACCCTACGGCCTCGTCGAATACTCGCTGTCGACCGCATCCGCGATCGTGCCGGTGATCATGCGGGCGAAGGAGGCCGCGACCGATCCGTTCACCGCCGTCACCGACGTCGTCGGATCCGGGCCCTACAAGTTCGAGCGCGGCGAATACGTGCCAGGCTCGCGCGTCGTCTACACCAAGAACGCCGCCTACCAGCCGCGCGGCGAAACGGCGAGCGGGCTCGCCGGCGCGCGCGCGGTGAAGATCGACCGCGTCGAGTGGAAAGTGATCCCCGATGCGGCCACGTCCGCCGCCGCGATCGGCGCCGGCGAGGTCGACATCTGGGACGGGCCGACGCTCGACCTGCTGCCGACGCTGGAGAAGAACCCTCAGATCCAGTTCGTGAAGGTCCAGCAGCTCGGCAACTTCGCCTATGTGCGGCCGAACCATCTCTATCCGCCGTTCAACGACGTCCGCGCCCGCCAAGCGTTGGCACTGGCGATGGACCAGAACGAGCACATGTCGGCCGCGATCGGCGACAAGCGCTGGTGGGAACCCTGCACCGCCTACTTCATCTGCCGCTCGGCCTACGGAATCGACGCCGGCGCCGAAGGCTACCGCCAGCAGAACATCGCGCGCGCCAAGCAGCTGCTCGCCGAGTCCGGGTACAAGGGCGAGAAAGTCGTGATGCTCGGCACCACCGAGATCCCGCTGGTCAACGCCATGACCCAGGTCGCCGCACAGCAGATGAAGGCGATCGGCATCAACGTCGACCTGCAGATGATGGACTGGAGCGGCATGATCGGCCGCTTCGGCAAGAAGGACGCACCGGATCAGGGCGGCTGGAACGTCTTCGCCGCCTACGGAACCAGCGTGATCTGGTACCATCCGCTGACCAACAGCGGCATGAACACCGCCTGCGACCGCTCGAACTGGGCTGGATGGCCCTGCGACGAGCAGGCGACCAAGCTGCTCGACCAGTTCCTCCGCGCCCGCGGCGAGGAGGCGCAGAAGGCTGCGGTGACGGCGCTCCACAAGCGCCTCGCCGAAGTCGTGCCGCTGGTGCTCGGCGGCCAGTGGTATCCACCGACCGTCGCGCGGAAGAACGTCGGCGGCATCCTGCCAACCAACTTCCTCGTCCCCTGGAACATCACCAAGGGCTGAAGATGCTCGACGATGCTGCCCTCGACGTCCTTTTCCGGGCGGCACGCACGTACAATGCGTTCTCAGGTCCCGTCACCGACGAGGACCTGAGACGCATCTACGACCTGATGAAGTGGGGGCCGACCACGGCCAACTCGTGCCCGGCGCGGTTCGTCTTCGTGCGCTCGGCCGAGGCCAAGAAGAAGCTAGAGCCGTGCTTGAGTGACGGCAACCGGGCGAAGACGATGGCGGCCCCTGTGACCGCGATCGTCGCCTACGACACGCGTTTCTACGACCTGCTGCCCAGGCTCTTCCCGCACGATCAGACGGCGCGCAGCTGGTTCGCGGGCGAAGCGAAGGAGCAGACGACGGGCATGGTCGCGCTCCGCAACGGCTCGCTGCAGGGCGCCTACTTCATCCTGGCGGCGCGGGCGGCCGGCTTCGACTGCGGTCCGATGAGCGGCTTCGACAACGCCAAGGTCGACGCCGCCTTCTTCCCGGACGGGCGCTGGAAGTCGAACTTCCTCTGCAACATCGGCCGCGGCGATCCGGCGAGCCTCTTCCCGCGCAACCCGCGCCTCGGCTTCGAGGAAGCCTGTCGAATTGACTGAGGGCGGATCGACTAGGCTCGCGTGAGCCGCTCGGCCTCGCGGAGGTCGACCGCCACCAGCTGCGAGATGCCGCGCTCGGCCATGGTGACGCCGTAGAGGCGGTCCATGCGCGACATCGTCATGCGGTGGTGCGTGATCACCAGGAACCGCGTGCCGGTCGACTTGCCGATGTCCTCGAGGAGAGAGCAGAAGCGATCGACGTTGGAATCGTCGAGCGCGGCGTCCGCCTCGTCCAGCACGCAGATCGGCGCCGGGTTCGTCAGGAAGACGGCGAACAGGAGCGACAGCGCCGTCAGCGTCGTCTCGCCACCCGACATCAGAGAGAGGACCTGCAGCTTCGTGCCCGGCGGGCTCGCCATGATCTCGAGACCGGCCTCGAGCGGATCCTCGGAATCGGTCAGCTTGAGGAACGCCCGGCCTCCGCCAAAGAGGCGGGTGAACAGCTCGCTGAAGTGCGTGTTGACCTTGTCGAACGAGGCCAGCAGCCGCTCGCGGCCCTCGCGGTTCAGCTCGCCGATGCCGTGACGGAGACGCGCGATCGCCTGCACGAGGTCGGCGCGCTCGTTCTTGAGGCCGGCGATCTGTTCGTCGAGCTCGCGCATCTCCTCCTCGGCGCGGAGGTTGACCGGACCGATCTGCTCTCGCTCGCGGACGAGCCGCTGCTCCTTGTTCGCCAGCTCGTCTTCAGGCCCGGGCGACTCGCCTTCCTTAAGGTCGGCCTGTTCCAGCACCTGCTCGGGCTCGCATTCGAGCTTCTCGCGGATCGCCTGGACCAGACGCTGCACGGTGTCTTCCGCCTGGGCGACCGCGCCTTCGGCCCGGACCCGTGCCTCGCGCTTCTCGGCCAGATCGCGCTCGGCCTGCTTCAGGTGACGATCGGCCTCGGTCAGCGCGTTCTCGGAGGCGACGACCTTGTCGCCTGCCTCGCGACGAGCGGCATCGGCCTTCTGGATGTCGTCGAGCGCGCGGGCGCGCGCTTCCTGCAGCTCGGCCGGCCGCGTCGCCAGCCGCTCGATCTCCGCGGCAACCGCCTGGGCACGTTCCTGCAGCGCCGCGACCCGCGCCTCGGCGCCGGTGACGCGCTGCTGCCACGACTGGCGCTCCTGGCCGATCTGCTCGAGCCGGCGACGGCGGGCGTCGATCTCGGCGACCAGGCGATCGCGCGCGCCGCGCATCTCGATCAGCTTGGTGCGGGCCTCGGCTACCTCGGCTCGGCGCTGGGTCAGCGCCTGGCGTGCGGCATCGAGATCGCCGAGCTGCTCCAGCTCTTCGCGGCCGGATTCGAGCGTGGTCTCACTCTCGATACGGTCGGCGACGAGACGCTGCGAACGCTCTTCAAGCGCCGAGAGGCGCGCGGTGACGGCGGCGAGACGCTGACGCAGCGCGGCTTCCGCACGACGGGCCTCGCCGACACGAGCTTGGCTCTGACGCGCGGCCTCGCGGGCCTCGCGGTCGTGCTGGTTGGCGATCTGGGCAGCGGTCTTGGCCGCGCCGAGCGCGGTCGCCGCTTCCTCTCGCTGGGCGTCGATACGGGAACGGTCGCCTTCGAGCTCGGCGAGTCGATTGCGCTGCTTGAGCCGTACCGCGGCCGCGGTCGGCGCACCGGTCGCGACCAGGAAGCCGTCCCAGCGCCAGAGGCCGCCGTCGCGGCTGGTCAGCCGCTGGCCGGCCTTCAGGAGCGGCAGCAGGCGCTCGGCCTCGGCCGCGTCGGCGACGATGCCGATCTGCGACAAACGCCGTGCCAGCGCCGCCGGCGCACGCACGTGAGAGGAAAGCGGCACGATGCCGTCGGGCAGCGACGGCGCCGCATCGAGCGGCGGAAGCTCGGTCCAGCGCATCGGGCCTTCGGCCGCGATCGGCGCGGTCAGGTCGTCGCCGAGCGCGGCACCCAGCGCCGCCTCGTAGCCCGGATCGACCTGGAGAGCGTCGACGGCCGGCGGCAGATCGCCCGCCGCACCCGACGCCAGGAGCTCGGACAATGCCGACATCTCAGCCGTGATTCGCGTGAGCCCGGCCTCGATTCCCTGCAGCGTCTCGCGACGGCGCGCCTCGTCGGAGGTCGCCGACTGGCGCTGCTCCTCGGCCTGCTCGGCGGCGACGCGATCGGCTTCGGCCTTGGCCTCGGCCTCCTGCACCGTGTCGAGGGCGAGCGAGAGCTGGCGCTCGCTGCCGGCCTCTTCCTCGAGCCGCGCCTTCTCGGCGGCGACCTGCTCGATCTCCTGGCGGATGCGATTGAGGCGCTGGTCGAACTCGCGGGTCTGGCGGTCGAGCTGGGCCTGACGCGCCTCGGCGGCGGCCTGCGACTGGCTGCGCTCGGCAACGAACGCCTCGCCTGCCTCGCTGACGGCAGCGGCGTTCTGCAGGCGAGCTTCGGCCTCGGTCTTCGCTTCGCCCTCGCCGGCCTGCTCGGCTTCGAGCATGCCGCGCAGCTCGTCGAGCCGGGAGAGGCTCGTCCGTGCGTCGTCGGTCAGGGACTGCTCGCGACCCATGTCGGTCGCGATCTCGCGGCTTCGGTTCTCGGCTTCCTGACGCGCCTCGGTGACGCGACGTTCCTCGGCGGCGACCTCGGCCTCGGCGCGGCGCGCCTGGTCGAGAAGCTGGACGGTCTCGGCCTCGGCCTGACGAAGCGGCGGCAGCTCTGCGGCGATCTCGGCCTGACGCGTCGCGGCCTCGGCAGCGACGCCGGTCAGCGCGCCGACGTCGCGCTCGGATTCGGCGAAGGCGTGCTCGGCGGCCTGCTTCAGCAGCATGACCTTCTGCCAGCGCACATGCGCCAGCTGCGCTTCGATCTTGCGGAGCTGCTCGCCGATGTTGCGATAGCGGCTCGCCTGGCGCGCCTGGCGCTTGAGGCCGTGCAGCTGCCCGTCGAGCGCGATCAGCACGTCTTCGAGGCGAGCCAGGTTCTGCTCGGCCGCGCGCAGGCGAAGCTCCGCTTCATGGCGCCGCGAATGCAGGCCCGAGATGCCCGCCGCCTCTTCGAGCAGCAGCCGACGGTCCGCCGGCTTCGCGTTGACCAGCTGCGTGATGCGGCCCTGGCTCACCAGCGCCGCCGAATGCGCGCCGGTCGCCGCGTCGGCAAACAGCGTCTGCACGTCGCGGGCGCGGACTTCCTTGCCGTTGACACGGTAGACCGAGCCGTGGCCGCGCTCGATGCGGCGGCTGATCTCCAGCTGGTCCGCGTCGTTGAAGAGGGCCGGCGCCTTCTTCGCCTGGTTGTCGAGCACCAGCCCGACCTCGGCGAGGTTGCGCGTCGGCCGCGAGGACGTGCCCTTGAAGATGACGTCGTCCATCTCGTCGCCGCGCATCTGGCGCGCCGAGGTCTCGCCCATCACCCATTTGAGCGCTTCGACGAGATTGGACTTGCCGCAGCCGTTGGGTCCGACGACGCCGGTCAGGCCGTCTTGAATCGGAACTTCGGTCTGGTCGACGAAGGACTTGAAGCCGGAAAGCCGGAGGCTGACGAACTGCAATGATTTAAGCCTTGAACGAAGGAACGGGAGCGAAAGACGTCACGCGCCGCCCGGAAGCGACTTCAGCAGCTTGTCGAATTCCTCGAACGGCTGGGCGCCGCTGATCTTCTTGCCGCCGATGAGGAAGGTCGGGGTCGAGTCGACGCCCTGCTTCTCGCCGTCGAGACGGATCTGGACGATCGAGTCCATCAGCTTGGTGTCCTTGAAGCAGGCATCCACCGTCGCCTGGCTCATGCCGGCGAGCTTGCCGATGTTGCCGATCGCGGCCAGAGGATCCTTGGCGCGGCTCCACGTCTCCTGCTGCTGGAACAGGGTGTCGACCACCGCGAAGTAGCGCTCCTGCGGAGCGCAGCGGGCAAGAGCCGCGGCGCGGAGCGCCAGGCCATCGAAGGGGAAGTCGCGGAAGATCAGCTTCGCCTTGCCGGTGTCGATGTAGGCGGCCTTGATCTTGGGCAGCGTCTCCTTGTGGAAGCGCGCGCAATGTGGACACGTCAGCGAGGCGTACTCGGTGATCGTGATCGGCGCATCGGCCTTGCCGATGACGCGCTCGGCCAGCGCCTTCTCGAGCGAAATCTCTTGGGCGAACGCCACGCCTGGAGCGGCGATCGCGGCAGCGGCGGCAACGAGGAAAGACCGGCGTAACAAGGCTGAAAATCCTTCCAAAAATCCACGTCTCGCGACGGGCCGGCACTATAGGACCCGGCATCCGGGCACGAAAGCCGGTGTGTTAAGCCTTTGGCTCTTCTGTCAGAATCGCGCGGCCCAGACGGGCCAGCGCGTCCTTGAGTCGAGGGTCTCCGATTCTCTCGACGGATTCGGCGAGTCGCATTTCGGCCGCAGCCCCGAGCGGCTTCGCGCGTCGCCTGGGCTTGGTCATCTCGGCAGGCAGCCCCTGGGTCAGCTTCAGACGCGAAACCGCCGCATGACCGAAATGCGAATTGATGCGTTCGACCAGCACGGGCTCGAGGTGCTGGAGCTCGAGCGCGAAAGCCCCCGCGACCCGGACATGCAGGACGCCGCCGTCCTGGCCGCGGCTCCGGGCCAGACGGTCCGGGAGCGTATGGCGGGCCAGCGTGTCGCCGACGATCCCCGCCCAATCCATGAGGATACGGGCCTCGGCGAAGCCGCGCCTGGCGACCGCGCCCTTGGTCGCGGCGGGCAGCGAGGCGCCGACGGACCGCATGCCGCCGCGCCGGGGAGCGTCTTCCTGGCTCATGCCACTATATTAGCGCGGCGATGGACCCGACCGCGATCAACCTGGCCCTGCTCGACTGGTACGACCGGCACCGGCGCGACCTTCCGTGGCGCGCGAAACCCGGAGAGAGCATCGATCCCTATCGGGTCTGGCTCAGCGAGATCATGCTGCAGCAGACGACGGTGAAGACCGTCGCCCCCTACTTCCTCGACTTCCTGCAGCGCTGGCCGACCGTCGCCGATCTGGCGGCGGCCGACCGCGACGACGTGCTCCGCGCCTGGGCCGGGCTCGGCTATTACGCCCGCGCCCGCAACCTCCACGCCTGCGCCAAGGCTGTCGACGCACGTCCGGACGGGACTTTCCCGACGACCGAGGCGGAGCTGCTGGAGTTGCCCGGGATCGGCCCCTACACCGCCGCCGCGATCGCGGCGATCGCCTTCGACCGTGCGGCGATGCCGGTCGACGGCAACATCGAGCGCGTGGTCGCCCGCCTCTTCGCGGTCGAGGAGCCGCTGCCGCGATCGAAGAAGCGACTCGCCGAAGTCGCCCGCGGACTCACGCCGAAGAAGCGCGCGGGCGACTTCGCCCAGGCGATGATGGACCTGGGCGCCACGATCTGCACGCCGGCGAAGCCGCGCTGCTTCCTTTGTCCCCTTGCCGAGCCCTGTCGCGCCCGCGCGCGCGGCATCGCCGAGGAGCTGCCGGCACGGGACGCGAAGGCCGAGCGACCGACACGGCGCGGCGTCGTCTACTTCGCCACGCGAACCGACGGCTCGGTGCTGCTGCGCCGGCGCCCAGACGAGGGTCTGCTCGGCGGCATGACCGAGCTTCCCACCACGGAGTGGCGCACCGAACCTTACGCGATCGACGAGATGATGACGCTGGCGCCCGCGCCCGCTCCCTGGCGGACGCTGCCCGGCATGGTGCGGCACACCTTCACGCATTTCCATCTTGAGCTGACCGTGATGACCGCACGCATCGCCGAGCCCAAAGGACTCGACGGGTTCTGGATCGCGGTCGAGATGCTCGGCGGCGAAGCGCTGCCGTCGGTGATGCGGAAGGCGGTCGCCCACGCCTTGAAAGCGACCGCCAAAGGTTAATGCCGCAAGGGCCGGCTAGTGGCGGAAGTGGCGCTTGCCGGTGAAGACCATCGCCATGTTGCGCTCGTCGGCGGCGGCGATGATCTCGTCGTCGCGCTTCGAGCCGCCCGGCTGGATGACCGCGGTAGCGCCTGCCTCGGCGCAGGCGATGAGGCCATCGGGGAACGGGAAGAACGCATCCGAGCCGACGACCGAGCCGATGGCGCGGCTTTCCTTCTCGCCGGCCGCCTCGGCCATCTCCTTCGCCTTCATCCCGGCCAACCTTGCGGAATCGACACGGCTCATCTGGCCGGCACCGACGCCCGCGGTACGTCCGTCGCGCGCGAGCACGATGGCATTCGACTTCACGTGCTTGCAGACGGTGAAGGCGAAGAGGAGATCGGTCATCTCCTTCGCGGTCGGCGCGCGCTTGGTCACGACCTTCACGTCGCCGGCGGCGGTATGGCCGGTATCGCGGCTCTGCACGAGAAGGCCGCCCGCCAGCGACTTCACCAGAAGGCCCGGCTGGCGGGGGTCTGGAACGCCGCCCGCGAGCAGCAGGCGAAGCTGCGTCTTCCTCTCGAGCCCGGCCAACGCCGCCTTGTCGGCATCCGGCGCGATGATCACCTCGGCGAAGAGCTTGCCGATCGCCTCGACCGTCTCGGCGTCGAGCGGACGGTTGGCAGCGACGATACCGCCGAAGGCGCTGACCGGATCTGCCGCGAAGGCGCGGCGATAGGCCTCGGCCAGAGTATCGGCGACGGCCACACCGCAGGGGTTCGCGTGCTTGACGATCACGACCGCCGGCTTCTCGAACTCGGCGACGAGCTCGTAAGCCGCATCGGTGTCGTTGAGGTTGTTGTACGAGAGCTCCTTCCCCTGAACCTGCCGCGCGGTCGCGACGCCCGGACGCTTTTCCGAGGTGACGTAGAACGCCGCTTCCTGATGCGGGTTCTCGCCGTAGCGCAGCACCTCGACGCGCCTGCCCGCGACGACGAGGCGATCGGGGAAGGTCTCCTTGCGTTCACCCGCCATCCACGACGAGATCGCCGCATCGTAGGAGCCGGTGCGCGCATAGGCCTGGCCGGCGAAGCGGCGGCGGAACGCGAGCGTGGTCCGGCCGTCATGCGCGTCGAGCTCGGCCGTGAGCTCGGCATATTGCGCGGGATCGGTCATCACGACGACGGCGTCATGGTTCTTCGCCGCCGAGCGGATCATCGCCGGCCCGCCGATGTCGATGTTCTCGATGCAGTCGGCGAAGGGCTTGCCGGCGGCGACCGTCTGCTCGAACGGGTAGAGGTTCACCACCAGGATGTCGATCGGCGGGATCGCATGGGTTTTCATCTGCGCCTGATGGTCGGCGAGATCGCGCCGGCCGAGCAGCCCGCCATGCACCTTCGGATGCAGCGTCTTCACCCGCCCGTCCAGCATCTCCGGCGATCCGGTGTAATCGGCAACCTCGATCACCTGGAGGCCGGCATCGGCGAGCGCCTTGGCGGTGCCGCCGGTCGACAGCAGCTCGACCTTGCGGGCGCTAAGCGCGCGCCCGAGTTCGACGAGGCCCGTCTTGTCGGAGACGGAGAGAAGCGCCCGGATAGGGCGGACGAGATCGAGGCTCATGGGATTGGCTCCGCGACGTCTGGAGCGACGCTACCTACAAGCGCGAACGGCGCCGGGCAAGTCAGTCCATCATCTTGTTTTCGCGGTAGTACTTCTCGGCGCCCGCGTGTAGCGGGATCGGCACGCCCTGCAGCGCCGATTCGAGCTGGATGCGCTTGCCCATCGGATTGCCGTCCAGAAGCGTCCGCGTCGACTTGTGCCAGAGGGCCCGGGTCATGCCATACACCACGTCGTCCGAGACGCGCGCCGAGGCGACGAGAAGCGCCCCGATGCCGAGGGTCGGCGTCGGCTGGTCGGCGCCGTTGTAGAGGCCGCCGGGAATCGCCGTCTCGACGAAGAACGGAGTGGTCTTGCGCAGTTCCTCGAGCTCGGCGCCGGTGATCGGCACCAGCTTGATCGGCAGCCGCTCGGCGAGCTCGGCGATCTCCGGGCTCGGCGCCAATCCGACCAGGAACAGCGCATCCAGCTTGCCCTCGACCATCTGGTCGATCGCCAGGTCGGTCTTGAGATAGGCCGGCCGCATGTCGGCCTCCTTGAGGCCGAAGGCGCGGATGATCAGCTGCGCGTCGACCAGGGTGCCGGACCCCGGCTCGCCCATCGCCACGCGCTTGCCCTTGAGGTCGGCGACGGTGCCGACATTGGCGTCGGCGCGCGCCACGAGGTGAATCGAGTCGCGATAGAGGTTGGCGACAGCGCGAAGCTCGCGGATCGCGCCGCCCGGCGTGTAGATGCCGGCGCCGTAATAGGCCCAGAAGGCGACGTCGGCCTGGGTGATGGCACCGTCGAGCCCGCCCTTGCCGATTGCCTCGACGTTGCCGACCGATCCAGCCGTCGACTGCGCGACAGCGATCAGGCCCGGCACGCCGCAGCTCCCGCCCTTCTCGCATTCGCGACTGCCGGGCGGATTGGAGATCGCGCCGGCGATCAGCTCGCCGATCGGATAGGCGGTGCCGTTGGAGGGGCCGAGGCCGAGACGGAAGAAGCGAAGCTCCTGACTGGAGGCAGCCGTCATCCCCGCGACAAGGGCGGTGAGAATGAGCACGAACCACCCGATGGGGCGTTTCCCCCGGGTCCTTCCCGAACCAGTCATTTCACGTCCGACGACGGTTTCGGCGACTTTAGCAGAATGCGTCAGCCGCGCAGCATTCTCTGGGGCAGGAAGGTGACGATTTCGGGCCAGACCGTGATCATGACGACGGCAACGACCATCAGCAGGAATAGCGGGAGGGCAGCCCGGCCGATATAGGTGATCTGGTGCCCGGTCATGCCCTGGAGCACGAAGAGGTTGAAGCCGACCGGCGGCGTAATCTGGGCCATCTCGACCACCAGCACGATGAAGATGCCGAACCAGACGAGATCGATCCCCGCCTGCTGGATCATGGGCAGGACCACCGCCATGGTCAGGACGACCATGGAGATGCCGTCGAGGAAGCAGCCGAGAACGATGTAGAAGACGGTAAGGACGGCGATCAGGGCATAAGGCGACAGCCCCTGGGCGCTGATCCACTCCGCCAGCTTCCGCGGTAGCCCGGTATAGCCCATCGCCAGGGTCAGGAAGGCCGCGCCGGCCAGGATCAGCGCGATCATGCAGGACAGCCGCGTCGCCCCGAGCAGACTCGAAAGGAAGGTCTCGCGCGTGAGAGATCCCTGGACCGCCGAGAGGAACAGCGCGCCCACGACGCCCATCGCCGCCGCCTCGGTCGCGGTCGCGATGCCGGCGTAGATCGAGCCCAGGACCATCACGATCAGGAACACCGACGGGATCAGGTGGCGGCCGGCGTAGATCTTGTCGAGGAAGCGCGGGATGTCGTCGGGCTTCGGCACGAGCGACGGTTTGAGCAGCGCCCAGATCACGACATAGGCCATGAACAGGGCCGACAGCATCAGCCCGGGAATGACGCCGGCGATGAACAGCTGGGCGATCGATTGGTCGGCGGCGACGCCGTAGACGATCATGATGATCGAGGGCGGGATGAGCAGGCCCAGCGTGCCGGCACCGGCCAGCGTGCCGACGATCAGTTCCTCGGGGTATCCGCGCTTGCGGAGCTCCGGGATCGTCATCTTGCCGATCGTGGCGCAGGTCGCCGCCGACGAGCCCGAGATCGCCGCGAAGATCGTGCAGCCGACGATGTTCGTGTGCAGAAGCCGGCCCGGCAGCCGCTGCATCCAGGGCGACAATCCCAGGAACATGTTCTCGCTGAGCTTGGTGCGGAACAGGATCTCGCCCATCCAGATGAACATCGGCAGCGAGGTCAGCGTCCAGCTCGACGAGGCCCCCCAGATGGTCGTGACCATCGCATCGCCGGCCGGCCTGGCCGTGAACAGCTCCATCGCGATCCATCCGGTCGCCATCAGACCGAGACCGATCCAGAGCCCGCCGGCGAGCACGACCAGAAGAGCGACGATCAGGAAGACCGAGATGAGGATCTGTTCCATCGCCGCTACTCGACGTGCGCCGGCTCGTCGCCGGCAGCCGGTGCCGCGGGTCCTTGCCCTGCGCCACCTGGATCAGCTCATCCAGCATGGCGACGAGAGCAGCACGAGGCCGCCCCGCCCAGCGCCATGCCGATAGGGGATCCAGAGCGGCGCGATCGTTGGAGGCCGAGTCGTTGAGCGTGGGACCACCAGACCATCTTCACCGAATAGGCGGCGAAGGCCCCGGCCAGCAGGGCCCCCACGGCGAGGCAGGCCAGGCTCCGCCACCGCCTGGGCCGCCCCGAGAGCTGCAGGATCAGCGTCACCCTTATGTGCTCGCCCTTGCGGAAGGTATGCGCGAGCGCGAGGAAGGATGGCGCCGCCATGCAATAGCCGGCGAAGGCATCGGTGCCGCGGACGTAGAAGTCGAAGATCCCGCCCGCCACGCCGAGCAGCGTGAAGATCAGGATCAGGATCATGAACAACCCCGCCGCATAGGCGCAGCCGTCATACACGCGATCGAGCGCGGCCCTCATCCCCCGGAACTTCCTCTTGGCTTCGACCGGTCAACCCTTGCGGAAGGCGTCGATCGCCGCCTGTCCGTCCGGCCCGGCGCGCTTCAGCCAATCCTTGGTGAGCTCGTCGCCGATCTTCTTGAAGCCGTCCTTGAGTGCCGGGCTCGGCGCGCCGACGGTCATGCCGTTCTTCTTGAATTCCTCGAGATAGAAATTGGTCAGCTTCTCGCTCTCGGCCCAGCCCCGGGTCTCGGCGGCGGCGGCTGCCTTGGTGACGGCATCGCGGGTAGCGGCATCGAGCGACGACCAGGCCTTGTCGTTCACGAAGATCATGTTCTTCGGAAGCCACGCCTGAACGTCGTAGAAGAACTTCGTGAATTCCCAAAGCTTGGTGTCGTAGCCGGTGGCACCCGACGAGATCATCGCGTTCACGCGGCCGGTGGCGAAGGCCTGGCCCAGCTCCGCGGCCTGGATGGTCGTCACCTGCATGCCCGACAGCTCGCCCATGCGGTCGGCCGAGGCACCGTAGGAGCGGAACTTGAGGCCCTTCAGGTCCTCGATCTTCTCCAGCGTCTTCGGCGAGTAGAAGCCTTGCGGAGGCCAGGCGACGGCGTAAAGGACATGCATACCCTGCGCGGCGAGGCGCTTCTCGGTGCCGGCACGCGTGACCTGCCAGAGCTTCTTCGACTCGGCGAAGGATGTCGCGAGGAAGGGCACGTTGTCGATGCCGAAGAAGGCATCCTCGTTCTCGAGGACCACCATCAGCAGCTCGCCGATCTGCGCCTGCCCGGTCTGCACCGCGCGCTTGATCTCCGGCACCTTGAACAGCGACGCGCCGGGGTGGACGGTGATCTCGAGCTTCCCGCCGGTCGCGGCCTTCACGTCGTCGGCGAACTGGACGAGGTTCTTGGTGTGGAAGTTTCCCGGCGGATATCCGGCCGGGAGGTCCCATTTGGTCGACTGGGCGGAGGCCTGACCGGCCAGGAGCATGGTCGCGGCGGCGGCGGCGGCGGCGAGGATCGATTTCATCTGGAAGCCCCTGTCTTTCGACCGCTTGAATGCGGCATTCGACGAAATGGTGCCCAGCTGGACAAACAGCGTCAAGCAACCATCGTCTAGAATGACGGTTCACGGGGCCGTACGCCGGCGGAGGGACGCTTGCTCTTCTTGTATCGACGCGATGCCGATCAGATCCGGCAGGTCGAGGCCAGCGGCCTGCCGGCGGGGATCCCGCCGGGCACGGTCTGGATCGACATGCTCGAGCCGACGCCCGAGGAGGCCGAGAGCGTCGAGCGGCTTCTCGAGATCGACGTCCCGACCCGCGAGGAGATGAAGAAGATCGAGGAGTCGAGCCGCCTCTACGTCGAGGACGGCGCGCTGTTCATGACCTTGCCCGTGCTCAGCAAGGCGGCGACCGAGCCGGAAATCGCCAGCGTCACCTTCATCCTGACGTCGCCGGTTCTAGTGACGCTGCGCTACGTCGACCCGCAGCCCTTCATCCGCTTCATCCGCCGCATTCAGCGTCAGCCGGATCTCGCCGCGAGCCCCGAGCAGGCCCTGATCGGGCTGCTCGAGCAGGTTGTCGAGCGCCTCGCCGACATCATGGAGGGCGCGACTTCCGACGTCGACGCGATCTCTGCGGACATCTTCCGGACGCCGGCCGGCAAGCCGCACGTGGGCGGTGCGCTCAACGAGATCCTCAAGCGTGTGGGCCGTGCCGGCGATCTCGCCAGCAAGGCGCGGGCGAGCGTGCTCGGCCTGACCCGCCTGCTGCTGTTCCTTTCGACGCATCCGGCGTGCTCGCCCCAGGCCAGGGCACGGATCGAGACCATGACACGCGACGTGCAGTCGCTCTCCGATCACGATACCTTCCTTGCCGACAAGATCGCCTTCCTGCAGGACGCGACGCTCGGGATGATCGACATCGAGCAGAACGGCATCATCAAGATCTTCACCATCGCCGCTGTCGCCTTCATGCCGCCGACGCTGGTCGCCAGCGTCTACGGCATGAACTTCCACCACATGCCGGAGCTCGACTGGACGTTCGGCTATCCGCTGGCGCTCGCCCTGATGGCCCTGTCGGCGGTGCTGCCCTTCCTCTATTTCCGCCACAAGCGCTGGCTCTGATGGCGGGCCTTCTCTCCGATCTCCGCGTCATCGAAGGCTCGGCCTTCGTCGCAGCCCCGCTCGCCGGCATGACGCTGGCGCAACTCGGCGCCGAGGTGATCCGCTTCGATCCGATCGGCGGCGGGCTCGACCGCAAGCGCTGGCCGGTGACGCCGGAGGGCAAAAGCCTCTACTGGGCGAGCCTCAACAAGGGGAAGCGCTCGATCCAGGTCGACATCAGGAAGCCCGAGGGCCGCGAGCTGATCCAGGCGCTGGTCGCGGCGCCCGGTCCCGGCAACGGTCTCTTCCTCACCAACTTCCCGGCCGAGGGCTGGCTCTCCTATGAGGCGATGAGGAAGAAGCGCGAGGATCTGGTGATGGTCGCGATCCGCGGCCAGCCCGATGGCGCGACCGCCGTCGACTACACGGTCAATGCCGCCTCCGGCTTTCCGCTGGCGACGGGACCCGAGAACGCGGAGGGCCCAATCAACCACGTGCTGCCGTCCTGGGACATCGCGACCGGCCTTTCAGCTGCGTTCGGCCTGCTCGCCGCCGAGCGCCACCGCCGCCTCACCGGCAAGGGCCAGCTCGTCCGCCTCTCGCTGATGGACTCGGCGCTGGCGATGCTGGGGCATCTCGGCATCCTCGCCGAGGTGCAGGTCAACGGCGTCGACCGGCCGCGCGTCGGCAACGATCTATACGGCGCCTTCGGCCGCGACTTCGCCTGCTCCGACGGGTCGCGCGTGATGATCGTGGCGCTGACCGACCGGCAATGGCGCGCGGTGGTCGAGGCAACGGGCGCAGCCGAGAAGATCGCCGCGGTCGAGAAGACCCTCGGGCTCGACTTCAAGAAGGAAGGCGACCGCTTCGCCGCGCGCGACACGCTGAACCCGCTGGTCGGCGACTGGATCGGGGATCGCCCCTACGACGAGGTCGCGCGCGTGTTCAACGACAAGGGCGTGCTGTTCGAGCGCTACCAGAGCTTCGGCGAGCTGGTATCAAACGATCCCCGCTGCTCGCTCGCCAATCCGCTGTTCGGCGAGGTCGATCAGCCGGGGATCGGCCGGATGCTGACGCCGGGATCGCTGCTCGATTTCGGCGCGGCGCCGCGCTCGGCCCCGGTCCGCGCGCCCGGACTCGGCGAGCACACCGACCAGATCCTCGCCGAGGTGCTGGGCCTCAGCGCGGCAGCGATCGGCGGCCTCCACGACAAGGGCATCGTCGCCAGGCCCGCCTGAGTTTCGGGCGCCGGCCGGAAAGACTTGTCGGCGACGGCGAAGTCGTCAATCGTCGGGCGGCCCTTTTCTCCGGAGCATCTTCATGAAGGCCGTCCTCCTCGGAACCCTGGTCACCGGCTACGCCGAGGACATCGCCGCCCAGGTGAAGACGCCGTGGACCATCACGTCGCTCCCCGACGGCTTCAGCCAGGAAGAGCTGAAGGCGGCGCTCGCCGATGCCGACATGGTCTCGCCGATCGGCTGGAACGCGCAGATGCCGCCGGCACCGAAGCTGAAGCTGGTTCAGGTCGCCGGTGCCGGCACCGACGCCGTCGACATGGCCTCGGTTCCCGCGCAGGCCACCGTCTGCAACGCCTTCGGGCACGAGGGCGCGATCGGCGAATACGTGGTGATGGCGATGATGGCCTGGTGCCACGAATTCCCGAGGCTCTCGCGCGAGCTCGACAAGGGCTTCATGCGGCATACCGACCGGGCCAACCTCGCCCATCACGACGAGATCGATGGCAAGACCGTCGGCGTGCTGAGCCTCGGTCGCATCGGAAAGGCGGTCGCCGAGAGGGCGCACGCCCTCGGCGCCAAGGTCGTCGGCTGCAACCGCTCTCCGCTCAAGGCAGCGCCGAAGGGCGTCGATGCGATGGTGCCGTGGGAGGATAAGGGCAGAATGTTCGCCGAGTGCCACTTCGTCGTGGTGACGACGGCGCTGTCGGCCGAGACCAAGGGGCTGGTCGGCGCGGCGCTGCTCGGGCGCATGAAGCCGACCGGCGTCATCGTCAACGTCGCGCGCGGCGCCGTCATCGACGAGGACGCGCTCTACGCAGCGCTGGCACCGGCGTCATCGTCAACGTCGCGCGCGGCGCCGTCATCGACGAGGACGCGCTCTACGCAGCGCTGGCCGAGAACCGGATCGGCGGCGGCATCATCGACGTCTGGTGGAGCTATCCGAGCGCCGCCAATCCGGAGGCGCCGCCGTCCCGGCACCCCTTCCACAAGCTGCCGAACGTGATCCTGACGCCCCATTCCTCGGGATGGACGACGGGGATGCGGCGCCGGCGGGCGGGCCAGATCGCCGCCAATCTCGACCACCTCGCCCGTGGCGAGCCGCTCGACAACATCGTCCGGCCACCCAAGGCCTGAACGCGCGTACAACCACACCGCTTCTTACATCGCGTTACACTAATCGCCAGGACGTTTAACCCCTCGATCCCCGACATTGCAGCCTGAGAACGTGTTCTTTCCTCAGGCTGGTTCATGTCGGCACTGCCGATTACCGACGCGATCGCGACGAGCCCCAAGCCCCGGCCCCAACGCCGGGGCTTCTGGCGTCCGCCGGCCCTGGGGCTCAGCCGGCATCCGCGCCGGGTCTGGCTGTTCGCGATCGCGCTCAACCTGCTCGTCGCCCTCGCCGCGGGCTGGCAGATCGCAAGCGAACGTTCAGACGAGCTGTCGCGGACCGAGGAGCGCACGCGTCTCGCCGCGACCGCGCTCAAGGCGCATCTGGAACGCATCTTCGATCTCGCCGACGCCAACCTGAAAGGCCTCGACGAGACTCCGGATTCGGCGATGCTCTCGATCGACCGCACCCGTCCGGGACTCCGCGCCCGTCTCGCGGCACAGATCGCCAGCGGACGCCCGTTCGTGAACCTGCTCGTCGTCGACGCGAACGGACGCGTCACCAATGGCGCCCGCGAGGAAGCCGCGATGCCGGGAAGCCTGGTCGACCGGCCCTACTTCATCCATCACCGGGCCAAGCGCACACCCGGACTCCTGGTGTCGGCGCCGGTCGTCTCTCGCCCGAGCGGGCTCGTCGTCGTTCCGATCAGCCGCCGGATCGAGACACGATCCGGCGGCTTCGATGGCATCGTCGTCGCCGGGCTGATGGCCGACCACCTGATCGATCTCTACCGGTCGCTCGAGCCGCTATCGGTCTCGGCGCATCTTCTCGACGGCACGACCCTGGCGCGCTCTCCGGAAGGCATCGAGGCCGGACAGAAGCTCGATGCCGACGATCCGCTGATGGAGCATGTCGCGGCGGCGCCTGCGGGCACGTTCCGCGCCGAAAGCGAAAGCCGTGGCCGGATCGTCAGCTACGCCCGGCTCGAGCATTGGCCGGTGCTGGTCGCGGTCGAAGTCGATCGGGATACGGCGCTCGCCCCCTGGCGTTTGTCGCGCAACGGCACGCTGGCCCTGGCCCTGGTCTTCGCCGCCACCGTCATCGGCGCCTTCCTGGTGATCGAGCGCCAGCTGACCCAGCTCGCCGCGGCGCATGTCGCGGCCGAAGCCGCCGATCGAGCCAAGTCGCATTTCCTCGCGCATATGAGCCATGAGCTGAGGACGCCGCTCAACGCCGTGATCGGCTTCGCCGAGATCATGGGCCAGGAGGCCTTCGGGCCGCTCGGGAGCCCGCGTTACGGGCAGTACGTCGCCGACATCCACAGGTCCGGCGAGCACCTGCTGGCGACGATCAGCAGCATCCTCGACCTCGTCCGCGTCTCGGCTGGCCATTGGAAGATGGACCAGCGGCTGGTGTCGCCGGTCGAGATCGTCGCCGATGTCCGTCGCCAGCTCGGACCCGAGGCCGAGGCCCGGCGGATCTCGCTCACCGTCGACCTCGCACCGAACCTGCCGGCGCTGCTGAGCGACCGCCGCGTGCTCAGCCAGATCCTGCTGAACCTGGTCGGCCATGCGATCCGGTCGACGCCCGAGGACGGCTCCGTCCGGATCGTCGCCACCGCCACCGACGCGGTGCTCTCCCTAAAGGTCGCCGACAGCGGCCCGGGCATGTCGCGGGAAGAGATCCGGCAGGCACTCGAGCCGTTCGGAGCCGCCGGGAGCGTGCTGACCACCAAGGCCCGCGAGGCCGGCCTGGCGCTGCCGCTGGCCCGATCGTTCACCGAGCTATTGGGGGGACGGCTTCGGATCGACAGCGGACCGGGCCGCGGCGCCGTTGCCACGGTAGTGTTGCCGTTGGGCAACATCTCGTTGTCGTCGGAGAAAGACTGGCGCGCCCGAAGAGACTCGAACTCCTAACCTTCTGATCCGTAGTCAGATGCTCTATCCAATTGAGCTACGGGCGCGCGGGTCGTCAGAGGCCGCGGAAACTACAGGCGGCCTCAAGCCATGGCAAGCTTATTGAGCGATTTCAGCGGCGGATTGAGAAGCGTAAGGCAAAGCGTGGCGCAGCCTGGGAAAAAGCGGCTTGTGACCCCTAGGAGCTTTCGGTAGTATCGCCGCAAAATTAAGTGGTTAGCCAGCGGTCACGCGGTGGGGGCGACGCGGTGTCAGCTGCACTGCGCCGGTGCCCGGGGGCAAGAAGTCAGATAAAGACTGGGTCCGAGATGCAAAGCGGCTTCATGAAATTCGTCAGCCCCGGCCTTGTCGGCGCGCTGTTACTCTCCGGGTGCTCGTTCACCTCGGACGCGCTCTGGCCGTCGCTTTCGGGTGACTCGTCCCGGCAGGCCGTCAGGGTCGATATTCCGCCGTCCCAGACCGAGCTCCGCTCTCAGCAGTCGCTGCAGCCGGCGGTCATGACTACCCAGACCGTGGTCAGCCAAGCTCCGGCTCAGCCCTCGAACACCTTCGTCGGCGCCAAGGTTGCGCAGATGCGCGGCGACCTCGGCCGCCTCCAGGGCTCGATCAACCAGCATACCGCCGATCTCCAGGCCATCCGGGTGACCACCGCCCAGAACGCCGCCGCCTATTACGGCACGGTCGCCGCGGTCCAGGCCCGCCTCCAGGTCGGCACCACGCCGGGCAACCCCATCCTGCAGCAGCAGTGGGCCCAGGCGCAGGCCCAGCTCGACACGCTCAACCTCGACATCGCGAACATGAACTCGCTGTCGACCCGGGTCGCCGCCGACTCCTCGCTCGCCGCCTTCATGCTGGAAGCCGCCCGCGCGACCTATGGCCTCGCCGGCGCCGTCGACGAGGACCACCGGGCCCTCGCCACCCTGGAAGACGACGTCAACCGGACCGTGGTCGCCCTCGACCGCATCCTGAACGAGCTCAACGGCGACCTGCAGCGCCAGACCGCCTACCTCAACAGCGAGCGCAGCAACCTCGCCTCGCTGTCGGTCGGCATCAAGAACGGCGAGTTGCTGGGCCAGGGCCTCGGCAACCGCGCCTTCGCCTCCGCGGCGCCGATACCGGCCTCCGCGCCGATGGCCGCCTCGGCCGGCGCCGCCATGACCGATGGGCGCCGCCCGCTGGTCGTCATCCGCTTCGACCGCGCCCGCGTCGACTATCAGCAGGCGCTCTACACGGCAGTCAGCCGCGCGCTCGAGCGCCGGCCCGACGCCGCCTTCGACCTCGTGGCGGTCAGCCCGTCCCGCGGCAACGCGGCCCAGGTGACGCTGAACTCGGCCAACGCCAAGCGCAACGCCGAGTCGGTGCTGCGCTCGCTGACCGAGATGGGGCTGCCGGCGACGCGCGTGCAGCTCTCGTCCACGACCTCGACTCAGGCCCAGAACACCGAAGTCCACGTCTACGTGCGCTGAAGCGCGCGTAGGCGTCCTTCCTTTAGCTGGCTCTCGCTAGGCAGGCCGGCGCGCCTTGAGCGCGGCCGTCAGCGTGCCGTCATCCAGGTAGTCGAGCTCGCCGCCAAGCGGCACGCCATGCGCGAGCCGGGTCACCTGGGCGCCCGATCCGTTGAGCTTGTCGGCGATGTAGTGGGCCGTCGTCTGCCCCTCGACCGTGGCGTTGGTCGCGAGGATCACCTCGCGCACCGCCCCGCCCTTCACCCGCTCGACCAAACGACCAATGCCGAGATCCTCGGGGCCGATGCCGTCCAGCGCCGAGAGCGTACCGCCGAGCACGTGATAGCGGCCCTTGAACGCATGCGCACGCTCCAGCGCCCAGAGATCGGCGATCTCCTCGACCACGCAGAGCGTGCCGGCGTCGCGCCTCTCGTCGGCGCAGATCGCACAAGGATCGGAGGTGTCGAGGTTGCCGCAGGCCGAGCAGGTGCGGACCTCGTTGGCGGTCGCCTCGATCGCCTCGACCAGCGGGAGCATCAGGCTCTCGCGCCGCTTGATCAGGTGCAGCGCCACGCGGCGCGCGGAGCGCGGGCCCAATCCCGGAAGCTTGGCGAGCAGACGGATCAGCCGCTCGATCGCGGCACCGGAGTTGAGGGTCAAACGGCAATCCTCAAATAGCTAGTCCTCAAATAGCTAGGCCTCAGAACGGCATCTTCATGCCGGGGGGCAGGCCCATGCCGCCCATCACCTCGGCCATCGCCTTCTTCTGCATCTCGTCGGCCTTGGTCTTGGCGTCGTTGCAGGCGGCGACGATCAGGTCCTCGAGCACCTCGACGTCCGCTGGCACCACCAGCGACGGATCGATCTTCACCTGCCGCATCTCGCCGCCGCCGGTCATCGTGATCTTGACCATGCCGGCGCCGGACTGACCGGTGACTTCCTGCTGGGCGATCTTCGCCTGAAGCTCCTGCATCTTCGACTGGGCCTGCTGGGCCTGCTTCATCATCTTCGCGATATTCATGCGTCCATGTCTCCATCGTCCGGCGGCGGCTCCTCGGCCACCGCGGGAGGTTCTTCATCGAGGTCGCGGACGGCAACGATCTCGGCACCGGGAAAGGCACCAAGCGCCGCCTGGACCAATGGCAACGATCGCGCGCGCTCGAAGCGATCGAGCTCCGCCGCCTCGCGCTTCTCGGTCAGCGTCTTCTCGCCTTCCGAGGTCGAGAGGCTGACGAACCAACGCTGGCCGGTCCATTGCGAGAGCAGGCTGCCGACCTTGTTGGCCAGGTCCGACGACGCGCCCGGGTCGAGCCGCATCTCGAGCCGACCGGGCTCGATCCTGACGACGCGCGCATAGGATTCGAGCTGCGCCTGGATCAGCGCCTCGCGGCGTTCGGCGAACAGCGCGACGATCGCCTCGAAGGTCGCCGGCATCGGCGCCATGGCCGGCGCGGCCTGGGCCGCGAGCGCCACGACGGGCGCGCCACCGACCGCGGCACGCGCACCGCCGCCTCCGCCGGGCCGTGTCGGCGCCGCTGGCGCAGACGCCTGAGCGGGCGCCGCCTGCAGACGGCGGACGAGCTCGCCCGGCGTCGGCTGGTCGGCGACATGGGCGAGCCGGATCAGCACCATCTCGAGCGCCGGCAGCGAGGATTCCGCCTGCTGCACTTCGGCGAGGCCCTTCAGCAGCATCTGCCAGGCGCGCGTCAGCGACGGCACGCCAAGCTTGGCCGCGAGCTCCTTGCCACGCGTCGACTCGATCTCGGCAAGGCCGAGATCGGCGGCGGCCTCCGGCGCCAGCTTGAGGCGGCTCACCAGATGGGTGAACTCCAGTAGATCCTGAACCAGTTGCGAGGGGTCGGCGCCGACCCGATACATCTTGCCGACGATGTCGAGCGCGTCTGCGATGCGGCCTTCCATCGACGCCTGGAATAGGTCGATCAGCTGGCCGCGATCGGCGAGGCCCAGCATCTCGGAGACTTCGGCCTCCGCGACCTTCTCGGAGCCGCCGAGCGCGATCGCGCGGTCCAGCAGGGAGAGTGCATCGCGCGCTGAGCCTTCGGCGGCACGCGCGAGCAGCCGCAGCCCGCCGGGCTCGGCCTCGATGCCTTCCCTTGTCGCGATGTTGCCGAGGTAGGCGGCGAGCTCGGCGAGCTCGATGCGCTTCAGGTCAAAGCGCTGGCAGCGCGACAGCACCGTGACCGGCACCTTGCGGATCTCGGTGGTCGCGAAAATAAACTTCACGTCCGGCGGCGGCTCTTCCAGCGTCTTCAGCAGCGCGTTGAAGGCCGGCGTCGACAGCATATGCACTTCGTCGAGGATGTAGACCTTGTAGCGGGCCGAGACCGGCTTGTAGCGCACGCCGTCGAGCAGCTCTCTTATGTCGCCGACGCCGGTGCGGCTGGCGGCGTCCATCTCCAGCACATCGACGTGCCGGTCCTCGGCGATCGCCGTGCAGTGGGTGCAGACGCCGCAGGGGCTGATCGTCGGCCCGCCGGTACCGTCCGGCCCGACGCAGTTGAGCGCACGCGCGATGATACGGGCGGTCGTGGTCTTGCCGACGCCCCTCACCCCGGTCAGCACGAAGGCGTGCGCGATGCGGCCCGAGACGAAGGCATTGGAGAGGGTCCGTACCAGCGCCTCCTGGCCGATCATCTCGGCGAAGGTGGCGGGCCGGTACTTGCGCGCGAGAACGCGGTAGGGCTGGGCTGCGGTCGGGGTCGCGTCGGACATGCTTCCGGCCGGGTTTCCCTTTGAGCCGCTTGAAGAAAGTCGGGTGAGAGGCTGGACGGCGACCCGGGCCGAAACTCGTTACGGCTGCTTCCTTCCGGACCTGACCGAGTTGGCGAGGAGCCCGTCCACCACCAACCTCTCAACGTCTTTATATCAGGGCCGGACGGGGGCGGGGCAAGGGGCCGGCCGCCATCTCCACCGAAGTTATGCACAGGGCAGGATCGAGCCGCGGAACGCCGCAAGGCGCGCGCCGTGCGGTCAGCCTCCGTCGAAGCGGCTCCGTCTCGGGGCGGCATCGACTGCGTCATCCGGCCGACCAGCGGCGCCTGGAACGGCTTGCGAAAGCCTGGCCGGCGTCTATCGCCGCGATCCGACACGGCTGCCCCACGGATTCGAGCCCCGGGCAGCACGCGACGACGAGGCGCTGGGCCGCAGTCGTGCCGATCATCGCGGCACGAAGACGACTCCGTAATGCAACTCATCCGCACCCGGCCGATAGTGACCGGGCGGATCGAACGTCGCCTCGCGCTTGAAGAGGTGCGACGCGAGTGCGAGGACGTCGATCCGGTCGCTCGCCCAGCCCTGTTCGGTCGGCAGCCATCGGCGCGTCGAATTGACAAGGACGAAGCGTCCGCCCGGCTTCAGTCGGCCATGGATGCGCCGCAGCTCCTTGTCGGGATCCTCGCAATGCTGGATCACCAGGGCGGCGTAGGCGGCATCGAACATTCCGATCGACGGCTCGTCCAGGTCTTCCGGAGCGATGGCCGCGAAGCGAGGCGACGGGATGCGGTCGAGCGCCATGCGCCGCATCGATTGACTGATGTCGGCCCCGACCACGCGGCAGGCAGTCAGCGCCATCAGCGGCTTCGCCAATCGCCCTATGCCACACCCGAAGTCGAGAATCCGCCCCCCCGCCACCTTCAAGTGGTCGGCAATCTGCGCCGCGAGGATCGGCGTGTCCTGGCGCCAGTGGCGCTCCGTTTCCTCGGCGGAAGGCGCCGTCAGGATGATCTGCTTCGCTGCATCGACGGTGTCGCAGTCGAAGATTCTAGATGTATATTTAAGAGGGCAATCAGCCATGCCAACGACACTAGCGATTGCAGTCGAGGCGACAAGCCTCAATCCGGCTCGGCGACCTCTCCCCCGGCACGCGGCGCAAGGCTCTCGGCTTGCCGCTGCAGCTTGGCGAGCAGGCGATCGAGGGTCTGGCGTTCCTTCGGATCCAGGACTTCCAGGAGCGCCGACTCCCGCGCCAGCGCCAGGGGCACGATCTCGCGGTAGATGCGGCGGCCGGCGGCGGTGAGCGTCAGGTGCTGGCGGCGGCGGTCGGCCTCGTCCTCGTCGGCGGCAATGCGGCCGGCGGCCATGAGGCGCGAGACGGCGCGGCTGACCCGGACCTTGTCCATCGCCGTCAGCCCGACGATCCCGCTCGCGGTCAGGCGCCCGTGGCGGCCGAGCTGGGCCATCACCCGCCATTCGGGGATCGAGAGGTCGAAGCGATCCGCATAGATGCGCGCGATCGCCCGGCTGACCGTGTTGGAGAGCACCGAGAGCCGGTACGGCACGAAGCGCTCGAGGATGAGGCTTCCGGGCTCCTCGGGTGTTTTCCCTGCGGGGCTTGGCATTAGTTTCATTTGAAACTAATATCCGGGCAACCACCCTCTCCGTCAAGGAGTAACGCACATGAGCCAGACGACAGGGACCCAGAATCCGATGGGGACCGACGGCTTCGAGTTCGTCGAGTACACGGCAGGCGACACGCAGGCACTCGGCCGGCTGTTCGTCTCGATGGGGTTCACCGCCGTCGCCCGCCATCGCTCGAAGGACGTGACGCTCTACCGCCAGGGCGACGTCAACTTCATCGTCAACGCCGAGCCCGACAGCTTCGCCCAGTCCTTCGCCCGCGTGCATGGGCCTTCCGTCTGCGCGATGGCGTTCCGCGTCGAGGATGCCGCCAAGGCGTACGAACGGGCGCTCTCGCTCGGGGCCAAGCCGGTCGAGAGCCGCGTCGGCCCGATGGAGCTCAACATCCCCGCGATCCGCGGCATCGGCGGCAGCGCCATCTATCTGGTCGATCGCTACGGCGACCGCTCGATCTACGACGTCGACTTCAAGCCGATCCCGGGCGCCGACCAGGCGGCAAAGGGCGTCGGCCTCGTCCGGATCGATCACCTGACGCACAACGTGCATCGCGGCCGCATGGACGAGTGGGCGCGGTTCTACGAGCGCCTCTTCAATTTCCGCGAGATCCGCTACTTCGACATCGAGGGCAAGCTGACCGGCCTCAAGAGCAAGGCGATGACCAGCCCCTGCGGCAAGATCCGCATCCCGATCAACGAGTCGTCGGACGACAAGTCGCAGATCGAGGAGTACCTGCAGGCCTACAACGGCGAGGGAATCCAGCACATAGCGCTCGCCTGCGAGGACATCTACGACGCGGTCGAGCGGCTCAAGCAGCGGGGCGTCGAGTTCCTCCAGGACGTGCCGGACACCTACTACGAGATGCTCGACAAGCGCCTGCCGGGCCACGGCGAGGACGTCGCCCGACTCAAACGCGAGAAGATCCTGATCGACGGCGCGCCGACCGAGGATGGCGGCATCCTGCTGCAGATCTTCACCAAGACCGTGATCGGCCCGATCTTCTTCGAGCTCATCCAGCGCAAGGGCGACGAGGGCTTCGGCGAGGGCAACTTCCGCGCTCTCTTCGAGTCGATGGAGCAGGACCAGATCAACCGCGGAGTGCTGACCCGATGAAGACCTGGATCTCGGTCCCTCGCCGCGAGGGCACCGCCTCGCGCCAGGCCCATGCCGACCTGCCCGACGGCACCTACGAGCGCGAGATCGGCAAGGAAGGCTTCTTCGGCCCCGCGACCCAGATGTATCACCGCCACCCGCCGACCGGCTGGGTCGAGTGGGAGGGCCCCTTGAAGCCGCGCGCCTTCGACCTCGCCAAGCTGAATGCGGTCCAGGCCTCACCCTGGGACGCGGTGGAGGTGCTGCACAACGACCATGTCAGCATCCGGCACTGGCGGCCGGCCGGCGCCATGGACCATCTGGTCCGCAACAGCGACGGCGACGAGCTGATCTTCGTCCACGAAGGCGACGGCCACCTCTTCTGCGACTACGGCCATCTGGCGATCCGCGAAGGCGACTACGTCGTGATCCCGCGGGGCACGCAATGGCGGATCGCGCCGACGTCGTCGATGACCGCGCTCCTGATCGAGGCGACCAACGACAGCTATCGCCTTCCGGACCGCGGCCCGCTCGGGACCCATGCGGTGTTCGATCCGGGCGTTCTCGACGTGCCGGCGATGGACGATGCGTTCCGCGCCCAGCAGACCGACGATCCGTGGCGGGTGACGGTCAAGCGGCGCGGCCTGTTCTCGACCATCACCTATCCCTTCAACCCGCTCGACGCGATCGGCTGGCAGGGGACGCTGATGCCGGTGCGCCTCAACTGGCGCGACATCAGGCCGGTGATGAGCCATCGCTACCACCTGCCGCCGTCGGTTCACGCGACCTTCCTCGCCGAACGCTTCGTCGTCTGTACCTTCACGCCGAGGCCGGCCGAGAGCGATCCCGGTGCGCTGAAGCTGCCGTTCTTCCACAACAACGACGACTTCGACGAGATGATCTTCTACCACCGCGGCAGGTTCATGAGCCGCGACAACATCCGTCCCGGCATGATGACGCTGCACCCCTGCGGCTTCCCGCATGGCCCGCACCCGAAGGCCTTCGCGATGGCGGCGAAGTCGGCGGGCGGCCACATGCTGGACGAGGTCGCGGTGATGGTCGACACGCGCGACGCGTTGGACATCGGCGCGCTGCCCGACGGTGTCGAGTGGCCTGGCTATGTCGACTCCTGGCGCAAGACACCGGAAGCGGCGGAGTAGAAGATGAAGCTCGCTTCCCTCAGGCAAGGCGGCCGCGACGGTACCCTCGTCGTCGTCTCGAACGATCTCTCCCAAGCGGTGCGCGTGCCGAAGATCGCGATGACGATGCAGTCGGCGATCGAGGACTGGGAGCGCGCGGCGCCGGAGCTCCGCTCGGTCGCCCGTCTTCTCGAAGACGGCAAGGTCCCCGATGCGTTCGACCTCGACGTGAAGGCCCTGGCCTCGCCCTTCCCGCGTGCCTACCAATGGGCGGACGGTTCGTCGTACCTCAACCATGTCGAGCTGGTGCGGAAGGCGCGCGGCGCCGAGATGCCGACGTCGTTCCTCAAGGACCCGCTGATGTACCAGGGCGGCTCCGACCGGTTCCTCGCCCCGACCGACCCGATCGAGGCCGCGAGCGAGGACTGGGGCATCGACTTCGAGGGCGAGGTGGCGGTCGTGGTCGACGACGTGCCCATGGGCGTCTCCGCCTATCGCGCCCGGCAACACATCAAGCTGCTGATGCTGGTCAACGACGTCAGCTTGAGGAACCTGATCCCGAACGAACTGGCCAAAGGCTTCGGCTTCTTCCACGGCAAGCCGCCGACGGCATTCTCGCCGGTCGCGGTCGATCCGCTCTCGCTTGGGCACGCCTGGGACGGCGGCAAGCTGCACCTGCCCCTGATCTCGACCTTGAACGGCCGCCAGGTCGGCACCACCGACGCCGGCGCCGACATGCAATTCGACTTTCCGACGCTGATCGCGCATGCGGCCAAGACCCGGCCGCTCTCCGCCGGCACGATCATCGGCTCCGGCACGGTTTCGAACCGCGACCGGTCCAAGGGCTGGTCCTGCATCGCCGAGGTGCGGATGATCGAGACGATCGAGGAGGGAAAACCGAGGACGCCTTTCATGCGCTTCGGCGACACCATCCGGCTCGAGATGCCCGACGCCTCCGGCCGCTCGGTCTTCGGGGCGATCGAGCAGACCGTCGTCCGCGCCCGGCCGGCGTCGTAGACTGGCGGGAACAGCAAGGGGGATCGGCGCGATGAAGCTTCACGGATACTTCCGCTCGTCGGCCGCCTTCCGGGTCCGCATCGCGCTCAACCTGAAGGGCATCGCCTACGACCACGCCTCCATCCACCTCCGGAAGGGCGATCAGAGGAGCGCCGCCTATCTCGGCCTCAATCCGCAGGCGCTGGTGCCGACGCTCGAGGACGGACCGTACGCGCTGACCCAGTCACTTGCGATCGTCGAGTACCTGGACGAGACCCATCCCAAGCCGCCACTGCTGCCGACGCACCCGGCCGAGCGGGCGCGGGTCAGGGCGCTCGCGCAGATCGTCGCCTGCGACATCCACCCGATCGACAACCTGCGGGTCCTCCAGTATCTCGCGAAGGAGATGAAGGCCGACGAGGCGGCCGTCGGGCGCTGGTTCAACCACTGGATCGCAACGGGCTTCGGCGGGCTCGAGGCGACGCTCGCCAAGGACGCGGCCACCGGCCGCTTCTGCCACGGCGATGCGCCGGGCCTCGCCGACATCTGCCTAGTGCCGCAGGTCTTCAACTCGAAGCGCTACAACCTGGATCTGGCGCCCTATCCGACGATCACGCGGATCTTCGACGCCTGCATGGCGCTGCCGGCCTTCGATGCCGCGCAGCCCTCGAAGCAGCCCGACTTCGAGCCCTAGATACTTAAGCCTGGAGGCGCCTCAGCCCTTGCGGGCGCGGGCGACGATCGTCTTGAAGGTGTCGAGCTCGGCCGCGCCGGGCACGAACTCCTTGCCGATGATGAAGGCCGGCGTACCGGTGATCTCGAGCTGGCTCGCGAGATCGCGGTTCTTCTTCAGCGCCTCGTCGATCGCCGGGTCGTTGATGTCGCGCTTGAGCCGAGCCATGTCGAGCCCGGCTTCCTTCGCGAGCTTCAGCACCGTCTCCTGATCCAGCGCGCCCTTGGCGGCGATCAGCAGGCGATGCATCGGCTCGTACTTGTCCTGCGCCTTCGCCGCGAGCGCGACCTTGGAGGCGAACAGCGACTCGGGACCGAGGATCGGAAACTCCTTCATCACGCGGCGGATGCGCCCGTCTTCCTTCACCAGCTGGTCGACCACCGGTGCCGTCCGCTTGCAGTAGGGGCAGCGGTAGTCGAAGAACTCGACCACCGTCACGTCGCCGGCGGAATTGCCGAGAACCGGCGAGCCGGGATCGAACGCGAGCTCGTCCTTGAGCCTGACCAGCGCCTCGACCCGGCGTTCCTCGGCCGACTGCTGCTCCTTCGCCTGCAGCGCCTCGACCGCCTCGCGGATGATCTCCGGGTTCTTCAGGATGTAGGCGCGAACCATCTCCTCGATCGCCTTCTTCTGGTCGGGCGAGAAGGTCTGGGCAGCGGCGGGAAACTGGAAAGCCAGCGCAAGGAGAACGGCAGCGACGAGGCGGCGCATGAACAGCCTTTCACGAGGAGTGCATCGGACTATGGGAAGGCCGTGGACCCGAGTCCACGCACGTTCAGGTGAAACACCCGGGAAACGTCGCGGATCCTAGCGTTTCGGCTTCTTGCTGTCGGCCTCGATCTTGAGGTCCTGGGCCCGGAGCCAGCCGGGCGTACCTTCCTTCAGGAGA
>JBGALV010000040.1:0-42138 GCA_044223515.1 Alphaproteobacteria bacterium
CCCCGGCGCCGGTAACCAGAATGCGCATCGACGACGCCGCGCCCGCGTCAGGCGATCGCGGCGTGGATGCGGTCGGTGGAGATGCCGTGCGCCGCCAGCAGGTCGTCGTGGCTGCCGTAGTTGTGGATGAAGGCGTCCTGCAGCGTGAAGGTGTGAAGCTCGCAGCCGGCCTTGACGTCCCAGGCGATCTGCTTGGTCTGCGGCGCCAGCCCGCCCTGCGGCACGTGCTCCTCGATCACCACGACCTTCTTGTGGCGCTTCAGCGCCTCGGCGATGCCCTGGCGGTCGAGCGGCTTCACCGTGTGGACCGAGACCAGCGACACCGACTTGCCCTCGGCCTGCAGCCGGTCGGCGAGCTCGGCCGCCTTCTTCATGATCACGCCGTAGCTGAGGATGCAGACATCGGTGCCGCGGCGCAGGTAGCGGATCTTGCCGAACTGGAACGGCTCGGCCGCGTCCTTGGTCAGCACCGGCTCGCCAGCCTTGCCGATGCGCAGGTAGGTCGGCCCCTGGCTCTTCTCGGCGCACCACGCCGTGGCGTCGGTGCATTCCAGCGGGTCGCAGGGCGCCAGGATCTGCATGTTCGCCAGCGCGCCGGCGATCGCGATGTCTTCCTGCGTGTGGTGCGTGCCGCCGAGCGTGGAATAGATGACGCCAGCGCCCATGCCGACAACGGTCACCGGCAGGTTCTGGTAGCACAGGTCGTCGCGCACCATCTCGAACGGGCGGTAGAGCGAGAAGGTCGCGATCGTGTAGGCGAAGGGCCGGTTGCCCTTCAGCGCCAGCCCGGCGCAGATACCGATCATGCTCTGCTCGGCGACGCCGACATTGATGAAGCGCTCGGGATACTCGGTGGAGAACTTCGACATGCTGCCGGCCGGCGAGATGTCAGCGACGACGATGTAGACCTTCGGGTTCTTGGTCGCGGCCTGGTAGAGGGCCTCGGAGAAGGTGTTCCTCATGACCGCACCATCGCTTCCAGTTCCTTCACCGCCTGCTCGTATTCCTGCTTGTTCGGCGAGCGGTAGTGCCAGATCGGCACGTTCTCCATGTAGCTGACGCCCTTGCCCTTGGTGGTGCGGGCGACGACCATCAGGGGCTTGCCGCCCTTGCGCTGCGTCACCGCCTCGAACAGCGCCTTGGAATCGTGCCCGGCGGCCTCGACCGATTCCCAGCCGAAGGCGGTGAACTTCTCGACCAGCGGATAGAAGGTCGGGTGCGTGTCCGAGGTCTTCCCCAGGCTCTGGAAGTTGTTGTAGTCGACGAAGGCGACGATGTTGTCGCAGCCGAGCGAGGACGCCATCAGCACCGCTTCCCAGGTCGAGCCTTCCTGGACCTCGCCGTCGCTGAGCACGGTATAGATCTGGCCGCCGGTCTTGTTGGTCTTCTCCGACAGCGCCATGCCGACCACCATCGACAACCCGTGGCCGAGCGAGCCGGTGGCCGCGACGATGCCCGGGTTGCCGTGGTCGGGATGCACGCCCAGGCGCCCGCCCGGCGTGCAGTAGGCGTCCATGTCGGCGCGGCTGAGGATGCCCAGGTCCTCCAGGATCGCGTACTGGATCATGCAGCCATGGCCCTTCGACATCAGGAACGTGTCGAGGAAGCTGCCGTCCGCCTTGCGCCGCATCAGGCCGAAATAGATCAGGTCGACGATCTCGGTACAGGAATAGGCGGAGCCGATATGCAGCGCCGAGACGCGCTGCGACATGTCGAGGATGCGGCGTCGGAACTTCAGGCAGCGCGCCTTGGCGGCCGCCGGGTCGATGCTGTTGGTCAGGGTTGCGGATGCGGTCGCGGTCATTCCAGGGCCATCCCTAAACCAGGGTCCAGTGGTAGTCGCCGGTGTAGCCGGCCTCGGCGAAGATCTTCTTCCAGCCGTCCGGGTAGTCGTGGGTGTAGGCGGTCAGCACCCAGCTGAGGAAGATCTCGCGCTGCTCCGGCGTGTGGTAGCTGTCGACCTGCACATAGGCCTTGCCGTCGCGCGTCACGCGCTGGATTTCCTTCAAGGCCTCGATGCACTCCGCGCGCGGCAGATTGTGGATCGTGTTGATGCTGATGACGGCGTCGAAGCTCGCGTCGGGGAAGGGCAGCTTCTTGGCATTGCCGAGATGCAGGCGGCCCACCACCTCAGGCTCGCATTTCATCATGGCGTATTCCGAGATGTCGAGGCCGAACGCCTCGAGCCCCGGGCAGGCCTTCATGAAGTCCTTCACCAGGAAGCCCTTGGCGCAGCCGACGTCGAGCACGCGCATGCCCGGCTTCAGCCCGAAATGGGCGATGATGTCCTCGGCGATCGGGACCCAGCGGCCGTCATAGCGGAACCCGCCATAGCCGTAGTCGCGCGGCCCGTCGAAATATTCGAAGCCATACTGGCGCGAGATGCGGATGTGCTCGTCCGTCTTGGCCGCGCCGCGGCTCTGCACGTTGCGCTTGCTCTGGGGATAGCGACGCAGCAGGTTTACTTCCGCCATGGCAGCGTAAATGTCCAATATTGCAGGGGGTTAACGGTGTCCCGCGCGGGCGGCCGGCGACCGCCGGGCGGCGCACCGATTTGACACCGAAACGCTCCCCTGGCGCACGGATTCCCGGGCCCCGTAGTGCTTCGCGCGCACGTGATGGTTCGTGTGTGCGTCCGCGCGCCTCTCCTCGCGGTACTGGCCATGGAGGCGGGCGACCGCGGGGCACGACGCCGCGCGGTCGTGACCCGCTTCCGTGACGCCTTCGCGAGGAAGCAAGATGACGTACCGCCCCTTCCATGTACTCTCCATCGCCACGGTCCTGGCGCTCGGCCTGGCGCCGATGGCCGCCGCGGCCGAGATCCTGACCGTCCTGCCCGGTGGGGTCGACAATGCCGGCGGCGGCGCCCAGGGCCCCGCGCCGCTGCGCTTTCCCGGAAGCGGCGGCGCCCGCACGCAGCAGGTCTATGAATCGCAACTCTTCGGTAATTTCGACGGGCCGCGCTCGATCACCGGGATCGACCTGCGCGCCTTTCCCGGGTTCGCGCCCGGCACGTTCTTCGGCAATTCGGTCACGGCATCCAACATCATGATCCGGCTGTCGACGACCCAGCGCGGCGACGAGGGCAACGCGCTGAGCTCGACCTTCGCCAACAACATCGGCGCCGACCAGACCCTGGTCTATTCCGGCGCGCTGACCCTGACCACCGCCGCGACCGGCGCCACCCCGGTCAATCCGTTCGACTACTCGATCACGTTCCAGAACGCCTTCGTCTACGACCCCGATCTCGGCAATCTGCTGGTCGACGTCACCATTCCGACCGACGCGACGCTCACCGCCAATGGCGCTTTCGGCTTCGTCACCTTCGACACGGTGAACGCGCTCAACGACGGTACCTACAGCGTGTTCAACGGCAGCAATGGCAACGCCACCACCGGGAATGTCGGCACTTCGGCGCCGATCCTGCGGGTGCACAGCGTTGCGGCTGCCGTGCCGGAGCCGGCGGCGCTGGCCTTGCTGGGGATCGGGCTGGTGGGGCTGGGACTCGCCCGTCGCCGTCCCGCCACGGTCAGCGCGCTCTAGGCAACGGGAGGGATGCGGTGTCGGCCGGCCGCGCGCCGGTCGGCGCCGCCGCCCGCGCTCAAGGCGCGCCCACGCCCAGCGTGTAGCGCATCAGCCCGGCCTTGGCGCAGGCCTCGGCGTTCAGCACGGCGTAGGGATCGAGCACCACCCGGCCGCGCATCGCCTTGGCGACCGCCGCCGGGTCGAGCTGGCGGAACTCCGGCCAGGGCGTCATCACCGCCAGCACGTCGGCACCGGCGCAGGCCGCGAGCGCGGTGTCGGCGCCCTGCGCCTTCGGGTGCGGCGCGGCCGAGACCGGCACCACCGGGTCGTAGGCGCGCACGGCAAAGCGTCCCAGATGCCGGAGGAACGCGAAGGACGGCGAGTTCTTGGTCGAGTGGGTGTTTTCCTTGTAGGCCAGGCCCAGCACCGCGATCGCCGGTTCGGGCATCTGCGGCAGCACCGCGCGCGCGAGCGTGCGCCAGGCCCATTCGCGGCGGTGCTGGCTGTTTGCGACCCACGACTTCACCACCCCGGCGTCGCTGCCGATGCGCTCGGCAATGCGGCACACCGTCGCCAAGTCGCGCTCCAGATTGCCGCCGGCGATTCCGAGGCCCGGGGACAGGTACGAATACTGGCCGATGCGCCGGTCAAGCTTCAGCGCCGGAACGATCTCGTACCAGGCCGCGCCGATGCCCTCGCACAGCTCGGCCAGGGTGTTGGCGACGCTGACCGAGGAGACGAGGCAGCAATTGATCGCGATCTTGGCCAACTCGGCGCTTTCGTAGCGCATGACCAGGATTGGGCAGGAGAAGGCGTCGAGATAGGCCTGGAAGGCCGGCGGCAGCTTCCGGTCCGGCGTCGGCGAGCCGACGATGTAACGCTCGGGATGCAGCGCGCGCTCGATGGCGCGGCCGAAGATCAGCGTCTCGACCTGGTAGTAAATGTTGAGTCCGGGCTGCTGGCGCGCGCGGGTGAACCCCGGCGGCACCTGGCTCAGCACGACCAGGGTCGCATCGGACCGCAGCCCGTCGCGCACCGTGGTCAGCAGCGCGTCGATGCCCTGAAGGTCGCTCCTGCCCTCGTCGTCGGTCGGCACGTCGGGCGCCACGTACACGACATCGCAGCGCTTCAGCGCCTGGACATCGGCGGTGAAGGTCAGGCGCGCGGCGTTCTTGGCGCGAAGCTCGGCCAGGTCGGGCTCGAGCACCGGCAGCTCGCCCTTGGCGAGGCGAGCGCACAGCGCCGCGTCGGGGTCGAAGCAGACCGTCTCGAACCCGCGCTCCGCGGCGGCGACGGCGGAGTTGAGGCCGAGATGGGTCATCCCGGCGTAGCCGATCACAGGACGCGTCATGCGCCGGCCGCCGCGATCGCGTCATGGCCGAGGCGCCGCAGCGTGCGGCTGAGCCAAAGATCGCCGGACAGGTCGGTCGCTGCGCGGCCGGCGCAGAGCGCCTTGAAATGGGCGTACTCGGCCTCCCAGGTCGGATCGTCCTGGACCAGGGTCACGCTCTCTTCCGGCGGCCTGCCGCTCGGCAGGACGCGCGTGCGGAGCGTGAAGGTGCTCGGACCCCACTTGCACAGCGAGCGGATATGCGCCGTGCCGTTCTCGGCCAGCACGTCGCAGGTGAAGTGGTTGCGCCACTGCAAGAGCGTCATCTCCAGCTCGATCTTCGGCCGGGAGCCCTCGGACGCGATCACCACGTGGTCGGGCGCGCGGTTCTCGAACCGGCTGGCCGAGACGACGCGGAAATCCTCGGCCAGCTCGCCGAACCAGAAGCGCGAGGTGTCGAGCAGGTGCGAGCCGAGATCCGGCAGCACGCCGGCCTCGGCGTCGCGCCAGGCGGATTCGCGCACCAGCCGCGCCGTGCCGTTGCCGTAGAACATCCGGCAGCGATAGATCCGGCCGAGCCGGCCCGAGCGGATCAGCTCGCCCATGCGGACGTAGTGCGGCTCGAAGCGGTGGTTGTAGGCGGTGTAGCAGACCGCGCCCTTGGCGCGGGCCTGGGACTGCAGCGTCGCGATCGCGCCGTCCTCGGCGGCCCAGAGCGGCTTTTCCACCAGCACGTGCTTGCCGTGGCCGAGCAGGTAGCCGAGCACATCCATCTTCGGCTGGTCGGGGATGCAGGCGAGCGCCGCGTCATAGCGGTCGAGCGGCACGTCTTCGACGCGGCGGAAGTCGGCGTCCTTGTTGACCGGGTCGACCGAGCAGACATAGTCGGCGCCGGCGACGCGGCGGCGCTTGTGGCCCTGGACGCCGAGGCCGATGACGATGACGCGCATGAAGCGGCGCCGCCCTCAGGCCTTGAAGTTGGCGTGCTTTTCGATGCGCTCCAGCACGCGCTCGACGTCGGCCGGCGTGACCGGCACGTTGCCGTCGTGCTCGCATTCCACCGCCGCGGCCATCGAGCCCAGGATCGAGGCCAGCACCTCGTTCTTGGTCGCGACCATGGTCAGCGTCGCGTAGGCGAGCAGCGCGTCGCCCGAGCCCACGGCGTCGACCACGTTCTGGGCGTAGCTGTCGACGACGAAGAACGCGCGCACGTCCTCCTGCTGCTTGGGCACGTTGCGGTAGGTGATCATCCCGCGCTCGCCCATCTTCAGCATCAGCGTCTTGCACTCCGCCTGCTTGTAGAGCTCAAGGCCGAGCGGGCGCACCACCGAATCCTGGTCGCCCAGCGCGAAGCGCGCCTCGCGCTCGTTCGGCGTGATCAGGTCGAAGCCCTTGAACTCCAGGATGTTGCCCCAGCGGCTGGCGACCTGGCTGTCGGCGACGCGGTAGACGTTCTTCGGGATCGACGCGATCAGCTCGGGAATCGTCCGGCGATTGTAGATGCCGTGGCGGAAGTCGCAGAACACGACCGCGTCGCTCTCGGTCTCCTCGATATGCGCCTTGAGCTCGCCCAGGATGCGCTCGGAGATCGAGCGGTTGTCGAGCGTGTCGACCTTGAGCAGACGGTAGCCGCCGGCGATGAAGGCGTTCTTGTTCGTGGTCGGGCGCGTCGGATCGACCGTCGGGTTGACCTTGATCCCGGCCTTGTCGAGGTCGTCCATCACGAACATGCCGAGCTTGTCGTTGCCCAGCACGGTCGAGAAGGTGACGTCGGCGCCGGCCGCGCGCAGGTGCTTGGCGACGATGCCGGCGCCGCCGACGAAGTCGTTGTGCTTCTCGTATCGGACCGAGAAGGTCGGCGTCTTGGTGTTGCCGCCGATCAGCGTCGTGTAGGTGTAGCTGTCGACGATCGTGTCGCCGACCACGTGCACCTTCAGCCCCTGCAGCTTGCCGAGCGCGTCGCGCAGGTCGTCGAAGGTCATGCCCTCGGCTTCCAGCAGCGCCAGGAGCTTCTCGACCGCGATGTCGGGCGGCGCGGATTCGATGATCGCCGAGGACGAGAAGACGATGTCACCGGGCGTGTAGATGAACTCGCCGCCGAAGGACTCGAGCACGTCGAGCTCTTCCTTCGTGCGCGGGTCCATGCCGCCCTTCACGTACTCGTAGCCCTTGGCGAAGTAGTCGGGCTGGATGATGCCCAGGTTCTTCAGCGGCTTCGCGTCCGGATCGATGATCACGTGGTCGACCATCTCCAGCGCCGCCAGGTTCATGGCGCGCAGGTCCTCGGGCACGAAGGGGCGGAAGTTGGCCTTGGCGATATGCGTGTCCGCAGTCAGGCTGACGACCAGCACGTCGGCCTTGCTCTTTGCGTACATCAGGTGTCGGACATGCCCGGGATGCACGATGTCGAACGTGCCGTGGCACATGATCACCTTCTGCTTGCGCGGCCGGGGGCCGATCGCAGCGCAGATCTGATCTACGGTCTTGATCTTCGACTTGATCTTTTCGTCAACCACCATGGCGGCTCTTCTCGTTCGAATCGGACATGTAGGCGAACCAGGTCTTGGTCGCCTGGGCGATCGAGCCCGGATCCCACAGCGGCGCCTCGCGCCAGTAGTCGATGTTGTCGAGGATGCGCTGCACGCCCTGCTCGAAGCTGAGCTTCGGCTTCCAGCCCAGCTCGCGCGTGATCTTGGAGATGTCGGCCCAGGTGCAGTCGGGCTCGCCCGGCCGCTTGGGGATGTAGACCACCTCGGCCTTGGGCCCGCCCAGGATCTCGATCAGCCGGTTGACCGACTGCGGGTTGCCGGCGCCCAGGTTCCAGATCTCGCCACTCATCTCGGTCTCGGCCGCCGCCAGGAACCCCGACGCCACGTCGCTGGCGTAGAGGAAGTCGCGCCGCTGCGTGCCGTCGCCGACCACGGTGAAGGGCTTGCCGGCGATCTTCTGGCGCAGGAACACGCCGAACACCGCGCCATAGGCACCCGAGGTGCGCGAACGGGTGCCGTAGGCGTTGAAGATGCGGATCGCGTTGACCGGCAGCTTGTAGACCTGGTGCCAGTGGAAGGCCGCCTGTTCGCCCTGATATTTCGACAGCGCGTAGGGGTACTTCGGCACGATCGGGTGATCTTCGCGCGTCGGCACGTCGGCGAGGCCGTAGCACGAGGACGAGGCGGCATAGACCAGCTTCTCCGCGCCGGCGGCGCGCGCGGCCTCGAGCACGCGGACCGTCCCCTGGACGTTGATGTCCATGTACTCGATCGGCCGCTCGATCGACGGCACGATGTCGCCGATGCCGGCGAAGTGGAAGACGAGGCTCGCACCGGCGAACAGCGCGTCGTCCGGCCGCAGCTCGCGGACGTCGCGCCGGTCGAGGGTCACCCCGGCGTCGCGCGCGTGGTGCTTCAGGTTGGCCTCGCGGCCGCCCACCAGGCTGTCGATGACGCGCACCGCATAGCCGCGGGCGACCAGCAGATCGGTCATGTGGCTGCCGATGAAGCCGGCGCCGCCGGTGACGACCGCGATCGGTTTTCCTGACATCAGGCGCGTCCTTTCGATGCCGGCAAAGTAGTCCGGAGCAGAGGCGCGGGCAATTCGGCCCTACCGGCCGAAGAGGACCCTGGAGAGGTGGGCCCATCCGCCGGCGGCGAGCATTCCCGGCGGGCAGGCGGTGCCCGTCCGCGCCAGCCAGAGACGCTCGACCGTGGCCGGGAAAGCACGATCGTCGAGCACCTCGAGGAGATCGTCGACGAAGTGGGTAAGCCCGAGCGACGCGATCCGGCCGAGCTTCGCGGCGCGTTCGTCCTCGAAGAAGATTCGGTCCGACGGGATGAGAGGGCAATGGCGCGCAAGCCAGCGGCTCGCCGCCTCCCTCAGGTCGGTGCCGCGGGGATCCTGCGCGGCGAAGCGGCCCTTGTGGCTGACCACGGCCAGCTCGACGCCGGCTTCCGCGCTGAGACGCAGGAACTCGGCGGCTCCCTCCATCATCGGCGCATTCGCAAGGCCGGGACCGTAGACCCGAGCCTGCACCTTCTGCCAATCGATCTCGCCCGCGGGGCCGCGCGCCCGCAGGCGATCGCGGATCTCGGTCTTGTCGAGGGCGGCAGCATCGAGGCCGAGGGCCGCGGCCTCGGTCCGGAAAACGTCGGTGTAGTCGACCAGCGTGTTGTCGAAGTCGAGGCCGATCGACCTCACTTGAGATGAACCGACTTCATCAGCTTGATGTTGACGTAGCGCGGATCCGTCGACCAGTTGGGAACCCGGCCGTCGCGGAACGCCCGCACCAGGTCTTCCGCCGCATCCGAGATCGTGTGCCTGGCGACGAAGCCCAGCTCGCGCCGGACCTTGTCGGAGGAGATGTGGTAGGAGCGAAGATCGTCGGTCGGCGTGACCACGATCTCGGTCCCCTTGCCGACCACGTCGCGCACCATCTCGGCGATGTGCATCACCGTGTGGTTCTCGAAGCCGACGTTGTAGGTCCTCCCGTCGATCTTCTCGTGCGGCTGGCGCAGGCTTTCCACGTAGAACTCGACCATGTCCTCGATATGGAGGTTGGGCCGCTTCTGCGTGCCGCCGAAGACGGTGATCTTCTTGTTGTTGTAGCCGTGGCTGGTGAGGATGTTGACGGTGAGATCGAGCCGGAGCCTCGGTCCGTAGCCGCAGACCGTCGCCGGGCGGACGGTCAGCGTCGTGAAGCCGGAGGCCCGCTCCTCGCTCAGCACGTCCTCGCAAAGCGCCTTGTACTTGGCGTAGTCCGTCATCGGCTCGAGGCTCTCGTCCTCGGTGACGTTCGGGATGTCCTTGAGCCCGTAGACCGACGACGATGACGCATAGACGAAGCGCTCGACGCCGGCCGCCTTGGATGCCTTCACCAGCGGGCGGAAGCAGTCGAAGTTGATCGACTTGCCGAGATCGGGATCGAGGTCGAAGGACGGGTCGTTGGAGATGCAGGCGAGGTGGATGACCGCGTCGCATCCTTTCACCGCCTCGGCGACGAGCTTCGGATCACGCAGGTCGCCGTGGATCTCGGTGAGCCTGGGCCCGCGATGCTCGGCGAAGATGTCGCGGCCATAGAGGTAGAGATCGAGGACGCGGACATTGTGGCCTTCGGCCAGGAGGCGCGGGATCAGCACGCTGCCGACATAGCCGGCGCCGCCGGTCACCAGCACGGTCCAGCGGCGGTCGCTCATCCGTTCCATCCCATCGCGAAGTCGACGACCGCAGACAGCAGCGCCAGGTGCCCCGCTTCGACGAAGCCGTACTGCTTGGACGGCAGGTAGAGGTTCACGTCACCCATCCCGCGAAGCGGGTTGTCCGGCTCGAAACCGGTCAGGGTCAGCACTTCGGCCTTGTGGCCGCGCGCCGCCTCGACGCCTTTGAGGATGTTCGGCGACTTTCCAGACGACGAGATCGCCACCAGCAGATCGCCCGGACGGCCGAGCCACTCGATCTGCTTCTCGTAGACGTGCTGGTAGCCGTAGTCGTTGCCGAGACAGGTCAGGGTCGCGGCGTCGCTGAAGCACATCGCGCGGATGCCGGCCGCCTTGGAGAAGTCCTCCGACATGTGGCTCGCGATCGCCGACGAGCCGCCATTGCCGATGAACATAACCTTGTCGCCGCGCGCGTGGACGGCGCGCGACGTCGAGAGGATCCACTCGATCGCCTTGTCGAGATCGAGACGCTTGCCAGCGCGATCCGTCGCCTCGGCACCGGCGAGAACGGCCTGGAACGAGGCGAAATAACGGTCAACGCTGGCGGAAGCGGTCATGAGGCTAGCCTAATAGAGCGCGCATCGACTTGACCACCGCCGGCTTATCGATCGAGCTGCGGTGCCCCATGATGGCGACCTTGAGCGCGCCGACGATATTGCCGACGAAGCCGATCATCTTCATCGGCGCGCCGGCGCGGACCAGCGGTGCCGTCACGGCGAGGAAGGCGTCGCCGGCACCCACCGTATCGACGACGGTCCGCGTCAGCGCCGGAATGCGCGAGACCGGCTCGCCCTTGGCGTAGGTGACGCAGCCGTACTTGCCGTGGGTCAGGATCAGCTTGTCGCACTTGACCATCGACGGAAGGAGTTCGCCGGCGATGGTCTCGACCTCGACGCGCTTCTCGCCGGTGGCGAGCCTAGCCTCGGGCGTATCGATGCAGAGGTAGTCCGCACGCGGATATCGCGTGATCAGGTTGAAGCCCATGTTGGCGCTGTTCGACTGGGCGTTCACCGCCAGGAACTTCGACCTCTCGCTGACCAGGTCGATGGTCGACCGCCCGATCAGGCCGTGGCCGAAGTCGGTGATCAGCACCATGTCGTAGCCGTCGATGCGCTTGGCGATCTTGTCGTTGAGCTCGGCCTCCAGCGCCGCGTCCAGCGGCGTGTCGTCCATGGCGTAGACCTCGAAGAGCTTGCGCATGTAGCCGGGATCGATGAACCGGCACTTGCGCGTCGTCGGCATGCCGCGGCGCTCGATGAGGTCGATGGAGACATTGTCCTGGCGCGAGCGCAGCAGAAGCTCCTCGTGGCTCTCCTCGCTGCCGATCGCCGTGATGATGTCGACCTCCGCGCAGAAGTTCGCGAGGTGGTTCGCGGCGGCAACGACGCCGCCGGCAAACATCTCGCGGTTCTGGAAGAGGGTCGCGATCATGTTCTCCTTCGGCGACTTCCCCATCGGCACGACGTACTGGTACTCGTCGACGATGGCATCGCCGATCACCAGTACCTTGTAGTCGCGCACCTGGTCGAGAAGCCTCTCGATCTCCTCGACCGGGTATTCCCGGCGGAAGCCGTCGAGATAGTCGCGAATCGAAGGATCGAGGGTGGAGAAGTATTGATTGATGAGCTGGGTCGAGCTCGACGTGATCTCGTCGGTGAAGACCAGCTGTCCGCCATGCGCCTCGACCGCCTTCCGCTCCTCGGCGATCTTCCCGGTGACGTCGGTGGAGGCGTCGGCGTAGTCCGAGCCCTTCACATAGGCGTCGGGCTTGATCGCCCGGATGATCGGCATGGCGTCGGGACCGGTGTTGATCCCGACCCAGTCCACGTATTCCAGGGCGCCGAGCATCTCGGCGCGGAGCGCGTCGGTGAAGGCCGGGCGGCCCGGCCCCTTGTTGACGAAGGCATCAGCGGTGACCGTCACGATCAGGACGTCGCCGTGGCGGCGCGCCGCCTCGAGATGGCGGATATGGCCGACATGCACCAGATCGAATACGCCGTGCGCAAGGACGACGCGCCGGCCTGCGGCTTTCACGTCGGCGGCGATCTTGGCGAGTTCGTCGATGCCCTTGACCTTGGCTCGGGCCGATCGGGCGGGCCTCGCCGCGTCGATCCTGCGCCGGCCCGGAGATTCACGCCGTCTGTCGTCGTTCGTCGCCGTCAACGCGCGCCCTCGGTCGTCCTTCGCCTCCGGGTTTAGTGGATCGGCTGAGGGAAGGCAACGAGGGGTGGCGTGCTATGGTTCGCTCATGCCGGACGAAATCGCCGCCATCGCCCATCGGCTGCTGGGGTCGTTTCCTGATCGGATCGAGCCTGTCGGCGGTGGCGGCAACAACCGGATCTTCCGCGCCGAAATCGCCGGCAAGCCCGTCGCGCTCAAGGGTTATCGGACCGACGACGGCGATACCCGCGACCGTCTCGGCCAGGAATGGGCCGCCTTGACTCTGGTCTCACGCCACCTTCCCGACGCCGTGCCGCGCCCTCTCGCCTGCGACCGTATGTCAGGCTGGGCCGCCTATGAATGGGTCGAGGGCAAAGGAGCCGGAAACGCGAGCGATTCGGATATCGACGTCGCGATCGCCTTCCTTCGCGATCTCCAGACCCTCCGGCGGAAGCCCGAGGCGTCGGCCCTTGGCCTGGCGTCGGAAGCCTGCCTGTCCCTGGGAGAGCTGTCGGCCCAGATCGACCGGAGGCTCCGGCGCCTTGCAGGAATCGAGGCGGTCGCCCCCCTCCTCGCCGACATCGAGGATGCCTTCGCCGGCCTCGCCGGCGAAGGTCCGGAGCTCGCGATCGAGCGGAGGGTCATCTCGCCGTCCGACTTCGGCTTTCACAACGCGATCCGGCGGCCCGACGGGCGCCTGGTCTTCATCGACTTCGAGTATTTCGGCTGGGACGACCCGGCCAAGCTCGCGTCCGACATCCACTGGCACCCCGGCATGGCGTTGAGCGCCGCTCAGCGCGCGCGCTTCGACGCGGGCCTGGCCGGCGTCTTCGCCGAAGATCCCGGATACGCGGAAAGGCTCGGGCGTTACCGGCCGCTGATCGGCCTGCGCTGGTGCCTGATTCTCCTCAACGAGTTCCTGCCGGCCGGCCTCGCGCGCCGCCGCCATGCCGGCCAGGCCTCGGATGCCCAGGCGGCGAGAGATCGCCAGCTGGCCAAGGCCCGCGCGCTTTACAGCGAGGTTATCCAGGGTCTATGACGCGGATGTGGCTGACACTTCCTCAACGGCCGCCGGGCTCGACGAGCGCTCGCGCTATCTGCGCACGCTCGTCGTCGACGCTTTGGAAGGCGGCGGCCGCGGCCATGTCGGTGCCGCGCTTTCGCTGATCGAGATCGTCCGCGTCCTCTATGACGACATCCTGAAGGTCCGACCGGCCGAGCCGAGATGGCCCGACCGCGACCGGCTGATCCTGTCGAAGGGTCATGGCTGCCTCGGCCTCTACGCGCTCCTCGCCGACAAAGGCTTCGTCACCATGGACGACCTCAAGAAGCAGTGCCGGCCCGGCGCGCTTCTCGGCGGCCATCCCGAGATCCGCATCCCCGGCGTCGAGGCATCCACCGGCGCGCTCGGCCATGGTCTGGCGATCGGCGTCGGCCTGGCGCTCGCCGCCCGCATGCAGAAGCGGCCGTCGCGGGTCTTCGTCATCCAGGGCGACGGCGAGTCGAACGAAGGATCGGTCTGGGAGGCGGCGTTGATGGCGGCCAAGCACCGGCTCGCCAACCTGACGCTGATCCTCGACTACAACAAGATGCAGTCCTACGGGAACGTGCCCGACGTGCTGCCGCTGGAGCCGCTTGCCGACAAGCTGCGCGCCTTCGGCTTCGGCGTGACGGAGGCCGACGGCCACGACGTCGCCCAGCTCCGCCGGGTGTTCGGAGCGCTTCCGGTCGACGCCGCGAAGCCCAGCGCCGTCATCTGCCACACGGTGAAGGGCCGCGGCATCGCGGTCTGCGAGCACAACGCTGCCTGGCACCACAAGGCGCGGCTGCCGGCCGACCAGGCCGCGGCGCTGCGCAAGGAACTGATGGGCGCCTGATGCGCGAGACCAGCCTCAAGATGGTGCACGAGCTGGCGAAGCGCGATCCGCGCGTCGTCTTCGTCGGATCCGACCTCGGCGCCGGCGTCCTCGACGCCATGCGCCGGGAGATGCCCGAGCGCTTCTATATGGAAGGCGTCTCCGAGGCGGCGATCATCGGCATGGCCGCCGGCCTCGCGATGGACGGCTACATCCCCTACGTCAACACCATCGCCACCTTCATCACGCGGCGCTGCTACGAGCAGGTCGCGATCGATCTCTGCCTGCACAACCTGCCGGTCCGGCTGATCGCCAATGGCGGCGGCATGGTCTACGCACCGCTCGGGCCGACCCACATGGCGATCGAGGACATCGCGATCATGCGGGCTCTGCCGAACATGTCGGTGGTCGCGGTCGCCGATGCGGAAGAGATGAAGCGGTTCATGGCCGCCACCCTCGATCATCCGAGCCCGATCTACATCCGGCTCGGCAAGGGCGGCGACCCGGTGGTGACCAAGCCCGAGCACGGCTTCACCCTCGGCAAGGCGATCGAGCTCAAGGCGCCCGGCCGTATCGGCTTCATCACCACCGGCGTGATGGCAAGCCGGGCGCTGGCGGCGAGCGAGATCATGGCCAAGACCAACACGCCGGCGGGCGTGCTCCACATGCCGTCGGTCAAGCCGCTCGACGAGGAGGCGGTGCTGGCGCTCGCGTCCAAGGTCGAGCGCCTCGTCACGGTCGAGGAGCACAGCCGGATCGGCGGCCTCGGATCGGCGATCTCCGAGCTCCTGACCGACAAGGGCGTGCACACGCCTCTGCTGCGGCTCGCGCTTCCCGACCGCTTCCCCGAGGACTACGGTAGCCAGGAGCACCTGCTCGAGCAGGCCGGGCTCTCGCCGGCCGCCATCGCCGAGGCCGCACGACGCGCATGAAGGTCCGCTACTCCTATCTCGGCCAGCAGTTCGCGGATCCGGATCCGATCCTGGCCGAGCTCAAGAACCTAGTCGCCAGCGGCGACTTCACGCTGGGCAAGCCGGTCGCCGAGTTCGAGAAGCGCTTCGCCGACCTGATCGGCGTGAAGCACGCCGTCGGCGTCGGGTCCGGCACCGATGCGCTGAAGCTGCCGTTGAAGGCCTGCGGCATCGGCCACGGCGACGAGGTCATCACCGCCGCCAACACCTTCGTCGCCACGGTCGGCGCCATCGCCGAGATCGGCGCCAAGCCGGTCTTCGTCGACGCGCTCGACAATTTCTGCATGGACGTCGACAAGGTCGAGGCGGCGATCACGCCGAATACCAAGGCGATCATGCCGGTGCACTTCACCGGCGAGATGTGCGACATGCCGAAGCTCATGGAGATCGCCGCCCGCCACAGGCTGCCGGTGGTCGAGGATGCCTGCCAGGCGATCCTCGCCGAATGCGACGGCAAGCGCGGCGGCACCTGGGGCATCGGCGCCGGCTTCTCGCTTCACCCGCTGAAGAACCTCAACGTATGGGGCGATGCCGGCATCGCCGTCACCAACGACGACGAGATGGCGAAGAAGCTGCGGCTCCTGCGCAATCACGGCCTCGCCAATCGCGACGAGGTCGAGATCCTCGGATATAATTCGCGCCTGGATTCGGTGCAGGCCGTGGTCGGCAACTGGCTGATCCCCCAGACCTCCGACATCACCGAGAAGCGCATCGCCAACGGCGCCTACTACGATCGCGCCTTCGCCGACATCAAGCAGGTACGCGTGCCGCCGCGCTCGAACCGCGTGAAGCGCGTGTTCCACCTCTACATGATCTTCGCCGAGGATCGGGACGCGCTGCACGCGCACTGCCTGAAGGCCGGGATCTCCGCCAAGGTCCACTACCCGATCCCGATCTACCGCCAGGAAGGCCTGAAACACATCGGACACAAGCTGGGCGACTTCCCGGTCTCCGACCGCCAGGCGGACGAGGTCCTGAGCTTCCCGGTCGACCAGCACCTGTCGCGCGCGGAGCAGGACTTCGTGATCGAGACGGTGCGCGGCTTCTACAGCGGCCGCTAGATGACGCCCGGGATGCGCTCCTCCTCCGGCCTCGACATCCCCTACGTCAACCTCAGGGCCCAATACGCGGCCGAGAAGGACGAGATCCACGCGGCCGTCGAACGCGTCTTCTCCAAGGGCGACTTCATCCTCGGCGAGGCCGTCGCCGAATTCGAGGCCAAGCTCGCCAACCGTTTCGGCTTCGGCCACGTAGTCGCGCTCAACTCCGGCACCGACGCGCTGATGCTGGCCCTCCACGCCTTCGGCATCGGCCGCGGCGACGAGGTCATCACCCAGTCGAACTCGTTCGTGGCTTCGGCCGCCACGATCGTCCATGTCGGCGCGACGCCGGTCTTCGTCGACGTCAAGCCCGACCAGCTGATGGACCCGGCGAAGATCGAAGCGGCGATCACGCCGCGCACCAAGGCGATCATGCCGGTGCATCTGACCGGGCGGGTCTGCGACATGCCGGCGATCCAGGAGATCGCCGACCGCCACGGCCTCAAGGTGATCGAGGACGCGGCCCAGTCGATCGGATCGACCCTGCTCGACCGCCAGTCGGGCGCCTGGGGCGATGCCGCGGGCTTCTCGCTGCACCCGCTGAAGAACCTGAACGCCGCCGGCGACGCGGGTTTTCTTTCGACACGGCATGCGGACGTCGCCGAGCGCATCCGGAAGCTCCGCAACCACGGCCAGAGCGACCGCAACACGGTCGCGGAGTGGGGCATCAACTCGCGCCTCGATACGCTGCAGGCGGCACTGCTGCTGATGCGGCTCGACCGGCTGGATACGGTCATCGCCGGGCGCCGCGCCAACGTCGATCTCTACCGCCGCCTGCTGGATACGAAGCACGTGTTCCACCCGCCGTGCCGGCAGGAGGAGTTCAACACCTTCCACACCTTCGTCGTCCAGGTCGACCGCCGCGACGAGCTGCGCGAGCACCTGCACGCGAACGGCATCGGCTCGGCGATCCACTACCCGATCCCGATCCATCTGCAGCCGGCCGCGGCCAGGCTCGGCTGCAAGCCGGGCGACCTGCCGGTGACCGAGCGGCAATCCGGCCGCATCCTGTCCCTGCCGATCCACCAGTTCCTGACCGAGAGCGAGATCCGCCGCGTCGCCGATACGGTCAACGGGTTCTTCCGGTGACCGGCGGCTTCCTCTCGAACGAGGACCGGATCCTCGCCGACGCCTTCCTCAAGGACGGATACGTCGTCCGCGCGGTCGAGGATCGCGCCGCGCTCGACCGCATCCAGGCGCGCGTCGCCGAGATCGCCGCGCACCAGCTCGGCCTCGATCCGCCGAACGATCCGAAGGCGTTCCTCGACGACATCCACGCGCATGTCGGCGCGGACAAGCTCAACGCCTTCAGGCTGGCGATGATCGCCGGCATCAACGGCGAGAGCTGGTTCCGCCGCGCCTATTACGGGCTCGCGGAGAAGGCGCTCGCGGCCCTGGTCGGTAACGAGCTGGCGATGCAGCGCCGCGCCAACCTGTCGATCCAGCTTCCCGGCGACGAAAGCTCGCTGCTGCCGGCGCACACCGACACCTGGTCCGGCGACTCGCCCTTCGAGGTCGTCGTCTGGCTGCCGCTGGTGGACTGCCGGGCGACCAAGAGCATGTTCATCCTGCCGCCCGCCGCCAATGCGAAGGCCGCGGCGAAGCTACCGGCCTACAGCGACAAGGGTGTCGAGGCGCTCTATCGCGACTTCGAGGCGGATGCGCGCTTCCTCAACGTCGACTACGGCCAGTACCTGCTGTTCGACCAGAACCTGATCCACGGCAACCGCGTCAACGCGGAGACGACGACGCGCTGGACCTTCAACTGCCGGTTCAAGGGCCTGTTCACGCCGTATGCCGACAAGCGGCTCGGTGAGTTCTTCGAGCCGATCACGATGCGGCCGGCGACCCGCCTCGGCCTCGCCTACAAGCTGCCCGATGGCTTCGGCGAGTGATCCGGCCCGGGCCGGGTACCGGGGATACATCGGCAGCCGGCCGGTCCTCGGCAACCGGACCCCGCAGGCGGTCCAGAACCTGGTGATCCGCGACTACTGCCAGCGCAATCGGCTGACCTATCTGCTGGCCGCCGCCGAATACACGATGCCAGCCTGCTACATGATGCTGAACGAGGTTCTCTCGGAGCTGCCGCGCCTCGACGGCATCGTCTGCTACACGCTCTTCATGCTGCCCGAGGCGCCGGAACGCCGCCACGAGGTCTATCGCCGCGTGCTCGAAGCCAAGGCCCAGCTTCATACGGCGCTCGAAGGCCAGGTGCTGCGCTCGGCCGAGGACATCGGCCGCATCGAGGACATCTGGCTGGTCCAGCGCGCTCTCGCTCGCGCGCCGAAGTCCCTCTGATGGCGCAGATCGACTTCCTTCAGGAGATGCACGGGAAGACGAAGCGCGACTACGTCGCGCGCGTCACCCAGTTCGACAAGGCCGAGTGTGCGACCATCGCCAAGCGCTTCGGCGCCGAGTACTGGGACGGCCCCAGGCAATACGGCTACGGTGGCTATCGCTACGACGGACGCTGGCGGCCGCTCGCCGACCGGCTCGCCGCCCACTACGCCATCAGGCCGGGCGAGCGCGTGCTCGACGTCGGCTGCGGCAAGGGCTTCCTCCTCCACGAGATCGCCCAGTCGGTTCCAGGCGCCGAAGTCTTCGGGCTCGACATCTCCGCGTACGGCATCGCCGATGCCAAGCCTGAGGTGAAGCGGCATCTCGCCGTCGGCAACGCCCGCGCCCTGCCCTTCGCCTCCGGAAGCTTCGACGTCGTGATCTCGCTCGGCACGCTGCACAACCTGCCGGTCGAGCAGGCGGTCGAAGCCTTTGCCGAAATCGAGCGGGTCGGACGGGGCCCGCGCAAATACGTCATGGTCGAGTCCTTCCGCAACGAGCGCGAGCGCGCGAACCTGATGTACTGGCAGCTCACCTGCGAGAGCCTGCTGTCGCCGGCCTCCTGGAACTGGGTCCAGGCGCAGGCCGGGTATTCGGGCGACCATGGCTTCATCTACTTCGAGTGACCGCGTCCTTGTGCTCGGCGGCTCCTGTGCCATCGGCCGGGCGCTGGCGGCGCGTCTCGGCAATCGCGCCGTCGCGACCCATCGCGGCAAGGGCCCCGAGGGCTGGCCGCGCTTCGACGCGCTGACCGATCCCATCGACCCGCTGCTCGATCGCCACGGACCGTTCCGGCATGCGGTGGTGCTCTTCGCCGAGTCCAATCCCGACCGCTGCGCCAAGGACCCTGCCGGCGCCCGGCGGCTCAATGTCGAGCGTACGATCGAGATCCTCGACTGCCTGCTGGCACGCCGCGTCACGCCGCTCTTCACCTCGACCGAGTCGGTGTTCGACGGCCGCAAGGGCGCCTATGTCGAGACCGACCTGCCCAATCCGCTGATGACCTACGGGCGGCTCAAGCTCGAGGTCGAGCGACATCTCGAGGGCAAGCCCGCACTCGTCGTCCGCCTCGCCCGCGTCGTCGGTACGACGCCCGGCGACCGCACGCTGTTCACGGGCTGGCTCGGCGACCTCGCCGAAGACAAGACGATCCGGGTCGCCGCCGACAACCGGTTCTCGCCGATTCACGTCGACGATGTGGCGGAGGGGCTCGTCCGCCTGATGGATCGCGGCCAGACCGGACTTTTCCACCTCGGCAATCCGGAAGGCGCCGGACGGCTCGAAATGCTGGAAATGCTGATCGGCGCGTGGCGTCGGGCAGGCTGGACGTTCGCCGGTCGAATCGAACCCTGCCGCTTCGCCGACTTCCCGACCTTGGAGCCGCGCCCGCTCGACAGTACCATCGTGCCCGCCAAGCTGGTTGCAGCGACCGGGCTTGAAATCCGGTCGATCGAGACGATCTGCCGGCAGGCGGTGGCAGCGAAGATCGGGTGATGCAGGCGGTCCGCAAGATCAACGACGAGGTCTATTACACCGCCGACGGCATCACGCTCGTGGGGCCGGAGGAGATCGCGTTCCTGAAGGCGCGCGCCGCCGAGACCCCGCGACGGCGGACCCGCCTCTGTACGCATCCGGCGCCGGACAGCGGCCTGCACGAGATGCTGATCGTCCATGGCCGCGACGCCTATGTCCGCCCGCACCGCCATCTCGGGAAGCCGGAGTCGCTGCACGTGATGGAAGGCCGCGCGACTGCGGTGTTCTTCGACGAGAGCGGCAAGCCTCGCCGACGCGTGCCGATCGGCGGCGATGCCTGCCGCTACTACCGGATCGACGATGCGGTGTTCCACTCGCTGCTGATCGAGTCCGACTGGCTCGTCTTCCACGAGGTGACGGCGGGCCCGTTCGATCCGGCGAAGACCGAATGGGCCGCGTGGTCGCCGGACGGCAAGGATGAGGCGGAAGCGCGGCGCTACATCGACGGACTGAGGAGCGCCGCATGACGACCTGCAGGCTCTGCGGTTCCGCCGACATCGCGCCGGCGCTCGACTTCGGGCCGATGCCGATCGCGCACCGGATGCGGACCCGGAAGGACGAGACCGAGAAGCGCTACCCGTTCCGCGAGGTCCTGTGCCGGTCGTGCGGCCTCGTGCAGATTGCCGAGCCGATCGATCCTGAAGAGCTCTATCGCGAGTTCAACTACTGCTTCTCCGGGTGGAAGCCGCAACCGCATATCGCCGACGAGCTCCGGATGATCCTGGCGGAGACGCCGGGCCCCTCGATGCTGGAGATCGGCAGCAACGACGGCCTGTTCCTCAAGGAAGCCCGCCAGGCGGGATTCGCCCCCGTGCTGGGTATCGAGCCCAACCGGGTCGCGAGCGGCTATGCCCGCGAGCTCGGCCTCGAGATCGTGAACGAGATGCTGGACCCGCCGCTCGCCGGCAAGCTGGCGTCCGAACGCGGCCGCGTCGATGTCATCGTGGTCCGCCAGGTGCTCGAGCACCTGACCAGGATCCCCGACTTCTTCCGCTGCGTCGATGCCCTGCTGAAGCCCGGCGGCGTGCTGTTCGTCGACGTACCCGATTGCGAGCGCGGCTTCGCGGCGGGCGACGTCACGATGATGTGGGAAGAGCACGTCAACTCATTCACCGAGATGACGCTCGAAGCCACGCTGGGCCGCTTCGACTACGGCGTCGTCCGGCGCGAACGATACAACTACTCCGGCGGCACGATCGCCGTCTGCGCCAAGAAGGGCGCGCTCCGCCGGGAGGACGGCGATCTCGCAGGCCATCTCGCCAACGTCGCCGGCTACGAGGAACGCGCCAGGGCCTACCGGAGCCGGCTCCGCGAGCTGCTCGCGCATGCCCGCGCCAACGGCCATGCGATCGTCCTCTACGGCGCCGGCAACCGCGCGAACACGCTGACCAACTGGGCCGATCTCGGAAGGCTCATCGACTATGCGGTCGACGACCAGCCCCAGCGCCACGGCATGTTCCTGCCGGGGACCGGCATCGAGGTGAAGCCGTCGTCGGTGCTGACCGAGGAGACCAGGCCGTTTGTGTGCCTGCTCGCGGTCAACACCGAGAACGACGGCGTGGTCACCGCGAAGGCGATGGGCATGGCGCGCCGTGCCGCGATCGTCTTCTCGGTCCTCTCGCCCAAGGACATCATGGCCGAGATCGATCGTGCCTCGGCCCAGCTCGGGCTTCGCGCCGCGTGAGCAAGGCCGAACCCGGGCGGATGCACGCCTACTACGAGGCGAAGGGCCTCTCGCCGACCTTCGGCAACCTGCGCACGGCGGAAGACCTCGACCGCCACACGGCGATGCGCGAGCGGATCTTCACCGAGAAGCTGAACCTGCCGCCACGGGTGTTCGCCGGCGCGCGCGTGCTCGAGTTCGGCCCGGACACCGGCGAGAACGCGCTGGTCTTCGCGCGCTGGGGGGCCACGGTCGACCTGGTCGAGCCCAACCGGAAATCCTGGCCGCAGATCGAGGCCTATTTCCGTCACTTCGGCCTCGGCGAGCGCCTCGGCACGCTCGACGATTCACCGATCCAGCAATACCGGCCCGATCGCACCTATGACATGGTCGTGGCCGAAGGCTTCATCCAGACGGTGAAGCCGACATCCGCCTGGATCGAGACCGTGTCGCTGTCGGTCGCGCCCGGCGGCCTGCTGATCCTCTTCTTCTATGAGCGCGCGTCCTTCCTGGTGGAGCTGTTCCACCGCGCCGTCCATCGCGGCTTCGGCCAGCTGGTCGGCGGCGCCACCGTCGAGAGCGCCCGCCGCCTTTTCGAGGCGAAGTGGAATGCCATTCCCCACGTCCGTCGCTTCGAGTCCTGGGTCATGGACGTGCTCGACAATCCGTATTCGTCGACGCGCTTCACGCTCGATGCCTGCGAGCTGGTGGCCGAGCTGGCCGACGCCGGCTTCGGCTTCTACCAGTCGTGGCCACGCTATCGCGACGAGCTGAGGATGGGCTGGCACAAGGCCGTCGAGACGCCGGCGGCCGTCGTCGCCGAAGTGGCGCGCCACCTCCCTCGCCTCGCTGTCGCCCATGCCGTCGGCCGCAGCCTGTTCGCCTATGGCGACGACCGCGAGGTCGCATCGCTCGCCGGAGAGGTGGATCGCGTAATCGCCGGCCTGGAAGCCGCGGCGGCCGACGACGCGGCGGCGCCGTGGGCCGACATCGCCGAGGGCTTCGCTTCCCTTGGCAAGGCGGTCGCCGATCCTGCCCGGCTCTACGCAGCCGCCGACGGCATCCGCGTCGAGGCATGCGCCTCGCTCGAGGCGCTGGCCGCGCTCTCACGGCTGGTCGCCCGCGGCGATGCCGACGCGATCGCCGCCTTCGCGTCGACCGATCCGGCCTTCCTCAAGGCCTGGGGCCAGCCCGCGCACTACGCGGTCTTCCGCCGCTTGCAGAACGGCGGACCGGGAGCCACCTGAGGGGTGCACCGGCGCTGGCACCATTTGTGCTAGTTTGTTCCCGTGACTGACGCTCGGAGCCCGTCCAGGCCGTGACCACCGCCCTCAAGACCGCCGGCAGCGCCGCCGACGTCGCCAGCGCTCTGGCACGGCGGATGGCCGGTTTCGAGCTGGAAGGCGGGGCTGTCCTGATCCAGGTACCGCAGGTACCGCTGGAGCTGATCGAGCCCGAGGTGGCCAAGAGCCGGGGATATTTTGCCTATCCCCCGCACGCCCTGTTCTACCTGGCGGCCACCTTCCGGGGCCTCGGCCTCGAGACTCGGCTGCTCGACCTCAACTTCGTCACGCTGGATGCCGCCCAGAAGGGCAAGGACGCGGTGCTCCCGGCCTGGGAACAGGCTCTCCAGGAGGCGCTCGCCGGCATCGAGACCCCCGTCATCGGCGTCTCGCTGATGTTCGACAACACCTACGCCGAGTTCACCCGCGTCTGCCGGCGGATCCGCGAGATCAAGCCCAAGGCGGCGATCTTCGCCGGCGGCGTCGCCGCCTCGGCCGATCCCGAGAAGATCCTCGACGACGGGCTCGCCGATCTCGTCTTCTGCCACGAGGGCGAAGGCGGCATCGAAAGCTTCTATGCTTGGCACCGGGGCGAGCGCCGCTCGGGCCCGATCAACGTCGCCTTCAAGGACCTCGACGGCGCCCATCGCCAGACCGCGATGCATTCCGGCGGCGAGGTCGACCTCGACATCCGCGACGAGCTGGCCAAGGTGCCGATCGCGCTCTACCACCGCCAGGGCTCGCTCTCGAACTTCTCGCGCATGAACGGCATCGACGTGCCGTTCGCGACCGTCCTCTCCAGGCGCGGCTGCCGGGCCCGCTGCAGCTTCTGCGGCGTTCGCAACTTCAACGGCAAGTCGGTCCGGGTCCGCGACAACGACGGCGTGGTCAAGGAGATGGAGAAGCTCCGCCGAGAGCACGGCATCCGGCATTTCGACTGGCTGGACGACGACCTGCTCTACGATCGCGACGGCATCATCGAGCTGTTCGACATGATCGCCGAGCGGCTGCCCGACGTGACCTGGGCGGCGAACAACGGCCTGATCGCCTCCGCGCTGAAGCCGGAAGTGCTGGACGCCATGCAGCGGAGTCACTGCATCGGCTACAAGATCGGCCTCGAATCCGGCAACCCGGACGTGCTGAAGGCGATCCACAAGCCGGCGAGCCTTGAGACCTTCTTCGCCTTCGCCAAGGTGGCGCAGGACTATCCGTCGATGCTGGTCGCGGTGAACTTCATCATGGGATTCCCGGGCGAGAAGTTCCACCAGATGCTGGACTCGTTCCGCGTTTCCGTCGCCGCCCGACTCGACTGGCAGAACTTCTACGTCTACCAGCACCTGAAGAACACCGAGCTCTACAAGGCGGTCGGCGGTACGTCCGGCGGCGTGGTCGAGACCGAGCACAAGGACGGCCAGCACGTCAGCTTCAATCCCGTCCGCGGCGGCCAGTTCACGAAGAAGGCCGAGCCGATGGCCGAAGGCTACGACATCTTCGACCTGGATCCCGCGATCGAGCCGACGCGCGCCCAGCTCCGTGAGATCTGGTTCGCCTTCAACACGGTCTCAAACTTCCTGAAGATGCCGGCACTCGACACTGCCTCCGACATCAGGCTGCGCCAGGCCGTGCGGTGGATGGCGGCGCTGCAGCACGCTTATCCGGAGGATGCGCTGATGGCATCGGCGCTCTACGCCCTCCAGGCGCGGCTCGGCGAGGCGCAGCGCGACGAGCTCATCCGTCTCAAGGACGCCGCCCGCGCCAAGCTCGCCCGGTCGGACTACTGGCGGCGGCGCGACAAGGTCTTCGGCTTCTCGGCCTTCCTCGACGACGCGCGGCCGGAAGTCGACCGTCGCGCCGAGGCGATCCTGTCGAAAGCCGCCTAGGGCAGCTTTCCCGCTACTTCCCGCAGCGCTTCGCCCAAGCCTCGTAGGTATCGGCGGCCGAAGCGTCCGAGCTCTGCGCCACGAACCCGAACTTGCGTCCGACGACGGTCGCGGTCGCCGTCGCCTCGTAGCGGACGTCGATCGACCAGCGGATGCGCTCGGCCTCGTTCGGCTCGGCGCCATGCGGGGTGCGCTGGTCGAAGATCAGCGCATCGCCCGGCGCCATCGGCTCCGAAAACTTCGGAAAGCGCGCGATGTCCTCGGGCATCAGCCCGAAGAATCCGGTGCTCTCGTAGTCGTAGTCTTCGAGATCGAACAGGATGTCGGCCGTGTCGACCTTCGACATCACGTGCAATCCGCCGGAACGCGCGTCGACCGACTGCAGCGGAATCCACATCGTGAGGACATGGGTGCGCCGCTCGGTATCCGGCTCAGGACCGCCGTAGTCCAGGATCCAGTACTGGCTGTCCTGGTGCCACGGCGTATCCGTCCATTTCGCCCCGGGAAGCTGAGGGCGGGCGTTGAAGATGCCGTGCACGCTGAGATCGGGCGTGCCGAGCATCTGCCCGGCGATGCCGAGCAGCGTCTGGCTATGAAAGAACGCGAACATCTCGGGATTGACGAGGAAGCGGTTCGGGCGACGCCGGAACATCGGCTTGCCGGCGGCCCGCCACGCCGTCAGCAGCCGATGCCAGAAATCCTCCTCGCGATAGTCGCGGTCGATCCGGCCTTCCTTGCGCCACTCCTCGATCTGGAAGTCGACCCAAGGCTGGATGATGCGACGGCCTTCCTCGAGCAGTGCCGCAGGGACCACGCCGCGCAGATACGCGAAGCCGTGGCGGCGATAGTGCGCGAGGTCGGCGGCGTTGAGAGGGCCCATGGGGCATGCCTCACTTCTCGTGGAGGATGAACGCCTGGCAGAACCCGCCGTAAGGTGTGTAGGACGTCGCTCCGATACGGGACGAGCCCGCCATCCACTCCTCGAAGGCGCGGCGCTGGCCGTGCTTCGGGGAGCCGCGATAGCACCAATAGTCGTCGAGCAGGAGCCAGGTGCCGGTGGTGACGATGCCGTCGAGGAACTTGAACACGTCGAGCGACGAGGAATAGAGGTCGCAGTCGACATGGGCGACGAGGCACGGCCCCTTGTCCTTGAGCTGCGCCACATTGAACTTCGGCAGCGACTTCTCGTAGAAGCCTTCCGTCAAGGTCAGGAGCGCGGGATCGAGGCCGTGGGTCGCCGCCAGCACCGTCTCGTGCACGCGCTCGCGCGACATCGAGCGGAAATTGCCCTGGTCGAAAGCCGGCATCAGCGCCTTCGACGTGTTGTCCTCGCCCGAGAGCGCCGGAAGGCCTGCGAAGCTGTCGAAGCCGTAGAGGTGCGTCAGCAGGCCGCGCAGCATCCCCCAGGACTCGACCAGGGACGAGCCGTTGAGGACGCCGAATTCCATGTAGTAGCCGCGGCTCATGTCCGAGGCCCGGAGGAACGCGCGGACGAACTGCAACAGGTTCGCCCGCGACAGCAGGTTCCCGTCTACGGTGGATGCGAATCTCGGTTCCATGGGGATCCTGGGCCTCGGGTTCAGTCTGAAGTAGCGCGCACGTGATGGAGAAGATCCGGATGCAGCTCGCCGAACAGGCGGGCTCCGCCGCCGTCGCGGACGCTGCGCCAGCCGCGCTTCACGATCGCCGGGTCGAGCCCGTTCCCGAAGCGGCAGAGGGCCGTCCATCGCGCCCGGTCGCCGCGGTTGCGGCCGCTCCGGTGCAGCAGGCAGCAGTGCAGGACGAGCAGATCGCCGGGCTGAACGTCCGCGATATCGACACCGTCGCGCTCGAAGGCATCGATATCGGCATCGTGCAGAGAGAAAATGTGGTGCCCGACGAACGTGCCCGCGACGGTCGGCCGCTCGTGGACGTCGATCGGATGGATCCGCTTGTGCGAGCCCAGCAGCACCCGGAGCCAGCCCATCTCCTCGGTCAATGGCAGGATCGGCGCCCAGCCGGTCACGCCGTCGAGCGACGTGGCGATGTAGGCGTAGTCGTAGTGCCAATGAAATCCGCGCTCGTCCTGGTTCGGCGAGTCCATGCGGATGCCGCAGCTCTCGGGCACGACCTGGACCACCGCGGTCGGCATCAGCGCCGCGATCGCGCGTCGCATTCCGGGCGCGAAAAGGAGGTCGTACTGCTCGCGGACCTCGCGGGCTATGTGGAACAGGTCGCCGAGATTCGCCGGGTCGAGGTCGAACAGCTGGCGGCCGCACGCATCGAGATCGTCGGCACGGATCGGGGCCTGGTCGAGGCTTTCGAGCCGGGCGAGCGCGAGCCGGTGGAGCGCGCGCGCGTAGCCGTCGACCGCGTCCCTCTCCAGCCCGCCCTTGAACACCACCGCGCCGAACTCCTCGAACGTCTTGCGGACGGAAGCCGCATCGAAGCTTCGGCCGTCGACGTAGAGGCGATCGGGAGCGGCGGCCACGATCAGCGTGCACCCTTGATGAAGTAGCCGGACGGCGTCTGCGCCCAGGGAAACTTCCGGATGACCGGCTTCTCGGGCAGCGTCGCCATGAATTCGTCGACCGCCTTGGTCTCGCCCGGCCAGGCCATCAGCGAGTACTCGTCGAAGCAGAGGACGCCGCCCTCTACGACGCGCGGATAGAGCAGATCGAGGGCCTTCCGCGTCGGCGCGTAGAGATCGACGTCGAAGTAGACGAGGCTCAGGCGAAGGCCCGGATTGTCGTCGAGGAACTTCGGCAGCGTCTCCAGGATGTCGCCGACGATCAGGTTCGACCTGTCCATGTTCGGGAACAGGCTGTCGGCGTTGTGCATCTCGACCAGCTTCAGCATCATGCCGGCGTCAGACTTGAACGCGCCCGGAAGCCTCAAGACCGCCGGATCGGGCTTCAGCACCTTGCCCTGGGAGTCGGCGGCGTCCTCCTTGGTGAACTGGCCGAGGCCTTCGAAGGTGTCGAAGCCGAAGACCTTCCGGTGCCGGTCGAAGGGACAGAAGGTCTCGAGCAGGTTCGACCACGAGAAGAAGCTGGCGCCGCGGAAGACGCCGAGTTCGAGAATCGATCCCGGGAGGTCGACCACCATCTTGAACAGCTCGTAGTGCGAGAGGAACCGGATCAGGTCCCGACGCATCACGTAGGCCGACCAGTTCCGAATCACGTCCTCGAGCTTGAAGCCCTGCTGCTCGACGATCTGCTCGAAGGAGGACCAGTAGTAGCGATCCCGCTCGGCGAAATCGTAGGTCGGCGGCGTGCTTCCGGTCACCAGTAGCCCCCTCGAATCGGGACCGGCTGCATATGCTTGCCGGCGAGACGCAAATGTAGGCTTGGCGGCCAACCCCGGCAAGCGGGCGGCGCCCGCGCGCACCGTCAGACGGGGCGAAAGAGATGCCGATGGCGCATCAGGAAGCCACGCCCGACGCGGCTGCCGACGTGCCCAGGTGCGAATGATTCGCCGAGCTGATCCCAGCGACGCTGCAGCGACTCCTCTTCCGCGCTGTAGAGGGCGGATCCGTCGGTGCGATCGAGCATCTCGATCGCCAGCGACAGGATGTCTTCCGGCGCGCTGTCCACCGTATCGAGGCCCTGCGCCGGCAACCGCTGCGCATCGTAGGTGAGCGCCAGCGGCATCGACAGGCATTCGTCGAAGCTGAGGATCCGTCCGCTCTCCCGCTCACGGACCAGCTTCGGGATCCAGACGTCCTTCGAGGAATGCAGTCGTTCTCCCATCGGGAAGAAGTTCGCCGCCGAGATCGGCACGCCGAACATCGACGCGACGAGCGAGATGCCGGAGCTGGCGCCGAGCACGAAGCGGCACGAGCCTGTCAGGTAGACGTCCATCCAATCCGACTTCGCATCCGAAAGAGCGTAGTCGACCACCCGCTCCATCCGGGGCAGCGGCGTCATGCTCGCGTCGCCGAGGCGCATCACCCATCCGCCGCGCCGCGTGATCTCCTCGATCGCCGGCAGATAGGCATTGATGTCGGCATTGCGCGCCATCTCGGAGGACGGGCCATGCTCCCTCATGTACCCGGTCTCCCGGGCGTGCACGCAGACGAACCAGGCGCCGTCGGGAACGCCGAGGCGCCGCATCTCGCGGGCGCCGCGTTCCATGTGCCGCCGGCTAAGGTCGAGCAGCGCCCCCCTTCCCTGTCGCTGCCATTCTTCCTGGACCGCGAAATAGGCGCGGTTCTTCGACATCGCGCGGCCATCGGGCAACGCCACGTAGACCGGATTGAACGGAACGCGATCGGCGAGCGGTCCCAGCGATGCGATGTGCGCCGGATCCTCGACGATCGAGATATAGGGCCGCCAGTATTCCAGGAAAGAGCGGTTGACGATGCGCTCGCGCGGGGCCAGCAGGATCGAGATGCAGGGCGGAAGCCAGCCGAGCTGCTTCATCTTCACGTGCAGGTCGAGCTGAAAGGCGAGCTCGCCGATGCGGTCGAGCATGACGTCCGGCTTGAGAACACGGATGCCGAAGCGCCCGACCTCGTCCTTCGCCACCTGATCCATCTGGTGGCGGATCAGCGGCGAGGCGAAGCGGATGGACTCGCCTTCTTCGCCGATATCGCGCAGCAGCTGCACGACAGGGATGACGACGGAAGGCTCGTTGGGCAGTCTTTCGGCGGCGATCCGCGCCATCGGCAGCACGAGCTCCGGCGGCGCCCCGGCCTCCTGCAGCGTGCTGACGAGCGCCACGACGCCGTCCGTATGCAACGGATCCTCGACGAAGGACCGATGGAACCATTGCATCGCGTCCTGCAGCCGTCCGCTCCGGTACAGCAGCATGCCGCGCAGCACATGCGCGGCGCCGAACCCGGCGCGGATGGCCTGGGCGCGTCCGATCAGGGCATCGGCGTCCGGCAGGCGGTCGGCACGGCTGAATGCCTTGGCGATCCTCAAAAGCAGGGGCGCGTCGTCAGGCGCCAGCGCCGTGGCGGCGCGCAGGAGACCGAGCGCACGCTGGCCGTCGCCGATGCCGAGGCGAACCTCGCCGAGATCGGCGACGATCTCCGCGTTGTCCCGATCGAGCGCAAGCGCGCTCTCCAGCATCCTGAGGCCGTCGACATGTCCCAGCGCCAGGAGGGAGAGGCCGAGCTCGTGCCGCGCCTCCGCATTGTCGGGCGCCGCCTTGCGAACGGCTTCGAGCAGCGGGATCGCGAGGCCCGGCTTGCCCGCCTGGCGATGCTTCCGCGCCGAGTCGACGATCGGATCGTAGGTGCGTGCGGCCGAGTCTGCGCCCGAGCGCCCGGTCATGCCCGTCCGGTGAGCACGCGACGGATGACGGAGGCCGCGCGCTCGGCCTCTTCCTCGGTCAGCGAGAAATGCGAGGGCAGCCAGAGGCCGCGTTCCGAGGCGTCGATCGAGGCTTCGAAACCGGTATCGGCCTGCTTGTAGCTGTCCTGGCGGTGGATCGGCAGCCAGAAGCGGCGGCTGCCGATCTTCTCGGCGGTCAGCGCCTTCTCGACATCGTCGGCACGGTCAATCAGCGCGTCGGTCCATTGCGTGATCTCGCCGCCATTGTGGTCGACCGCCGGCAGCATGATGCCGGGGCAGTCGCCGAGCAGCTCCTGGTACCAGCGGTTACGCTTTCGGAAGCCTTCCAGGCGCTTCTCGAGGCGATCGAGCTGCGCCAGGCCGACCGCGGCCTGGAGGTTGGTCAGCTTGAAATTGAAGCCCAGCACCGGATGCAGGTCGTTGCCGCCGGTGCCCTGGTGGCGGCGCCCCTGGTCCTTGAGCTCGCGCAAGCGATCGTGGACCGCGTCCTCGTTGGTCGCGATCATGCCGCCCTGGCCTGTCGTCACGGTCTTGTTGGCCGAGAACGAGAAGGCGGAGGCGCGGCCGAAGCTGCCGAGCGGCCGTCCCTGGAAACGCGAACCGAAGGCCTCGGCCGCATCGCAGATCAGCTCGAGGCCGCGCTTCGCGCACAGCGCCTCGAGCGCCACGTAGTCGGCGCCGCGGCCGTTCACGTCGACCGGCACGATCGCGCGCGTCCTCGGTCCGATCGCCGCCTCGGCCTTGGCGATGTCGAGGGCGAAGCGCTTCGGCTCGACGTCGACCAGCTTCACCGAAGCGCCGGTCAGGCGCACGGCGTTCGCCGTCGCGATGAAGGTCAGGTCGGGCACGATCACCTCGTCGCCCGGCCCGATGCCGACCGCCATCAGCGCGAGCGCAATGCCGATGGTGCCGCTGGTGACGCCGACGCAGTGCTTGACCCCGAGAACCTCGGCGCAGCGGCGCTCGAACTCGCGCGTGACGTTGCCGTCATTGATGTAGTTCGACGCGATGACCTGATTGACCTTCTCGGTCTCCTCAGGCCCGGTCTCGACGGAGAACCAGGGGATCGGCTTGCTCACGGCAAAGGCTCCCGCTTGCGGCGACGTTCCAGCGGCCGTGCCGGCACGCCGACCACCGTCATGCCTTCCGGCACGTCGGCCGCGACCACCGCGCCGGCGCCGATCGTGGCGCCCTTGCCGACCTTGATGCGCGGCAGGATCACCGCATGCGAGCCGACATAGACGCGGTCTTCGAGCGTGACGTTGCCGAGGATCCGGCAACCCGGCGCCAGCGTCACGCAGTCGCCGATCCTGGCGTCGTGGTGGACCGTGGCACCGACGTTCATCTTCACCGAGACTCCGAGCACCGAGTCCGGCCCCACATGGGCGGCACGCTGCACGATGCAGCCGGCCCCCAGCACGGCGCTTTTCGCGACGTAGGCATCCGGTGCAATCACGGACTGCAGACGATCACGGCCGTAATGCGAGACCAGCTTCGACTTGAGCGTGGTCGGGTCGATCGACAGCACGACGGCGAGATCCGGACACCGTTCCTTCACGTCCACCCAGGCGTCGTCGCCACCGAGATGCAGTGCGCCCAGCGCATCCGCTGCCGGATGCATGTCGAACACCCCGGCAAGATCCCATTCCGGCATCGTCTGGATCAGATCGATCAGATCCTTGTCGACGCCGACGATGGCGATCGAGCGGGCCATCAGACGTCCAGCACCCGAGGCGTCGGCAGCGGCACGATGAACTTGCCATTGAAACCCTTCTCGCGAAGCTTCGGCGCCAGTTCCTCGCCGATGTGCCAGGAGAGGAACAGCGCGTATTCCGGCTGGTCGGCGAGGAGCTTCGCCTCGTCCAGCACCGGGATGCGGGTGGAGGGAATGTACTTGTTGAGCTTGTCGGATCCCGGCACTTCCAGCACGCACTCCATCAGCTCGGAATCGATGCCGACATAGTTGATCAGCGTCGAGGCGCGGCTCGGCGCGCCGATCCCGTAGATGCGATGCCCGGCCTTCTTCATCGGGGCGATCAGCGCATGCAGGTCGAGCTTCGACTGGCGCACGCGGCGGCGGAACTCGTCGAACACCTTGCCGTCCTGCAGACCCTGCTCGCGCTCCTCGTCGAGGAAGGCCTTCACGCTCGGCTCGATCTTCCGCTCGCCCTTGCGTGCCGAGTAGACGCGGATCGACCCGCCATGGGTCGGGATGCGGCGCACATGGAAGATCTCCATGCCGTGCCGCCCGAACAACTCGTTCAGGCTGCCGACCGAGTAGTAGCGGAGATGCTCGTGATAGATCGTGTCGTACTGGAGCGTTCGGATCAGGTCGCCGAGATAGTGGTTCTCTGAGATGAAGACGCCCTTCGGGCCCAGCAGCTCGAGGATGCCGTCGACGACGCCATGAACGTCGCCGATATGGGCGAAGACGTTGGCTGCGGTGATCAGCTTGGCGGCGCCGATCTCCTTCCGTGCCTTCGCCGCGGTCGCCTTGCCGAAGAAGGCGATCCAGGTGCGGATCCCCTTGCCGTTCGCGACGTCGCCCGCGCCCGAGGGCTCGATGCCGAGAACCTGGTTGCCCGCATTGTGGAAGTTCGACAGCAACGTCCCGTCGTTCGAGCCGATATCGACGACGAGGTCTTCCTTGCCCAATCCCACGATGGGCGTCGCCTCGCGCTGCAGGTCCGCGAAGTTCTCTCGGAGGATCCGCGTAGTGCCGCTGCGATAGGGATATGTCGGCGGGAACAGCACCTCGGGCTTCACTTCGGTGCCGATCTGGACGAGCGAGCAGTCCTCGCAGCGCAGCCATTCCAGCGGGAAGGTCGGCTGCTCCTCGGCGCGCGTTCCGACCTTCGCCATCGTGTTCACCGGCGCGACATAGGCCAGGAACAGGATCGACTTGAGCCGCTGGCCGCCGCAGATCTGGCAGTGGGTGACGGGGCGCGACAGGGACTCGGTCATTTGGCGTCTTTTGGCTTCAGGTGGCGATTCTTCACGTACCAGTCGACCACCGGCGCGATGCCCTCGGCAAAGGGAATCTTGGGCTCGAAGCCCAGCTTCCGGAGCTTGCCTATGTCGGGCGAGCGCCTCGGCGTCTGCCCGGCCGGAGAAGCGCCGAACTCGAGTTCGGCCTCGCGGCCGAAGCAGCCGACAATCCGGCGGGCGACATCGGCGATGGTGAGCTCTTCGGGATTGCCGATATGGGTGATCGAGAGATGCGGCGCCTTCTCGATCACGGTGACGAGGCCGGTGGTGAAGTCGTCGACGTGGATGAAGGCGCGGGTCTGCCTGCCGTCCCCTTGGATCGGGAAGCGGACCTTGCCCGAGGGCTGCGCCCTCACCTGCTCGTCGGCGCGGAGCGCCAGCTCGGGCACCACGTGCTCGAAGCCCATGTCGGCACCGTAGACGTTGTGCGGGCGGAACACGGCGACGCGGCTGAATCCTGTGCGGCCGTAGTTGAGCGCGATCAGCTCGCTCGCGAGCTTCTGGCCGCCATAGGAGTAGCGCGGGTTCAGCGGGTCGGGAACGAAGAGCGGCACGCTCTCGTCGGTCGGGACCTTCGGCGGCGTCTGATAGACCTCGGAGGACGAGGCGACGACGAGATCGCCGATGCCGTTGGCGCGGCAGGCGTCGACCACCGCGAGCATGCCGCGGATGCCGACGTCGAGAACGAGCTCGGGCTGCGAATAGAAGTAGGCCGTGCCGTTGACCGAGGCCATGTGCACGATCCGCACGCAGTCCTTGGCGGCGGCGGTCACCTTGGCGGCGTCGCGGATGTCGGCCTCGACCATCTCGACCTTGTCGAGCACGCCTTCGAGCCGGCGCGGATTGCCGCGCCAGTTGTTGTCCAGGACGCGGACCTTGTGGCCGAGATGAACGAGGCGGCGGACGAGAGTCGCGCCGAGGAATCCGGTTCCTCCGGTGACGAGGACGGTCACGAGGCGGCCGGGCCGGTGCCGTGGCTGCCGAGGGGAACGTAAATGCGTCCCTCGGGCATCAGGATGCTGCTGCGCGCGAAGTGGTTCCAGAGATCGTAGACGATGCCGGGCTTCGCCATGCGGTCGGCGAGGCTTTCGAGCGGCATCGAGGCGAAGACCGGATGGTTGTTGTGGATCACCGCGATGTTGGCGCCGTCGAGCACGTCGGGAAGCGACGCCTTGGGCTCGAGCCCGAAGGCGCGCTGCTCGTCGGCCGCAACCACCGCGTCGAATCCGCGGAAGCTGGCGCCGGGGAACGCCTCCTTGAGCTTCGCCAGCAGCGGCCGCGCGGTCGTGCCACGCAGGTCGTCGGTCGCCGGCCGGCCCTTGAACGCGATGCCCAGCATCGCGATCACCGGCTTCGCCGGAAGCCCGCCCATGCGATCGGCCTGCGCCTTGATCGCGGCGATCACCTCGTCCGGCTGGCGTTCGTTGATCATGCGCGCCGCCAGCGTCATCTCCGGCTTGATGCCGTACTTCTCGACGCTCTCGGCGAGGATGTAGCTGTCCTTCTCCAGACACGGCCCGCCGACCGGTCCCGGCATCGGCAGGTTGGTCCGCGGATATCCGCGCTTGCCGGCCTGGATCACCTCGGCCGCCGAGATGCCGATCGCATCGCAGACCCGCGCGACCTCGTTCGAGTAGGCAAAGTTGACGTCGCGCTGGGAGTTGTCGACCAGCTTGACCATCTCGGCCGTCTCGACCGAGGAGACGCGCACGACGGTCGGCGTCAGGAACTGGAAGAGCTGACCCGCGCGCACGGTCACGTCCAGCGTCTCGCCGCCGACGATCTGCGGCAGCCAGCGCAGCTCCTCGAGTGCCTGGCCCTCAACCGTGCGCTCCGGGCAGAAGGCGAGATCGAAGCGCTTGCCCGAAGCCGCGAGGACCGGATGCACGAGGTTGCGCGTCGTACCGATCTTCACGGTCGAGCGCATGATCACCATGTCGTCGTTCTTGAGGTTCTTCGCCACCTCGCGCGTCACGCTCTCGACCATGTCCATGCGGGCGCGGCCGCCCGGGCCCATGGGTGTGCCGACGGTGATGATCCAGACCGTCGCCGGACAGTTCTCGGGAATCTTCGGGAAGATCTTGAGCCGGCCGTTCTTGACCGCGCGGCTGAGCCGCTCGGTGATCCCGGGCTCGGAGAAGTGGGCCTTCCCCTCCTTCATGAGGCGGACGAGCTCCTCGCGGATCTCGATGCCCCAGACCTCGAACCCGACCTCGACCATCACGGTCGCCAGCGTCAGCCCGACATATCCCAAACCCATGACGCAGACGACGCGGTCGCGAAACCCGTCGGGAACCGTATTAGTCATTCGAATCGCCTGGCGCCGCTCAAGTTGCGGCGGAGTATAGAAGCCGTTCCCCTGGGCGCAAGCGGATGACCTGGATGGGAGCGTGGTGTAGCTTCGCCCCGCGATGAACACCGCCGCAGAGCTCGAAAACGCCCGTGCGCTGCGTCGTTTCGGGCGCCACAAGGCGGCCGCCGAGATCTGCCAGAAGATCCTCGATCGCCAGCCCAACCACGCGGATGCGCTCCTGGTCCTTGGCAGCGTCGCCGACGACCTCCGCGACTCGCGTTCGGCCATCGGCTTCCTCACCCGCGCCGTCGACCAGGACCCGAAGCACCCCGGAGCCGCCCTGCTCCTGGCCGAGGTGCTGGCCAAGCTCGGAATCGCCGACGGCGCCGTGGCCTGGTACCGGGTCGCGCTCGAGGTGGAGGCCGATGCCGCCCGTGCGGCTCCGGCGCTCGCCCGCCTGCTGGCCGCCGGAGGCCGGATCGACGAGATCGTGACACTCGCACGCAGCCAGCTCGACCAGGGCCATCCCGCCGTCGCGCTCGAAGCGGCGCGCGTCGGACGAGCTGCGGCCCCCGCCAATGCCGACGCCGCGCTCATCGCCGGCGAGACGATGATCGCGGCCGGAGCGCCGGCGGACGCCGCGGGAGCGCTCCGCGCGGCGACCGCGGACCGGGCGCAGGACCAGAACGTGCTGGCGATGCTGGCACACGCGCTCGGCGGCGCCCCCGTCTGGCTGCGACGGGCCCTCGCCGTTCGCGAGAGCGCGGACGTGCGGGCGTCGCTCGGCGCCGCCCTGTCCGGCGTCTCGGCGATCCGGACGGTGCCGGACGCTGCCAGAGGCGGCGCTCGCGGTCGACCGCGACAATCGGCATGCGCTCAGTGCGCCTGCTCGGCTCCGCCTGCAGCGCGGCGATCCCGATGGCGCGATCGGGCCTTCGCCCGGCGACGCCTTCTCTGCCGACCCCGACGACGTCGAGGCCGCATGGCTGCTGGGGCGGCGCTGACGCGCCGCGATCTCGCCGGCTCGGCGATGACTTCGCTCAAAGCGGCCAAGGGCGACCTGCGGTCATGCGCGCCGTCGCCGAGGGCATCCTCTCGGTCGATCCGGAGCGCTTGGACGCCTGGCGCATGCTGGGGAACTCGCGCGCCTGTCATCCTCGGCCGCGATCCATCCGATCCAGGTGCCATGGTCGGCGTCGCCGCCGGGAGCTCCGACGAGAATGCGCTTGCCTGGCTCGAGCGCGCGATCCGGCTCGACTCGAGCGCGGCGACGGCCCTTCCGCTGGCAAGGGTGCTCCTCCGGAGCGGCGGGACGGCGCGCGGCAAGGGCCTTGCTCCGGCAGCTCCTGACGACGCTGGATCCGAGGCAGAGCGCGGCTCCGGCCGACCTGGCGGCGCTGCTGACGGAGGTCGGCGAGACCGAGCCGGCGATCCGCATGCCTTCGACGCTCGCCATGACGGCGGCCGAGGGACGAGAACGACGGCCTCGCCCGCAGCCTGATCCGCGCGCTCGCCCGTCACGGCGATGCCGCGACGCTGGTCCGGCTGAGCCGGCTCCATGGCGAGAAGCGGCGGAGTGCGCTGCCGTCGCCGCCCTCGACGAAGCGCGGAAGCTCAAGCCGGAAAGCGCCGAGCTCGCCCTCCTCCACGGCCATGCGCTTTCCGAGAACGGAGAGAAGGCTGCGGCCATCGACGCCTACACCGATGCCGCCGAGATGATCGGGGACGCGAACCTCGATCTCCTGACCCGGGCCGGCGAATCGCTCGTCGGGCTGCAGGCGACGGGCCTCGGGCTTCGCTACCTGCGCCGCGCGGTCGAGAAGGACTTCGCCAATCCCGGCCGCCACAGCTATTCCTTCTTCTTCAGCTTCCTCAACCAGTGCGACTGGCCGGCGCGCCAGGACTACATCCGACGCCTGACCGCGCTCGCCGAGGCGAAGATCGCCGCCGACGATCCCGATTTCCGGATCAATCCCAGCCTCTGGGTCTTCCTCGCCGCCGAACGCGACCTTCTCTATCGCTCGGCCGATCATTTCGCCCGGCACACCTTCAGCGCCGCGCCCCCGCCGGCGATACCGGCGACCGGCGCCGATCCGGAGCGCCGGATCCGGCTCGGCTACATCTCGGCTTATCTCTACAGCCACAACATCGGCTACAGCCTGGCCGGGATCCTCCAGGCGCACGACCGTGCCCAGGTGGAGGTCTACCTCTACGGCTACACCCGCGACGACGCGATCCAGGCGACGCTCAAGCGCGAGGCCCACCTCTTCCGTCCGATCGACGGCAAGGATCCGGCGGCCATCGCCGGGATGATCGCCGCCGACGGGATCGACGTGCTGGTCGATCTGGACGGCTACGTGAACAGCGCCAGCGGCCTCATGACCATGGAGGTCGCGAGCCGGCGGCCGGCTCCCGTCCAGATGCTCTATCACACGTATGTAGGGCCCACCGGCACCGGCTTCGTCGACTACGTGATCGCCGACCGCGAGTTGCTGGACGCCCACGACGACGCAGGGTACCGAGAGCGACTGATCCGGCTGCCGCCCTGCTACTACCCAGCGGCGCCGCTGCCGAAGGCGAAGATGCCGACGGACCGGCAAAGCTGGGGCCTGCCCGAGACCGGGACCGTCTTCTGCAACTTCGGCCACTTCTACAAGATCGAGCCGACGACCTTCGACGCGTGGATGCGGATCCTCCGCCGCGTCCCCGGCAGCGTGCTGTGGATGAACCACTGGGACAACCCGGACGCGGTCGCCAATCTCCGCCGCGAGGCAGAGGCCCGGGGCGTCGACCCGGCCCGCCTGGTATTCGCCGCCGTGGCAACAAAAGCCATGCATCTCAACAGGATAGGCTTGGCCGATCTCTTCCTCGACACCTTCGTCTATGCCTCGGGCGTGACCAGCCTGGACGTCCTCTGGGGCGGTGTGCCGGTGCTGACGGTGCGCGGCTCGACCTTCGCGCGCCGGGTCGGCGCCAGCCTCAATGCCGGCCTCGGCATGGAGGACCTGACCTGCCCGGACCCGGCCTCGTTCGAGGAGTTGGCCGTGAGCCTGGCGACCGACCGGACGCGGCTCGCCTCGATCAAGGCCCGGCTGGCAGCCAACCTCCAGACCCATCCGCTGTTCGACCAGGCGCGTCTCGCCCGCAACCTGGAACGCGCCTACCGCGCTGCTTTCCGCCGCTACGTCGAGGGAAAGCCGCCCGAAAGCTTCGAGCTTTCGCCCTAGCGAAGGCCGGCAAGTCTTGCCGGGCCGGCATCGACGGATCCGCTGCCGATCGACGGATCCGGCCTGCCCGCACACTCTCTAAGCCTCTGAAAATCCGACTGAATACCCCTGGCCCGCTTCCTGCATTTGAAGGGGGCGTCTGAACCGTTTTCCTGTTCGAGGGGTGTCATGGAAACCACAATGTTCCTTGCGATCGCGCGCCAGTCGGTGCTGCGCCGTGAGATGGACGCTGTGGCGAACAACCTCGCGAACGCCAATACCACCGGCTACAAGTCGCAGGCCCCGCTGTTCCGCGAAGTGCTGTCGAAGACCTCGCCGACCGAGACGATCTCGTCGGTCCTCGACCAGGGCATGATGACCAACACCACGGACGGCCCGCTCAAGAACACCGACAGCAACTTCGACTTCGGCATCCGCGGCGGCGGCTACTTCGCCGTCCAGACACCGTCGGGCGAGCGGTATACGCGCAACGGCAACTTCAAGCTCGACTCGGCGAGCCGCCTCGTCACCCAGATGGACAACGGCGTCGTCGGCGCCGACAACCGCCCGATCACGATCCCGCCGAACGCCGGCGAGATCCGCGTCTCCGGCGACGGCACCATCCTCGCCGGCACCCAGGTCATCGGGCAGATGAAGGTCGTCGGCTTCACCAACGATCGCGCCCTCAAGCGCGGTCCGAACAGCCTGATGATCGCCAACGAACAGCCGCAGCCCGCCCCGCAGGCCAAGGTCGTCCAGGGCGTCATCGAAGAATCCAACGTCGTTCCGATGTTCGAGCTGGCTCGGATGACCGAGGTCGTTCGCAACTTCCAGCAGACCAGCAACCTGCTCGAGCAGGAACACGATCGTCAGCGCGACGCGGTTCGCCGCATCGGCAAGCCGTCCAACGCGTAAGGATTAGGGAGCTAGACCGCCATGCGTGCCCTCACCATCGCAGCCACCGGAATGTTGGCCCAGCAGACCAACGTCGAGGTGATCTCGAACAACATCGCGAACCTGAACACGACGGCGTACAAGCGCTCCCGCGTCGAGTTCCAGGACCTGCTCTACCAGGATCAGCGCCGGGTCGGTTCGGCCTCCTCGGAAGCCGGCACCATCGTCCCCGCCGGTCTGCAGGTCGGCCTCGGCGTCCGCGCCGCCGCCGTGTACCGGTTGAACCAGCAGGGCACCCTGCAGATGACCGAGAACACGCTCGACGTCGGCATCCGCGGCGACGGCTTCTTCAATGTGCAGCTGCCGAACGGCCAGACCGCCTACACGCGCTCGGGTTCCTTCCAGCTGTCGCCGACCGGCCAGATCGTCACGCAGGATGGCTACACCGTCCTGCCGGGCATCACGGTTCCGCAGAACGTCCTCGACATCTCGATCAACGCCGCCGGCCAGGCCTATGCCAAGCTCGACGGCGTGGTGCAGCCGCAGCTGCTCGGCCAGTTCACGCTCTCGAACTTCCCGAACGTCGCCGGCCTCGAGTCGGTCGGCCAGAACCTGCTCCTGCAGACGCCCGCTTCGGGCGCCCCGGTCGCCGGCACTCCCTCGGCGCTCGGCTTCGGCACGCTGCAGCAGGGCTTCCTCGAAGCCTCCAACGTCAATGCGGTCGCCGAGATCACCAACCTGATCACCGCGCAGCGCGCCTACGAGCTCAACTCGAAGGTCATCCAGTCGACCGACGACATGATGGGCATCATCAACCAGCTGAAGTAGCCCTGACTCGAAACTGAAAGCTCAAGCGCCATGAACCGCACTCTTCGCCTCCTCGCCCTCTGCCTCCCGCTGGCGCTCGCGCCGGTCTCGGCGAGCTTCGCCGACCTCCTCAAGCCGGCCCTCAAGATCAAGGCGCAGGTGAGCGGCGATGCCATCAGGCTCGGCGACCTGTTCGAGAACATCGAGGCGGAGAAGGTGGATCTCCGCATCGGCGAGGCGCCGGCGCCGGGCAACATCACGACCTACCAGCCCTCACAGCTGGCGGCGATCGCCCGCGCCAACGGCCTCGACTGGAAGCCGCAGACCTACATGGACAAGATCGTGATCGAGCGTCAGGGCCAGCTCGTCTCGAAGGCGACCGTCGATGCGGCGCTCCGGCGGGCTCTCGCCGCCAAGGGCGTGACCGGCGACCTCGAGTTCGAGATCGCGAGCCGCGCCTACCAGATCTACGTCTCCGAGGTCCAGGCTCCGACCGTGGCGGTCGATCTCGCCCACTTCGATCCCGACAGCCGGTCGTTCATCGCCGAGTTCAGGGCCCCCGCCGACGAGCCCCGCGCCGACAAGGTCCGCGTCGCCGGCCGTGCCCACACCATGATCGACGTGCCGGTGCTGAACCGCCGCATGATGCCCAACGAGATCATCCGCAATGGCGATCTCACCTGGGTCAAGATGCGCTCCGGCCCGCAGCTCGCCAACAACGCGACCCTGCTCGAGGACGTGCTCGGCAAGACGCCGAAGCGTCCGCTCCAGGCCGGCGCGCCGATCCGCCAGTCCGATCTCGGCACCTTCGCCCTGGTCCAGCGCAACGAGAGCGTGACGATGATCGTCCGCACCAAGTCGATGACGCTGACCGTCCAGGGCAAGGCGCTCGACGACGGCGCGGAAGGCCAGACGATCCGGGTGCAGAACCCGAAGAGCAACCGCACTGTCGAAGGCCGGGTCTCCGGTGCGGGCGAGGTCACCGTGATCGTCGGCGCGCTCTCCGCCGCCCTCACGTCGACGACGCCCCGCACCGTGGTTCAGCGCTAACCCCTCGAAAAGATCCTAAAGAAGGACCGTTTCCAAATGCGTATCGCCCGCTTCGCCTCGCTCGGTCTCGCCGTCCTCGCGCTCTCGGGCTGCTCCGCCCTCGACCGCCTGGCCAATGTCGGGGAGTCGCCGAAGATGAGCGCGATCCAGAACCCGCAGTCGGCGACCGGGTACAAGCCGGTCAGCATGCCGATGCCGGCGCCGATCACCGCCGAGCGCCAGCCTGCCTCGCTGTGGGCCGCGGGCTCGCGCGGCTTCTTCAAGGATCAGCGCGCCGGCCGCGTCGGCGACATCCTGACGGTGCTGATCGAGATCAACGACAAGGGCGCGTTCGAGAACACCTCGACCCGTACCCGCACCAACTCCAACACCGCCGGCATCTCGAACCTGTTCGGCCTGCAGGGGCTCATCAATCGCGCGCTGCCCGGCACCGACAACCAGACGCTGGTCGACACCTCCTCGGCGCTGTCGAACGAGGGCAAGGGCACGATCGACCGCAGCGAGGAGATCAGCCTCAAGGTCGCCGCGACCGTCACCCAGGTGCTGCCGAACGGCAACATGGTGGTGATCGGCCGCCAGGAAGTGAAGGTGAACTACGAGGTCCGCGAGCTGCAGATCGCCGGCATCATCCGGCCGGAGGACATCAGCACGCTCAACACCATCAGCTACGAGAAGATGGCCGAGGCGCGGATCTCCTACGGCGGCCGCGGCCACATCACCGATGTCCCGCAGCCGCGCTACGGCGACCAGGTCCTCGACATCCTCCTGCC
>JBGALV010000166.1:0-5898 GCA_044223515.1 Alphaproteobacteria bacterium
TCTCGTCGAGTCGCCGTCCGGCATCTACCGTGGCTCCACCCGCATCGACACCGTCGAGCGCATCACCGGCTATCGCGCCCTCACGTCCTTTCCGGTGATCGTCAGCGTCTCGATCGCGGTCGGCGACGCGCTCGCGCCGTGGTATGCGCAGGTCCGCGAGTTCGCCGCAATCTGGGCGCTGTGCGCGATCGCGGTGTCGATCCTGGCCTTCTTCGCGGCACGCGACGCCGCGCGACGCGCCGCGGCCGAAAGCGAGGCGCACGCCACCAAGACCATCCTCTCGGATGCGATCGAGAGCCTGGATGCCGGCATGGTCGTCTTCGACAAGGACGACCGCTTCGTCTTGATGAACCGCCGCATGGCGGAGATCTCACCGGCCGCCTATGTCGCCCTCGCCGTTCCCGGAACGAGCTACGCGACGATGGTGCGCACCCTGGCCGAGAGCGGCGAGATCGCCGCGGCATACGGCCGCGAGGAGAACTGGGTCCGCGACAGGATGAGCGGCCATCGCGTGCCCGGCGGCTGGCGCGAGGAGCGCCGCGTCGGCGGAAGCTGGCAGCAGGTCTCCGAGCGGGTCACCGACAGCGGCGGCGTCGCCCTTCTCGTTTCCGACGTCACCTCGATCAAGGAGACGATCGCCGCCCTCCAGGCCAGCGAGGACCGCTTCCAGCGGATGGCGGCGAACATTCCCGGCTACGTGTTCCAGCGTCGCGTCGCCCCGGACGGCACCGTCACGTTCCCGTTCATCAGCGAGGGCGCGCGCGACTTCTACGGCCGAGATCCCCAAGACCTCATGGCCGACCCGTCCCTGGTCAGGCTCGCGATTCATCCGGACGACGGGGCGACGGCAGCATCATCTGGGACGGCGTCGTCGTCGACATCACCGCGCGCAAGGAGGCCGAGGCGCAGCTCACCGATGCGAAGCTCCGGGCCGAGCGCGCGACGCGTGCAAAGTCTAGCTTCCTCGCCTCGATGAGCCACGAGCTCCGGACGCCGCTCAACGCCATCCTCGGGTTCTCGGAGGTGATGGCCTCCACCGCGCTGGCGCCGAAGCTCGCACACAAGGCGGCCGAGTACGCGACGGACATCCACAACGCCGGCAGCCATCTGCTGCAGCTGATCAACGACCTGCTGGATCTCTCCAAGGCCGAGGCCGGCAAGATGGAGCTCGTGGAATCCGAAGTCGAGATCGGGAGCGTCGTCGATCGCGTCATCCACCTGGTCGACGGACCCGCCCGCGACGGCCACGTGACGATCGCCTCGGCGGTTTCGCCGAAGATGCCGCGCATTCGCGCCGACGAACGGAAGCTGCTGCAGCTGCTTCTCAACCTCGTCGCCAACGCGGTCAGGTTCACGCCGAAGGGCGGCAAGGTCACAGTCTCGGCCGGAATCTCGGTGGAAGGCGACCTGCGCCTGACCGTCGCCGATACCGGCGCCGGGATTCCCGCGAAGGACCTGCCGCGCGTGCTGGTGCCCTTCGCTCAGGTCGACAACGACATCACGCGGAAGACCGACGGCACCGGCCTCGGCCTGCCGATCGCCCGGCAATTCGCCGAGCTGCACGGCGGATCGCTCTCGCTGGAAAGCATCCAGGGCCAGGGCACCACGGTCACGGTGCGCCTGCCCGGCAAACGCCTGATCGACGTGACGCCCGCGCTGCGCCGGGCCGGCTGAGGGTCTAGCCGACCAGCCTCTCGAGGCCGGCGCAGAGTTCCTGCCCGACCTGGCCGCCGTCGCCCTTCAGCTTATTCGCGATGATCGCGCGCATGGCGTCGACGAGCGAGCGCAGCACCTCGACCTCGGCCATGCCGACCGAGTTCCGCCCTTCCAGGTAGCGGCACAGCATGCTGCCTATCCGGGTGATCAGCGGATAGCCGAAATTGCCGCCGCCACCGCGCAGGTCGTGGACGATGTTGAACAGCGTGCTCAGGTGCTTCGTCTGGTTCTCGCGATCACTGAGCAGGAGCTGGACGACCTCGGCCGCGCGCGCCAGTTCAGGGTTCGCCTGGGCCGGGAAATCCACCTGCTCCTGAGCCCTGGCGGCAGCGGCTTCCGCCCGCGCCAGCAGGTTCGGATCCATGCCCTTGCCGGCCGGACCGACGCGCGCCTTGATCTTGTTCGGCGGATGGATGACTTCGACCGCGCCCTTCGGCTTGTCGCCGCTCATGACATTCTCCTAAGACGCTCCACGCGTCATCACTTCTGCATCGACTTGATGGTGTCCTTGGTCCGCTTCAAGGCGGCCTGCTGATCGCCGCTGAGCGCCCCCTGCCCATGCGCGGCCGGCCCGCCGCCCGACGGCTTCCGCCGGTCGGGCCCTTCGAAGGGCAACATCTGGCGACGTCGATCGGGACCGAAATAGTCGTTGGTACGCACGAACGGTCGCGGATTCTCGATGATCGAGACGATACGGGCGTAGAGGGAGCGCGCCGAAACCGGCTTCGCCATGAACTCGGTCACGCCGGCGTCGCGCGCCTGCATGACCCGGGCCCGCTCGGTATGTCCCGAGAGCATGATCACCGGCACGAACTGGTCGGGGCTTTCGGGCGACGTCCGCAGATGGCGGGTCAGCGCCAGCCCGTCCATCGGCTCCATGTTCCAGTCCGCGATCAGCAGGTCGACCTGGGCCTGGCCCATCTTTTCCAGGGCATGGCTTCCATCCCGCGCCTCGAGAATCTGGCTGACGCCGAGGGATTCCAGGATGGTCCGCACGAGGCTCCGCATGTGCTGATTGTCGTCGATAATCAGCACTGCCAGTCTATCGAGCCGATAACCCATCATACTGAGGCGGCTCCTGCCGGCTCGCTCATCCCCCGCCTCGTCCTTCCCCCCGACGATTTTGCGGAATGTATACCGATGTAAGACGGTGTGCCTAGGCGCGGTTGGAGCCTCGCCGCGGGGGTCTGTCCGGATGCCGGCGACGGAAATCCCGCCACAATGAGACTTTACTCGTGAAACACGCCATAGGTGCTTATAACCACTAGATTTGGTATAAGCTTCGAATCTTCTCTACGAACTCTTCGGCCGGGCGGAATGGCAGGACATAGCCAATTCAAGAACATCATGCACCGCAAAGGCGCTCAAGACGCCAAGCGGGGCAAGCTCTTCACCAAGCTGATCCGCGAGCTGACGACGGCTGCCCGGGTGGGTACCCCCGATCCGGCGGCCAATCCCCGGCTCAAGGCCGCCATCGTGGCCGCCCGCGGCGCCAATATGCCCAAGGACACCCTGGAACGGGCGATCAAGCGGGGTGCCGGGGGCGACGACGACACCAACTACGAGGAAGTCCGCTACGAAGGTTATGGCCCGGGCGGCGTGGCTCTGATCGTCGAGGCGCTGACCGACAATCGTAACCGGACCGCTTCGGAGATCCGGTCTGCCTTCTCCAAGGGCGGGGGAGCGCTCGGCGAGACCAACTCGGTCTCTTTCATGTTCGAGCGCGGCGGCGACATCGCCTACCCGGCATCCGCGGCCAGTGCGGATGCGATGTTCGAAGCGGGCCTCGAAGCCGGCGCCAGCAACGTCGAGTCCGGCACCGAGGGTCACGAGATCGTGACCACGCTGGATGACTTCGCTCAAGTGCGAGACGCGCTTGAGGCGAAGTTCGGTGCGGCCGAACGCGCCAAGCTGGCGTGGCGCCCCACCACGATGGTCCCGGTCGACGATGCGACGGCCGAATCGCTCTTCAAGCTGATCGAGACGCTCGAGGACAACGACGACGTCCAGACCGTCTGGGGCAACTACGAAGTCTCCGACGCGGTCCTCCAGAAGCTGGCGGGGTGAGATGCGTCTCCTCGGCCTCGATCCGGGTCTCCGTCATACGGGCTGGGGCATCGTCGATGCCGAGGGCAACCGGCTTCGCCACGTCGCCTCGGGCCGCATCGACTCCGGCGAGGGCACGATCGCCGAGCGGCTGGTGCGCCTCTACGACGGCATCACCGACGTGATCGAGCGCTTCCATCCGGACGAGGCCGCGGTCGAAGAGACCTACGTCAACATGAACCCGAGCTCGACCCTGAAGCTGGGTCTCGCACGCGGGACGGTGATCCTGGCGCCGGCGAAGGCCGGGCTCGAGGTCGCCGAATATTCGCCGAGCCTGATCAAGAAGTCGGTGGTCGGTTCCGGCCGTGCCGAGAAGGAGCAGGTCGGGCGCATGGTGCGGATGCTGCTGCCGGGCGCCGAGCCGTCCAGCGCGGATGCCGCCGATGCGCTTGCGATCGCCATCTGTCATGCGCATCACGCCGCGACGCGGCGCGCCGTCCTGGCCGGAGCGCTCGCATGATCGCGAAGCTGCCATGATCGCGAAACTAACGGGCCGCCTCGACTCGACCGGCGAGAGCTGGGCGATCGTCGATTGCGCGGGCGTGGGCTACCTCGTCGAATGCGCGTCGCGCACGCTGGCGCGGCTTCCGGCGGTCGGCGGCCAGGTGAGCCTGGTGGTCGAGACGCTGATGCGCGAGGACAGCTTGCGCCTGATCGGCTTCGCCTCGGCGGCCGAGCGCGACTGGTTCCGCCTGCTCACACAGGTGCAGGGCGTCGGCGCGCGCATCGCGCTGGCGATCCTGGGCTCGCTGGAGGTCGACGACCTCGTCCGCGCCATCGCCGCTCAGGACAAGGCACTGCTGACACGCGCCGACGGCGTCGGCCCGAAGCTGGCACAGCGCATCGCGACCGAGCTCAAGGACAAGGCCGCAGGCCTGATGCTGGGCCACGCCGCCAAGGCCCAGGCGAAAGCGCCGGCCGCCGGCGAGAAGCTCGATCCGTCCATCGGTCTCGCCGCGGACGCGGTCTCGGCGCTGGTGAACCTCGGCTACGGACGATCGGAAGCCTTCGGCGCGGTTGCGGCCGCAAGCCAGGTGGTCGGCGGCAAGCCGAAGCTCGAGGATCTCATCAAGGCCGGGCTCAGGGAGCTCTCTAAGTGACCGGCACGCAGAAGACCTCGCGCCTGGTCACGGGCGATCCCGTCGAGGCCGATGCGATCGAGGCCTCGATCCGCCCGCAGCGCCTCGATGATTTCGTCGGCCAGCGCCAGGCGCGCGAGAACCTCAAGGTCTTCATCACCGCCGCCAAGGCGCGGGGCGAAGCGCTCGACCACGTGCTGCTGCACGGGCCGCCGGGCCTCGGCAAGACGACGCTCGCCCAGATCGTCGCCCGCGAGCTCGGCGCCAGCTTCCGCGCCACGTCGGGACCCATCATCGCCAAGGCCGGCGACCTCGCCGCGATCCTGACCAACCTTCAGGCGCGAGACGTGCTGTTCATCGACGAGATCCACCGCCTGAACCCGGCCGTCGAGGAGATGTTGTACTCGGCGATGGAGGACTTTCAGCTCGACCTGATGATCGGCGAAGGCCCGGCGGCGCGCTCCGTCCGCATCGACCTGCCGCCGTTCACGCTGGTCGGCGCCACCACGCGCTCAGGCCTTCTGACCACGCCGCTGCGCGAGCGCTTCGGCATCCCGCTCCGCCTCAACTTCTACGAGGTCGACGAGCTCGTCTCGATCGTCAGCCGCGCCGCCGGCATCCACGGCATCAAGATGACCGAGGACGGCGCCCGCGAGATCGCGCGTCGCGCCCGCGGCACGCCGCGCATCGCCGGCCGCCTGCTGCGCCGGGTCCGCGACTTCGCCGCGGTCGCCGGCCGCGACGTGATCGACGCGGTCGCCGCCGACGGCGCGCTGACCCGTCTCGAGGTCGATCGCGCCGGGCTCGACGCGATGGACCGGCGCTACCTCGCCTGCATCGTCGACAACTACGGCGGCGGCCCTGTCGGGGTCGAGACCCTGGCGGCGGCGCTTTCCGAGCAGCGCGACGTCATCGAGGACGTGATCGAGCCCTACCTGATGCAGCAGGGCCTGGTGCAGCGGACCCCGCGCGGCCGGATGCTCGCGGCCCAGGGCTA
>JBGALV010000167.1:0-5797 GCA_044223515.1 Alphaproteobacteria bacterium
CGTCGATCTCGAGGTCGCGCTGGACGTAGATCTGGGCCAGCGTGCGCGAAAGCCCGTCGAGCACGTCGGCGACCGGCGTGCGCCGGTAAACGCCGCCCTCGGGCCCGGCCATGCTGGCGCGAGCCAGGTGGTGCTCGACATGCTTGCTCATCAGCGTCGTCTGGGTGCGCACCACGTCGGCGAGCGGGCCCTTGTCGATGCTGGCGCGGGCGGCCAGCACCGAGATCGGCGTCTTCAGCGCATGAGCCAGGTTGCCGACATGGGTGCGGGCGCGCTCCATGACGGTCGCGTTGTGGCGGATCAGCTGGTTGATCTCGTCGACCAGGGGCTGCAGCTCGCCCGGGTAGTTGCCGGCGATCTCGGTCGCCTGGCCGGCGCGGACCTGGGTCAGCGCGCGGCCGACGGCGGCAAGCGGCCTGAGCCCCACGCGGATCTGGACGACGACTGCGACCAGGAGGCCGACGCCGAGGAGGGCCAATGCTGCCGAGACCGATCCCGCGAAGCGGCTCGCATGTTCCTCGATCTCGGAGCGGTCGACGGCGACGCTGAAGGTGAAGGGCGCCTGGGCGCCGGGCATCAGCAGGGTCCGGGTCAGCACGATCAGCTGCTGGTCGTCGGGCCCCTCGATCTGGAGCGGATCCGGGTTTGGCGCCATCGGCAGCGATTCGTCGCCGAGCGAGCGGGAGCGGAGCGTGTAGCCGTCGGCGACGAAGATCTGCCAGTAGACCCCCGACCGGAGCTCCTGGTAGCGGATGTCGCCGTGCAGTCGCTGCAGCACCGGCCGGCCGTCGGCGGTGACCGAAGTCGCGCCGATCAAGGCGCCGAGTCGGGTCTCGGCGTCGCGTCGGACGTCGAAGTCGACGCGGTCGCTCAAGGCGGCGTCGAGCAGCACGCCGGCCGCGACGAGGCTGACGACGATCCAGATCCCTGCGGCCAGGACGAGCCGGCCGACGAGGGATCTAGGCAGTGCCCGCCACACCGCGTTCGGTGGGGTGCGAGATCAGGTAGCCCTGGCCGCGGACGGTGGTGATCAGGTCGGATCCGAGCTTCTTGCGGAGCCGCCCGATGAACACCTCGATCAGGTTCGAGTCCTTGTCGTAGGCATGGTCGTAGATGTGCTCGGCCAGCTCCGAGCGCGACACCGTCCGCCCCATGTTCCGCATCAGGTAGGAGAGGATCTTGTATTCCTGGCCCGACAGCCGGACGAGGTCGCCGGCGTTGGTGACGCGATGGCTCTGGGTATCCAGCATCACGTCGTTCCAGCGCAGCACCGCCTTGGCGCCGCCGGCCGTCCGCCTAAGGATGGCGCGGAGCCGTACCAGAACCTCCTCGACTTGGAAGGGCTTGGTCACGTAGTCGTCGGCGCCGGCCTCGAATCCGGCGATCTTGTCGCCCCAGCGCGAGCGCGCGGTCAGGACCAGCACCGGCATGTCGCGGCGTTCGGCCCGCCAGCGCTTCAGCACCGAGAGCCCGTCGACGGTGGGGACGCCGAGGTCGAGCACGACCGCGTCGAAATCGTCTTCGGCACCGCGGGCCAGGGCTTCAGCGCCATCGGTCGACAGCTCGACCTGGTAGGCGTCGCGCTTCAGGGCCTCGGCGAGGTGGGGGCCGAGCTCGGGATCGTCTTCGACGACGAGGATGCGCATGGCTCTAGTGCGCCAGGAGGCCGACGATCAGCGCGGCGGTCATGCCACCGGCTGCGAAAACGCCGACGAGGCCAGAGAGGTCTTTGAGCTTGCGAAGCATTTATCCCAGTCCGGTGGATCGACTGCAAATGTCCGTGAACTGTATCATAATCCTTCCGCCCTCTGGAACCCCGTGAGACCCTTCATGGATCCGCGGGGTCGGCGCCGGGGCCTTGCGTGGCGGGGGCCGCAAAGGTGTGGTACTTGTCGGTATTTCCGTGATATGAGCGGAAGTTAGGGGCGGAATTGCGGAAGGCGCCGAGGCCAGAATAGGGCGGTTGATGCGCGGCCAGATTACAAATCCGAATGCAAGCGTCGTTGACGTATTTGCGAAAGAATTCGCGAAGTTCCTGAATCGGGTGCAGAACCAGCACGCCGATATGCTTGGCTCGTTCCTGATCGACAGCGAGTGGGAAAAGTACAAGCCCGACGCCAGCACGGTCGTGAAGTCTTTCGAACTCTCGGGCTATGCCATCGCGCCTCGTGACCCGTCGGAAGCGATGGTCGGCAAGGCGGACGCCTCGTTCCAGGCAAACCGTTCGCTGCTCGGACCACGCGGCTTCCGCACCTATGTCAGCACGATCTGGAAGGCGATGGTCGAGGCGTGGATGGGCACGCGCGATCCGCAGCTGACGACCGACATCCTTTCGATGGCGCTCGCACGCGCCTCGAATCCTGGCCGGCGCGAGCAGGTCAGCATGATGGACAATTCCTACCGGCGCTTCTCGAAGACCTCCGAGGCGATCCTCAACGACCTCGAGAAGGGCGGCTTCATGATCCTGCCGGACGAGGCGACCCCGCACATGGTCGCCGCAGCGGTCGCGCAGACCGCCGAGCATCGCTCGAACGCGAAGGCGATCGGCGCCGATCCGAAGTACCTGAAAGCGATGTACGAGAACATGCTCGCTTCGCGCCCGAAGGAGTGCCGGCCGCTCGACTGAGCCCGGCGTCGGAGGTTCTAGCTCTTCTTCTTGAAGGCCGACGCGAGCGTCTGCATCGCGCGCGCGTGCTTGACCGAGGCTTCGGCCGGCTTCGGTGCCGGCTGCGGAATCGCCGGCTCGACCCGGCGCTTGCCCGCCTTCTCCTGCAGCGCGTCGATCACCAGGTCGATCGCGGTGCCCTTGATCTTGGCGCGGGCCGACTTGGTCGGGCGGGCGGTCGCCCTCTGGATCGCCAGCCGGCAGATGTTCGGCAGGAACGGGCGGATCAGCGCGCCTTTGAGCCGGGCATCGTCGCCGCACCACAACTCCAGAAGCTCGGCCGCGCGCTGATGGTCGCCATCGGCCTGCGCCAGTGCGTCCCTGGCCTTGCGCTCGACGTATTCGCTCATCCTCGAGGACCTCGTCCTTATCGCAGCCGCTTGCGGCACGCGGCGGCAAAGCTACCATGATTCGCCTGTTGCCAACGACTCGACCGGGAGTCCTTCGATGCCTGCACCCGACGCCACGATCGACGGCCTCGACCACTTCACGATCACGACGTCCGATCTCGCCCGTTGCCGATCCTTCTACATGGAGGTGCTGGGGCTGACGGAAGGGGACCGGCCGCCGCTGGGCTTTCCCGGCCACTGGCTCTATGCCGGGGGGCGGGCGATCCTGCACCTCGTCGGTGACGACGGTGCCAGGAGGCGAAGCGGCCGCGAATCGGACGAGCAGGGCTTCGACCACATCGCGCTCGCGGCGCGCGGGATGGCCGAATTGGCCCAGCGCCTCAAGGCCCGCGGCATCGCCTTCGAGACCCGCGAGGTCCCGGGCCGCCCGAGGAAGCAGATCTTCTTCGTCGATCCGGACGGCGTGAAGGTCGAACTACAATTCGACGCGAGGATCGAAGCCGGCGGCTGACGGCGGGTGGCGGAATCGGTCTAGCATCCGTCTTTGCACCGACGGGAGGCGCCCATGTTCCGCCTAGCCTTGGTATTCCTTCTCGCCTTTTCCTGGCCAGCGGCGGCGCAGCCCGCCGACGACATTCTCGCCACCGTCGTGAAGGTCGAGGTCAAGGTGCCGCCGAACGCGCGCAGCGCGGCCACGCTCGGCACCGAGCGCCGTGGCCACGGCGTCGTCATCGGCAAGGACGGGCTGATCGTCACGATCGGCTACCTGGTTCAGGAGGCGAGCGAGATCGACGTCACCGGCCCTTCGGGCAAGCCGGTCTCGGCGACGCTGGTCGGGTACGACTACGAAACCGGCTTCGGCCTGGTGCGCACCGCAATCCCGCTTCCGGTCAAGCCGATCGAACTCGGCGACTCCTCCGAGCTTGCCGAGCGCCAGCAGGTGCTGGTCGCGACCCATGGCGGCTACAAGTCGGCAACCGCGGCGGTGGTGGTCTCTCGCCGCACCTTCGCGGGCTATTGGGAATACCTGCTCGAGAACGCGATCTTCACCTCGCCGCCGATCGCGGAGTTCGGCGGGGCGGCGCTTTTCGGCGGCGACGGCCGGCTGGTCGGCATCGGCTCGCTCTTCGTCGGCGACGCCTATCGCGGCGGCGAGCGCAACCTGCCGGGCAACATGTTCGTGCCGATCGACCGTCTGAAGCCGATCCTCGACGACATGGTGAAGCACGGCCGGCCGCAGACGCCGCCGAAGCCGTGGCTCGGTCTCACCTCGGAGGAGCACCGCGGGCGGGTGTTCATCTCCCGGGTCTCTCCCGACAGCCCGGCCGCGAAGATCGGACTCAAGTCGGGCGACCTCGTGGTCTCGGTCGCCGGCCAGCCGGTCGAGGGCCTCGAAAGCTTCTACCGGCGGATCTTCGCGGTCGGTCCGGCCGGGTCCGGCATCCCCCTTAAGATCCTGAAAGGACAGGATCTTGTGGACATTACGGTACCCTCGGTCGACCGCTACAGCTACGCCAAGAACGGGCCTACGTATTAGGCATCCCGGCACCTGACCTTGTTCGCAACGCCAGAGGCGACTATATTGCACTGCAGCAAAACCCCCTCCGCGGTGCACCATGAATGGCCAGGGTTACTTTCTTGAGGACCTGAAGGTCGGGATGACGGCTTCCTACGCGAAGACCGTCACCGAGGCTGACGTGGTCCTGTTCGCCGGCATCTCCGGCGACACGAACCCTGTTCATCTGAACGAGGAGTTCGCCAAGGAGACGATGTTCCAGGGCCGCATCGCCCACGGGATGCTGTCGGCGAGCTTCATCTCGACCGTGCTCGGCACCAAGCTGCCCGGACCGGGCGCGATATATCTCAGCCAGAATCTCAAGTTCAAGGCACCGGTCCGCCCTGGCGACACGGTGTCTGCCACCGCGACGATCACCGACATCGTGCCTGAGAAGAAGCGGGTGGTGATGCAGACCACCTGCTCTGTCCGGAACCAGGTTGTCCTCGAAGGCGAGGCGATCGTCATGGTGCCGGCGAGGAGCTGATTCCACATGGGAATTTCCAGCCTAAATCGTTGACTTCGGAGGCGGCGGCGGACGACAAAGAGCCGCGCAGCCGAAGGACGTGCATGCAGGTTTTCGAGAATCCGGAGGCGCTGCCCCCGCCGCTCAGGGGCGGCGTGGTCGCCGTCGGCAATTTCGACGGCGTGCATCCCGGCCATGCGCAGCTGATCCGCACCGCGATCGGCCGCGCGCGCGCGGAAGGCCGGCCCGCCGGCGTGCTGACCTTCGAACCGCACCCGAAGGCGGTCTTCAAGCCGGATTCGGCGCCCTTTCGCCTGACGCCTTGGCCGGTCAAGCGACGCCTGCTGGCCGAGCTCGGACTCGACTTCGCAGTGGTCCTGACCTTCGACCGCGACTTCGCTTCCCGCACCGCCGAGACCTTCATCGACAAGACCCTGGTGGCGGCGCTCGGCGTCGGCCATGTCGTCGTCGGCTACGACTTCTGCTTCGGCCGGGGCCGCGCCGGCACCGGCGAGACGCTGATCGAGGCCGGCAAGACCAGGGGTTTCGGCGTCACGCGCGTCGAGAAGATCACTGGCGCCGACGGCGAGGCGTTTTCGTCCTCCCGTATCCGCCACCTGATCGCGGAAGGCGACGTCCGCTCCGCCGCGCGCCTGCTCGGACGCCCGTTCGAAGTCGAGGGCGTGGTCGAGAGCGGCGACCGCCTAGGCCGCGAGCTCGGGTTCCCGACTGCGAATCTGAGGCTTGGCCAGACGCTGCAT
>JBGALV010000041.1:0-40357 GCA_044223515.1 Alphaproteobacteria bacterium
GACGGCGGCGCCGCCTATCTCGGCTTCAATTTCTATGCGCCGTCGCCACGCTCGGTGACGCCCGAAGACGCGGCCAGGCTCTCGGCGAAGGTGCCGCCGACGGTCTCGAAGGTGGCGCTCGTCGTCGACGCCGACGACGCGATGATCGACCGGATCGCCGAGGCGCTGGCCCCCGACATCATTCAGCTCCACGGCAAGGAGACGCCCGAGCGCGTCGCCGCGGTAAAGGCCCGCACCGGACGCCGGGTGATGAAGGCGCTCTCGATCGCGACGCAGGCCGACATCGCGAAAGCCCGCGCCTACGAGGACGCGGCCGACCTTCTGATGTTCGACGCCAAGCCGCCTCCGGGCGGGCTTCCAGGCGGCAACGGCCTGCCCTTCGACTGGCAGCTTCTCAAGGACGCGACCTGGACCCGCCCCTGGCTGCTCGCCGGCGGCCTCACCCCAGTCAATGTCGCCGAGGCGATCCGAGCGACGGGCGCCACCCGTGTCGACGTCTCCTCCGGCGTCGAGGACAGCCCTGGGGTCAAGTCGCCGGAAAAGATCAGACAATTCCTGGCGGCCGTCGGCCGCTCCTGACACGCGAGGCGCAGATGGCGATCTGGACGCGCGAGATCACGGTCGAGGCGGCCAACCAGCATGGCGCCGGCACGATGATCGGCCATGTCGGTATCGAGATCTTCGAGATCGGCGACGACTACGTGAAAGCGCGCATGCCGGTCGACCAGCGCACCCGGCAGCCCGCCGGCGTGCTGCACGGCGGAGCCTCGGTCGTGCTCGCGGAGACGCTGGCGTCCTGGGGCGCCAGCTTCGCCGTCGACCAAAGCAAGCACCACTGCGTCGGCATGGAGATCAACGCCAACCACGTGCGAGCCGTCGCTTCGGGCCATGTCGTCGGCACCGCGCGGCCGATCCATCTCGGGCGGTCGAGCCACATCTGGGAAGTCCGGATCACCGACGAGCGCGACAAGCTCGTCTGCATCTCGCGCGTGACCATGGCCGTTCTCGACTCGCCGAACCGCTACGGCCACTGAGGGTACGCCGCGGAGCGGCTTGACGCCGCAATAGGTGCATCTACACTGAACCGCATGAGGATCGATCTCGCCGACACGATCGACTGCCGCTGTCTCGCCGCGCGCCGTGTCGCGCGGACGATCACGCGGCATTTCGAGGCGGAGCTCCGGCGGCACGGGCTCAAGGCGACGCAGTTCTCCATCCTGGCGTCGCTGGCGCTGGGTGGGCCGAAGCCGATGAGCGAGCTCGCCGAGTTCCTCGGCCTCGAACGGACGACGCTGACCCGCGGCGCGGCCCTGCTCCGCCGCAACGGCTGGATCGACAGTGAACGTACGCAGGACCGCCGCGAACGGCCGATCAAGATCACCGCGACGGGGCGCAAGAAACTGAACGCCGCCTATCCGTCATGGAAGGCCGCGCAAGAGAGCGCGGCGACGATCGCCGCCTAGGGAGAACCGACGAATGGCCATCAAGAAGAAGACGACCAAGAAGCCCGCGAGGCGCGCAAGTGCCAAGCCGAACGTTGCGGTGCTGGTTGCGACCCGCAAGGGCGCCTGGATCTACCGCAGCGACGCGGCGCGCCGCGAATGGAAGACGAGCGGGCCGCATTTCCTCGGCCACGTCATCAATCACATGATGCTCGACCCGCGCGACGGCCGCACGCTGCTCGCGGCGGCGAAGACTGGTCACCTGGGACCGACGATCTTCCGCTCGACCGATCTCGGCAAGACCTGGAAGGAAGCAAAGAAGCCGCCGGCCTTCGCCAAGTCGCCAGCCGGCATGCGCGACCGCTCGGTCGACCACACCTTCTGGCTGACGCCGGCGCATGCGAACGAGCCGAACGTCTGGTACGCCGGCACCTCGCCGCAGGGCCTGTTCCGGTCCGAGGACGGCGGCGTCACCTGGGCGCCCTTCTCGAACTTCCACGACGATCCCAAGTTCCGCGAATGGTTCGGCAGCGAGCAGGACGGCACGCCGGACGGGCCGAAGATGCATTCTGTCATCGTCGATCCGCGCGATCCCAAGCACCTCTACTTCGCCATGTCGGGCGGGGGCGTGCATGAGACGCGCGACGGCGGCAAGAGCTGGTCGGCTCTGGTAGAGGGGCTCGAGGTGGTCGAGGGCTTCGATGCGAAGAACATCGCCTTCCACGACCCGCATTGCGTGCGCATGAGCCCGAGCAATCCGGATCGGCTCTGGCAGCAGAACCATTGCGGCATCTACCGGCTCGACCGCCCCTCGACCAGGTGGGTCCGCGTCGGCAAGGCGATGCCGAAGAGGGTCGGGGATATCGGGCTGCCGATGGTGGTCCATCCCCGCGATGCCGACACCGCCTGGGTCTTCCCGATGGACGGTACTTCAGTCTGGCCACGCACGAGTCCCGACGGACTGCCCGGCGCCTTCGTCACCCGCAACGGCGGCAAGACCTGGAAGCGCCAGGCCGAGGGCATGCCGGCGAAGGACGCGTGGTGGACGGTGAAGCGCCAGGCGATGGCCACCGACACCGCCAATCCGGTGGGCGTCTATTTCGGCACCACCTCGGGCGAGGTCTGGGCCAGCCGGATCGAAGGCGAGAAGTGGACGGTGCTGGCGCAGCACCTGCCGGAAATCTACGCGGTGGAGACCGCCGAGATCGGTTGAGCGCAATGAAGGTCCTGATCCCGACACCGCTCCGCTCCTACACCAGGCAGAAGCGCCTGGTGGAGGCGGACGGCACCACCGTCGGCGCCGCACTGAACGATCTTGAGCGGCAGTTCCCGGGCATCCGCTTCCGCATGGTGGACGAGCACGACCGCATGCGCCGGCACATGCGCCTGTTCGTCAATGGCGAGCAGACCTTCGATCTCTCACGATCTCTCAAGCCCTCGGACGAGATCGCGATCGTCCAGGCGCTCAGCGGCGGCTGACGGATCAGCGCTAGATCGCGTGCCGTAAAAGGGCTACGCCGAGGCCAGCGATCGCAGCGAACGTGAGCACCATCCCGAGAACCCGCCATATATGTTGCGTATCGTCGGTCTTGATCCCGACGAAGTGGGCAGCCCGCCCCGCCAGGAAGATCACCCCGGCACCATGAAGGTACCAAGCCTGCAGCCCTTGCATCTCCGACAGGAGCAGCATGATCAGAAATGTCGGAGCATACTCAGCGAAGTTCGCTTGAACCCGCATCGCCCGCTCCAGCTGCGGATTGTCTCCATGGCCGATGGAGATCCGGTGCCGGCGGCGCAGCCCGACCACGCGGACGGAAAGCGCGATCAGAGCGAAGCCCGAGACCGCTGCATAGATTGGCGCAATCATCATCGTGGCTTCCCCTGCTACATCGCCTTCTTCGGCGCGGACTGAAGCAGTTCCTGGAGCTGGTGCTTCCACCACTTGGCGCTGGCGGTGGTGCCGTGGCCGCGCGTGTCGGCGCTGGCCGGAACCAGGTAGAGCTTCGCGTTCTTGATCCGCTTCAGCTCGCGCTCCATGAGGCCGGTCTCCGGCGGGTTGCGCTCGTCGTCGGCCGAGTTGATCGCAAGCAGGGCCGCCTTGATCTTCTCGAGGCCGGGGGCGGCGTCGTAGTCGCGCGAGGAATCCCACTGGTAAAGGAAGTCGTTTGCGTCCGCCGTGGTCGGTGACGCCAGCCGCTCGTTGAGCAGCTTGTCGGCGGCTTCCCGCGTCGGCGCCATCTGCTGGAAGGCGAGCGTGCCGCCGCTGGTGGCGATGCCGTAGAAGACGTTGGCCGTGCGGAACGCCTTCGGCTGCGTCGTATAGTTGCCGTCCTTCCACTCCGGATCCGAGCGGATCGTGTCGATGATCAGGCGGCGCATCATCCAGTTGCGGCTCGCCATCTCCGTCGGCTGGGAGGCCATCGGTACCAGCGCATCCATGAGGTCGGGGTAGGCGGAGCCCCAAAGCCATGTGTGCATGCCGCCCATGGAATTGCCGATGACAAGGCGCAAACGCTTGATGCCAAGGCCTTCGGTCACCAGCCGGTACTGGGCCAGAACCATGTCGTCGTAGTTGTAGCGCGGGAACCAGCCGCGGAGCCCGTCCGACGGCTTCGATGATTTTCCGTGGCCGATGCCGTCCGGGAGGATCAGGAAATACTTGGCCGCGTCCAGCGGCTGGCCAGGCCCGAACAACTCGCCGGCGAAGGCAGGCGACAGCATCGCTGCACCGGACTGCGAGGTGCCGTGTAGCACCAGCACCGGCTCGCCCGCCGGATTGCCGACGGTCGTGTAGTGCAGCTTCAGCTCTGGCAGCACCTCGCCGGTGTGGAACTTGAAGTCCTTGGCGATCCAGGTGCCTTCCCTCGGTGCCGGATAGCCCTGCGCCCAGGCGACCGTCGCCACGAACGACAGGACGAGGCCGAGGGCGACGCCAAGGATGCGACGAACCGTCATGACGACCTCCCTCGCCGAGGATGCGACGAACCGTCATGACGACCTCCCTGCTGGCGCGTTCTTGCGCTCTCTGCCCAAAACAGTGGCGTCCGGCTCTCACACGGTCAACTCACCCGCTGGCGAACGCGAGCATGCCGCGTTCGCCATGCTATAGACGGGCCTCCTCTCCGCCGGCAGGACGACGATGACACGCGAAAGACTCGAAGGTTTCCTGGCGCTCGCGCTTTTCACAGCGACGGTCCCACTCGCCAACTGGATGATCGGCAATGTCGGCACCGTCTGCGTGCCGAACGGGCCGTGCCTGATCCCGGTCACGCCCGGTCTGGCGGCACCGAGCGGCGTGCTGATGATCGGGCTCGCCCTCGTGCTGCGCGACCTCGTCCAGCGCCGGCTCGGCCGCGGCTGGTCGCTGGCGGCGATCCTCGTCGGCGCGCTTTTGTCCGCCATCGTCGCGCCCGCGGCGCTGGTGACCGCCTCGGTCGCCGCCTTCCTCTTGTCCGAGCTCGCCGACTTCGCCGTCTACACGCCGCTGCAGGAGCGCCGGCTGGTGCTCGCCGTGGTCCTGAGCAGCCTGGTCGGCCTCACCATCGACAGCCTGGTCTTCCTCTACCTCGCCTTCGGCTCGCTCGACTTCCTCGTCGGCCAGATCGTGGGCAAGGCATGGATGGTCCTGCTCTCGGTTCCGGTCGTTCGCTGGATCCGCGATCGCGACCTGCGCCTCGGCATCTCGCCGGCCTGATGAGCAGCGCCCTCGTTCTCTTCTCCGGCGGACAGGACTCGACCACCTGCCTCGCCTGGGCGCTGGATCGCTTCGATCGTGTCGAGACCATCGGCTTCGACTACGGCCAGCGCCACCGCATCGAGCTCGACTGCCGGGCGCCGATCCTCGCGTCGATCCGAGAGGCCTTTCCCGCTTGGCGCGGGAAGCTCGGCGAGGATCGTGTCGTCGACCTGGGATTGATCGGCGAGATCAGCGACACCGCGCTGACCCGCGACGTCGCGATCCGGATGGAAACGAACGGCCTTCCCAACACCTTCGTACCGGGGCGGAACCTGATCTTCTTCACGGTCGCCGCGACCGTCGCCTATCGCCGCGGCATCAAGCACATCGTCGGCGGCATGTGCGAGACCGACTACTCGGGCTACCCGGACTGTCGCGACGACACGGTCAAGGCGCTGCAGGCAGCCCTCAATCTCGGCATGGAGAGCCGCTTCGTGCTCGAAACGCCGCTCATGTGGCTCGACAAGGCCCAGACCTGGGACCTGGCCCGGCGCCTCGGCGGCGAGCGGCTGGTCGATCTCGTGCGGACCGAAACGCACTCCTGCTATGCCGGGGACCGCGACCGCCTCCATCCCTGGGGCCATGGCTGCGGCGCCTGCCCCGCCTGCGACCTCAGGCGCAACGGATACGAGAAGTACACGCGGGCGATGGCGGGCTGCTGAAGCCTCGTATGGGGCGATGTGCCGCAGCGGAAAGTATTGCGAGTGATTTTCACTCGCGCACCCACGCGGTATCCTTTTGCAGGATCGTGCCGGCGTCAGGACTCGAGCGCCGCCGATCGGACGCTGAGGAGACGCATATGACCCGATCCGTTCGGACGATCTTCGCCTTCGGCCTGATGCTGGCGCTCATGAGCGCGGCCGGGATCCCGACGGCCTCCGCCCAAGGCATCACCGTCTACAACGCCCAGCACGACAGCCTGACCAAGGCCTGGGTCGCTGGCTTCACCAAGGACACCGGCATCCAGGTCACCGTCCGCAACGGCAGCGACAGCCAGCTCGGCAACCAGATCGTCCAGGAAGGCGCGGCCTCTCCCGCCGACGTGTTCCTGACCGAGAATTCGCCGGCGATGGCTCTGGTCGACAATGCCGGCCTTTTCGCGCCGGTCGAACCGTCGACGGTCGCGCAGGTGGCGCCGGCATATCGGCCGAGCGGCAAATGGATCGCGATCGCCGCGCGGACCACGGTGTTCGTCTACAACGTCAACAAGATCAAGCCGGGCGACCTGCCGAAGTCGCTGGTCGATCTCCAGGACGCCAAGTGGAAGGGCCGCTGGGGCGCGGCACCTGCCGGCGCCGACTTCCAGGCGATCGTCTCCGGCCTGCTCGAGATCAAGGACGAGGACGCGACGCTGAAGTGGCTCGAGGGCATGAAGGCCAACTCGACCGCGTTCCGCGGCAACGGCGCCGTCATGCAGGCTGTGAACGCCGAGCAGATCGATGCCGGCGTCATCTATCACTACTATCACTTCGCCGACCAAGCGAGGACCGGCCAGAACAGCAAGAACACCCAGCTGCACTACTTCAAGAACCAGGACCCGGGCGCCTTCGTCAGCATCTCCGGCGGCGGCGTGCTCGCCTCGTCCAAGAACCAGAAGGACGCGCAGGCCTTCCTCAAATGGGTGACGGGCAAGGGCGGCCAGCATGTCCTCCGCACCGGCGACTCCTTCGAGTACGCGGTCGGCGAAGGCGAGGCCTCCCATCCGAACCTGGTGCCGCTCAAGGACCTCGACGCGCCGAAGGTCGATCCGGCAAAGCTGAACGGCAAGAAGGTCATCCAGCTGATGACCCAGGCCGGCCTCCTCTAGGCCGTGAGCGTCACGCAGCTCCGCGGGATCTCGCGTCCCGCCGGCTGGATCCTGGCCGCCGCCTCGCTGGTGTCGGCCGCGGCGCTGGTGCCGCTCGGCTTCATCGTCGCCGTAACGCTGCAGACCGATCCGCAGACGATCGCCGAGCTCGTCTGGCGGCCGCGCGTCGGCACCCTGCTGATCAACACCGTGATGCTGATCCTGGTCACGGTGCCGCTCTGCGTCGCGCTCGGCATCGGGCTCGCCTGGGTGACCGAACGAACCGACCTGCCGGGACGGCGGCTCTGGTCGGCGCTGGCGACGGCGCCCCTGGCTGTGCCTGCCTTCGTCCACGGCTATGCCTGGGTCAGCCTGTTGCCGTCGATGCACGGCTTCGCTGCCGCAGTGCTGGTCGCCGTGCTCGCCTATTTCCCTTTCATCTACTTGCCGGCGGCAGCGACCCTGCGCCGGCTGGATCCCGGTATCGAGGACGTCGCGGCATCGCTCGGCCTGACCCCGTTCCGCGTGTTCCTTCGCGTCGTTCTTCCGCAGCTCAAGCTCGCGATCTGGGGCGGCGCGCTGCTGGTCGGCCTTCATCTGCTGGCCGAATACGGCCTGTTCGCGCTGCTCCGCTTCGACACCTTCACGACCGCGATCCTCGACCAGTATCAGTCGACCTACAGCGGCCCGGCGGCGAACATGCTTGCCGGCCTCCTCGTCGCCTGCTGCCTGGGCCTGCTCGCGCTCGAAGGCGGAACGCGTGGCAGGGCGCGCTATGCGCGGCTCGGCTCGGGCGCAGCACGAAGCCAGCCGCTTCGGCGTCTGGCCTCGGGCGTGACCGCTTGCGCGCTGCTCGCCTTTGCCGCCCTCGCGGCGCTCGCGCTCGGGGTTCCCTTGTCGACCTTGGCGATCTGGCTCGCCTTCGGCGGTGCCGAGGTCTGGCGCTTCGTCGAACTCGCGCCGGCCGTTGCGCAGACGCTCGGGCTTGCCGGGATCGGCGCGCTGATCACGACGCTCGCCGCGGCACCGGTCGCCTGGCTCGCTGTCCGTGCGCCCGGGCCGCTCATCCGGACGCTCGAAGGGATCAACTACGTCGCGAGCTCGCTTCCCGGGATCGTCGTGGCGCTGGCGCTCGTGACCGTGACCGTCCGCGTCGCCCTGCCCCTCTACCAGACGCTGTTCACCGTTCTGCTCGCCTACCTGCTGATGTTCCTGCCGCGTGCGTTGATCGCGGTCCGCGCCAGCATCGCCCAGGTGCCGCCCGAGCTCGAGCACGTCGCGCAGAGCCTCGGTCGGACGCCGGTGCGTGCGCTCTGGACGATCACCGCGCGGCTCGCGGCGCCGGGAGCCGCGGCGGGAGCGGCGCTGGTCTTCCTGGCGATCACCACTGAGCTGACCGCGACCCTTCTCCTGGCGCCCAACGGCACGCGCACGCTCGCCACCAGCTTCTGGGCGGAGACGGCCGAACTCGACTATGCTGCCGCCGCTCCCTACGCCGCGATCATGGTTCTTCTCTCCATCCCCGCCACCTGGCTTCTCTACCGCGAGTCGCGCCGGATCGCCGGTCGATGAACACGCTCGAGCTCGACGCCGTCTCGAAGTCCTACGGGGTCGTACGCGCCGCCGATCGCGTAACGCTCACCGTGTCGTCGGGCAGCCGCACGGCGATCGTCGGGCCCTCGGGCTCGGGCAAGACGACCGTGCTGCGCCTGATCGCGGGGTTTGAGACGCCGGACGCCGGCCGCATCAGGGCCGGTACCGAGATTCTCGCGCAGGGCGCGACCTTCGTTCCGGCGCATCGGCGACGCATCGGCTACCTGCCCCAGGACGGCGCGCTTTTCCCGCACCTCACCATCGAGGAAAACATCGGCTTCGGGCTCGCGAAGGACGATAGCGGTCGATCGACGCGGATCGCCGAGCTGGTCGAGATTGTCGCCCTCGATCGCAATACGCTGCAGCGCTGGCCGCACGAGATTTCCGGCGGGCAGCAGCAGCGCGTGGCGCTCGCCCGCGCGCTGGCCCAGCGTCCGCGGCTGATGCTGCTCGACGAGCCGTTCTCGGCCCTGGACGCGGGGCTGCGGGCGGCGACACGCAAGGCAACCGCGCAGCTGCTGTCGCAGGCCGGCATCACCACGATCCTCGTGACCCACGACCAAGCGGAGGCGCTGTCCTTCGCCGATCAGGTCGCGGTGATGCGCGGCGGCCGGCTGATCCAGGCCGGGCACCCGGCCGAGCTCTATTGGCGTCCGACCGACGAGGCGACGGCGACCTTCCTCGGCGACGCCGTGATCCTTCCGGCGCAGGTCGCCGACGGATGGGCGACCTGCGCGCTCGGCCGCATCCCGGTCGACGATCCGGCCCGCTCGGGCAAGGCGCGCCTGATGCTGCGCCCGGAGCAGATCCGCCTCGACGCAAGCGACGGCCATCCCGCGACCGTCATCGAGAACGAATTCTCGGGGCCGGACTGCTTCCTGACCCTCCGCCTCGACGGCGAAGGTGGATCCTCGATCGTCGTACGGACCGCCACCCTGACCGCCCCGCCGACGGGAACCGCGATCAGGATCGCCGTCGACACCCCTGCGCACGTCCTCTCGGCCTCGTCCGAGGCCTGAAAAACCAGCCCCTTGCGCCGCTTGCGTCCGCTCCCTCGCTTCCGCATAGTGCCGGCCGCTCCGGAAGCGCCGGGGCGGCAACCAAAACGGCGGATTCGTGAGCACGGTCAATAGCTTCCGTACCGGCCCGGACGAGGGCGGGCATTTCGGCATCTTCGGCGGCCGCTACGTCGCCGAGACGCTCATGCCCCTCATCCTGGAGCTCGAGCGCGTCTACAACGAGTGCAAGGTCGATCCAGGCTTCCAGAAGGAGCTGGCGGGCTTCCACACCCACTATGTCGGCCGGCCGAGCCCGCTCTACTTCGCCGAGCGCATCACCGAGAAGCTCGGCGGCGCCAAGGTCTACTTCAAGCGCGACGAGCTGAACCACACCGGCGCGCACAAGGTGAACAACTGCCTGGGCCAGGCGCTGGTCGCCAAGCGCATGGGCAAGCGTCACATCATCGCCGAGACCGGCGCCGGACAGCATGGCGTCGCCACCGCCACCGTCTGCGCGCGCTTCGACATGGAGTGCACGGTGTTCATGGGCGCCGAGGACATCGAGCGCCAGAAGCCGAACGTCGAGCGCATGCGGCTGCTCGGCGCCACCGTGCATCCGGTGACCTCGGGCTCCGCGACGCTCAAGGACGCGATGAACGAGGCGCTCCGCTTCTGGGTCGCCAAGGCCGAGACGCACTTCTACATCATCGGCACGGTCGCGGGCCCGCACCCCTATCCGGCGATGGTGCGCGACTTCCAGTCGGTGATCGGCACCGAGACCAGGCAGCAGATGCAGGAAGCCGAGGGCCGGCTTCCCGACACCCTGGTCGCCTGCATCGGCGGCGGCTCGAACGCGATGGGGCTGTTCCATCCGTTCCTCGACGACCCGACCGTGCGCATCATCGGCGTCGAGGCCGGCGGCCACGGCGTCTCGACCGGCAAGCACGCGGCCTCGCTGACCGGCGGCCGTCCGGGCGTGCTGCACGGGAACCGCACCTACCTGCTGCAGGACGGCGACGGCCAGATCATCGAGGCGCATTCGATCTCGGCCGGCCTCGATTACCCGGGCATCGGGCCCGAGCATGCGTGGCTGCACGACATGAAGCGGGTCGAGTACGTCAGCGCCACCGACGACGAGGCGCTGGAAGCCTTCCAGTTCTGCTCGCGCCTCGAAGGCATCATCCCGGCGCTCGAGCCGAGCCATGCGCTGGCGCATGTGATGAAGCTGGCGCCGACGCTTCCGAAAGACCATCTGCTGGTCATGAACATGTGCGGCCGTGGCGACAAGGATCTCGCCGCCGTGCTCGGACATCTCGAGCGACGGGGCCGGCCGATATGACCAAGCGCATCGCCGACCGCTTCGCCGAGCTCAAGAAGGCGAACCGCGCCGGACTGGTGATCTTCGTCACCGCCGGCGATCCCGACCCGAAGACCTCGCTCGACCTGTTGAAAGGCCTGCCCGCGGCCGGCGCCGACCTGATCGAGGTCGGCATGCCGTTCACCGACCCGATGGCCGACGGCCCCGCGATCCAGGCAGCAGGCTTGCGCGCGCTCAAGGCGGGCATGACGCTGAAGAAGACGCTCGACCTCGTCCGTGCCTTCCGCGAGAACGACAAGACCACGCCGCTGGTGCTGATGGGCTACTACAACCCCGTCTACATCTACGGCGTCGACCGCTTCCTCGACGATGCGATCAAGGCCGGCGTCGACGGGCTGATCATGGTCGACATGCCGCCCGAGGAAGATGCCGAGCTCTGCCTGCCGGCGATCAAGAAGGACCTCGCCTTCATCCGGCTGGCGACCCCGACCACCGACGACGCAAGGCTACCGAAGGTGCTCTCGAACAGCACCGGCTTCGTCTACTACGTCTCGATCCTCGGCATCACCGGCACCGCCTCCGCCGACACCACGCACATCGAGCAGGCCGTGACGCGGCTGAAGCGCGCGACCGACATGCCGGTCGCCGTCGGCTTCGGCATCAACACCCCGGCCCAGGCCGCCGCCGTCGCCCGCGTCGCCGATGCAGCCGTCGTCGGCACCGCGGTGGTCAAGGTCATCGCCGACAACCTGACGCATCCGGCCGAGGCGGTCGCGAAGACCCACAAGTTCATCGCCGAGCTTGCCGCCGGCGTCCGCGGCGCGAGGGCCGGCGCATGAACTGGCTCACCAACTTTGTCCGCCCGAAGCTCCGCGCGCTGGTCAAGCAGCGCGATACGCCGGACAACCTCTGGCACAAGTGCCCGGGTTGCGGGCAGATGATCTTCCACCGCGACCTGGAGGCCAACCTCTACGTCTGCGACAAGTGCGGCCATCACCTGCGCCTGCCGGCGCTCAAGCGCCTGGGCATGCTCTTCGACGACGGCCGCTACACGCGGATCGAGCTGCCCAAGGTGCCGGTCGATCCGCTGCGCTTCCGCGATCGCAAGCGCTACACCGAGCGGCTCAAGGACGCGCAGAGCGAGACCTCCGAGCAGGACGCGTTGATCGTCGCCCACGGGACGATCGGCGGGATTCCGGCGGTCGTCGCGGTCTTCAACTTCGAGTTCATGGCCGGCTCGATGGGCGTCGCCGTCGGCGAGGCCTTCCTCGCCGCCGCCAGGCTCGCCAAGCTGCAGCAGGCGGCGCTGATCGCGGTCCCCGCATCGGGCGGTGCGCGCATGCAGGAAGGCATCCTCTCGCTGATGCAGATGCCGCGCACCGTGCTCGCGGTCGAGGAAGTTAAGTCCGCCGGCCTCCCCTATATCGTGCTGCTGACCGATCCCACCACCGGTGGCGTAACCGCTTCCTTCGCGATGCTGGGCGACGTGCACATCGCCGAGCCGGGCAGCCTGATCGGTTTTGCCGGCCAACGCGTGATCCAGGAGACGATCCGCGAGAAGCTGCCGGAAGGCTTCCAGCGCGCCGAGTACCTGAACGACCACGGCATGGTCGACCTCGTGATGCCGCGCATGGAGCTCAAGTCCGCAATCGCCCGCATCCTCGGCCTGCTGATGCGTCCGAAGCCGTCGGCCGAGGTGGTGGCCCTTCCGACGCCGGAAGTCGAGATCCCGCAGCATCCGCGGAGCTGAGGGCGCCGTGCCCACGCCCATCGAGCGCATCAACCGGATCCTCGATCCGCTCAAGGCGCAACGCACGCACCCCGGCAAGTTCTCGCTCGACAAGATGCGGGCGCTGCTGGCGCGCCTCGGCAACCCGCAGAAGCGCATCCCGCCGGCGATCCATGTCGCCGGCACCAACGGCAAGGGCTCGCTGGTCGCCTTCCTTCGCGCCATGTGCGAGGCCGCCGGCCTCAAGGTCCATATGACGATCTCGCCGGATCTCGTCAGCGTGACCGAGCGGATCTATCTCGCCGGCCACGACATCGAGGCGGAGTTCCTCGCCGAGCTTCTGGAAGAAGTCGCACGCGCCGGCGAGGGCATCGCGCCGCAGCATTTCGAGCTGATCACCGCGTCGGCCTTCGTCGCCTTCTCCCGCATCTCGGGCGACGTTGTCCTGCTGGAGACCGGCCTCGGCGGACGGCTGGACGCGACCAACATGGTCGACAGGCCGGCGGCAGCGGCGATCACGCCGATCTCGTTCGACCACATGGAATTCCTCGGCGACACGCTGGCGAAGATCGCCGCCGAGAAGGCCGAGATCATGAAGCCCGGCTGCCCCGCGATCATCGGCCCGCAGGAACCTCAAGCCGCCGCGGTCTTCGATGCCAAGGCTGCCGAGATCGCGGCGCCGCTGTTCCGCGCCGGCCGCGAATGGACGGCGTGGCGAGAGCCGGACGGGCGTCTCGGCTACGAGAGCGCCAAGGGCAAGCGCCTGCTGCCGAAGCCCGGCCTGCTCGGCGACTACCAATATCCGAATGCCGGTACCGCGATCGCCGTCCTGGAAGCCTGCCCACAGATCAGAGTGCCAGACGCCGCGATCGCCGAGGGCCTCGTCAGCGTGCGCTGGCCGGCGCGCCTGCAGCGCCTGAGCAAAGGACCGCTGGTCTCGGCCTTGCCGCCGGGCTGGGCGATCTGGCTCGACGGCACGCACAATGCCGGCGGCGCCGAGGTCGTGGCGGCGACCATGCGGACCTGGCCCAAGCGGCCGCTGCACATCGTCTTCGCCACGCAAAAGCAGCGCCAGCCGCAGCCGATCTTCAAGCCGTTCCTCGGCCTCGTCGACAGCGTCCACGGCGTGCCCATTCCCGACCTTCCGTCGAGCCACGATCCCGAGACGATCGCCGCCGCAGCGCGCGAGCTCGGACTGCCGGGCACCGCCTCCCCCAGCGTCGCCGCCGCCGTTGCCGACATCGTCGCCAAAGGCGGACCGACGGGGCGAATTCTCGTCTGCGGCTCGCTCTACCTCGCAGGATCAGTTCTAGCCGGGAACGGTTGAGTCTTCCGCATCACGGAGGCGAACCATGACCATGAAGGTCTACTACGCGCCGAAGACTCGCTCGCTGAGGGCGTTCTGAATCCTGGAAGAAGGCGGCGTTCCTTACGAGAAGGAGCTGGTAGACTTCGCCAACGGCAACCAATCGTCGCCTGAATAGCATCTCATCAATCCGACGGAGAAGGTGCCGGCGCTGACCGACGGCGAGACGATGGTCGCGGAGTCGGCGGCGATCGTGCAGAAGATCGCCGATGTGAAAATCCCGTCGAGCCAAGCCGGCTGGGGCGACTTCGACCGAGTCTTCGACGTCATCGACGAGACGCTGGCTGCCGGGGGCCCTGCTCAGCGATAGGGTCTCCGCCGCCGACGTCATGATCGGCGGCGACCTCTCCTTCGCCAGCGAAGACTCCAAGCTCGCGATGTTGAAGCCGGCCAGCGCCGCCTACGTCCAGCGCTGCATCGCTCGCCCCGCCTACAAGCGGGCCTGAGCTCTCAACCAGAACCAAACGGGCGCCTGACGGCGCCCGTTCGAAACGACGAGGAAGGGTCGGCCGTCAGATGACGGAGTCGACCCACTCCTTGATCTTGTTCTTCGGCATGGCGCCAATGCGGCTGGCGGCGACCTGTCCGCCCTTGAAGACCATCAGCGCCGGGATCGAGCGCACGTTGTAACGGCTCGCCACCGAGGGACTTTCATCGACGTTCACCTTGGCGATGGTGACCTTCTCGCCGTACTCCTTCGCCAGCTCCTCCAGCGACGGGCCGATCATCTTGCAGGGTCCGCACCACTCCGCCCAGAAATCCACCAGCACCGGACGGGACGAACGAAGGACGTCGGCCTCGAAGGTGGCGTCGCTGACTTTGGTCGTGGATTCGGACATTTCGGTTCCCCGGGGAATGGAGGCTTTGAAGACGCGAAAGGCGCCGGCGAGGCGGCGCCCGATAACTCTGAATCTAGGAACGGGGTCCGGGGGCGTCAAGGACGCCCCCGGAGGCCGTCAGTCGTCCAATCCGCTCAAGCCCTTACGATGTGGCAGGTCTTTCGCACCGGCGATTCGGAAGGCGACCATTCCAGGCCAGCAGAGTCGGCCGTCGAGCTTCCGGCTGAACAGGATACCGTCCGTCCGCGAGACCATCCTGGTGCGGTTGGTCTTCGGATTCGGATCATAGAAGTCGATCACCTCGGCGATCGCCTCACCGGTCTTCACCTTCGCGCCCTTCGGCTTCAGATAGACCAGCACGCCGTTCCGGGGGACATAGCCCACGTCCATGCCGGACATCGGCGTCGCCTCGTTCTTGAGCTTAGGCAGCGGCCCCGGATTGCCGCCGATCACGCCGCGCCGCTGCAGGAACTTGAACAAGTTGGCCGCGTCCGACGCGCCCAGCCCGTGGTTCACGTCGTGCTGCCCGCGATATTCCACCGTGACCGAGAGGCAGGCCTGCGGGATCGCCGCGGCCGGGAACCTTTCCTGCAGCTTGGCCCAGAAGGCACCGTTGGCGCCCGAGAAGGTCATCGTCTGCGGATAGGGTGCGTTGTAGACGGTCGCCTCCACGCCAAGCTGGGCTGCGAGGTCTCGCGCGCTTGGCCAGTCGCGCTTGCTCATGAACAGATGCAGCGACGCCTCCGCGTCGCAATGGAGGTCCAGCACCATGTCGGCATCTGCCGACATCGACATCAGCTGGATCCGCATCTGGTCCAGCTCCTTCATCGGCGCGAGCTCCGACAGGTGCTTGAGCGCCGCCTTCCGGATCATTGCGACGTTGCCTGCCGCGTCCTTGCCGAGCTTCTTGCCGATCTTCTCCGCAACTGGCGCGAACAGGTCCGGGTAGTTGCGATTGAAGTTCTCGCGTCCGAGATGCTCGTAGCGGCCGCTATGCGTGTTGCCGACGAGCTGCGAAAGGCCGATCGGATTGCAGTGGGGTAGGACGACAATCTCGCCCTTGATCTGTCCCTTCTTCTCCGCCGCGTCGAGCATCGGCGCCAGGTGATGGATCGCCATCGCACCCGGAAGCTCGTTGGCGTGGATGGAGGCCTGCAGATAGGCCTTTGGCCGGGCCCCCGCCTTGCCCCAGCGCCAGACGGTCAGCTCGCGGCTGGTTCCCGGCGTCATCGAGACGAGCGGTATCTTCTTTACGCGCGGCATGGTCGGCCCCCGAGTTTTGATGGGCCGACCTTAAGCCGATTCTCGACAGGAGCGCGACGCTGGGTCAGCGTATGGGGGCGCCTAATCCGGACGGCCACCTCCCCTGGGATGGTTTGACTGGAAACGGCGCGCGCCGTATGCTGTTTGTTCGCCGTTTTTTGGCGGTTTTATCACGAATTCTCAATAGCTTAGGGCCTGAGAACGGCCCCGGGCGGAGCCTTTAGAACAGGTCACTCATGAGCCAGGTCCAGGTCGCGGCGATTTCCCAGCAGATCTGGGACATGAAGTACCGGTTCAAGGGTGCGGACGGACAGCCCGTCGACAAGACCCTGGCCGATACTTGGCGCCGCGTCGCGACCTCGGTCGCCGAAGCCGAGAAGCCGGAACTCCGCGATCACTGGGCGGCGAAGTTCGAGGCGGCGATGGCCGACCTCGAGTTCCTTCCCGCAGGCCGCATCATCGCCGGAGCCGGCACCGCGCGCCAGGTGACGCTGTTCAACTGCTTCGTCATGGGCACGATCCCCGACGACATGGGCGGCATCTTCGCGCATCTGCGCGAGGCGGCGCTGACCATGCAGCAGGGCGGCGGCATCGGCTACGACTTCTCGACGCTGAGGCCGAAGGGCGCGCCGGTGAAGGGTGTCGGCGCCGACGCCTCCGGACCGCTGACGTTCATGGACGTGTGGGATGCGATGTGCCGGACGATCATGTCCGCGGGCCATCGCCGCGGCGCGATGATGGCGACGCTGCGCTGCGACCATCCGGACATCGAGGCGTTCATCGACGCCAAGCAGGAGCCGGGCCGGCTCCGCATGTTCAACCTCTCGGTCCTGGTCACCGACGCCTTCATGCAGGCGGTCCGCGAAGATCAGGCCTGGGAGCTGCACTTCAACGGCACCACCTTCAAGACCGTCCAGGCGCGCGCGCTCTGGGACAAGATCATGCGGGCCACATACGCCTACGCCGAGCCCGGCGTGATCTTCATCGACCGCATCAACAAGCGGAACAATCTCTGGTACGCCGAGACGATCGCGGCGACGAACCCCTGCGGCGAGCAGCCGCTGCCGCCTTATGGCGCCTGCCTGCTCGGCTCGATCAACCTGGCACGACTGGTCTCGAACCCGTTCGAGGAGGGCGCGACGCTCGACCTCGACCGCCTGTCGAAGCTGACCGCCGTCGCGGTCCGCCTCATGGACGACGTCGTCGACGTTTCCAACTTCCCTCTGCCGCAGCAGGCCGAGGAAGCGAAGGCGAAGCGGCGCATCGGCCTCGGCGTCACGGGCCTCGCCGACGCCCTCCTCTACTGCCGCGCCCGCTACGGCAGCGAGGAGGCGGTACGCCTGACCGAAACCTGGATGTCGACGCTGCGCCGCGCCGCCTATGCCGCCTCGGTCGAGATCGCCAAGGAGAAGGGCCCCTTCCCGCTGTTCGATGCGGAGAAGTACATCGCCGGTGAATCCATCGGCGAGCTCGACGACGAGCTTCGCGCCGACATCGCCAAGTATGGCATCCGCAACTCGCTGCTGACCTCGATCGCCCCGACCGGCACGATCTCGCTGCTCGCCGACAACGTCTCCTCGGGCCTCGAGCCGGTGTTCAGCTACAGCTACACCCGCCAGGTCCTGATGCCGGACGGCACGCGCCGCCAGGAAGAGGTCACCGACGCCGCCTATCGCGCCTTCCGCCGGATCAAGGGCGAGAACGCGCCGTTGCCCGACTACTTCGTCAATGCCCAGACGCTCGCCCCCGGCGACCACGTCGTCATGCAGGCCGCCGTCCAGAAATACATCGACAGCTCGATATCCAAGACCATCAACGTCCCGGCCGAGCTCGACTTCGAGTCCTTCAAGGACATCTACCAGCAGGCCTACGATCTCGGCTGCAAGGGATGCACGACCTACCGGCCGAACGACGTTACCGGATCGGTGCTGTCGGTGAAGCCCGAGACCACGGACCAGCGCGAGCTCCCGCTGGAGACGCCGAAGACGACCCACATCACCGCGAAGCCGGCGGACATGCTGGACGCGGGCGGCGTCGTCTACATGACCCAGCCGCTGAGCCGCCCGGAAGAGCTGCCGGGCAAGACCTACAAAATCAAGTGGCCGGAGAGCGACCACGCGATCTACATCACGCTCAACGACATCATCCAGGACGGACGCCGGCGCCCGTTCGAGGTGTTCATCAACTCGAAGAACACCGAGCACTATGCCTGGACCGTGGCGCTGACCCGCATGATCTCGGCGGTCTTCCGCCGCGGCGGCGACGTCACCTTCGTCGTCGAGGAACTGAAGGCGGTGTTCGATCCGCGCGGCGGCCAGTGGATGGGCGGGCGCTACGTGCCCTCGCTGCTGGCGGCGATCGGCGACGTGATCGAGCGGCACATGGTCGACATCGGCTTCCTGCAACCGCCCGGCGCCGAGATCGAGGCGGAGGCCGAACGCAAGGTCGTGGGCCTGCCCAGCCTGACCGGCGCGAAGCCCAGGCAGTGCGTCCGCTGCGGCCAGCCGTCGCTGATCCGTCAGGAAGGATGCGACCTCTGCACGAGCTGCGGCTACTCTCGCTGTGGATGAGTCGTCGGCAGAGTCCCGAACCATCGGCGGCGCGGCCGTAGCGTCGCCCGATCTCGTCCGGCGTGTCTATGCCGAGCGGGTGCGTCTCTTCTACCGGCAGCAGATTCCGACCGTCGCGGCCAGCCTGGCGATCGCCGGCTTCCTCGTCACCATCCTCTGGGCGGAGTTCGGCTTCTCGTATCCGATGCTCGGATGGCTCGTGACGATGCTCACGGTCCAGCTCGCGCGGCTGGTCGTCCGCACCCTCTTCATGCGCGCCAAGCCCACGGTCGAAGGCGCCGAACGCTGGGGTCGGCTCGCCGTCCTGCTGACCGCGGCCGCCGGCATCTGCTGGGGCGCTTCGGTGCTGCTGTTCTTCGATCCGACCGCGCCGATGAACCTGGTCGCGATGACGATGACGGCGACCGGCATCGCCTCGGGCGGGCTCGCGGTCCTGTCGGCGCTCCCCGCCGCCTATCTCGCCTATCTCTTGACCCACATCCCGCCGGTGATCTTCGTGCTCGCCATCACCGGCGAGTTCGTCAACCTCGTCTTCGCCGCGTGCTTCGTCTTTTTCATCGTCGTGCTGGTCACCGCCGTCCGGGCGATGAGCGCAACGCTAGAGGAATCGCTTCGGCTCCGTTTCGAGCGCATGGAGATCATCGAGCGTCTCGACGAGGCGCGGATCCGCGCCGAGAGCGCCAACCGCACGAAGTCCGAATTCCTGGCGATGATGACGCACGAGCTGAAGACGCCGCTCAACTCGATCATCGGCTACGCCGCGTTGATCGGAGGCCATCCGGGCACTGCGCGCGACCCAAAGATCGAGTCCTTCACCAACGAGATCCACGAAGGCGCCCGCCGCCTGCTCGCGCTGATCAACGACATCCTCGACCTCTCCCGCGCCGATGCCGGCAAGCTGACGCCGCAGGAAGGGCTGTTCTCCATCGGTGCCGCGGTCGAGCGCTGCCGCCAGCTGATCCAGCCGCAGGCCGAGGAAGCGAAGGTCGACCTGAAGATGGAGCTCGCCGAAGGGCTTCCCGCGGTTCGCGGCGACGAACGGCTGATCCGTCAGGCGGTCTTCAACCTGCTTTCCAACGCCATCAAGTTCACGCCGGCCGGCGGCCGCGTGCGGATCGGTGCGCGCCGCGCTCCCGACGGCACCGCCGTCGTGGAGGTCACCGATACCGGCATCGGCATCGCCGCCGAGGACCTGCCGCGGGCGATGGAGCCCTTCGAGCAGGTCTCGCGCGGGCTCGCACGCGAACGCAGCGGCTCCGGCCTCGGACTGCCGCTGGCCAAGCGCATCGCCGAAAGCCATCGCGGCCGGATCGAGATCACCAGCCGCACCGGCACCGGCACCACGGTCCGTGACGGCCGCATGATACGGCGCCTCTTGCCGTGGGTAACGATCGTCGGCGTCGCGACGATCGCGCTGACCTTCCTCGCCTGGCTGATCGTCGCCGGGCAGATCGAGAAGCGCACGCTCGCCTGGGCCGAGGCGCGGAAGGCAGAGGGCTACGCGATAGCCTGGCAGGGCCTGGACGTCGGCGGCTTTCCGCTCCGTTTCGAGGTCGCCTTCACCGAGCCCAGGATCGGTCGCAACGGCTGGACGGCCGAGGCGCCACGGCTGGAAGCATTGTATCGCCCCTGGCGACCTGACCGCATCGATCTCGCCGCCCCGCGCCTGTCGGTCGCCGGGCCCGACGCGGCGGGGAGCATCGATCAGGTCAGAGGCGAGGTCCGCATCGAAGATGGCCAAGCAACACAGGTCGCGCTCGAGGGCAATGCGGCGACGGCGCGTATCCGAGCCGAAGATCTCGGTCGCGCCGATCGTGCCCGACTGGTCGTGGACGGCTTCGCGCCGGCGGCGAGCGGCGTGCAGAGCGAGATGCTGTCCGGATCGATGAGCCTCTGGGGAGCAAAGCCCAATCAGCCGGTCGCCGATCAGCTTCTCTTTCCCGACCCGTTCGACTTCGCCGCCACCGGCACGATCAAGGGGCCGCTTGCCGATCTCGCCACTTGGCGCGATGCCGGCGGCACGCTCGACTTGAGCCGGCTGGTGCTGGTCTGGGGCCCGGTGAAGCTCGACGGCGACGCGACGCTGGCCCTAGATGGGCAGATGCGCCTGCTGGGCGCCGGTACCGCGAAGGTACAGGGTGTGAACCCGCTGCTCGACCGGCTGGTCGCCAAGGGGCAGGTGCGCCCCCAGGATGCCTCGGTCGCCAAGGTGGTCCTCGGCCTGCTCGCGAAGCCGACCGCGGACGGCGGTTCGGAGATCACCGTGCCGATCACCGCGCAGGACGGAAAGCTGTTCCTCGGTCCCGCCGCGGTCGCCACGCTGCGCCCGATCGGGAGTAGCCGCCCCTAAGCCTGCTTCGCCTCGATGATGCTGCGGCGGATCGCGCGGGTCCGCGTGAACAGTTCCTGCAGCTTGTCGCCCTCGCCCCAGCGGATCGCCCGCTGGAGGTGGATCAGGTCCTCGGTGAAGCGCTGGAGCATTTCCAGCACGGCTTCCCGGTTGTTGAGGAAGACGTCGCGCCACATGATCGGATCGGACGCGGCGATGCGAGTGAAGTCGCGGAAACCGCCGGCCGAGAACTTGATCACCTCAGACTTGAGCGTCGTCTCCAGGTCGTCCGCCGTGCCGACGATCGTGTAGGCGATCAGGTGCGGCAGGTGAGACGTGATCGCCAGCACCAGGTCGTGGTGCTCGGCGTCCATGGTGACGACGTTCGATCCGAACGCCGTCCACATCGCCCCGACCTTCGCGGTCGCGTCCGGATCGCTGTCCGCCTCCGGCGTCACGATCGCCCAACGCCCCTTGAACAGCGCGGCAAAACCGGCGTCGGGGCCCGAGTTCTCGGTGCCCGCGACAGGATGGCCCGCGACCCAGCGCGCGTGCTTGGGCAACCGAGGCTTCACCGCCTCGATCGCCTTCTGCTTGACCGAGCCCACGTCGGTGACGATCGCGCCCTGCTTGAGCGCAGGTGCGATCGCATCCGCGATGGATTCGTAGGTCGAAATCGGCGTGCAGATGACGACGATGTCCGCCCCGGCCACGGCCTTGGTAGCGTCGGTATGCGCTGAGACGCAGAGGCCGAGCTCGACCGCGCGATTGCCATTCTTTTCGCTGATGTCGCCGACGACGATCTCGCGGCAGACGCCATGCTCCTTGAGGGCGCGTGCAATCGACGAGCCGATCAGGCCGATCCCGATGATCGCGACGCGATCGAAGATCTCAGCCACGGAGGCACTCCGTCAGCGTCTCGATCAGCGCCTTGTTCTCGTCCTCGGTGCCGATCGAGAAGCGGAAGCAGTCGGTCATGCCGTAGGTCTTCATCTCACGCATGAAGATGCCTTTGTCGGCGCAGAAGGCCAGGATCTGATCCGGGGTCTTGCCGGTCTTGGCCGGCACGCGAACCAGCATGAAGTTGGCCACCGTCGGCAGCGGCTCGAGCCCGAGGGCCCTCAGCTGCTCCTGGATGCGCGGGACCCAGATCCGGTTGTGGGTCTTGGAGCGATCCTGGAACGGCACGTCCTCGAGCGCGGCGACACCGGCCGCCTGGGCGGCGGCGTTGACGTTGAAGACGCCGTGCACGCGGTTCAGCACGTCGACCACGGCCGGCGCGCCATAGCCCCAGCCGAGCCTGAGCGCGGCGAGCCCGTACATCTTCGAGAAGGTGCGCAGCATGATGACGTTGGGCGCCTTCTCGGCGAGTTCGGAGCCGTCGGCGTAGTCGTTGCGCTCGACGTACTCGGCATAGGCCGCATCCAGCACGAGCACGACATGCTTTGGCAGCGCCGCCCATAGCCGCTCGACCTCCGAGCGCGCCAGGTAGGTGCCGGTCGGGTTGTTCGGGTTGGCGAGGAACACGATCTTCGTCTTCGGCGTCACGCGCGCGAGGATCGCGTCCACGCTCGCGGTGAAGCCGTCGTCCGGCACCTTGACCGGCGTGGCGCCGCAGGCATGCGCGCACGTCGGATACATGACGAAGCCGTATTGCGTGTAGAGCACCTCGTCGCCGGGACCGGCGAAGCAATGGCAGATCAGCTCGATCAGCTCGTCCGAGCCGTTGCCGATCACCAGCTTCTCGGGATCGAGGCCGTGATGCTTGGCGAGCGCCGTCACCAGCGTGCCGGACCCGCTCTCCGGATAGCGGTGGATCTCTCCGGCCGCGGCCTTGTACGCCTCGACCGCCTTCGGGCTCGGGCCCAGCGCGCCTTCGTTCGCCATCAGGCGGATCAGGCGGCCCGGCCGCTTCGGCTTGGCGAAGGCCTTGTACGGCGTCAGCTCCATGATGCCGGGCTGCGGAACGGGGGCGTCACTCATCTCGAAATCTCCGGACGACGATCAGCTTTTGGAAAGGGGTTCGGCATACCCGCCGATGGATACGACCTGATTGAGGCGCGCATCGTCGTCGCTGACAAAGCCCGCGACCTCGACGAGTTCGCGCTTGCGGTCGCGGGCGATCCGTCGCGCAGGGAGGCCGGCCTTCTTCAAGACAGCCGCGCCGCCGATCCCGGCGACGAGCAGGGTGCGGTCGCTGCCCGACGGCTCGAAGGCGACGCGCGCGATCGCGACGGCCTTCGCCTTACCCAATGCAACGAACGGAAGCAGCGCCACGACCTTCGGCGCGTCCTTGGCGGCAAGTAGAGTCCACCACGCATCGCCGGCCGTCGGCGCCGGCACTACGCCGATGGTCGCCTTGCCGGAGGCGACGTCGCGTACGACCTGGGCTGCCGACTTGCGGGCCTTGACGGGAACGGCGCTGCCGAAGTGATCGCGCGCCAGGTCCCAGGTGCCCTCGGCGACCGAGACCGAGACCGCCTCCTGAAGCGCCAGGGAGCCGCCGACGATCATCTCGCGCCAGATCCGGACCAGGACGCCGAGCGGCATCTCGCCCTTGTGGCGGGCGGCCAGGCGACGAAGCAGGGCGGCCTCGCGGGCCGGACGCCATTTCGGGGTCGAAGCGCCTTTGACCTTGCCGACACGGCGCACGACCTCGACCCGCTGCATCAGCAGATCGTGGATCGCCTGGTCGATGCGGTCGATCTCGGCGCGGATCTCGTCGAGGGTTTGGGCTGGCGCGGGCATGGCCGGAAAAGCGCGGGTAGGAGCCGCTAGGTGTAGTCTTGGATGCCGATAAAATCAAAGCCTTCCGCCATTGACAGGGGGGACGGCGGATCGCCATCTATCCCCTTCCCCAATTCCTTTCCGGGCCCTGACAGGCGTATGACCACGACCTTCGGCTCCCTGTCGCGCGTGCCGACTTACGATGCCCTTCCGGGACACCGGCTGGTGCTCGGTCCCGAGGCGCCGCTGAAGCTCGACTGCGGGGTCGAGCTCGCACCCTGCGCCATCGCCTACCAGACCTACGGGCAGCTGAACGACGCCAGGACCAACGCCGTCCTCGTCTGCCACGCGCTCACCGGCGACCAGTACGTGGCCGAGGATCATCCGGTCACCGGCAAGGCGGGCTGGTGGGAGATGATGGTCGGCCCGGGCAAGCCGATCGACACCGACCGCTTCTTCGTCGTCTGCGCCAACGTCCTCGGCGGCTGCATGGGCTCGTCCGGCCCGCGCGACATCGATCCGAAGACCGGCAGGCCGTACGGCCTTTCCTTCCCGGTCATCACTATCGGCGACATGGTCGAGGCCCAGCTCCGCCTCGTACGCCACCTCGGCATCGATCGGCTGTTCGCGGTGATCGGCGGATCGATGGGCGCGATGCAGGTGCTGCAATGGGCGTCCCGTCATCCGGACAAGGTATTCGCGGCGATCCCGATCGCGGGGGCCGCGCGGCACTCGGCGCAGAACATCGCGTTCCACGAGGTCGGACGCCAGGCGATCATGGCCGATCCGGAGTGGCGTGGCGGCGACTACCTGAACCAGGAAACCAGTCCGACGCGCGGCCTCGCGGTCGCGCGCATGGCGGCGCACATCACGTATCTCTCCGAGTCCGCGCTTCACCGGAAGTTCGGGCGCAACCTGCAGGACCGGCAGGCACTCTCCTACGGCTTCGAGGCGGACTTCCAGGTGGAGAGCTATCTACGCCATCAGGGCATCACCTTCGTCGACCGCTTCGACGCCAACTCCTATCTCTACATCACCCGCGCGATGGACTATTTCGACCTCGCCGCCGAGCATGGCGGCGTGCTCGCTAACGCCTTCCGGGGATCGACCTGCCGCTTCTGCCTGATCAGCTTCACCTCGGACTGGCTTTTTCCGACCAGCGAAAGCCGCGCCATCGTGCACGCGCTGAACGCGGTCGCGGCCGACGTCAGCTTCGTCGAGATCAAGAGCGACAAGGGCCACGACGCCTTCCTGCTCGACGAGCCCGAGTTTCACGCGGTGCTGTCCGGCTTCATCGCCGGCTCGGCCGAGCTCGCCGGGCTCGCGTGATGATCCGAACCGCCTTGATCCGCCCTGATCTGCAGCTCGTGGCCGACATGATCGAGGACGGCGCGCGCGTGCTCGACGTCGGCTGCGGCGACGGCGCCCTGCTCGAATACCTCAAGCGGCAGAAGCGGGCCGTGGGTCGCGGGATCGAGCTCTCCCAGGCCGGCGTCAATGCCTGCGTCGGCCGCGGGCTTTCGGTCGTCCAGGGAGATGCCGACAAGGATCTCGGCGACTACCCGACTGCCGCCTTCGACTACGCGATCCTGAGCCAGACGTTGCAGGCGACCGACGATCCGAAGGGCGTGCTCACCGAGCTTTCACGCATCGCGCGCCACGCGATCGTCTCGTTCCCGAACTTCGGGCATTGGCGCGTGCGCTGGTCCGTCGCCGTGCGCGGACGGATGCCGATGACGCCGGCATTGGCCTACCAATGGTGGGAGACGCCGAACATCCATCTCTGCTCGATCCGCGACTTCCTCGCACTCGCCGAGACGCTGGGCGTCACCATCGTCGAGGGCCTGGCGCTGGACGTGAACGGCCGCCCGCTTCCTTCGTGCGTGACCTCGCGATGGGCGAACCTCGTCGCCACCCAGGCGATCTTCAAGCTTCGTCGGGGGTAGACCTGGAGTGACGGTCCGAGGCGGCGACGGCGCGCCCCTGGATCGGCACCAGCACGCGCTTCCGTTTGCGGCCGGCTTGCGGGACTGCCGTGCCCGCGTAGATCTGCTTCGCCGCCTCGACCATCACCACACCGGCGAAGGTTGAGGCCCAGCGCTCGCCGACATTGTCGAGGTCGCGGGCCCAGCGCGCGAGCGGCACGATCGCCTGCGGCGGCGGGAACAGGGCCGCCGCGCTCTGCACCGGCGTGAACAACGTGTCGCGGAGAAGCCTCGAAAGCTGGCCCAGCGAATAGGGCTGGCCGTGGCCGAAAGGCGTGCGGTCGCTGCGGGCCCAGACGCCGCGGCGGTTGGGCGTGATGACCATCAGGCGGCCGCTGCCGGCCAGCACGCGCCAGACCTCGCGCAGCATGGGCCGGAGCGCCTCGGTGCCTTCCAGCGCATGGACCAGCAGCACCCGGTCGAAGGAGAGGTCAGGAAACGGCAGCTCCGTCTCCTCGGCAAGCGCCACGACGTTGGGACCCGGCCGCGGCCAGGGCAGCACGCCCTGGCTCGCGGGCATCGCCGCGACCAGCCGGGCCGCCTCCTCGCGATAGGCGCCGAGATAGGGGGTGGCGAAACCGAGGCCGAGGACCGAGAGACCCTTGGCGTCCGGCCAGAGGCGGCGGAGCCGCGCACGGATCAGCCGACGCGCCACTTGGCCGCGCCGCGAGGCGTAGAAATCCCGGAGGTCGACGACGTCCGTGAACATGGCCTTACCTTAGCACGCTCTGCTATCGTCCGCCGCCCAGAGGGACACTCCCATGAGCCGCATCGACGTCGAGCAGATCCCGGTCCTCAAGGACAACTACGTCTACCTGGTCCGCGACCGCGCGACCGGCCAGACCGGCGTCGTCGATCCTGCCGTCTCCGATCCCGTGCTCGAACGAGCCAGGGCGCTCGGCTGGAAGATCACCCACATCCTGAACACCCACCACCACGGCGACCATGTCGGCGGCAACCTCGCGATCAAGGCCGCGACCGGCTGCACGATCGTCGGCCCCAAGGCCGACCGCGACCGGATTCCCGGCATCGAGATAGTGCTCGGCGACGGCGAGAAGTTCCGTCTCGGCGACGCCGAGGCCGAGGTCTTCGACGTGCCCGGCCACACTCGCGGCCACATCGCCTACTGGTTTTCGGAATCGGAAGCGTTGTTCTGCGGCGACACGCTGTTCGCCGCCGGCTGCGGGCGGCTGTTCGAGGGTACGCCGCAGCAGATGTGGACCTCGCTTGGCAAGCTCAAGCGCCTGCCCGATCCGACGCGCGTCTACTGCGCGCACGAATACACGCAATCCAACATCCGCTTCGCGCTGTCGGTCGACGGCGACAATCCGTCGCTGCAGGCCCGCAGCCGCGCGGTCGACGCACTCCGTGCCGAGAACAAGCCGACCGTTCCATCCACCATCGCCGAGGAGCGGGCGACCAACCCGTTCCTTCGCGCCGACGATGCCGCGCTCGCCCGTGGCGTCGGTCTCGACAGCAGGGATCCGGTCGCGGTCTTCGCCGCCGTTCGCAAAGCCAAGGACGTCTTCTAAGCCCCGAAGAGGAATCCGATGAAGCTCTACTACTCCGCCGCCTCGCCTTATGTCCGGAAGTGCATGATCGTCGCGATCGAAGCCGGCATCGACGGCCGCATCCAGCATGAGCCCGCCGCCGTCATGCCGACCAAGCCGAACACGGATCTCGGCAAGGAGAATCCGCTGATGAAGCTCCCGACGCTGGTCACCGACGACGGCATGGCGCTCTACGACTCCCGTGTCATCTGCGAGTACCTCGACTCCCAGCATGCCGGGACGCCGCTGATCCCGAAGGCCGGGCCCGACCGCTGGCGCGTGCTGCGCTGGCAGGCGATGGCCGACGGCATCACCGATGCCGGCCTGCTCTGCCGCTACGAGACCGTGGTCCGCACCGAGGACAAGCGCTCGGCCGAGTGGACGGCGGGCCAGATGACCAAGGTCACCCAGGGCCTCGACATGGCGGAGAACGATACGGCGCTGCTGTCCAGCCCGATCAACCTCGGCCAGATCGCACTCGCCTGCGCGATCGGCTGGCTCGAGTTTCGCAACGTCGCCGGCGACATCCGCAAGGGCCGGCCGAGGCTCTTTGCCTGGTACGACGCCTTCGCGCGCCGGCCCTCGATGCAGGCGACGACGCCGAAGGGATGAGGCTCTACCACTCCCCGACCTCGCCCTATGCCCGGAAGGTGATGGTGACGGCGATCGAGTGCGGGCTCGATCGCCGTCTCGACCTCGTCAGCACGATGGTGCCGCCTAAGCAGCCGAAGGCGCGATGAACGCCGACGCGCTGATCGCGAGACTTGGGCTGCAGCCTCATCCCGAAGGCGGACACTATCGCGAGACCTACCGCGACCGCCCCACCGGCGGCGGCCGCGGCTGTCTCACCACGATCCTCTACCTGCTGAAGTCAGGCGAGATCTCGCGCTGGCATCGGGTGACCGACGCGGTCGAGATCTGGCACTTCCATGACGGCGATGCGCTGGAGCTCTCGCTGTCGGCCGACGGCGAGCGCATCGAGCGCCATGTGCTGGGCCGCGATTCAGCGCATCAGGTCGCGGTGCCGGCGAACTGCTGGCAGGCGGCGCGGCCGCTCGGCGCCTGGACCCTTGTCGGCTGCGCCGTGGCGCCGGCCTTCGAGTTCGCCTCGTTCGAGATGGCGCCTCAGGGCTGGGAGCCGGGCTGACGCCTGAGCACGTCGAGGGTGGCGAGCGCGGCACCGCCGACGATCAGCAGCGTTGCCCCGGCGATGATCCAGCTCGCCTCGCCCTTGCCGAACAGGATCAACAGCGAGGTCGATCCAAGCGGAGCCAGATAGAAGAGGCCGCCGAGGGCCTGGATGTCGCCATGCTTCATGCCGACGTCCCAGGTGAAGAAGGCGAGTCCGATCGGCCCGATGCCGAGCAGGATCACGGCCAACCATTCGCCGCCCTGCGGCCACATCGTCGGCTCCAGCGCCAGATGGCAGATCGCGGCGAGAATCGCCGTCGCCGCGCAGAACCCGCCGACCGATGAGGTCGGCACCTCGCCGAAGCGGCGGCTGAGCACCGAGTAGCTGGACCAGATCAGCGCGCAGGCGAAGGCCGCAGTGTAGCCTAGAGCGAACTCGGACTTGAAGGCGACGCCGCCGCCGGTCACCACGAGTGCCGTGCCGGCGAAGCCCGCAAGCGCACCGGCGAGGTGGTACCAGCGCAGCCGCTCGCCCGGCAGCAGCGCCGAGAACACGACGATCAGCAGCGGCGAGAGATAGGCAATCAGCCCGGCCTCGACCGGCGGTGCCGCGCGGAGCGCCACGAAGTAGGCGAAGTGGTAGCCGAAGAGCCCGTAGATCCCGAGCGTCCAGACCGAAGGCTTCTGCCGGAGCGGGCTCAGGCCCTGGCCGCGCGCGATCCAGAGGATCAGCGAGGCGATACCGGGAATAGCGAAGGCCATCGCGACGAGTTGGAACGGCGGCACCGGCCCCGCCAGTGTCGTCAAGAGGGCGAGGCCGGCCCACATGGCGATCGCGGTGAATCCGATCAGTGTCGCGCGGCGGCGGGAGGTGGCGGCGGTCATCGAGTCTCGCCCCCCATCCCAACCTTCCCCCACGCTCCGCGGGGGGAAAGAGCACGAGCACCTCGTATTCCCTCTCCCCTTTGTGGGAGAGGGTTAGGGTGGGGGGTCGTCATAAGGGGCAGAAAGTAGCGAGTCAGCGCGCGTCACGCATCTGCCGCGCCATCTCGATGACGCGCACGGTCTCCGACCACAGCTTCAATTCCGCGAACCGCGACGCAGGCACCCATTCGGCGCGGTCGGCATCGTCACCGGGGACGAGTTCGCCCGACCGCCATTCGGCCAGCACGTCGATCAGCGTGAAGTGGAAACGCACCCGGCCCTCCGCATCGCGGCGGATCGAGTCGACGGCCGTCACGATCTCCACCGGTGCGATCTCGATGCCGGCCTCCTCGCGAACCTCGCGGATGGCAGTCTCGAAGATCGTCTCGCCGGCATCCTGGGCACCGCCGGGAATGCTCCATTGCCCCCGGCGCGAACCTTTGGACGAACGGACGAGCAGCACCTCCTCGCCGCGGAAGACGATTGCGCCGATGCCGACCCAGGGCCGGTCCGGATACTCGCGGGGATCGACGTCCACCCGCGGATCAGTACATGTGCTGGCCGCCGTTGACCGACAGCGTCGAGCCGGTGATGAAGCCGCCCTCGTCGTCGACGAGGAAGCAGACCGTACGCGCGATCTCCGAGGCCTTGCCGAGGCGGCCGACCGGGATGCGGGCGACGATCTTCTCGAGCACGTTCGGCGGCACCGCGCGCACCATGTCGGTGTCGATGTATCCCGGCGCGATCGCGTTCACGGTGATGCCTGCGGCGGCCCCTTCCTGGGCCAGCGCCTTGGTGAAGCCGTGGATGCCCGACTTGGCTGCGGCGTAGTTGACCTGGCCATACTGACCGGCCTGGCCGTTGATCGAGCCGATGTTGACGATGCGGCCGAACTTGCGCGCGCGCATGCCCTCGATCACCGCGCGGCACATGTTGAAGCACGAGGAGAGGTTGGTCTGGATGACCTGGTTCCACTGCTCGAAGGTCATCTTGTGCATGGTGCCGTCGCGGGTGATGCCGGCATTGTTCACCACGATGTCGACCGGCCCGAGCTCGGACTCGATCTGCTTGATGCTGGCCTGGCACTGGGCGAAGTCGCTGACGTCCCACTTGTAGGCCTTGATGCCGGTCCGCTTGGTGAACTCGGCGGCGACCGCGTCGTTGCCGCCATAGTTGGCGGCGACCTTGTAGCCCTTGTCCTTAAGCGCGACCGAGATGGCCTCGCCGATCCCGCGCGTGCCGCCGGTTACGACTGCAACCCTTGCCATGAAACCTCCCCGAATTTCGTTCTTTTGATTTACGGACGACTCAACGTTCGACGCAGAGAGCGATCCCCATGCCGCCGCCGATGCAGAGGGTCGCCAGGCCCTTCTTCGAGCCGCGCTTCTGCATCTCGTAGAGCAGCGTGGTGAGGACGCGGGCGCCCGAGGCGCCGATCGGATGGCCGAGCGCGATCGCGCCGCCGTTGACGTTGACGCGCTCGTCGCTCCAGCCGAGATCCTTGTTCACGGCGCAGGCCTGGGCGGCGAAAGCCTCGTTGGCCTCGATCAGGTCGAGATCGCCGACGCTCCAGCCGGCCTTCTCGATCGCCGCACGGCTCGCCGGGATCGGACCCGAGCCCATCACCGCCGGATCGACGCCGCGGGTGGCCCAGGAGGCGATGCGCGCGAGCGGGGTGATGCCGCGCTTCTTTGCCTCATCTGATGTCATCAGCACCAGAGCCGCGGCACCGTCGTTGAGGCCGGAGGCGTTGCCCGCCGTCACCGTGCCGTCCTTCGTGAAGGCCGGCTTCAGCTTCGCCAGCACGTCGGCGGTGGTACCGAAACGCGGGTGCTCGTCGGTGTCGACGACCTGGTCGCCCTTCCGGGTCTTGATCGTGATCGGCACGATCTCGTCCTTGAACCTGCCGCCCTTGATCGCGGCCTCGGCCTTGGCCTGCGAGGCGGCGGCAAAGGCGTCCTGCTGGGCGCGGTCGATCTGCCACTTCTGCGCCACGTTCTCGGCGGTATTGCCCATATGGTAGCCGTTGAAGACGTCCCAGAGCCCGTCCTTGATCATGGTGTCGACCATCTCGGCCGGGCCCATCTTGGTGCCGTTGCGAAGATGCATGCAGTGCGGCGACAGGCTCATGCTCTCCTGGCCGCCGGCAACGACGATCTTGGCGTCGCCGTTGCGGATCGACTGCATGCCGAGCGCGACGGCACGCAGGCCCGAGCCGCAGACTTGGTTGATGCCCATCGCGGTCGCCTCGATCGGGATCTTGGCGGCGATCGCGGCCTGGCGGGCCGGGTTCATGCCGGCGCCGGCACCAAGCACCTGACCGAGGATGACCTCGTTGACCTCGCCCGGCGCGACCTTGGCGCGGCCCAGCGCCGCGGTGATCGCGGCCGCCCCCAGCTCATGGGCCGGCAGGGTCGAAAGCCCCCCAGAGAAGGCACCGATCGGCGTGCGGGCGGCAGAGGCGATGACGATGTCCTGGGCCATGAGGCTCCTCCGGGGCTTTGGATGCGCGTGGGCGCGCTCTTGCCCTTGAGAGTAGGCCGCCCCTTCCGACTATTTCAATGACCCCAAAAGGCGACGGGCGCGCCTTGCCGGCCGCGCCCGTCCCTCAGTCTCCCAGACCTGCCCCGAACTCAGCCTGACCTTATCCGTAGTCGCGGGCGCCGCCAGTGGTCCTCTCAGTCGGCCGCGTAGCCTGGCGTCGTCATCAACGGCGGATCCGCCACCTCGACCAGATGGCCCCGGTCGAAGCCGTTGAAGGCGGTGCGCAACGAGGCGCCATAAGCACCGAGCTGGCCGACCTCGATCCAGTCGCCCTCGGCCACGTCGCCAGGCAGCACGAAGCCGCCATCCATGCGGTCGAGGCTGTCGCAGGTCGGGCCGAACAGCGTGAACGGGCGCCGCTCCGCCGTGCTCGGCCGGATCAGCCGCACCGGATAGCGCCAGCCGAGCGCGCCGGCATCCGACAGGCTGCCATAGACGCCGTCGCTGACGTAGAGCGCCTCGCCGCGCCGCGCCTGCACCTGGACCACCACGGACACGCCCTGGGCGACCAGCGCGCGGCCGGGCTCCGCCCACAGCTCGCCGGGCGCGAGATCACCGAGGCGCTCGACCAGGGCGGCGTAGGCACCATCGATCTCCGCCATGAAGGCGGCGAGCACCGGCAGGTCGGCACCCGGATACGCCGACGGGAAGCCGCCGCCGACATCCAGGACGTCGATCTTCACGCCGGCTTCGGTCGCGACGGACGCCGCCAACGCCATCGCCTGGCGCCAGCGTGCGGGATCGTCGCATTGCGAGCCGACGTGGAAGGACAGTCCGAGCCGCCGCGCATGCGACCGCGCCCGGCGAACGAGCGCCGCCGCCTCGTCCGGCGCCACGCCGAACTTGCCGGAGAGATCGAGCGCTGCATTGCCCTTGGGCAACGCCAGGCGCACGACCAGCCCGAGGTCGTCCGGGGAGCCGGTCTCGGCCAGGATCTTTTCCAGCTCGTCCACGCTGTCGAGCGCGAAGTCGCGCACGCCCTCGGCGAACGCCATGCGGATCGCCGAGCGCGCCTTGACCGGGTGCATGTAATGGACGCTCGCCTCCGGCAGGACCTGCCGCACGACCGAGATCTCGGCCGGCGAGGCGCAGTCGAAGGCGCGCACGCCGCCGCGCCACAGCGCCGAGAGCACGCGGGGATCCGGGTTGCACTTGACCGCGTAGAGCGTCCGGCCGGAAAAGGCCTCGACGAACGAGCGCGCCGCTGCGGTGATCGCCTGCGGGCGCAGGCAATGCAGCGGCTCTTCCGGGCGGAGCTTGGCGACGGCGGCGTCCACCGTCGGCAGAGCCTGCGCGAGGTCGCGCGGCGCGACGCTACGTCGGAGAGGCGAGACGGCAACGCGGAGGAGGGACGCGCCCATGGCATACTTCCTTCAAGGCACCGGTCCACAAGACCGGCTCTCCGAAAAGGACGCTTGCGTCGTTGCTTGACCCCCTTAGGCCCAGGGCACGTGCGATTTGCGTCGGACGCGGGGATTTAAGTCATTTCGCGGCGGATGCAAGACCTCAGCGATCCTGCAGCCCAAAAATTCTCGAAAGCGTCACAGCGGACGCCGCCCGCGCGCTCAGCGCCTGAGCGCCAGGTACTCGTAGACCATCGTCGCCGCGGCGAGAGAGGTGATCTCGGCGTGATCGTAGGCGGGTGCCACCTCGACCATATCCATGCCGACGAAGCTGACGCCCTTCAGGTCGCGCAGCAGCGCCTGCGCCTGCCACGTGGTGAGGCCGCCGATCTCGGGCGTGCCGGTGCCGGGCGCGAAGGCGGGATCGAGCGCGTCGATGTCGAAGGTGAGGTAGGCAGGTGCGGCTCCGACCACGGCACGGATCTGGCGAGCAACATCTGCGACCCCGCGCTGGTGGACGTCCTGGGCCGTCACCACCGTCACGCCGCGGTCGAGCGTCCACTGCAGAACCGCGTCCTGCACCGGCGAGCGGATGCCTATCTGGATCATCCGCTTGGGATCGACGAGGCCTTCGTTGATCGCGTGGAAGAAGCAGGAGCCGTGGCCATATCTGAGCCCGAAGCTGTCGGGCCAGGTGTCGACATGGGCATCGAAGTGGACGAGGCCGACCGGGCCGATGCGCTTCGCCAGCGTCCGCAGGAGCGGCAGAGCGATCGAATGGTCGCCGCCGAGCGCGACCAAGTGGCCGATCCCGGCCGCCTGACGCTCGATCAAAGCCAAGGTCGCCGACACGTCGCCGAGCGCGATCTCGAAATCGCCGATGTCAGAAAGGCCTTCGGTCATGTCGACACGCAGCGTCGGATGATCGCCGTCCACCAGCATCCGGCTGGCCCGCCGGATCGCCTCCGGCCCAAAGCGGGCGCCCGGACGGTTGGTGGTGGCAATGTCGACGGGAACACCGGCGATCACGGTCGGCGCGTCGCGCTCGTGCCGCCTGGTTCCGAGGAATCCGCCGGAGACGGCGAAGGTAGGTGTTCCGGCCATGGACCCTCGTCGACTGCAAAGAGGCCAAAAGCGAAGGGGCGCAGCCTAGGCCGCGCCCCTCGAACGAAGCAACCGCGGAGCCAAGTTCAGCCGCCCTTGGACTCGGTCTTCGGCTCTTCTTCCTTCTTCTCGGTGTTGCGCACCGGCTCGACCAGGTCGTCGAACTTGCGGGACAGGAAGTTCTGCTTGTACTCCGGCAGCTTGTAGGCCCAACCGGAGAGCTTCTTGTTGAGCTCGGCGGCCTCCAGCTTGATCGCCTGGATCGCGTCGGCCGTGGTCGACGCCTCGAAGGTGGTCCAGTTCACGCTGTCCTTCTCGACCATCTTGGAGCGCATAACCAAGCCGTCGAAGGCGACGAACTCGGAGGTCGCCTTGAGCGTGCCGTCTTCGACTTCCTTGGCCGGGCGGACGTCGTCGAGATTGAGGAAGTTGTAGGCGGACGCGGTCGAGCTGACCGTCGCCGGCGGCTTGAGGTTACGGTCGGCGGGCCGCCCCTCCACCTCCCAGATGTCAGGCGGGCCGTCCTTGGCGTCCGGCTTGGCCGCGTTCGGATCGTCCTTCCGGACCATCACCGCCTTGGCGCCGTCGGCCTGGGTGAAGGTGAGGGTCTTCCAGCGCTCGTCCTTGATGCCGGAAATTTCCTTCACCAGCCATTCCGGGGCCGGCGTACGGAGCTCGAAGGTCCCTTCGGCGAGCCAGGCGCGGTTCTCGCCGGGCTTCCTGACATAGACCATGTCCTTGCCGCCGATAGGCGCGTAGCGCTTCCGGCCGATCACCATCGAGGCGATGGTCTTGCCGTCCGCATCCTTGAAGGTCATCTGCGCCGACTTGGTGTCGGCGCCGGCCGGATCCTCGACCTCGATGCGGCTGTAGAGATCGGCCTTCGCCGTCTTCGGCTCGACCGTCTTCAGCTCGGCCATCGTGACGATGTTCTGCTTCACCGTCTCGAACTTGACCGGGTAGCCGCCACGGTCCGGCATGACCCACCCGTCGGCGGTGCGCTGCACCTTGATCTGATCCTTGCCCTTCACGACCTCGATCGTGGCGACGTCGTTGACCCGGTTGATCAGACCGGGGACCACCGTCTCCGCCGCGACCGTGCCGAGCGTGGCGGCGGCGCGCTGCCAGGCGGTGAGGGCTGCGGCCGAGGTGACGATCACCGTCGCGCCGAGCAGGATGTAGAACGCCCGAGGCTTCATCTGGAGGCTCCTCAGCTCAAGGCGGTCGCGCGCCGGCGGCGGCGGGTGATACGGACGAGGCCCAGCACGATCGCGACGACCGCCACCACCACCGGGATCAAACCGATATTGGTGACGCGGAGCGTGGTCTCGAGCTGGTCGATGTCCTTGCGCAGGTCGTTCTGGACCAGGCGAAGCTCGCGGCGGAGCGACAGGATCTCCTTCCGCGCGTCCTCGATCGCCTTCTGCTGGTCGGCGGAAAGGATGGTGGCACCGCCCGCCTGCTCCTTGGTCTGCAGGTCGGAAAGCTTCTTCTCGGTCTCGCGCAGCTTCTCCTGGAGCTCGCGCTCCTTGGAGCGGAACTTCCGCTCGGCCTCGCGCTGGATGTCTTGCACCAGCTCGAACGGACGCGAGGAGACGCCGCGGCTCCTGAGGCTCATCAGCTCCGAGCCGCCGGCCAGGTTCTCGAGCGCGTTGACGACGAAGTCGCCGTTGTTGGCGTTCGGCTGCACCACGCGCTGGCCGAAGAACTCCTGGCCCGAGACCCAGAAGCGGTCATCCAGCATGTCGGTGTCGGCGACGACGATGACGCTGATCGGACCGGAGCTCTCCGCGACGTGCGGCAGCTGGTCGGGCTGCGGCGGGCGGCCTTCGACCTTGGGCGGACCGTCGGGGAACGCGGTCTTGACCGGCCCGGTGATACGGGCGGCCATGGTCAGGATCTCGCTCTCGGCCTTGTAGTCCTTGAGGAGCTGAGTCGGATCCGGCGCGAACTTGATCTTGTCGGTCTCGACCTGCATCGAGCCGGGGCTCGCGGTGATCAGCGGCGCGAAGGCCGTGGTCGCGCCCTGCTTCGGCTTCAGGATGCCGGCGGAGGCGACGTTGACCAGCTGCAGCTCGCCGGTGACGGCGTCCTGACGATTCAGGTTACCGGCCTTGAAGCCGTTCCAGACGATGTAGTCGGTAACGCGCGGGCGCTGCTGCGTACCGGCGTTGACGCGGGTCGCGGTGAGCCGGTCGCCGATCACCCGGTCCTTGACCAGCTCGACGCCCCAGGCATCGAACAGCTTCTGCAGGTTGGACGACGTGGGACCCGGGATCGCGTTCGGATCACGGCTCGGGCGCGCGGCATCGACCTCCGAGTTCGGGTCGACGAAGACCAGCAGCTTGCCGCCGCGCAGCACGAACTGGTCGATCGCGTACTGGCCTTCCTCCGACAGCTCCTTCGGATGGATCAGCATCAGGATCTGCAGATCCTTCGGCAGGTTCCCGGTATCGCTGCCGAACTGACGGACCTGGAACACCTGGCGCATCTGGTCCATGACGACCCAGGGCTGCGGCATGCGCATGCCCGGCTGGGGCATCATGTCGCCGGCGACCGGCAGCTGCGCGATCAGGCCGACCTCGCGGCGCTTCGGGTTGGCGAGGTTGAAGACCACCTTGGTGAGGTCGTATTCGAGGAAGCGCTCGCGCTCCGGCTGGAAGAAGGGAAGGATCTCTTCGTCGTCGGTCGAGTTGGTGCCGGCGAGGCCGAAGAACACCTGCTCGCCTCCCTGCTCCATCGGCACGCCCTGCAGGCGGTAGGCGACAGCGCGGTCCTCGACGTCGGAGTACGGCGCGGGATCGTAGAACTCGAGCTTGATCTTGCCGGCGGCGAGGCTCGTGTACTCGTCGAGCAGGTCGCGCACGCGCTGCTGGTAGTTGGCGTAGAGCGGGATCTCGCGGCCGAGGCGCGGCGAGAAGAAGAGCCGGAGGGTGATCGGCTCCTCGATCTTCGACAGGATGTCCTTTGTGCCTTCCGAGAGCGTGTAGAGCTTGCCCTGGGTCAGGTCGACGCGGCCGGCACGGAGCCACGCATTCGACAGCACGTTCACCGCGAGGAAGAGGACCAGACCGGCGACGAGCGCGGCCCATGAGAAGGAGCGGCGGGCGCTGGCGCTGAGGCCGGTGGAACGGTTGCCGGCCGCCGCGTCGCTCGAACGGGGAGTATCGTTCGGCATGGATCAGCCCGCCTTCTTGAGATCGACGAAGATGACGTTGGCGAACAGGAAGAACCCGATCACCGAGGCGAAGTAGACCATGTCGCGGGCGTCGATCACGCCGCGCGAGATCGCGTTGAAGTGCGTCATGAAGCTCATCTGCGAAACGGTGTCGACCACGAGCGTCGGCGCCCAGCCGGTGAAGAAGTTGAGCACGACGCCGGTGCCGCCGACGGTGAAGATGAAGCAGACGACCGAAGTGACGACGAAGGCGATCACCTGGTTCTTGGTCATCGGCGAGATCGCCGCGCCGACCGCGAGGAAACTGCCCGCCATCAGGAAGCTGCCGGCATACCCGGCGACGATCGCGCCGTTGTCCGGGTACCCCAGCACGTTGACCGTGATCCACATCGGGAAGGTCAGCGCCAGCGCGATGCCGGTGAAGCACCAGGCGGCGAGGAACTTGCCGAGTACCGCGTCGGTCATCGAGATCGGCAGCGTCAGCAGCAGCTCGATCGAGCCGGTCTTCCGCTCCTCGGCCCACAACCGCATCGTGATCGCCGGGATCAGGAAGAGGTAGAGCCAGGGATGGAACTGGAAGAACGGCTGCAGGTCGGCTTGGCCACGGCCGAAGAAGTTGCCGACGAAGAAGGTGAAGGTGCCGGCCATCGCCAGGAAGATGACGATGAAGATGTAGGCGAGCGGCGTCAGGAAGTAGCTGGTCAGCTCGCGCCGGAAGATCGTGTAGATACCCATTAGGCTCGAGCCCCTCAGGCCTGCGTGATGCGACGGAAGACTTCGTCGAGATGCCCGCGCTCGACGCGGATCTCGGCGACCTTCCAGCGGCCATGGCGCATCACCTGGCCGACCTCGGCGATCAGCGAGCGTGCGTCCTTCGGATAGACGGTCAGCACGCCCGCGTACTTGTTGGCTTCGACCGACAGCGCGCCGTCGACGCGCTCGAGCGCCGACTTGACCGCATCGGTGTCGGCCTCGTCCTCGAGGCGGACGGCAACCGCGTTGTAGTGCCGCGAGAGCTGCTCGAGCTCGACCGGCGTGCCGTCGGCGACGATGCGCCCGCCGGCGATCACCATGGCGCGGCTGCAGATCGCGTCGACTTCCTCGAGGATGTGGGTCGAGATGATGATGGCCTTGTCGTAGGACATCGCCTTGATGAGGCTGCGGACCTCGTGCTTCTGGTTCGGATCGAGGCCGTCGGTCGGCTCGTCCAGGATCAGCACCTCGGGATCGTGCAGCAGCGCCTGCGCCAGGCCGACGCGGCGCTTGAAGCCTTTCGAGAGCGTGTCGATCGACTGGTAGAGAACCTCGCCGAGCTGGGTCTTCTCGACCGCGTCGGCGATCCGCTGCTTGCGGATCGAGGCATCGACGTTGCGCACGCGCGCGATGAAGTCGAGGAATGCGGCGGGCGTCATGTCCGGATAGGCCGGCGCGCCCTCGGGCAGGTACCCGATCTTCTTCTTGGCCTCGATCGGGTCGTCCTGGATGTCGAAGCCGCAGACCTTCGCAGTCCCTGCGGTCGGCGCCAGGAATCCCGTGATCATCTTCATCGTCGTGGACTTGCCCGCGCCGTTCGGCCCAAGGAAGCCCAGCACCTCGCCTCGGTTCACCGAGAACGAGATGTCGTCGACGGCCGTAATCGCCCCGAAACGCTTCGTGAGGCCGTCGATTGCAATCATCTCGGCCATGCCGCCCTCTTATGTCGCTCCCACCCTGTCGGCTCCCTTGCCATCGAATTTTGGCGCCATTTTGGCAGACGCCCATTCAATGCAAGGGGGATCCGATCCGGCCCCCCGCCCGTATGTTAGCCTCGGGCGGCCGGCGGACGGCGGGGGATAGCATGACAGGCACCGGCTTGGGAATGGGCGCCGCGGGGGCCGGGACCGACTGGCCCCTGGTGATCCGGCGTCTGCGCCTGGTGACCGGTCTCGTGCTTTTCACCTATGTATCGACCCACCTCCTCAACCATGCCGTGGGCCTGATCTCGCTTGATGCCCTGGAGATGGTCAGGCGCGGTTTCGTCTGGTTCTGGCGGCTTCCACCGATGACCGTGGCGCTCTACGGCTCCCTCTGGACCCATCTCGGGCTGGCCTATGTGGCGCTCTATCGGCGCCGGAGCCTCCGCATGCCGCCTTGGGAGGCGGCCCAGCTGCTGCTCGGGCTGTCGATCCCCCCGCTCCTCTTCATTCACATCCTCGGCACCCGCATCGCGCACACGCTCTACGGGCTGGAGGACGTCTACACCTACGTCCTGCTCGTCCAGTGGGTGTTCTCGCCCGGCTATGCACTCCAGCAAGTGGCGGTCCTGCTGATCGCCTGGCTGCATGCGTGCATCGGGCTGCACTTCTGGCTCCGGCTCCGGCCCTGGTATCCGCAGCTCCTCCCTTATCTTTATGGCGCGGCGCTGCTGGTGCCGGTGCTGGCCCTGGTCGGTTTCGGCGTTTCGGGACGGACCGTCCTCCTGATGTCGGCCGACCAAGCCTGGATGCGGCGAATGGCCCAGGCGATCCGCTTCCCTCCGGCCTCCGCGGCGGCGGAGATCGACCGGGTAGAGGCCGCGCTCAAGATCGGCTTCTTCGGTCTCCTCGGCCTCACGCTCCTGGCGCGCGTCGCCCGCGACTGGCTCGGCCGCGGCAAGGGCGCGACGCTGACCTACCCGGACGGACGCTCGGTCTCGATCCAGCCGGGCATGACCGTGCTCGAGGCGAGCCGCTCGGCCGGCATCCCGCACGCCTCGGTCTGCGGCGGCCGCGGGCGCTGCTCGACCTGCCGGGTGCGCCTCGGCCACGGCGCCGAGACGCTGGCGCCGCCGACGGCGGAGGAGCAGAAGGTCCTCGACCGCGTCGCGGCCCCGCCGAAGGTCCGCCTCGCCTGCCAGATCCGGCCGACGCAGAACCTGGAGGTG
>JBGALV010000168.1:0-5689 GCA_044223515.1 Alphaproteobacteria bacterium
GTCCTGGGCGAGCGGCTCGGTCGTGTAGCAGATCACGTCCTTCCGCTTCTCGATTTCGCGGCGATCGCGCGGGCCGCACAGCTCCTTCATCTGATAGCTGCCGCCCCAGGTCGGCACCGGGTCCTTCGGATCGTAGCGGTACTTGTCCGGCGCCTCGGATCCCGCCGGCCTCGCGGTGTCGAGCTTGCCCGAGGCGTGCAGGTAGTAGTCGGTCCACCTGGTCTTCTTCAGCGGCCACTGGTCCTCGAGACGCCAGGCGTTCTCGCCCTGGATGAACAGGTTGAGCGCCGGCTCCTCGTCCATGCCGTTCTTCGCCCCCTTCATGCGGGCGTCGTACCAGCGGAGATGCATCTGGACGATGTCGCCTTCGGCATCCGGCCCGCAGTCCATGTCCTGGAACTTGCCGTTGGGGCCGAGATGGAAGTCCGGCGTCAGCTTGCCCCACGGCGCTACCTGGTGGCCCCAGGGACCGATGATGATCTTGGTAAGCTTCCGCGCCTCAGGTGACCGCGCCTTCTTCTTCCAGCCCTGGAAGACCTTGATCGTCTCGTTCAGCAGCGAGTCGTACCAGCCGGTCATGAAGTACGACGGCACGTCGACCTTGTCGTAGCGGTGACGCAGCGAATAGCTCGACCAGTAGGGGCCGTAGTCCTCGTGCTCGACCACGCCGCGGACGTAGGGGCTGTCGGTGATGTCGTCCCAGACGTTATGGAGCGGCAGGTGGTTCTGGATCGCCTGCAGGTCGAGGGTGGCGATCGCCTCGCTCTGCATGGTGCGACCGACCATGTTCGGAAAGAACACAGTGTTGGCCCAGGCGATCAGCCCGTCGCAGCGGTGATGGCCGAAATTGTCCTGCTGGGAGGCGATCGGCACCAGGGCCGCCAGATGCTTGCTGCCGTCCGGCGCCGGGCAGGTCTGGGTGAAACCAGGATAGGAGATGCCGAAGGTCCCGATCTTGCCGTCGCTCCACGGCTGCCGGCCGATCCACTCGTGCGTGTCGAAGCCGTCGGGGATCTCGCAGGTGTAGGGCTCCCAGGTGCCGTCGGAGTCGTGCCGTCCGCGCGTATCCTGGATGACGATGGCATATCCCGCCTTCACGAAGCCAACCACCCAGCGGATGTAGCGGGGCTCCTTCGAGTGATAGATCGTCCGCAGCAGGAGCGTCGGATAGCGCTTCTCGCCATGCGGCAGGTAGATGTCGGCGGAAAGGTTCACGCCGTCCCGCATCGGGACCTTCTGGTGCAGCTTGAGACGGAAGGGCTGGACGGGCTTCGCTGCGGTCACGTGGCGGATCTCCCCTTGGATCACGCCAGCGTCCACGCCCGACGACCGGTTTCAAGTGGCTTCGACGCTGCGCGAACCCCTCTCCCGTCGACCCAATCGGGAGAGGGGATCGATCTCAATCCGCCGCGGCTATCGTCAATGTCGTCCCCTTCATGTCGCGCTCGGCCTTGAGCTCGGCGGCGAGCAGGAAGGCGAGCTCGAGCGCCTGCGAGCCGTTGAGGCGCGGATCGCACTGGGTGTGGTAGCGGGCGGCAAGTCCCTCCTCGCTGATGGCCTGGGCGCCGCCGACGCACTCGGTCACGTCCTTGCCGGTCATCTCGACATGGATGCCGCCGGCATGCGTGTCCTCGCCGCGATGGATGTCGAAGAAGGCGCGGACCTCGGCCAGGATCCGGTCGAAACGGCGGGTCTTGTAGCCGCCGGCCGCCTTGATCGTGTTGCCATGCATCGGGTCGCAGGACCAGATCACGTTGCGGCCCTCCCGCGCGGTCGTGCGCACCAGTGCCGTCAGCGCGCCGCCGATCTTGTCGGCGCCCATGCGGCTGATCAGGGTGAGCCGGCCCGGCTCGTTCTCCGGATCGAGCGCGTCGATCAGCCGGAGAAGCTCGTCCGGCGTCGTCGTCGGGCCGATCTTCACGCCGACCGGGTTCTTGATCCCCTGGCAGAAGGCGATGTGCGCGCCGTCGAGCTGGCGCGTGCGCTCGCCGATCCAGGGAAGATGCGTCGAGCAGTCGTACCAGTCGCCGGTCAGGCTATCGACGCGGGTGAGCGCCTCCTCGTAGGGCAACAGCAACGCCTCGTGGCTGGTGTAGAAAGCGGTCTGCGCCAGCGAGGCAACCGTGCTCGAGGAAATGCCGCAGGCGGCCATGAACGCCAGTGCCTCGTCGATGCGCTCGGCCAGGCTCTCGTAGCGCATGCCCTGCGGCGATCCCGCGACGAACTGCAGGTTCCACTGATGCACGCGGCTCAGGTCGGCGAACCCGCCCTGGGCGAAGGCGCGGAGCAGGTTCAAGGTCGAGGCCGACTGGCTGTAGGCCTTCAGCATGCGCTTGGGATCGGGCGTGCGGGATGCCGCATCGAAGCCGCCGCCGTTGACGATGTCGCCGCGGTAGCTGGGCAGCGACGTCTCGCCGACCGTTTCCATCGCCTCGGATCGCGGCTTGGCGAACTGCCCCGCGACGCGGCCGACCTTCACCACCGGCGAGGCGCCGCCGAAAGTCAACGCCACCGCCATCTGCAGCAGCACCTTGAAGGTGTCGCGGATCGTATCCGCCGAGAATTCGGCGAAGCTCTCTGCGCAGTCGCCACCCTGCAGCAGGAAGGCCTCGCCCTTCGCCACGCGGGCGAGATCGGCCTTCAGGCTCCGGACCTCGCCGGCGAAGACCAGCGGCGGCGATCGTCGCAACGCTTCTTCCGCGTCGGCCAGCGCCGTCGCGTCCGGATAAGCGGGGGCCTGCCGGATCGGCTTCGACCTCCAGCTTTCCGGTGTCCATGTAGGCGACGTCATGCTGACCTCTTCAGGGAAGAGGCCGCTTCATCGTCGGCGGGAGTCGTGGAACGGGGATATCCCGGAAACACAAAAGCCGCCTCGGATGGGCGGCTTCGGGGTTACGCTTTGGGTGCGTGATCCTTAAGCCGCCGGTCCGTACCAGCGGGTAAAGTATCGCGCAAAATAGAGAGCGCCGGCGGCCGGCTGCATCTTCGACATGGCGGCAACCCTAGCCGCGCTCTCGAGTCTTGGCAAGCTCAACGATCGGCGAAGCGGATCCGGAGCGCGCCGAGCTTGCCGAAATCGCAATCGATCGCGTCGCCTGGAGCGATCGGCAGTGGGATCACGCAGGTGCCGGTGGTCACGACCTGGCCTGCCTTCAGAGGTATCCCGAGCTGCGAGAGCTCGTTGGCGATCCAGGTCAGCGCCACGCGCGGATCGCCCAGCACGTTGGCGCCTTTGCCGTCGCGTTCCAGCTTGCCCGCGACCGTCGCGGTCACCTTGTGCTCGACCAGGTCCATCGCGCGCCAGTCCACGGTCGTGGCCTCGCCCAGCACGAAGTCATGGGCGCAGGCATTGTCTGCGATCAGCTGCGCCGCGCCGACGGTGACGAAATCCTCGTAGCGGGAGTCCGGCACTTCGATCGCCGGATGCAGGGTCGCGACCGCATCCAGCACTTCGGGCACGGTGTAAGGCTTGGCGCGCGGTGCCAGATCGCGGCCGAAGCGGAAGGCGAACTCTGCCTCGGCGACGCGCATCGCATTGCCGCCGAAGGGAAGGGGCTTCCCCGCGTCGCGCACGCGCTCGGCGAGGATGCGCCCGGCGATCGGCCCGTCGACATTGATGTGCTTCTGCCCGGCGATGCTGGTCGCCGCGATCTTCCAGCCGAAGAGCGGTGCCGGGCTCCGCTTCTCGAGCTCGGCCTGGATGGCATAGCCCTCGGCACGGGTTGCCGGCCTGACTTGCGCCGGCAGCTCCGGCAGCCGTTTCCCGTCCTGCCAATGGCTCCACAGAAGCTCGGAGGCGCTCTCGCAGTGGGATTTGGTCAGCATCGGCAATTCCTCAGACACCGGGCCCGGCTGGACAGGGAGTATCGCCTTCGCTACCGCTTTTAACATCGGAAATTCACCTGCCCGTTCGCTTCGTCACGTTTCTCATCAGGGAGAGTGTCATGCGCAACTCGATCGGTTGGCTCGTTGCGGTCGCCGTCACCGCCGGAATTCCAGCAGCCTCGAACGCCCAGACCGTTCTCAAGGTCGTCCCGCAATCGGATCTCCGCGTGCTCGATCCGATCTTCGGCGGCGGCACGATCATCCGTAATCACGGCGCGATGATCTATGACCAGCTCTTTGCGCTCGACCTCAACCTGGCGCCGCAGCCGCAGATGGTCGAGAGCTTCACGCAGTCCGCAGACAAGCTCTCCTATACCTTCAAGCTCCGCCCGGGCCTGGCCTTCAGCGACGGCGAACCGGTGCGTCCCGAAGACGTGATCCAGTCGCTCGACCGCTGGTCGAAGCGCGACATCATGGGCATCGCGCTCTACGAGAAGGTGGCGAAGGTCGAGAAGGTCGACGCCATGACCTTCCGCATGACGCTGAAGCAGCCCTACGGCCAGGTGCTCGAGTCGCTGGCGCGCATGAACAGCAACATGCCGTTCATCATGAAGGAAGCGGTCGCCAAGACCGATCCGTTCCAGCAGATCCAGGTGCATATCGGCTCCGGCCCCTTCGTCTTCGAGGAGAAGCAGTGGGTCCCGGGCTCGAAGGTCGTCTACACCAAGAACGCCAAGTACGTGCCGCGCTCCGAGCCCGCCAGCTTCGGCGCCGGCGGCAAGGTGGTGAAGGTCGATCGGGTCGAGTGGCTGATCATGCCGGACGCCGCGACCACCGCGGCGGCGCTTCAGTCCGGTGAGATCGACTACTGGGAGACGCCGGCCGTCGACCTGGTGCCGGTGCTGCAGAAGAACCCGAACGTGGTCGTGGTCTCGACCGACCCGTGGGGCCTCCAGACCATGATCCGGCCGAACCACATCCACCCGCCCTTCAACAATCCGAAGGCGCGTCAGGCGCTGCTGTGGATGACGGACCAGGAGGAGTATCTCCGCGCCGCCGCCGGCAGCGACCAGGCGTTCTGGAAGGTCTGCCCGGCTGCCTTCGTCTGCGGCACGCCGTTCGAAAGCGACGTCGGCGCCGAGGCGGTGAAGGAGAAGGACCCGGCCAAGCGCATTGCAACCGCCAAGCGTCTCCTGGAGGAGTCGGGCTACAAGGGCGATCCGATCGTGGTCCTCGATCCGACCGACTTCCCGATGTTCCACGCGGCGGCCCTGCTGACCGCGGCCAACCTGCAGAAGATCGGCGCCAAGGTCGACGTCCAGGCGATCGACTGGGCGACCATGCTGCAGCGGCGCACGAAGAAGGATGCGCCGAACGCCGGCGGCTGGAACATCTTCTTCACCTCGGAGAACGGCTTCCAGGCGGCGACGCCGTGGGCGACCGCGGCGGCGACCGACTGCGACAAGGCATGGCACGGCTGGCCCTGCGACGACGAGATCCAGAAGCTCCGCGCCGCCTGGATCGCCGAGCCGGACCTGGAGAAGCAGAAGAAGATCGTCGTCGACCTGCAGAAGCGGCAGTACGAGATCCTGCCGTTCATCTCTTTCGGCCAGGTGTTCCAGCCGATCGCATACCGGAAGAACCTCGAAGGCGTGATGCGTTCGCCGTCGAGCTTTTACTGGAACATCGCGAAGAAGTAGATGGCAGAGCCCAAGCTGCCGACGCCGAGGCGGAGCGTTCTTTACCCCCGGGGGCCTCGACGCCGGCGCCTATGAAGGCGCGGCGTCCCATCACCCCGACGTGCTCCTCTTCGAGATCGAGGACTCGGTCGCGCCCGGCGACAAGGACCGGGCGCGCCAGCGCG
>JBGALV010000169.1:0-5641 GCA_044223515.1 Alphaproteobacteria bacterium
AAGGCCGAAACGCCCTGGGCCGGGCACATGGCCGAGCACGGCACGCCCGAGATCTACGAGCAGATCAAGAAGCACGCGACGACGATCGTCTTCGTGAATACGCGCGCCCAGGCCGAGATCGTGTTCCAGGGCCTCTGGCGGATCAACGAGGACAACCTCGCGATCGGCATCCATCACGGCAGCCTCGAGCCCGAGCAGCGGCGCAAGGTCGAGGCGGCGATGGCCCGCGGCGCTCTGCGCGCGGTGGTCGCGACCTCGTCGCTCGACCTCGGCATCGACTGGGGTGGCGTCGACCTCGTGATCCAGGTCGGCGCGCCCAAGGGCGCCTCGCGGCTGATCCAGCGCATTGGGCGCGCCAACCACCGGCTCGACGAACCGAGCCGCGCGCTGCTGCTGCCGGGCAATCGCTTCGAGGCGCTCGAGTGCAGGGCGGCGATCGAAGCGGTCGAGCATGGGGAGCTCGACGGCGACCCGCCGAAGATCGGCGGCCTCGACGTTCTGGCGCAGCATCTGGTCGGACTCGCCTGTTCGCAGCCCTTTGCGCCCGATGACGTCTACAAGGAAGTGACCGGGGCGGCCCCTTACGCGAAGCTCACGCGTGCGGATTTCGACGCGGTCCTCGACTTCGTTGCGACCGGCGGATACGCGCTCAAGGCCTACGAGCGCTACAAGAAGCTTCGCCAGATGCCAGACGGCCGCTGGCGGATCGGCAACCCGACCCTGGCGCAGCGCTATCGCATGAACATCGGCACCATCGTCGAGGCGGTGACGATCAAGGTGAAGCTGAGGGGCGGCCCGGTCCTCGGCGAGGTCGAGGAATACTTCGTCAACCTGCTGACGCCGGGCGACACCTTCATCTTCGGCGGGCGGCTCCTCTGCTTCGAGGGCATCCGCGAGACTCGGCGGGCGGCTCCTCTGCTTCGAGGGCATCCGCGAGACCTGGGCCGAGGCGACGCCGGCGTCGGGCGGAGAGCCGATGATTCCGGCCTATGAAGGCGGCCGCCTTCCGTTGACCACGCATCTCGCCGAACGCGTTCGCGCGATGCTGGAGGACTCGAGCGTCTGGCCGACCCTGCCGAAGGCGGTCGAGGACTGGCTCGACCTGCAGCGCTGGCGCTCGGTGCTGCCCAGGCGCGGCGAGCTGTTGGTGGAATCCTTCCCGCGCGGCAACAAGGAGTTTTTCGTCGCCTATGCCTTCGAAGGCCGCAACGCGCACCAGACCCTCGGCATGCTGGTGACGCGACGGATGGAGCGGATGGGCCTCAAGCCCCTCGGCTTCGTCGCCTCCGACTACGTGCTGGCGGTTTGGAGCTTGAAGGCGGTCGAGGACATGGACACGCTGTTCGACAAGGACATGCTCGGCGACGATCTCGAGGACTGGCTCGCCGAGTCGAGCCTGATCAAGCGCACCTTCCGCAACGTCGCGGTGATCGCGGGCCTGGTGGAGCGACGATACCCGGGCAAGGAGAAGTCCGGTCGTCAGGTCACGGTGAACACCGACCTCATCTACGATGTGCTCCGCCGCCACGACCCCCAGCACATCCTGCTGCGTGCGACCCGCGCGGATGCCGCGACAGGCCTGCTCGACGTGCGCCGCCTCGCCGACTTCCTGGTGCGCATCGAGGGCAGGATCAGGCACCGTGTGCTCGACCGCGTCTCGCCGCTGGCGGTGCCGGCGATGCTCGACATCGGCCGCGAGCGCGTCGACGGCGCCGGCATCGACGATCTCTGGGAAGAGGCGGCGGAAGAGCTGATCGCCGAGGCGATGAACCCGCGCCCGCAGGGCAAGCTGCCGCTCTGAGGTCGCGACACTCTTGCGAGCGGTCGGCCGTTGGCGGAAGCTTGAGTGGTATCGGAGCGGAAGCCGCCGGACGTGGCAGCGAAGATCATCGACGTAGGTAGATGGTTGGCGCGAGCGCTGGTCCTGGCGGTCGCGACCAGCGCTGGTGCGCCGACGCTTGCCGTGGCGCAGGTCTCCTCCGGCATATCCAGGATCGCCTACCTCGACGGTTCGGACGTTCCCCGGTGGTTCGAAGGCTTTCGCCGTGGGCTGAGCGATCTCGGATATGTCGAGGGCCGGAACATCACCATCGAACGCCGGTCCGCCGACGGACAGGGCGGTCGGCTCGCAAGCCTTGCCGACGAGGTCGTCAAGCTGGAACCGCAGGTGATCGTCGCCTCGGGATCTCGCCCGGCACTCGCGGCCCGCAACGCGACCTCGACGATCCCGATCGTCATCGCCTTTGCGACGGATCCGGTCGGCCTCGGGCTTGTGTCGAGCCTTGCCCGGCCTGGGGGCAACGTCACCGGATTATCGAATCTTGGCGCCGACCTCATGATCAAGCGCCTCGAGCTTCTTGCGGAGCTTGTTCCCGGCTTGCAGCGTGTGGGAGTCGTCTGGGCGCCGCGCGTCCGCGACCATCAGCTTGACTACCGCGTGCTGCAATCGGCGGCCACGGACCTGAATCTGCCGATCGAGTCTTTCGAGGTCGACCGGCGTGAGGACTACGACTCCGCTTTCATGGCGGCCAGTAAGCGTGTTTCTGCCGTCGTCGTCCTGAGCGGCCCGCTGGCGTTCGCCAATCGCGACGCGATCGTCGCCGCGGCGGCCCGCCACAAGGTCGTGTCGATCTATTACGACGCCGAATACGCGATGTCGGGTGGCCTCATCTCGTATGGGCCAGGGCTTGCGTCGCTTCATCGCCGGGCCGCGGCCTATGTCGATCGGATCCTGAAAGGAGCCAAGCCGCAAGATCTCCCGGTAGAGCTCCCCACGCTTTTCGATCTCTCGATAAACCTCGCGACGGCGCGCGCCCTCGGCCTTGCGATCCCGCCGGCTCTGCTGGCCCGGGCCGACGACGTCGTCGACTAGCCTCGCGCCTGTTGCGGCACGGACGCTGCGTCCGGGTTACAGCTCCCGCCCTTCCAGCCGCACGCCTTCGAGGTCGACGCCCGGATCCTTGCCGAACACCATGTTCGCGATCGCGCGGCCGGAGCCGCAGGCGAGCGTCCAGCCGACATGGCCGTGGCCGGTATTGAGGAAAAGGTTCCTGTGCCTGGCGAGACCCAGGATCGGCGGGCCGTCGGCGGTCATGGGCCTGAGGCACGCCCAGTAGGCGGGCTTGCTCTCGTCGACGCCGTCGGGGAAGAGATCGCGCGCGACCTTCTTCATGCCGCCGAACATCTCCGGCACGATCCTGGTGTCGTAGCCCGCGAACACGGCCTTTCCGGCGAAGCGCACGCGGTCGCCCAGGCGCGCGATGCCGACGAGGTTGTGCTCGTCGATGACCGCCATGCGCGGCACCGCGCCGCCCGGCCTGATCGGGAGCGTCATGCTGTAGCCCTTGACCGGATAGATCGGCAGATGGACGCCGAGCGGATCCATCAGCTTCGGGCTCTCCGCGCCGAGGCAGAGAACGTAGGCATCCGCCTCGATCCTCCCGGACGAGGTGACGACACCGGTGATGCGGTCGCCGTCGTCCTCGATCCGCTCGATCGCGCAGCCGTAACGGAACGTGACACCCTTGCCGGCGGCGCGAAGGGCGAGCTCGCGGGTGAAGGCGCCGCAGTCGCCGCTGCCGTCGACCGGCGAGTAGAGCGCCCCGACGATCTTGTGCTTGACCGGCGCCAGGCCCGGATCGATGCGTGCCGCGCCGTCCGCGTCGACGACCTCGAGCGTCAGTCCATGCTCGGCCATCGCCGCCGCGGCCTTCGCCTCCTTCTCGAAGCGCGCGCGGTCGCGATGCACGAACAGCGCGCCGTTGTCGTTGTTGTCGTATCGCAAGCCCAGCTGGTCGCGCAGGTCGCGCGTTGCCTTCGTCGAGTCGAGGCAGAGGCGCAGCTTGATCAGGCTGTTGCGCTTGTAGCGTTCGTCGGTGCATTCGCGCAGGAACGCGATGCCCCAGCGCATCAGGCCCGGAAGCGCATGCGGCAGCAGGCGGAGGGCCGCGTCCGGGTTGACGAGGGAGCGGAGCAGGATGCCCGGCGCGCGCGGGCTGGCCCAGGCGCCGCAATGCCCGGGCGCGAGCTGGCCCGTCGGCGCAAAGCTGCATTCGGCACCGGCCTCCGAATTGCGCTCGACCACCGTGACCTCGGCGCCGGCCTCGGCCAGATACCAGGCAGCGGCGACGCCGACCACGCCGCCGCCAAGGACTGCGACCCGCATGCTTCCCCCGCCGATCCGTGTGGCTGCGCTCAGCTTGGAGACGGGCTCTCAGGACTGGCAAGCCGAAAGCGGCATCCCCGGTTCATCGCACTTCCAAAGCCGAACGAAGTATGCGAACCGTCCGGCGATGTCGCAGCTCACAGTCAACGGTGTGGACCTCGTCGCCGATCATGCCGGTGCGCTCTGGTGGCCGGATCGGCGCGTGCTCGTGGTCGCCGACCTGCATCTGGAAAAGGGCTCGGCGCTGGGACTGCCGCCCTACGACAGCCGCGAGACCGTCGGTCGCCTGGAGCGCCTGATGGAGCGTCTGGCGCCGGCGCAGGTGATCGCGCTCGGCGACAGCTTCCACGACCGCAGCGCCGAGGGACGGATCGGGGAAGAGGACGGTGGCCGGCTCCGGCGCCTCACCGATGCCTGCGACTGGGTCTGGATCGAGGGCAACCACGACCCGGCGCCCTCGGCCATGTGGGGCGGGCGGGTCGAGAGCGAGATCGTGCTGAGCCCGCTGGTCTTTCGCCACCAGGCCGAGCACGGCCGCGCCCATGGCGAGGTCAGCGGCCATTATCATCCGAAGCTTTCGGTTGCGGTGCGCGGCCGCGTGGTGACCGGACGCTGCTTCCTCTCCGATGGAATCCGCCTTGTGCTGCCGGCCTTCGGCGCCTTCACCGGCGGCCTCGATGCCCGCGATCCGGCGCTCAGGCGCCTGTTCGGCCAGGGATTGGCCGCCCATGTCCTCGGCGTCTCGCGGGTCGTCCGCGTGCCCTTGGGGTGATCCGTTCGCGACTCGCGTCCGTATCGAGCCCATGCCGCGCACCGGGTTCCGCCTTTGACCGCCCTCGTCTGGTTCCGCCAGGACCTTCGCCTCGCCGACAATCCCGCCCTGGTTGCGGCCGCCGCGAGCGGCCGGCCGGTGCTGCCGGTCTATATCCTCGACGAGAGCCTTCCCTGGTCGCCAGGCGGCGCCAGCCGCTGGTGGCTCGGCCGGAGCCTCGCGGCACTGAAGAAGGATCTCGCGACGCGCGGCCTCCCGCTGATCCTTCGCCGGGGCAAGGCGGCCGACGTCATCGGCGAGCTGATCGCCGCCGCCGGTGCCAGCGCCGTCCTCTGGAACCGCGTCTATGAGCCGGCGGCCGTCGCGCGCGACACGCGCATCAAGACGGATCTCAAGGCGCGCGGGATCGCGGCCGAGAGCTTCAACGCGGCGGCTCTGATCGAGCCGTGGGAGCTCGGGAAGGCCTATCAGGTCTTCACGCCGTTCTGGCGCGCGCTTCAAGGTTGGGGCGGTCCGCCGCGGCCGGTGCCGGTTCCGAGCAAACTGGTCCCGACCGCGGCGTCGATCGACTCCGACGATCTCGCGTCCTGGAATCTGGAGCCCACCGCGCCCGACTGGGCGGGCGGGTTGCGCGAGACCTGGATTCCCGGCGAGCGCGGCGCCGGCGAGCGCCTGGACACGTTCCTCGACCGGGCGGCCGACTA
>JBGALV010000042.1:0-39674 GCA_044223515.1 Alphaproteobacteria bacterium
GACGCTGGCCGGCGACCCGGCCCTGACCGGGACGCTGGCCGCGCTCTGCGCCGGGGCGGCCGAGCTCGAGATGCCGGAACCGGCCCGGCTTGCCCTTGACGCGGTGGCGGCGGCCGATGCCGGCGACCGGCGCTGGCTCCTGGGCAACATCCTCGCCGATACCATCCCCGAGGACAGCGCCGCGCCGCATCTCTTCGCCGCCGCCGCGGTCCAGATCCATCTGGCCCGGCTGGCCGCGACGCTGGCCGCAGACGCGCTGGAACCGGTCGGCACCGGGGTCTGTCCCGCCTGCGGCGGGCGCCCGGTCACTTCGTCGGTGATGGGGGCGCAAGGGATCGAGAACGTCCGCTATGCCACCTGTGCCTGCTGCGCCACGCGCTGGAACGAGGTGCGGGTGAAATGCCTGTGCTGCGGCTCGACCAAGGGCCTCACCTACCGCTCGGCCGAGACCCACGAGGCGAGCGTGAAGGCCGAATGCTGCGCCGAATGCCAGAGCTGGGTGAAGATCTTCTATCAGGTGAAGAACGCCAGCCTCGACCCGGTCGCCGACGACGTGGGCAGCCTCGGGCTTGACCTGCTGATGAAGGACACCCCGTTCCGGCGCGGCGGCTTCGATCCCTTCCTTGCGGGCTGTTGATGCCGGGCTTCCGGGCTCTGCCGTCGGTCGACCAGTTCCTGCTGTCCGAGACCGGGCAGGGGCTGGTCGCGCTTCACGGACGGGCGCCGGTGCTGGCGGCCCTGCGCAGCCGGCTTGAAGGCGCGCGCAGCGCAATCCGCGACGGCTGTGACGGCGCGGCGCTGGCCGGCCAGTTGCCCGGGCAGGTGGCGGCCGACCTTGCGGCGCAGGCAAGGCCGAAGCTGCGCCCGGTGCTGAACCTCACCGGCACGGTGCTGCACACCAATCTGGGCCGCGCCATCCTGGCCGAGCCCGCAATCCACGCCGCAGCCGAGGCCATGGCGCATCCGCTGGCGCTGGAATTCGACCTGGACGGCGGCGGGCGCGGCCAGCGCGACGACCACCTGCGCGGCCTCTTGCGCGAGCTGACCGGGGCCGAGGATGCCACCATCGTCAACAACAACGCCGCCGCGGTGCTGATCGCGCTCAACACGCTGGGGCAGGGGCGCGAGGCCATTGTCTCGCGCGGCGAGCTGATCGAGATCGGCGGCGCCTTCCGGATGCCCGACATCATGACCCGCGCCGGGGCCCGGCTGGTCGAGGTCGGCACCACCAACCGCACCCACCCGCGCGACTACGCGGCCGCGGTCACGCCCGAGACCGGGCTGATCCTGAAGGTGCACTGCTCGAACTACCGGATCGAGGGCTTCACCGCCGAGGTGGAAGCGCCCGAGCTGGCCCAGATCGCCCGGACTGCCGGCGTGCCGCTGCTGAACGACCTCGGCTCGGGATCGCTGGTCGATCTGGCCGCCTATGGCCTCCGACGCGAGCCCACCGTGGCCGAGGCGGTGGCGGCAGGATCGGACCTTGTCACCTTCTCGGGCGACAAGCTTCTGGGCGGGCCGCAGGCCGGCTTCATCGTCGGGCGGCGCGACCTGATTGCCGCGATCAACCGGAACCCGCTGAAACGCGCGCTCAGGCTCGACAAGATCCGCATCGCAGCGCTGGAGGCGACACTCAGGCTCTACCGCGACCCCGACCGGCTGGCGGAGCGACTGCCGACCCTGCGTCTGCTGGCGCGACCGCAGGCCGAGATCGCGGCGCAGGCGGCGCGGCTGGCCCCCGTCATCGATGCGGTGCTGGCGCCCCATGGCTATGCCGCCGCACCCTGCAGCTGCGCCAGCCAGATCGGCTCGGGCGCGCTGCCGGTCGACACCATTCCCAGCGCCGGGCTGCGCCTGACCGGGTCGGGCGGCGACGCGCCCGACCGGCTGTCGGCCCGGCTGCGCGCCCTGCCGGTGCCGGTGATCGGACATATCCGCGACGGCGCGCTGATCCTCGACCTGCGCTGCCTCGATCGGGACGAGGCGCTGACCGGGGCGCTGGCGGATCTATGATCGTCGGCACCGCCGGTCACATCGACCACGGCAAGACCGCGCTGGTGAAGGCGCTGACCGGCATCGATGCCGACCGGCTGGCCGAGGAGAAGCGCCGAGGCATAACGATCGACCTGGGCTTCGCCTATCAGCCGCTCGAGGGCGGCGAGATCCTGGGCTTCATCGACGTCCCCGGCCACGAGCGCTTCGTCCACACGATGCTGGCCGGCGTCTCGGGCATCGACGCGGTGATGCTCGTCATCGCCGCCGACGACGGCGTGATGCCGCAGACCCGCGAGCACCTGCAGATCGTCGACCTTCTCGGCCTCGACCGCGGCGTCGTGGCGCTGACCAAGCGCGATCTCGTCGGGCCCGACCGCCTTGCCGAGGTCACGACCGACATCGGGAACCTGCTCGCGGGCACCTCGCTCGACGGCGCCGAGATCCTTCCCGTGTCTTCCGTCACGGGCGAAGGTATCGCCGACCTCGCGCTCTGGCTCCAGCTCGCCTCGGCCGAGACCGGCCGCGCCTCGAAAGGCCGCTTTCGGCTCGCGGTCGATCGTTCCTTCACGATCTCCGGCGCCGGCACCGTGATCACCGGGACCGTGTTCTCGGGCAGCGTCCGCGGCGGCGACAGCGTGCTGATCTCGCCAGCGGGCCTGGAGGCGCGCGTGCGCGGGCTCCGTGCCCAGAACCGCGAGGCCGAAGCCGGCCACGCCGGCCAGCGCGTCGCACTCAACCTCGCCGGCCCGCGTATCGACAAGGACGCGATCCAGCGCGGCGACTGGATCCTCGATCCGGCAGCGCACCGGCCGACCGCGCGCATCGACGTCCATCTGAAGCTGCTGAAGAGCGAGGCCAAGGCGATCCGTCATTGGCTTCCGGTCCATGTCCATCTCGCCTCGGCGCACGCGACCGGCCGCGTCGCCCTGCTCGAAGGCGAGACCCTGGCGCCGGGCGAGGAGGCGCTGGCGCAGCTCGTGCTCGATCGCCCGGTCGGCGCCCTTTCCGGCGACCGCTTCGTGCTGCGCGACCAGTCGGCGCAGCGCACCTTGGCCGGCGGCTACGTCATCGACCCCTTCCCGCCGGCGCGCGGCCGGCGGACGCCCGAGCGTCGCGCCTGGCTAGATGCCGAGAGGACGTCGGAGCCAGCGAAGGCGCTGGACCGGCTGCTCGCGATCGAGCCAGGGATTGTCGACCTCACCGCCTTCCGCCTCCGCCGCAACCTGACGCCCGACGAAGCCACGGCGATCGAGAAGGACGCGCCGATGGTCGCTGCCGGCGCCTACGGCTTCGCCGCGCAGCGCTGGACCGGGCTCCGCCAGCAGGCGCTCGACACGCTGAAGGCCTTCCACGAGAAGAACCCCGAGCTTCCCGGCCTCCAGGTCGAGAAGCTGCGCCAGGCGATGCCGGTGCGCCTCGCCGTCCCCGCCTTCGCCGCGGTCGCCGATGCGCTGGTGCGCGCCAAGTCGGTGGTGCTCGACGGCGTCTGGTACCGGCTGCCGAGCCATTCGGTGCGCCTCCAGCCCGACGACGAGAAGCTCTGGGCCCGCATCCGCCCGATGCTGGGCGGCGCGCAGCGCTTCAAGCCGCCGCGCGTCCGCGACATCGGCAACGAGATCGGCGTGCCCGAGACCAAGGTGCGCGGCCTGATGAAGCGGCTGACGCGCATGGGCCAGGTGATCGAGGTCGCGCATGACCACTTCTTCCGCACGCCCGCCGTCGCCGAGATGATCCAGATCGCCGACCGCCTGGCCAAGGCGAGCGGCGACGGATCGTTCAACGCCGCGGCCTTCCGCGACAAGGTCGACAATGGCCGCAAGGTCGCGATCCAGGTGCTGGAGTTCTTCGACCGCCACGGCGTCACCGTGCGCAAGGGCGACATCAGGAAGATCCGCCCCGACCGCCTCGGCCTGTTCGGGCGCCCGGAGGCGGCCTAGTATGAGCTTGGAAGAGAAACGTTCCCGGTGGGGCGGCTGGACTTCAAATCCGGTAAGGGTCGCCAGACGGCTCTTCGTGGGTTCGACTCCCACTCTCTTCCGCCAGTTTCCCGAGAGGTCATCATGAGCGTGCTTGCGACGCTGAACGCGCGCGCCGATGCGGCCTCGAATGAGGAGACCGCCTATCGTCGGGAGTCTGCGAGGAAGATCGAGGTGCTGGAACGCAGCCGCGCCTTCGCCTACCGCCGGCTGAACCTGATCAGGAAGGTCGCCGAGACCGCGTCCGGCGAGACCGACGCGAAGAAGTCGGCCGACGCGCGGATCGCGGCCGCCTTCGTCGAGATCGGCTGGATCGGCGGCAGCCTCGATGAGCTCGACGAGAAGGGCCGCGAAGCCGAGACGAAGTTCCGGCCGGTGGCCGAGGCGATCGGCAGCGGCGACGAGACGGCGATGCTGGCGGCGCTCGACACCTTCGAGGCTTGGTTCATCGAGCGTTTCGGCCGCGACTTCTGCTCGGTCTTCGACCGCTACGCCCCGGACACACCCAAGGTCGATTTCTGACGGCTTGCCGCCCCACGCGCGCTCGGCAAGACTGCTGGGCTCCGTTCCCGCCATTCATAGAGGTCGCCATGGATCTGAAGCTCGCCGGCAAGGTCGCGCTCATCACCGGCTCCAGCAAGGGCATCGGCTTCGCCACCGCGCGCGTGCTCTGCGAGGAGGGTGCGCGCGTCGTGCTCTCCGCCCGCAACAAGGACGACCTCGCCGTAGCAAAGGCGAAGCTGCCGGCCGCGCAGATCACCACGATCCAGGCCGACGTGACGGAGCCCAAGGACGCCGAGCGCCTCGTTGTCGAGGCCGCGGCGTGGGCCGGCGGCGGCATCGACATCCTGGTCAACAACGTCGGCGGCAACTCGGGCGGCATCAAGGTGCTGGACTCGACCGACGAGGACTGGCGGAAGACGCTCGAGGTCAACCTGTTCCAGACCGTGCGCATGATGCGCCACGCGATCCCGAAGATGTCGAAGCGGCCGGGTGCCGCGATCGTCAACATCTCCTCGATCTCGGGCTGGACGCCGCAGCTCGTCGGGTCGGGCCAGTACGGCGCCGCCAAGGCCGCGCTGATCTTCGATGCGGAGCGCTGGGCGCTCGAATGCGTGCCCCACGGGATCCGGGTGAACACCGTGTCGCCAGGCTCGATCTGGGGCGAAGGCAATGGCTGGGATCGCTACAAGAAGACCGATCCCGAGGGTTACGACGACTACGTGAAGGGCGGCTTCCCGATGGGACGGCTGGGCTACCTCGAAGAAGTCGCCGACGTGATCTGCTTCCTGGTCTCGCCCCGCGCCCACTGGATCAACGGCCGGAACGTCCCGGTCGACGGCCTCGAGCAGCCCTACCCGCGCCGGGATCGGCGGCCTTATTGATGCCACGGAGGCGGCATAGCCTGCCGGGAGTGCCATCAGGAGGTTCCATGCGCCGGTTCGTTCTCGCCCTCCTCGCGCCGCTGCTCCTGGTCGCCCCGGCGATGGCCCAGGACAAGGTCGCGCTCCAGCTCGGCGAGTCGGCCGAGCGCATGGTCGTGCAGGACCGACTCCGCGCGACGCTCCGGGTCGAGCTCGGCGGAAGCGATCCGCGCGCGCTGCAGAGCCAGGTCAACCAGAAGATGGCGGCCGCGCTCGAACGCGCGAAGTCGACCGCCTCGGTCAAGGCCGAGACCCAGGGCTACTTCGTCTACGAGGACAAGACCCTGAAGCGCGGCCAGCGCTGGTGGGGAAGCCAGAGCCTGACGCTGACCTCGTTCGAGTCCGCGGCGCTGCTGACCCTGGTCGGCCAGCTGCAGGAGGACGGGCTGCTGGTCGCCGGACTCTTCTACGAGCTGGCGCCGGAGACCCGCCGCAAGATCGAGCGCGAGCTGGTGCCGGAGGCAATCGCCCGCATCAAGGAGTCGGCAGCGACGGTCGCCAAGTCGCTCGACCTGCCGAAGGTCGAGATCACCCGCATCCGCCTCGGCGACGTGCAGTCTCCGCCGATCCCGCGCGCCTTCGGTGCGCCGGTAATGGCGATGTCCGCCGACAAGGCCGGCGCCCCGCCGGTGGCCGAGCCCGGCGAGGCCATGGTCTCGATCCGGATCGAGGCCGAGGTATCGCTCGGCCGCTAGGCGTATTCAGGAGACGGCGCCCTCAAGCAACAGCAACCGGCGCGTCCAGCATCTGCTTCACCAGCTCGGCGAGCTGCTTGAGCCCGAACGGCTTCGGCAGGAACTGGGTCCCCGGATCGGACGGGATGCGTTGGCGCAGCGCGTCCTCCGTGTAGCCCGAGATGCAGATCACCTTGAGTCCCGGCCGATGCTCGCGGGCGATGCGGATCAGCGTCGGCCCGTCGATCCCTGGCATCATCACGTCGGTGATCAGCAGGTCGATCGGCTCGCGCGCCTCCGACTCCAGGTACTCGACCGCGGCCTCGCCGGTCCGCATCTCGACCACCTTGTAGCCCTTGCCTCTCAAGGCGCGGGCGCTGAACAGGCGGACCGGGTCTTCGTCCTCGACCAGGAGGATGGTCGCCGCACCGGTGAGGTCGGCGGGCGAGCGGCGCTCGGCCTCGGGCGCGGTCTCCTCGGTCGGGCCGGTATAGGCCGGAAGCCAGATGGTGAAGGCAGTGCCCTTGCCGATCTCGGATTCGAGGAACACGTAGCCGCCGGTCTGGCGGACGATGCCGTAGACGGTGGAAAGGCCGAGGCCGGTGCCGGCGCCGATCGGCTTGGTCGTGAAGAACGGCTCGAACACGCGCGCCATGTGCTCGGGCAAGATGCCGCTGCCGGTGTCGCGCACCTCGACGGTCACCCAGTCCCCGGCGGGAATGGTTTCCGGTCCCCGCGTCTCCGGCGCCGCCAGCGACAGGTGCGCGGTGCGTATCGTCAGGGTGCCGCCGTCCGCCATCGCGTCGCGGGCATTGACCGCGAGGTTGATCACCACCTGCTCGAACTGGCCCTGGTCGACCTTGACCGGCTTGAGGTCGCGGGCATGGACGACGTCGACGGTGATGCGCTCGCCCATGAGGCGCGCGAGCAGGTGCGAAAGCTCGGCGATCACGTCGGTCAGGTCGAGCACGCGCGGGCGGAGCGTCTGCTGGCGCGAGAAGGCCAGCAGCTGGCGCACCAGGTTCGCCGCGCGGTTGGCGTTCTGGCGGATCTGCATGATGTCGGGGAACGACGGATCGCCGAGGCGGTGGCGCTGCAGCAGCAGGTCGCAGTAGCCGATGATCGCGGTCAGCAGGTTGTTGAAGTCGTGGGCGACGCCGCCGGCGAGCTGGCCGATCGCCTGCATCTTCTGCGACTGCACGAACTGGCGCTCGAGGCTGCGCAATCCGGTCACGTCGAGCAGATGGAGGACGAGGCCGACCGGCGTTCCGCCGGGCCCGTCGATGCGGCCGACATAGACCGAGGCGACGCGCTCGCCCGGGCCTGCGAGGCGCACCTCGTCCGGCCCCTTCGCCGCGCCGCCGCCCCAGGCCTCGGCGAGACGGGCGGAGATGCGGACGCCGTCGTCGGCCTGGAGCAGCTGAACGAAGACGCGGCCGCGAAGCGCGCGGATATCGGCGCTCTCCGGCGCGGCCAGCGCCTGGAACGCCGGGTTGCAGTCCTCGATGCGGCCCGAGGCGTCGACGATCGCCCAGCCGACCGGAAGGTCGACGAAGAACCGCTGGAAACGCTGCTCGACGCTGGCGAGCGTCGCCGCCAGCTCCGCGCCCTTCGCCTGCTGGAGCAAGAGGTCGTCGGCGAGCCGGTGCTGGCGCGTCGCCTCGGCGATCCGCCAGACCGCCCAGCCGGCACGCCCGCCGAAGGGCCGGATCGAGATCTCGATCCAGCCGTCGCCCGAGGCAGGATCGCGCTCGGCTTCGATCCGGATCGCGCGGCCCGTCGCCGCCGCTTCGGTCAGCGCGGCCAGGACGGGCCCGCCGTTGACGATGCGGCGGTCGAGCCGCGACGGCAGCGGATCGTCGCCGTCGCCGACGAAGGTGCGGGCCGCGGCATTGGCGGTGACCACGTGGAAAGCGGCGTCGGTCAGGAGCATCGGCTCGTCGGCCGACTCGAAAGCGGCAGCCGCCTGCCGATGCGGAGCGAAGAGGCGACCGAGCCGTTGCACCAGACGCGAGAGCGGTCCGGCCGTCGGCGCCGTCACCGGGGGATCGCCCGCTTCTTCAGCTTGAAGACGAAGCTGATGATTTCCGCGACCGCCTTGAAATGCTCGGGCGGGATCATCTCGTCGATCTCCATCGACCCGAACAGGGCGCGCGCCACCGGCGGATTCTCGACGATCGGCACGCCATGCTCCTCGGCGAGCTCGCGGATCTTCTTGGCGACGAGGTCAGCCCCCTTCGCCACCAGCTTCGGCGCCGGCATGGAATCGGGCTCGTACTGGAGCGCCACCGCGTAGTGCGTCGGGTTCGTGACCACCACGGTCGCCTTCGGCACGTTCGCCATCATGCGCCGGCGCGACCGCTCCATGCGGATCTGGCGAAGGCGCATCTTGATCATCGGATCGCCTTCGGACTGCTTGAACTCCTCCTTCACGTCCTGCTTCGACATGCGCATCTTCTTCATGTACGTGAAGCGCTGATACGCGATGTCGCCGACCGTCAACACGAGCATGATGGCGAGGACGCCGACGAGCAGCCGGACGGTCTGGTCCTTGAGCTCGACCAGCGCGTCGATCAGGTCGAGCCCGACCAGCTGATCGACCCGCGAAAGCTCGGGCTTCAGGATCCAGAAGACGATCGTGCCGATGATTGCAAGCTTGATCAGGTTCTTGCCGGTCTCGATCGCGGCCGCGGGCGAGAACATCCGCTTCAGACCTTCGAGCGGATTGAGCTTTTCGAGCTTCGGAATGAGAGGCTCGGCCGTGAACAGGAAGCCCGTCTGCATCATGGTCGGGACGATCGCGACGACCAGCAGGATGGAGAGCGGGAAGAGCAGCGTCTTCAGCACCTCCCACGAGGTCTCGACCAGCATCCGCCCGATGTTTCCGGGATCGAGCGGAAGCTGGTCCGCCTTCTCGAAGAACGGCACCACCGCCTTGCTGACGCCCTGGGCGATGCCGTTGCCCATGAACGCCAGGATCATGACCATGGCGAAGAACATGAACCAGTGGCCGAGCTCCTTCGACTGCCACACCTGGCCCTTGCCACGCGCCTCGCCCAGCTTTCGTTCGCTGGGATCTTCCGTTTTTGATGCGTCGTCGTCAGCTTCCGACATCGGTCACCGTCACCTGGGCACCAGGAGGCCGACCAGGGTTTCGTGGAAGTATGTCAGGAACATCCCGATCATCGCCGAGAGCGAGACGATGATGATCAGGAAGCCGCCGGCGAGCTGCGCCGGAACGCTGACGAAGAATATCTGCAGCGTCGGCATCAGGCGCGAGATCAGGCCGAGCGCGAAGGTGAAGAGCAGCGACAGCACGATGAACGGCATCGCGATCTGGACGCCGACGCGGAAGCTCGCGCCGATCATCCTGGCGAACGTGTCGGAGAAGTCGCCGACCGGCATGGGCTCGGTGGGCCTGAACAGCGTGTAGCTGTCGACCAAGCCTTCCAGCAGCAGGTGATGCAGGTTGGTCTCGAGGATCGTGACCAGCCCGCCGAGGCTCAGCAGCACACCGGTCAGCGTGCCGGTCGTCTGCAGCGCCGGGTTGAAGATCGTCGCGGTCGACAGGCCGATCTGCATCGAGATGATGGTGCCGGCGAGATCGAGCGTGGTCACCAGCAGGCGCGCGATCGCGCCGATGAAGAAGCCGACGCCCGTCTCGATCGCGACGAAGGCGATCAGCTCGCCGGGCCCGTTCGGCATCGGCGGCAGGGTCTGGCGCACGATCGGCACGATCACCAGCGTGATCGCGACCGCCATCATCAGCCGCAGGCGCGCCGGCACGACTGCCTCGCCGAAGCCCGGGATCACCAGGAAGGCGGCGCCCAGGCGGACGAAGACCGCCATGTAGACGAAGATTTCAGACGGAAGGAACTGCCCGAGAGGCATCGCTACCTTCCGCCGGCGACGATCTGATCGAAGATGAACTCGGTGAACTTGGTGATCGTCGCCAGCATGAACGGCATGAAGATGATCATGGTGACGAACAGGACGATCAGCTTCGGCACGAAGGTGAGCGTCATTTCCTGGATCTGGGTCATCGCCTGGATCAGGGAGATGGCGATGCCGACCACGAGGCCGATCGCCATCGGCGGGCCGCAGATGATCAGCGTCACCAGCATGGCCTCGCGAAGGATGTCGAAGACCTGTTCCGCGTTCACCTAGCCAAACCTCGCGCGCACGCCCGCCCCCGGGGCAGTATAGCGGCTTTCCAGGGTGGCAAGGAGGTTCCCATGGGCTATCGGGGCTTGGATCTGACCGGCAAGGCGGTGCTGGTGACCGGCGGCAATAGCGGTATCGGCCTGGGCATGGCCGAAGGCATGGCGGAGGCCGGCGCCGACATCGTGATCTGGGGGCAGAACCCGGAGAAGAACCGCGCCGCCGAGGCGGCGCTCAAGAAATACGGGCGCAAGGTCGTGCTCCTGACCCACAACGTCGCCGACGAGGCCGCCTGCGACCGCGGCGTCAAGGAGTCGGCGGACAAGCTCGGGCGCCTCGATGCCTGCTTCGCCAATGCCGGCGTGTCGGGCCGCACCGGCAAGCACACCAGCTTCGCCGAGATGACGACCGAGGAATGGCACCGGGTGATGAAGGTCAACCTGGACGGCGTCTTCTTCACCGTCAGGGCGGCGGTGCAGGTCATGCTGAAGCAGGGACAGGGCGGCTCGATCGTCGTGACCGGAAGCCAGTTCGGCCGCATGGGCAACCCGCTGGTCGAGCACTATGCCGCCGCCAAGGCCGGCGTGGAGTCGCTCATGCGCTCGATGGCGACCGAGTTCGGCCGCAACGGCATCCGCTGCAACACGATCGTCCCGGGATACATCGACACGCCGCTGACCCATGCCCGCATCAACACGCCGGAGTTCGTCGCGGATGCGATGCACCGCCACGCGGTCGGCCGCTGGGGCGTGCCCGAGGACTTCGCCGGCATCGCGGTCTTCCTCGCGAGCGACTCCAGCCGCTGGACCACGGGGCAGAGCTTCGTCATCGACGGCGGCTTCAACATCGCCGCCAAGATCTTGGGGGCCTAGGGGCTCAGGCCCAGAAGCGTCTGGCGTCGGCGAAGGCGAGGAGATCGTTCCGCGCCGCCGCCAGCAGCGTCTCGACGCGTCCGGCGTGGTATCCCGAGACGGCGCCGAGCGCCTTGGCGCCGGACTCGGCGTCGACGTGGCCGGCGAGCTGATCCAGGAGCCCCTGAAGCGCTCCGATGTCGTTGAGGTGGCCGAGGCTCTGCTGCGGTTTGGACACCGCCTTGCCATAGGCACGCACCTTGCGCTCGGAGAACAGCGGCGCGAAGAACTCGGCAGCGTAGCGGAGCTTCTTGAGACGAAGTCGAAGCGCGTGCATCTCCTCCTCCGCCATGGTCGCCGCATGCCTGGCGATGCGCCTGGCCTTGCGGTGCCGATGGTCGAGAAGCTCGGCCGCGAGATCGCGCGCCTTCCGGTCGAGATCGACGTCAGCCGCCCAAGGCGGCTCCGCCAGCCAGAGCCGCGTCGACAGCATCAGGTTGAGGAAGCGGCTCGAGCCGATCGCCGACCTCGCCTCGGCATAGGCGGTCTCGCGTAGCGCGCCCGCCGCGCGTTCGATCTCGCGGAGAACGGTTTCGCCCACCCCGGTCTCGGCGGCCGGCGGCAGCAGCTCCTCCACGAAGACGTCCCAGGCGCGCGCGGGAGCCAGCGCGCCCGCCAGCCAGCGGAGCTCGCTGGCGAGGTCCTGCCGGGCCGATTCGTCGACCTGGCGCCGGAACAGGCTCAGGGCCGCACGGAGCCGGCGAAGACCGACCCGCATCTGGTGGACGCCTTCGGGGTCGCGCCCTTCCAGCACCGCCGCCTGGTTGGCGACGACATGGCCAAGGCATTCGCGCAGGACTGCGAGCACCACGTCGCCGATCGTCGCGTCGCCGAGGAGGTCCAGCCCCTCCGCCCACCGCACCGTCTCGGTATCGCCGCGATAGAGGGCGAAGCCGCGAGCGGCCTTGCTCGCCACGTCGAGCCTGAGCGGAACGGTGCGCCCGAGATCGCGGGCAAGGCTGATGAGGTCGCTCGGCCGGCCGCGCTTCAGCTCGAGCTCGATCTCGCAGATCGGTGCCTCGGCCTCCCCTACCTGGAAACGGCCGACATCGAGGTCGACTTCCACCTCGACCTTGTCGCCGCTGCCGAGAAGCCATTTGGTGCGGCGGACGTCGGTGCCGAAGATCGGCTTGAGCGACCGTTCCTTGAGGGCGCCGCCGACCGCCCGCCGGATCTCCGCATCGTCGATGACGGCGAGGTCGGGGTCGGCCCGCGGCACCGGGCTTTCGACTTCTTCGCGATCGAACAGACCGATCTGTCTAAGAGAGCCAGATTTGACGGTCTGGATGTGCTGCCGTCCGCGCCGCCGCACCCTAAGGGTCAGATTGCGCTCGGCTAATCGAAGATCCGACGTATCGAAATAGGTCGCCTCGAGGCGGCTGGTCGAAGGCCGCGCCGCCTGAAGGAGAGGATGCTTCTTGAGCCTGGGGAGGTCAGCCGGGTCCAGCGCGAGCTTGAGCTCGACCTCACGCCCCGCCGGGGAGCCGGCTGAGGCCGGAACAGTCGGGCGGCGTGGAGAAGGGCGCATGCACGTGAATTAAGCCGGTCGCGACTCGGATGGGTCAACGACAAAAAAGTGACGGTTTTATTAACCCTCGTGGATATCTGCCGGACGAACGAAGCGGACCAGACGCCCCGCTCCGGCCTCGACGTGCCGCCACGGCCTGCGGCCGAAGTCGATCGTGCAGAGCGCCCCGGTCGGGAACTTCTCGGCAAGCCTGCCATGCTCGATCCCGTGCCCGGCGGCCAAGTGAACCGCGAGGTCGTGCAGGCCTGGATTGTGGCCGATCACCATGACCTCGCCGGCCGCTTCCGGGAGCCGTCCGATCCGGTCGAGGAGTTCTTCGGCGGAGGCGAGGTAGAGGCCATCCTCGAACGCGACCTCGGGCGCCGGCCTGAACGCCGGCTTCATCAGGGACCAGGTCTCGCGGGTACGCTTCGCGGTCGAGACCAGCGCCAGCCCGGGCGCCACGTCGTTCTCGGCCATCCAGCGCGCCATCACCGGCGCCACCTTGCGGCCGCGCGGCGCCAGGGGACGGTCGTGGTCGTCGAGATGCGCGTCGTCGCGGCTCGACTTGGCATGGCGGACGAGGTGGAGCAGCGCCATGCCGGCAACCTGCCAGCGGGCGGTGCCGTGGTCCAGAGGCCGTGGTTGAAGCGCAAGCGCTTGACCGCGCTCGGGCTTAGCCGCGATGTTGGCTCATGATGATGGCGAGCCTTCGCCTGGCCACGGCCGACGACGCCGATACGATTGCGCATCTCTGCCGCGAGCTGCTCGCCTTCTACGGGATTCCCCCACCCTACTCGCGCTGGGCGATGGCCGAGGCGATCAAGGAGCAGGGTCTCAAGGACGGCCGGCTGGAGGTCCTGCTGGCCGAGCGCGATGGCGTCGCCGTCGGCCTCCTGATCTTCTTCCAGGTCTATTCGGCCGCCCTCTGTCAGGACAGTTTCTTCATCCAGGACCTATACGTGTCCGAGCGCTGGCGCGGAGAGGGCATCGGACGGCAGATGATGGAATACCTGGGGTTCCTCGCCGAGCAGCGGAGTGTCGGCCAGATCGACTGGACCGCCGACCCCTGGAACGACCGCTCCAGGCGCTTCTACGACAGCCTCGGGCCGCACCAGCGGGCCGACAAGGTCTTCTATCGGATCGCCGGTCCCAACCTCCGACACTTCATCCGGAAAGCGCAATGAGCGCCGACGACTACGAGATCCGGGCGGTCGACACGCCGTTCCAGGGCTTCTTCCGGGTGGACCGCTACCGGCTTCGCCACAAGCGCTATGCCGGCGACTGGACGCCCGAGATCGAGCGCGAGATCTTCGTGCGCGGTCATGCTGCCGGTGTCTTCCCCTACGATCCGAGGCTCGACCGCATCCTCCTCGTCGAGCAGTTCCGGCTCGCCGCGGCGCTCGCCGGGCGGCCGTCGCACTGGACGCTCGAGGTACCCGCAGGGATCATCCCCGAGGGGCAAGATCCCGAGGCGGTCGCGCGCCGCGAGCTCGCCGAGGAGACCGGCCTCGCTGCCGAAGCGCTGATGCCGCTCTATACCTTCATGCCGAGCCCGGGCGGCGCCGCGGAGACCGTGTGGCTCTATGCGGCGCTGGTCGACCTCGCCGGCGTCGGCGGACATGCCGGCGTCGCCGCCGAGCACGAGGACATCCGCATCGTCGTGATGGAGGCCGAGGAAGCCTTCGCCCGGATGCGGCGATGCGAGATCGACAACGCGATCACGCTGCTGTCGCTGCAATGGCTGCAGCTCAACCGCGAGAAGCTCAGGCAATCGACGGAAGCCGGATCGAGATGATGGAGCCGCTGCAGCAAAGTCGCCCGAAAGTCGGAGACGCGATCCGGCGCGCGCTGCTCGGGAAATGCCCGAACTGCGGCCAGGGCAAGCTGTTCGCCTCGTACTTGAAGCAGGTGGAGCATTGCGCCGTCTGCCGCGAGCCCTACGGACATCTGCGTTCGGACGATGCCGCCCCGTGGCTCACGATTCTGGTGGTCGGCCACATCGTCGTGCCGATCGTTCTCGCCGTCGAATCCCGCTCGGCATGGCCGACCTGGATCTCGATGACGCTCTGGCCCGCTCTCGCCCTCTCCCTGGTCGCGGTCGTCCTGCCCCGCGCGAAGGCCCTGTTCCTGAGCGTGATCTGGGCAACCGGCGCGCCGGGATCGGGACGCGAGTAGCGCCTCTCTGACCTGTGCCCCGGCCGGCGGACGGCCCGCACCTTGCCGCTCCTGGCGCCACCGCAGAAGAACCGATCGGCCCCATCGGATTCGAGGCCGGACACATGGACTCCGGAGGGCATGTCGAGACGCTCCAGGACCTCGCCCGACTGCGGATCGATCCGCCTCAGGTCGCTGTCGTCGCCTTCCCAAGTGCCGTGCCAGAGCTCGCCGTCGACCCAGGTGACGCCGGTGACGAAGCGATCGGAGTCGATCGTACGGAGGATCGCCCCGGTATCCGGATCGATCTGATGGATCCGCCTCCCCCGGTACTGCCCCACCCAGAGCGCCCCCTCCGCCCAGGCGAGCCCTGAGTTGCCGCCTTCGGGTGCCGGGATCGTCGAGAGCACGCGCCCGCTCTTCGGATCGATCTTCTGGATGCGGTCCTCGGCGATCTGGAACAGGTGCCGCCCGTCGAAGGCCGTTCCGGCATGGGCCGCGACATCGATCGAGCGCACCGTCTTCCCGCTCTCCGGGTCGAGGGCGTTCAGCTTGTCGCCGGAAGCGAACCACACGTGGTCGCCGTCGAACGTCACGCCGGCAACCTGCTCGACATCGGGGAACGGGCCGTATTCGCGGAGGATCTCGGCGGGTGAAGTCTTCATGCCCCGACCTTAGTCGCTCGGCAGAGGACCGGGGAGTAACAACGTTGTCGTGAATCCCGGCAACGGTGCGGCCAGCCAGCGGCGCGCACGCCCGCGACCATGTGCCCGCACCTTGGCGTCCGCTGCCAGGGATTCGAGCGCCCGCTGCACGGTCCGCGCGCTGGTCCGGAGCGCGAGCGCCAGGGCGGAGCTCGACCAGGCCTCGCCGTCGGCGAGCAGCGCGAGCACGGCGGCATGCTCGTCCTCGACGGGCGGTGCCAGCACGACGACCTCCCCCACGCGGCGCGCCAGCGCGAAGCCCCCGGCGGTGGCGCCGATGCCGGCTCCGAGCGGCCGAAGCTCGCCGCGAAGCCGCCCGATCTCCACGCGCAGGCGCGCACGATGGGACGCATCGGCCTGCTTCGCGCGGAAGGCCTGCTTGACCAGCGACTCCCGCGAAAGCTCGCCTGGCCATGCCTCGCCGAGCGCACGGGCCAGTGCGAACAGCACCGGCCGCCTCGCCAGCGATACCACCCGTCCGGCGCCTCGGATCTCATGCCGGCATGCATCGACGACGAGCGCGCCGGACTCCAGCATCGTTTCGACTTCGTCCAGCCGTAGAAGCCGCTCCTGCCCCTGGCCGGTAAGGCGTGCCGCGGGAGTCTCGAGGATGCGCGCGGCACTTCCAACCTCGGCGATCAGCGCCTGGATGCCGGCCTGGCGTGCGGCGCGCGAAGCCCGGTCGAGAGCTGCCCGCGCCGCCCTGGTGCGAAGGCGCCGGATCGCGATGCCGGCGACGACCAGCTCGTAGGCCGCCCTCGACGCCGGCGGGAAAGGCGCGGGGTCGAGATCGGTAAGCGCGCGCTCCGCCTCGTCGAGGTGCCCGATCAACAGGAGACGCCTCACCTGGAGATGGCGCGCATGCGCTGCATTGATCCAGTCTCCGCGCTTCTCGAGCGTCGCCCGCGCCGCCTCGAGGGTCTTCGCAGGCCAGCCGAGGTCCCGCGACACCAGCGCGATTTCCGCTTCGGCGACGAGACATCGCGCCCGTGCGACCGCCTCGCGCGGTCCGAAGGCGCGCGCCGCCTCCTTCAGCAGGGCCCGCGCCCGCACGAAATCGCCGAGCTGCGCCATCGCGATGCCGCGGAGCGCGAGCGCCGGCGGATCTTCGCGCAGGCCGACCCTTTTCAGGACGCCGAGGAGGTCACCCGCGGCGAGCGCGCGCGCCGCGGCCATGATCAGCGAGTCCATCGAAATCCCGTCACACTTGTCACTCCCGCACGCCCGCTTCCCGGCCCTACGTCTATCCCGCGGCAGTCACCGACTGTAGCGAAGCGACCAGCCAGGAAGGAACCAAGGCAATGAGCACACAGACGATCGACTACCCCGCGCACCAGCGCGTCGTCTCCCGGGACGAGTGGCTTTCCGAACGCAAGGCGCTGCTGGCGCGGGAAAAGGAGCTGACGCGCCTCGGCGACCGGATCGCCGCCGAGCGACGTGCCCTGCCCTGGGTCCGCGTCGACAAAGCCTACACATTCGAGGCATCCGAGGGCCGGCGCAGCCTCGCCGAGCTTTTCGACGGCCATGGTCAGCTGGTGATCCAGCACTTCATGCTCGCCGACGGCTGGGACGAAGGCTGCCCGAGCTGCTCGTTCATGGCCGACCACACCGACGGCATGATGGTCCACCTGGCGAACCGCGACGTCGCCTTCGTTGCGGTCTCGCGGGCGCCGCTCGCCGAGATCCGGCGCTTCCGCGCCCGCATGGGCTGGAAGTTCCCATGGGTGTCGTCGCACGGCACGGACTTCAACCGCGACTTCGGCGTCACCTTCACGCCCGAGGAGGTCGCCAAGGGAAACCTTATCTACAACTATGGTCCCTGGCCCCTCTCGTTCGAGGAGTGGCCCGGGGTCAGCGTGTTCTTCAAGGACGACGCCGGCGACGTCTTCCACACCTACTCCACATACGGACGCGGGGTGGAGGTGATGATGGGCACCTACAGGCTGCTCGACCTCACGCCCAAGGGGCGCGACGAGGGCGGCGGCAAGTACACGATGGACTGGGTGCGCCACCACGATCGCTACGAGCCGGCATCGCGCGAGAAGGCGGCGTCGTGCTGCTCGGCACGAAGCTGATCCGCCTTGAGCCGTGGCCGGTCACCGACCGGCCACGGTGCGCCATCGGAGGGACGACATGAACGGAACCCACGCCACTGGCCTTCTCGCGCTGGCCGCCGCGCCGACCTTCGCCGCCATGGCGCTGCTGACGGCGGCTTTCGACATCGCCTACCCGGACGCCCGCTGCTCGGCCGCGATGCCGGCGACGACGCTGAGCGGGATGGTCGTAATGTACCTGCTGATGAGCGCCTTCCACCTGAACCCCTGGCTCAAACGGACCGCGTGACACCTCCGTCGACCTTGATGTTCTGTCCGGTGATGTACGCGGCGCCGTCGGAAGCCAGGAACGAGATCACCGCGGCGATTTCCTGGCTGGTGCCGTATCGCTTCATCGGGACACCGGCGCGACGCTCCTCCGTGGCCGGGAGGCTGTCGATCCAGCCCGGGAGCACGTTGTTCATGCGTATGTTGTCGCTCGCATAGGTGTCGGCGAAGACCTTGGTGAAGGAGGCGAGTCCGGCCCGGGCGACGGCGGAGGTCGGGAACATCGCGCTCGGCTCAAACACCCAGGCCGTCGAGATGTTGATGATGACGCCCGACTTCTGCTTCTGCATGACCGGCGTCACCAGCCGCGTCGGGCGCACCGCGCTCAGAAAGTAGACGTCGATCCCCAGGTGCCAGTCCTCGTCGGTAATCTCGAGGATCGGCTTACGCGGCCCATGCCCGGCGCTGTTGACCAGGACGTCGACGCGGCCCCAGCGATCGAGGGCGCCGTCGACCAGCCGCTTGAGGTCGTCGTTCGATTGGTTCGAGCCGGTCACGCCGAGGCCGCCGAGTTCGGCGGCCAGCGCTTCGCCCTTGCCCGACGACGACAGGATGCCGACGCGATAGCCGTCGGCGGCGAGGCGCCGGGCCGCTTCCGCGCCCATGCCGCTGCCGCCGGCGGTCACCAATGCGACTTTTCCGGCCATTGCAGTCTCCTTCGATTGAGGGCGCGTCGAGCCTCGAGGATCCGAGGGATCCGGTCTAGGCGAAGGTGATCAGTTCCTTCGCCTTGGCGCGGTCGTAGCCGAGAGAGGCGTTGAACAGCTGCAGCGTGTAGGCGTGGCTCGCCGCTCCCTTGCGGAGGTCGGCGACGCTCATCTCCTCGACGATGCGGCCGGCGTTCATCACCGCGAGCCGGTCGCACATATGAGCCACCACTGCGAGGTTGTGGGTCACCAGGATGAAGGTGAGACCGCGCTCGCGCTTGAGCCGCTGCAGCAGGTTCAGAATCTCGGCCTGGACCGAGACGTCGAGCGAGGATGTCGGCTCGTCGAGCAGCAGCACCTTGGGCTCCAGGATCAGCGCCCGCGCGATGGCGACGCGCTGGCGCTGGCCGCCGGAGAGCTGGTGCGGATAGCGGAAACGGAACGCGGGGCCGAGGCCGACCTCGGCCAGCGCCGTCTCGATCCGCCGGTCGACATCCATCATGCCGTGGATCGTCAGCGGCTCGGCCAGCACGTGGTCGACGGTATGGCGCGGATGCAGCGACCCGTAGGGGTCCTGGAACACCATCTGGACCAGCTTGTGGAACGCCTTGCTGCGCTTGCGGCCGAGCACCTGGCCGTCGACGCGCATCGTGCCGGTCCAGTCGGGATTCAGGCCGGAGAGCGCCCGCAGCACGGTCGACTTGCCCGAACCGGACTCGCCGACCAGGCCGAAGGTTTCCCCGGCGGCGACGTCGAAATCGATGCCGCGCACCGCGCGGATCGTGGCAGCGCCTTCGCCGAAGGTGACCTCGAGCTTGCGGACCTCGATCACGCGCGGAACTCCCCGTCGACGACGACCGGCCCGTCGCGCCAGGCCGGATCGCGCGAGAGCACCGGCAGCTCGCCGACCGGCCGGTCGATCCGCGGCAGCGAGGCGAGCAGGCCGCGCGTGTAGGGGTGCTTCGCCTGGCTGAGCTCCGAAGCCTTGCAGGTCTCGACGATCCGGCCCGCGTACATGATGACGACGCGGTCGCAGAAGCTGGCGACCAGGTTGAGATCGTGGCTGATGAACATCAGTCCCATGCCGCGCCGGGTCACCAGGTCGTCGAGGATCGCCAGCACCTGCATCGACACGGTGACGTCGAGCGCCGATGTCGGCTCGTCGGCGATCAGCAGGTCGGGGTCGGGGATCAGCATCATCGCCATCATGATGCGCTGGCCCATGCCGCCCGAGACCTCGTTCGGGTAGAGGCCGTAGACGCGCTCGGGGTCGCGGATCTTGACCGCAGCCAGCATCTCCAGCGTGCGCTCGCGTGCCTGCGCCGATCCGACCTTGTGATGGACGAGGTAGGCCTCGGCGATCTGGTCGCCGACGGTCATCACCGGGTTCAGCGAGAACTTCGGGTCCTGCATCACCATGGCGATGCGGCGCCCGCGGATCTCGCGCATGGCGACCTCGTCGAGCGACTGCAGGTCGACGCCATCGAACGTGATCTTCCGGGCCTTCACCTCGCCCGGCGGGCGGATCAGGCGGAGGATCGAGCGGCCGGTCATCGTCTTGCCCGATCCGGACTCGCCGACGATGCCGACCTTCTCCTTGCCGATATCGAAGGAGATGCCGCGCACCGCCTCGACGATGCCCTTCGGCGTATGGAAGCGGACCTCGAGGCCCTCGACGGAAAGCAGCTTCTGGCTCATGAGTTCTTCGGGTCGAGGACGTCGCGGAGCCCGTCGCCGAGCAGGTTGAAGCCGAGGCTGACCGTGAAGATCGCGAGGCCGGGGATGGTGGCGACCCACCAGTAGTCGAGCAGGTAGCGTCGGCCGGTCGAGACCATCGCCCCCCATTCGGCTAGCGGCGGCTGCGCGCCGAGGCCGAGGAATCCCAGGCCCGCGGCGGTCAGGATCACGCCCGCCATGTCGAGCGTGACGCGCACGATCAAAGACGAGCTGCAGAGCGGCACCACGTGACCGAGCACGATGCGGAAACCCGAGGCGCCCTGGAGCCGGACCGCGGCGATGAAGTCGCTCGAGCGGATGGTCAGCGTCTCAGCCCGCGCGATACGGGCATAGGGCGGCCAGGCCGTCAGCGCGATCGCCAGCACCGCGTTCTCGATGCCGGGGCCGAGGGCGGCGACGAAGGCGAGCGCCAGGATCAGCCGCGGGAACGCCAGGAAGATGTCGGTCAGCCGCATCAGCACGACGTCGACCCAGCCGCCGGAATAGCCCGCGACCGTGCCGACCAGGAGCCCCACCGGCGCCGCGGTCACGGCGACCAGGACCACGATGTAGAGCGTGACCCGGGCGCCGTAGAGGACACGCGAAAGGATGTCGCGGCCGAACTCGTCGGTGCCGAACAGGTACTGCGCGCCGGGAGCGATGAAGCGCTGGCCCAGGTCCTGAGCGATCGGCGAATGCGGCGCCAGCAACGGCGCCAGCGCCGCGAAGACGACGAGCGCCACGACGATCAGGAGGCCGATGACGGTCAGCGGGTTGGAGGCGAGCGTCCGCCAGGAGAGATAGGCCTGGATCGCGCGGGCGTGGCCGCGCGAGCTCGGCGTGTCGGCGGTGAGCCAGGCGCGAAGGCTCGTCATTTGGCCCTCGGGTCGACCAGGCGGTAGAGCAGGTCGGAAAGCAGGTTGATGCCGATGAAGATGGTGCCGACCACCAGGGTCGCGCCCAGCACCGCGTTCATGTCGGCGGCGAGCAGCGAGTTGGTGAGGTAGAGGCCGAGCCCTGGCCAGGCGAAGACCGTCTCGGTCAGCACCGAGCCTTCGAGCAGGTTGGCGTAGGAGAGCGCGATCACCGTGATCAGCGGCACCATGACGTTGCCGAGCGCATGGCGCCAGATCACGCGGGCCTCCGAGAGGCCCTTCACACGGGCGGTGGTCACGTACTCCTGGCGGAGCTGCTCCAGCATGAAGCTGCGCGTCATCCGGCTGATGTAGGCGAGGGAGAAATACCCCAGCACCGCCGCCGGCAGCATCAGGTGGTGGAGCGCGTCGAAGAACACCTCCCACTCGCCCTGGATCGCGGCGTCGACCAGGATCAGGCCGGTGATGTCGTTGACCACGTCGAGATTGGCGAAGTCGACACGGCCCGGTGCCGCGGCGATGTCGAGGATGCCGTAGAACAGCAGGAGGCCCATCAGGCCCAGCCAGAACACCGGCATCGAATAGCCGAAGAGGCCGAGGAGACGCACGACCTGGTCGGGCCAGCGGCCCTGGTTGACCGCGGCGACGACGCCCATCGGAACGCCGAGCGCGACGCCGAAGACGGTGGCGGTGGTGGCGAGCTCGAGGGTCGCGGGGAACACGCGCTTGATGTCGTCGACCACCGTGTTGGCGGTCAGCACGGACTTGCCGAGCTCTCCCTTCAGCACCTGGAGCACGTAGTTGAGGAACTGCTCCCAGAGCGGCAGGTGCAGCCCCAGCTCGCGCCGGGCCTGCTCGTAGGTGTCGTGCGACGCCCGGTCGCCGACCGCCGCGAGGACGGGGTCGACCGGCACCACGCGCCCGATCACGAAGGTGATGAGAAGGAGGCCAAGGAAGGTCAGCGCCACGGTGCCGACGATCTTGAGCGCCCCCAAAACGTAGCGCGGCGGGAAACGTGAGCTTCCCGTCGCGGCCGTAACGGTCGAGTCAGTCAAGCGTGTCTTACTTCTTCACGGTCCAGTAGTAGGCGCTCGAGACCGGGCCGCCGGTGTGGAAGCCCTGGACGTTCTTGCGCATGCCGCTCTGCACCAGCTGCTGATAGATGATGACGAACGGCGAGGTGCGCTGATGCTCGCGCTGGATGTCGCCATACATCTGCGCGCGCTTGCCGTTGTCCTTCTCCATGACCGCGGCGTCGGTCTGGACGGTCATCTGCGGGATCGCCCAGGCGTTGCGCCAGGTCAGGTAGCCGGTGCCCTTGGCGTCGTCGGCGTTGTTGGTGGGGTTGCGCGCGAAGGTGTCGGCGTTGGTGTGCGGATCCGGATAGTCCGGGCCCCAGGCGCCGATGTAGAGGTCGTGCGTGCGGGCGCGATACTTGGTCAGCGTCTGCCGGCCGTCGCCCGGGATGATCTCCATCTTGATGCCGGCACGGGCGAAGGTCGACTGGATCGACTGCGCCATTTCCGTGGTCGGATAGCCGGTTCGCACATCCATCTGGATGTTGAAGCCGTTCGGATACCCGGCCTTGGCCAGCAGGCCCTTCGCCTTCTCGACGTCAAGGCGGTACGGCGCGTCGTCGATGGCGCCGAGGAAGGTGCGCGGCTCGAAGGACTGATGGACGACGGCGCGGCCGCGCAGGATGGTGGCGCGGAGGCCGTCGTAGTCGACCAGGTACTTCATCGCCTCGAGGACTTCGGGCTTCTGAAGGATCGGGTGCTTCATGTTGGCGCTGAAGTAGGTGATGCGGCCCTTCAGGTCGTCGTCGACCTTGAGGTTCGGATCCTTCTTCACCGCATCGATGTCGTCGGGGCTGAGGTCGCGGGCGATGTCGACGTCGCCCTTGGTCAGGAGCAGGCGCTGCGAGGCGGTCTCGGCGACGTGGCGCACGATGACGCGCTTCAGCGTGGCGTCGCCCTGCCAGTTGCCGTCGACCTTCTCGAGCGTGTAGCCGTCCGAGGCCTTCCAGTTGACCAGCTTGTACTGGCCGGAGGCGGCGGAGTGGGTCTTCAGCCAGTCGTAGCCGAAGTCGCCGTCCTTCTGGTTGGCCATCGCCGTCTTCATGTCGACGATCGAGGTGACCGTCGCGGTCATGCAGTTCAGCACCATCGACGGCGCGAACGCCTTGTCGATGTTCATGGTGACTTCCATCGGGCCGGTGGCGCGGACCTTCTGGTCCACCGTGTCCTTGGTCAGGCCGAACTGGTTCAGGATGAAGGCCGGGGTCTTGTTGAGCTTGACCGCGCGGGCAAGGGAGAAGACCACGTCGGCGGCCGTCACCGGGTTGCCCGAATGGAACTTCATGCCGTTGCGGATCTTGAAGGTGTAGGTGAGGCCGTCGGCCGACACCGACCAGCTCTCCGCCGCGCCCGGGACATAGCCCTTGTCGAGCGCCTTCGGGTCGATCGACAGCAGGGTGTCGTAGACGTTGTTGGCGACGTCGCCGCCGGAGAACTCGAAGATCTCGGCGGGATCCAGGCTGGTGATGTCGTCGATCGTCGCCGCGATCACCAGCGCATCCCTCGGGGTCGCCGCGAGCGCCGGAACGGCGGTCGAAGCAAGCAGCACCGCCGCCAAGGCGGCAGAGATCTTCGTCATCAAGAAACCTCCCTGCAGAAAAAACGAATGGCGCCCGAAAGGGTCGCCGATCGGCGATCATCGGCTCGACGGTTCGGCGTTGTCAAGGAACCGAGCGAATTTCGTTCTGGAAAATCCTGTCGTTACAGCCACTTGAGCCGGCGGAGGACCCAGATCTCGATCGGGAACATCGCCAGGATGATGGCGCAGACGACGCCGAAGGCCCATGGCTCGTTGTGCCAGGGGATGCCTTCGAGGTTCATGCCGTAAACGCCGGCGAGCAGCGTCGGCGGCAGCGCCATGGCGGTGATCGCGGTCAGGCGGTTCGAGGTCTTGGCGATGCGCTCGTTGACCAGCGCCGTCAGATCCTCGTGCAGGATCATCGTGCGGTCGCGAATCGCGTCCAGGTCCTCGAGGAAGCGGAGCGTGCGGTCGGTGACCTCGCGGATGCGAACCTTGTCGCGCTTGGTGAGCCAGGTCGCATCCTCGAGCTGGAGGCGATAGAGCGCTTCCCGCTGCGGCGCCAGGTAGCGGCGGAGCTGGATCGCGTGGCGGCGGTAGTCGGCGAGCTGGTCGCGGGCCTCGGACGTCTCCAGCTGATCGAAATTGTGGCTGAGCGCGTCGACGTCGTCCTCGAGCTCGCTCACCACCGGCTCGACGTGCTGCATGATGCGGTCGGCGATGCGGGCGAAGAGCTCGCCGGGCCCGATCGGCCCCTTTCCCTTGATCAGCGCCTCGCGGATCTCGCGCAGCGCCATCAGGTAGTGGTCCTTGTCGCGGAGCGAGATCACCCGGTTGCGGTCGATCCACAGTCGAACCGGAACCAGGTCCTCGGGGTTTTCCTTGTCGTGGCGATTGACCCCGCGCAGCACGATCAGGAGCGCGTCATCGTAGTCCTCGACCCTCGGTCGCGCCTCCTCGGCGAGCAGCGCGTCGACCACCACGGGATCGATGCCGCTCTCGTCGCGCAGCCAGCGCCGGGCATGCTCGTCGTCGCGTTCGAGATGGAGCCAGAGCACGCCCTGGTCGATGCGCCAGGTGCGCACGTCGTCCCAGCCGAGATCGCGACAGGCACCGCGACCGTCCAGCAGGCTCGCGAACCTGAGCCCGGGGTGGATACCGTATTGGAGCTCGGTGTTCGGCATGCGGCGCCGCGGTCGAAGGTTTCGGATCGGCCGGACACTGCCTAGAATGCGCCTTGCCTGTCTACCGCTAAATGTCCTCCCGGCGGAGTTTCACACATGGACGTGCGTGACGGTTTCCTAGGCTCGATCGGCAAAACGCCGTTGATCCGCCTCAGGCGGGCATCGGAGATGACCGGCTGCGAGATCCTCGGCAAGGCCGAGTTCCTGAACCCCGGCGGCTCGGTCAAGGACCGTGCCGCGCTTGCGATCGTCATGGACGCGGTGAAGCAGGGCACGCTCAAGCCCGGCGGCACGATCGTCGAGGGCACCGCCGGCAACACCGGCATCGGCCTCGCCCTCGTCGGCAATGCGCTGGGCTACAAGACCGTCATCGTCATGCCCGACACGCAGAGCCAGGAGAAGATGGACTTCCTCAGGCTCTGCGGCGCGGACCTGCGTCTGGTGAAGGCCGTCCCCTACGCCGATCCCAACAACTACGTCCGCTATTCCGAACGGCTCGCCAACGAGCTGGCGGCGAGCCTGCCCAACGGTGCGATCTGGGCGAACCAGTTCGACAACGTCGCCAACCGGGAAGGCCATCGGTTGACGACCGGGCCGGAGATCTTCGAGCAGACCTTCGGCAAGGTCGACGCCTTCACCTGCTCGGTCGGGTCGGGCGGCACGCTCGGCGGGGTGTCCATGGCGCTCAAGGAACGCAACCCCAAGATCCGGATCGTGCTCTCCGATCCCGAGGGGGCCGCGCTCTACAACTACTATGCCCATGGCGAGCTCAAGTCGCAGGGAAGCTCGATCACCGAGGGCATCGGCCAGGGCCGCATCACCAAGAACCTTGAAAGCGTCGTGATCGACGACCAGGAGCAGATCCCGGACGCCGAGGCGCTGCCGATCATCTTCGACCTGGTGCAGAACGAGGGCCTGGTTCTCGGCGGCTCGTCGGGCATCAACGTCGCCGGCGCGATCCGCGTCGCGAAGAAGATGGGACCGGGACACACCATCGTCACGATCCTCTGCGACGGCGGTTCCCGCTATCAGTCGAAGCTGTTCAACCCGGCCTTCCTCGACCAGAAAGGCCTCCCCATCCCCACCTGGCTTGAACGCCGGAGCCGCTAGATGACCTACGCCAAGCCCGACGGCATCGTCTCGACCGAGTGGCTCGCGCGCCACCTCGACGATCCAAAAGTGAAGGTGATCGACGTCACCTACTTCCACCATGCGATGAAGCGCGACGCCAGGGCCGAGCACGCCGCGAAGCACATTCCGGGCGCCGTCTTCTTCGACATCGACGACATCAAGATGCCGGGCGACGCGCGGCCGCACATGCTGCCGACGGCGGAGCTCTTCGCCGAGAAGGTCGGAAAGCTCGGCATCTCGAACGGCGACAAGGTCGTCTGCTACGACATGGTCGGCCTGCAGACCGCCGCCCGCGGCTGGTGGATGTTCCGGATCTTCGGGCACGACAACGTCGCCGTCCTCGACGGCGGCCTGCCGAAATGGATCGCCGAGGGTCGGCCGGTCTCGAACGCGCCGACCCAGGCGAAGCCCGCGACCTTCAAGGCGAGCTTCCGCCCGGGCCTCGTCCGGTCGCTCGACGATCTCCGCGCCGACATGGACCGCAAGAAGGAGCAGGTGGTCGACGCGCGCGCCGCCGGCCGCTTCCGCGGCGAGGAGAAGGAGCTGTGGCCGGGGCGGCCCGGCCATATGCCGGGTGCCCGCAACCTCCCCTTCCCCGACCTGCTGGACCCGAAGGACAAGACGTTCCTGCCGGCCGAGCAGATCAAGGCGAAGTTCGACGCCTCGGGCCTCGACCTCAAGCGGCCTGTTGTGGCGAGCTGCGGCTCGGGTGTCACCGCCTGCGTGGTCGCGCTCGGCGCCTACCTGATCGGCAAGGACGACGTGCCTGTCTATGACGGCTCGTGGTCCGAGTGGGGGCTCCGCGAGGACGTGCCGGCCGTCACGGGTCCGGCATGAGCGATCTCGAGATCCGCGCGATCGGCGACGACGATGTCGAGGCCGTCGCCGCGCTCTGGAAGACCTGCAACCTCACTGTCTCCTACAACGACCCCCACGAGGACATTCAGCGCTGCCGGCGAAGCCCGGCTTCGGAGCTGTTCGTCGGTATCCGGGAGGGACGTGTCGTCGCCACCGTGATGGCCGGCGAGGAAGGCCATCGCGGCTGGCTCTACTACGTCGCGGTCGACCCCGCCGAGCAGAAGCACGGCCACGGCCGGGCGATGATCCATCATGCCGAGATGTGGCTGATGAGCCGCGGCATGCCGAAGGTCATGCTGATGATCCGCGACACCAACACGCGCGTTCGCGACGTCTACGAGCGCCTGGGATACACCTGCGAGCCGCGCCTGGTGATGTCGAAATGGCTGAAGGGCGGACCCAAGGTGCCGCCGATGACGCAGACCGTGACTTCGCTCGAGATGCTCGCCCGCCCGACGAAGCCGCCGGCGCCGACGCCCGCGATGAAGCTGGCGCTGATGCGCCTCGATCCGCCGACGGTCCCGTTCTACCGGCACCTGTTCAACACGGTCGGCGCCCCGTGGAACTGGTACAGCCGCCGCTTCCTGACCGACGAGCAGCTGGCCGAGATCATCCTTCACCCGAAGGTCGAGATCACCGTCGTCTATGTCGGCGGCGTGCCAGCCGGCTATTTCGAGCTCGACCGCAAGGTCGGGGGCGAGTGCGAGCTGTCGTTCTTCGGCCTGGCGCCGGAGTTCATCGGGCGCGGGCTCGGGCGCTGGCTGCTGGAGAAGGCGATCGAGGCAGCCTGGAGTGCGCCGGAGACGACGCGGCTCTGGGTGCACACCTGCAACCTCGATCACCCGCGTGCGCTCGGCAACTACCAGAAGGCCGGCTTCGTGCCCTTCCGGCAGTTCGAGGAGCCGATGCGCGATCCACGCCTCGTGGGATTGCCCTGGCCGATGCCGAAGGTCGTTTAACTATTCAGAGGCTATAGTGCCGCCACTGCCTGCAGGACTTCTGTAGCGTCCTCAAGGGTCTCATTCGCATGCTCGCGCGAAAACGGGGCTGGCAATTCGTAATCGGCTCGATTGCGTAATGCACGTATCCGAGGGAGGTGGCGAATTCCCAGCGTGCGCATCAAGGGATTGTTCGACCGTTTGAGATGGTCAATTAAGGCCCGATGGTCTTCGCCGCTCTTGGAACGAGTAAACTCACCACTATCTGCCTGATGATTGAGCACTGCATGAAAAGCGGCGTAGTAAGCTCGCGACGCGACGGCGCGATAATTTTCCTCGTTGTCCTCGAAGCCAACTAAGCGCTCCGCATACTCAAGCAGCGAGCCTGGTTTCATCGCCCCCTCAATTGAAAGGCTTCAATCGGCAGCATGATGGAAGTAATGGTAGGCACATACACACCTGCCTCCATCCCCACTTGGGCGTAATAGGCCCCGAGTTCGTTTTCGATTTCGATTTCCATACTTTGCCGCTCTTTTCGCGAGAGATTTGCATAGATCTCCGCGGCAAGCTCAGGCTCGCTATCTTCTGAATGAATGAATGCGCAATAGCTAGTCATCCGGCCATAGGTGCGCCTATGGATAATTTCTTGGTGCCGCTCAAAATGAGCGGCAAGTCCTGTGTCAGAGAGTTGCTCTTTGAACTGATCAAAGCCAAGTGCCTTAGTAACGTGAGCCAACTTGTCGCTATGCCGCTCAAACGTGTCGGTCCGTCCAAGTCCAACCATGCTAAAGAACAGCGGACCAGCGAAGAGATTACAGTCTAAATCTTGAGCCAGGAGCGTTTCCCCCAACTCAACTGCTCGGGCAAACTCTCCAAAGGCGGTGAGGCGATGAACGAAGCTGATCGCCTGCTCCGAAGGCAGGGAAAAACGCCGCGGCCAAATCGAGTTGGCAAGCGCTATTCCATTTTGAGCGTCGCCGAGTTTTTCCATTGAGGTCAAAAGAGCCATCGCGACTTTCAAGTCGCCAGGCCTCCGACGGAGGAGCGACTGGAGCCGCCACGATATACGACCGACCGCATCGCGATCAGAGTTTGGAAGATCAGTGAGCTCATTATAGAGCTCGACGGACTCTTCTAGCGGCTGGCCAGTGACCAAAGTCAGAATTCCTACCTATGAACAGAACCCTGCCATCTCACGTCCGGCAAGAAAACCATATTGTGTACTGAAAGCTAGCCGCCCGCCGCTTCCAGCGCCGACGACGCTTCGAGCCAGCGCGCCTCGGCGGCCGAGATCGCGTCGGCCACCTCGCCGCGGCGGCGGCCGAGATCGGCGGCACGTGCGGGACTGTCCTTGTAGACGCTGGCGTTGGCGAGCTCGGACTCGATCTTCGATCGCTCCTTCTCCAGCCGCGCGATCTCGGCCTCGGCGTCGCGGGCCTCCTTGCGGAGCGCCAGCTTCTTGTCGCGATCGAGGCGGACCGCCGCCGACTTCGGCGACTTCTCCGGCTTGGCCTCGTTCTTGGCCTGCCGCTGCGCGCGCCGCTCTTCCTGGCGCTGCGACAGCACGTGGTTGCGATAGTCGTCGACGTCGCCGTCGAAGGTCTTCACCGTGCCGTCCTCGACCAGCCAGAGGCGGTCGGCGACAAGCCGCACCAGATGCGGGTCGTGGCTCACCAGCACCACCGCGCCGGGGAAGTCGCCGATCGCCTCGATCAGCGAGGTGCGCGCGTCCATGTCCAGATGGTTCGTCGGCTCGTCGAGGATGAGGAGCTGGGGCGCATCCATGCTGATCAGGCAGAAGACCAGCCTCGCCTTCTCGCCGCCCGAGAGCTTGGCGGCGATCGTCTTCACGTTGTCCTCGGTGAAGCCGAAGCGGCCGAGACGCGCCCGCCACTGGGTCTCGGTCTCCTTGGGCTTCCGCTCGGCGATGTGCTCCAGCGGCGTGCGGTCGGCATCCAGCGTCTCCAGCTGGTGCTGGGCGAAGAACGCCGTGCTGAGCCGGGGCGCGCGATAGACCTCGCCGCTCATCACCGAGAGCTGGTTGGAGAGCAGCTTGGCCAGCGTCGACTTGCCGTTGCCGTTGGCGCCGAGCAACGCGATGCGGTCGTCGGGATCGAGCGCCAGGTCGACGTTGCGCAGGACCGGCTTTCCGCCGTAGCCGACCGTCACATGGTCGAGCCTGAGCAGCGGCGGCGCCATCTCGGCCGGTTCGGGGAAGGTGAAGTTGGGCGCGCGCGTGTCGACCGCGACCTCGATCGTCGCCAGCTTGGCGATCGCCTTGAGGCGCGACTGGGCCTGGGTCGCCTTGGACGCCTTGGCACCGAAGCGGTCGACGAAGGACTGCATGTGCCGGCGCTTGGCGTCGATCTTCTCTTTCTCGGCCGAGAGGCGCGTTCGCTCCTCGGCCAGCGCCGCGGCGAAGCGATCGAAGCCGCCGGTGAAGAGCCGGAGCTTGAGCTGGTCGAGATGCAGGATGTGCGTCACCGACTCGTTCAGGAGCTCGCGGTCGTGGCTGACCAGCAGCAGGGTCCCGGGATACGAGGCGAGAAAGCCCTGAAGCCAGATCGTCGCCTCGAGGTCGAGGTGGTTGGTCGGTTCGTCGAGCAGCAGCAGGTCGGGCTGGCGGAAGAGCTGGGCGCCGAGCGCCACGCGCATGCGCCAGCCGCCAGAGAACGAACTGAGCGGCCGCTGCTGCGTCTCGTGGTCGAAGCCCAGGCCGGCGAGGATGCGGGCAGCCCGGGCCGGCGCCGCATGCGCCTCGATCTCGATCAGGCGGAGCTCGATCTCGCCGGCGCGCACCGGATCGGGGTGGTTCTCGCGCTCGGCCAGCAGCGCGGCCCGCTCCAGGTCGGCCGACAGCACGTGCTCGATCGGCGTCTCGTCGCCGCCCGGCGCTTCCTGGGAGACGGCGCCGAGGCTCGCCCGGTTCGGCATGCGGATGGTGCCGGCATCGGCCTGGGTCTCCCCCAGGATCAGCCGCAGCAGGGTCGACTTGCCGGTGCCGTTGCGCCCGACGAGTCCTACCCGGTGGCCGTCGGGAATGGCCGCCGAGGCGCCGTCGAACAGCAGGCGCCCCTGCACCCGGTAGACGAGATCGTTGATGTGGAGCATGGTCGGCGCCCCTAATACACTCCTCGTCGATGGCCGAGAAGACCTACCCGAAAGCCGAGGTCCAGAAGCTGCTGGACGCCCTCGATGTGCATGCGACCGAGGTCGCGGGCGTCGCCGAGGAGGCGCAGAAGCGCGCCGCCAAGAACAGCTTCAAGTCCTATCAGCACTTCCGCAACAAGACCGGGGAGTTCGAGACCTTCTCGATCCTGATCGAAGGGCGCCTGGACCGTCTCGAAGGCGGCGCCGACCCGCGCCTTCAGGGGCATTTCGACGACCTGACCGCCGTCACCTACAAGCAGCTGATCAAGACCAGCATCAAGTTTCTGTGGGTGCTGGCGCAGGGCAACGAGCTGCCACTCGGCACCCGCGAGGTCTTCATCCAGGAGCTGAAGACGCTCTACGACACCAAGAAGAAGCTCGCCGAGGAGCGCTACGCGTCCCGGCTCGACGACGACGCCAAGCGGAACCTGCACGTCGCCGAGGAGATCCTGACCGAGATCATCGACAAGGCGCCGAGCCTGCTGCAGTTCGGCGTGAGATGACCTCTCCCCGCGCGAAGGGCGTGCTCCTAACGGTCGCGGCCGCGTGCGGGCTCAGCCTGGGTGGCCTGCTCGTCCGCCATGCCGAAGCGACCGCGTGGGAGATCGTGTTCTGGCGATCGGTCACGATGAGCCTCGTGCTGATCGTGTTCCTGGCGAGCCAGCACGGCCGGCGCATGGTGCCCGAGATCCGGCGTACCGGATGGGCCGGCCTCCTCTGCGGCTGCTTTCTCGCCGGCACCTTCTTCTGCTTCGTGATGGCGGCGCAGTCGACGACCATCGCCAACACGGTCGTGATCATGTCGACGACGCCGTTCTTTGCCGCGATCTTCGGCAAGCTTTTCCTCGGCGAGCCCGTCGGCCGGCGGACCTGGATCGCGCTCGCCGTCAGCGCCGTCGGCGTCACCATCATGTGCTGGGACTCGCTCGATACCGGCTCCGGCTTCGCCGGCAACCTCTACGCTCTCGGCCTCGCCATCTGCTACGCCGGCCACCTTGTGACGCTGCGCGCGGTCGGCGGCCAGGTCGACATGGTGCCCTCGGTTCTGATCGCCGGGATCATCGCGATCCTGGTGGCGCTGCCCTTCGCCTGGCCGCTCGCGACCGGCTCGAGGTCGATCGGGGTCGCGGTGATCATGGGCACGATCCAGGTCGGCCTGCCGCTGATCTTCGTGACCATGGCGGCGCGCTATCTCGCGGCCGCCGAGGTGGCGCTGCTGGCGATGCTGGAAGTCATCCTCGGCCCCATCTGGGTCTGGCTCGCGCTGGGCGAGCAGCCGACCGCGCTGGCGCTCGCGGGCGGCGTGCTGGTGATCGGCGCGCTGCTCGGCAACACGCTGGCATCCTTCGGCTTGCGCAGGCGCGGCGACCAAAGCAAAGTCGCGCAAGAGGGAGGCGTCTCCGCATGAGTCTCGAATCCGTCACCGACGACCTGCGCCAGCGCGTGAGCCACGCGCCGAGCCTCGGCTACAAGGTCAAGTTCGATGTCGGCGACGGAAGCTTCGTCCATTGGGACGGCACGGCAACACCCCCGGTGATCTCCAACGACGACGCAGACGCCGACACCACGATCACGATCGAGCTCGACAACATGGAGAAGCTGCTGTCGGGCGACCTCGACCCGACCTTCGCCTACGCCACCGGCAAGATCAAAGTCGAAGGCTCGGTCGGCGTCGCGCTCAAGATGGCGTCGCTGCTCGGCGACTGACGAGATCCTCGAAGGCGCGGACGGACTCTGAGGTCCCCCACAGGCGCGGCGACCGCTCGGCGACACGCGCCTTCGCCTCGCTCCGATAGGCTTCGTCCGTCCCCAGTCGCACCGCCCTCTCGGCATAGTCGTCGAGCGAGGTCGCGACCAGGTCTTCCAACCCCATGCGTCGATAGAACCCGTAGGTGAGACGGCCGCGCAGGTAGCGCGACGGCATCGTCACCACCGGCTGCCCCATCGAGAAGCCTTCGAGGCTGGTCTTGCCGCCGGAAAATCCCGGCGTGTCGAGCACCACGTCGGCAAGCGCCTGGGCACGGATGAAATCGGCACCCGAGAGGCGCGGCAGGAAGCGCACCCGCTGTCCCGCACCGGCAAACTCACGTTCCAGGCGGGCGACGATCCGGCGGCACCAGGGCAGCCGATGGCCCTCGACGAAATGCAGCACCGCGTCCCGGTCGCGCCGGAGGATCTCTGCGAGCACCCGATCGAAGCGCGGATGCAGCTTGAACAGGCTCTGGGCGCAGAAATAGACACGGCCCTCGGCGCTCATGCCGAGGCGCACGCGGTCGACGCCGGCGAGATCGACGGCTTCCGGCTGCCAGTCGAGCAGCAGATGCGGCAGGCGCGCCAATCCTTCCGTGTAGTCGCGCTCGGCGTCCTCGCGATCGAACGCGTCGGCGGTGACGAAGAGGTCGATCGTGTCGAGCCCGGTCGTCACCGGATGCCCCCAGGTCACCATCTGCAGCGGCGCGAGCCGCGCATGCGCGAGATAGTAGGTGAACGGATCCATGCCGATGTCGGTATAGAGCAGCGCGTCGAGCCTAGCCGCGGCGAGCATCTCACGCGCCATCGGCAGATTTTCCGGCAACGTCACGACCTCGTCGGCGCTGGCCGCGATCGACCGCGCCGCCGCATCGTCCGCCTCGCCGGCGCGCACCACCACCACCCGGAACCGCTCCCGGTCGATGCCGGCGATCGTCCGCTTGAACAGATGCCCGATCGTATGGTCGCGAAAATACGAGGAGACGAATCCCAGGCGCGGCCGGCCGTCGTGCCGGCGCAGTTCGGTCCGCGCGATCGCCGGTGCTGCGTGGCGCCAGAGCCGCCCCACTGCTTCCTGCAGCGGCCGATCGTCCTCGTCGTGATAGGCCAGATGGAAATTGGTCCAGTGCCCGTCTGCGAGCGGATCGTCGACGCGGAGAGGCACGCGCGCCAGCGTCTCGACGCGATCGAGGAAGCGCCGGCGCCACGCCGTGATCTCCTCGACCGATCGCGGGATCGGCGGCAGCAGCGTCGCTTCGCGGAGCCGCCAGGCATCGTGCGGCTCGATCGCGAGCGCGGCCCGGTAGCAGCGCGCGGCCCGGTCGGCGTCACCCGCTACGTGCCGGGCGCTGCCCAGATTGTAGAGGGCAACGGCATCGCCCGGCGCCAGCGCCACCGCCCGCTCGACCAGTCGCATCGCGTCTTCCAGTCGTGCGCCGTCTCGCCAGAGGTTGGCGAGATTGACCATCGCGCCGCCGTGACGCGGATCGCGCGCGAGTGCTCGCCGGTAGCGGATCTCGCTGCCATCGTTGCGATTGGCGAGCGCGAAGTGGGCGGCGGCGAGACCTGGATCGAAGGCGATCGCCTGGCGGAAACGTCTGGACGCGCTCGCGAGTTCGAGACGCCCTTCGATCACGCCGAGATCCGTCAGCGTATCCGCCCGCACCTCCCGCTCGGCCGCGCGGATCAGGATCGCGCGGGCCCGCGCGCCATCGCCGGCAGCGAAGGCGGCCTGCGCATAGCTGCGGGCGACTTCGGAAGACGTGCCGGCCAGCGCGTCGGCGCGACCGATGAGACCGACAGCATCCTTCGGCGCGACCAGCTTGGCCAGCGACAGATATGCCGGCGCCGATCCCGGCGCGCGCACGATCGCGTGACGCCAGGCCCGGCGGACCAGACCGGCGCGCGCCTCGCTCACGGCCTGGGAAATCCGAACAGCCGCGCCGGATTGTCGACGAGGATGCGCGCGCGAGCCGCTGCATCCGGCACCGCCTCGGCGAGCCAGTCGACGAGGTCGCCATCGTCCGGCATCGGGACTGCCTGCGGGTGCGGCCAGTTGGAGCCCCAAAGGCAACGCTCCGGCGCCGCCGTCGCGAAGCGCCGCGCCAATGCCGCCGCCTTCGGGAAATGCGGGCCACCGGGCTCGCCGACATAGGGCCCGGACAGCTTGGCCCAGCCGCGGCCGCCGTCGAGCAGGCGCAGCACCGCGGCGATGCCTGGATGGCTCTCGCCGTGCTCCGGCCGGAGCAGCGCCAGATGGTCGATCGCGACATCGACCGGCAACGCGCACAACTGGTCCACGACCTCGGCCAGTGTCTCCGGCTTCGACTGGACCTCGAGGTGCCAGCCGCGATCGGCGAGCCGAGGCGCGAGCGCCGGCAGGTGCTCCATGCGAAGCGCGCCGGCCAGGACCAGGTTGATGCGCACCGCCCGGAACCCCAGCGCGTGCAGGCGATCGAGCTCGCTTTCGGCGGCATCCGGGCGAATCAGCGCGACGCCGCGGAAACGGTCGGGATGCGCCTTCAGCGCATCCTCGGTCGCGCGCAGGTCCTCGGCATAGACGTTGGAGGCGACCAGCACCGCCCGCGACACGCCGATCGCCTCGTGCATCCGGATCAGCCGGGATGCGTCGATCCCTGGCGGCGGCGTATAGGCGCGCGCCGGATAGAACGGATAGCGATCCGGCGGTGCGAAGACATGGACATGGCAGTCGGTGGCGCCGGGCGGAAGCATTGCCTTGGGCCGGCGCGGGGTGTCTTTCGGGGGAAGAACGGTCTCGGTCATTTCGAGGGCCGACTCTAACAGAGTCGACGAAGGCAGTTCCGCTCGTTATGTCTCGGCGCGACATGACCGAGGCCGTCCTCCTCTTCGCCAAAGGCCTTTTGCTGGGCCTCTCGATCGCCGCCCCGGTCGGGCCGATCGGGCTGCTCTGCATCCGCCGCTCGCTCGAGGCCGGGTTCTGGCCGGGCGTCGCCGGCGGGCTCGGCACCGCGGTCGCGGACGCCGTCTACGCGGCGATCGCCGCCTTCGGGCTGACCGCCGTCTCGAGCCTGCTGCTGCAGGGCCAGGAAGTCCTCTCGATCGTCGGTGGCGCGGCGCTGATATGGCTCGGCTGGATCGCGATGACCGGAAAGCCGCCGGAGAAGGCCGCCGATGCGCCGATCTCCCGCTCGCTGTGGACGACCTTCGCCAGCACCTTCTTCCTGACCATGGCCAACCCGGCGACGATCCTGACCTTCGCCGCGATCTTTGCGGGCCTCGGCCTCGCCGCGGTCGATACCGCCGACGGCGCCGCGGTGCTGGTGGTCGGCGTCTTCCTGGGTTCGATGCTGTGGTGGGCGACCCTGTCGGGTGCGGTCACGCTGCTCCGCCAGAGGATCTCCGACACCGTTATCCTCTGGATCAACCGGGCATCGGGCGTCGCGCTCGCAGGCTTCGGCGCCGCCCTTCTGGTCGGCCTGCTGTGAGGTGAGCGGCGGGACCGGATACCTCGCCGCCGAGGGCTTCGAGGCCCAGCTCGCGCACGAGCTCGGGGCGGATGCCGTCGCCCATGGCCGCCTGTACCTCGCCCCCGGCCCGCCGCGCCCGGCGGCCTGGTCGATCAACACCTGGTACGACCCGGAGCGCATCGCCATCGCCTCGATCGGCGAAGGCGCCAAGGCGCTACGCGCGATCCAGCGCAACTGGGCGCTCTATTCCGTCGCGCACCACGGCCGCGCCAAGCTGATCCAGGAACGGCTGCCCTCGGTGTCGGCGAAGCCGCTGGTCTTCCCGGCCGAGGCCCCCACCGCGCCGCTGGGGTCCTGGACGCTGATCGACGAGCGCACCCTGCTTGCCGCTCCTCGCTGCTCCAATCCGTTCCCCAACGGCGAGGTCCGCTTCGTCGAGGACAAGGAAGGCCCGCCCAACCGCGCCTATCTCAAGCTCTGGGAAGCGTTGACGCTCGCCCGCAAGCGCCCGGGTCCGGGTGCGCGCTGCCTCGATCTCGGCGCCAGCCCCGGCGGCTGGACCTGGGTGCTGGCGAAGCTCGGCGCCGAGGTGACCGCCATCGACAAGGCGCCGCTCGATCCGGCGATCGCGGCGATGCCGGGCGTCGAGCAGCTCCAGCAGAGCGCCTTCGCGCTCGAGCCCGGCGACGTCGGGCCGGTCGACTGGCTGTTCTCCGACATCGTCTGCTATCCCGAGCGACTCTACCGGCTGGTCGAGCGCTGGCTCGCCTCGAGACGAGTGCGCAACTTCGTCTGCACGATCAAGTTCCAGGGCGAGACCGACCACGAGACCGCGCGGCGCTTCGCCGAGATCCCGGGCTCTCGGGTCGTGCACTTGCACCACAACAAGCATGAGCTAACGTGGATCAAACTCGAGGAGCCGTGATGCGCTGGATCGCCCGCTCTCTGCTGGTTTTGCTCGCCGTCGTGGCCGCGCAAATCGCGGTCGCCGCCGAGCGCCCGCTGCTGTTCTCCTACGAGGCGACGTCGGGACAGCTGGGCCTGACGAAGCTCCGCGACGGCTCCTACGCCGACCGCGCCGCCTTCACCGCCAGGGTCCAGGACGAGCTGCTGCCCGACGTGCTGCGCGCCGCCGGCGTCGATCCGGCGAAGGTGAGGACAGAGCTGACGCCGGGCGGCTACCTGCTCCGCACCAACGCCTCGCTTCAGTCGCGCATCTGGCTCGACGACGATCTCGCGAACAAGGTCGCCGCGACGCTCGGATACGTCTTCCGCCAGGTGAGCGTGCTGGTCTCCGACCTCGGCGACGGCAAGGGCGGCACCGGCCTCGTCGTCGTCGGCTTTCCCCGCGGCACGCTGACCGCGGCGACCGCGCATCGCTTCTTCGAGCACGCGGCCGACATCCACAAGGGCCTTGGCGGCGGCTACACCGCCTTCGGCGACCAGATGATCTTCCTCAACGTCCGCGACGACGCCGGCAAGCCCTACAGCGAGCTCAGCGACCGCGACTTCGAGCGCGGCCTCCGCCCGGCGGCGATGAGCTTCAAGGGCGTCAGGGCAAGCATCGCCAAGGTCGGGCAGGCCAAGGCCTGGTTCGTCGGCAACTCCTGGAGCCGGAAGCCGAACGGCGAGGACTACGTGGCGATCATCGGCGAGGCGCCGGCCGCACGTCTCAAGCCGCTGCAGGACCGCCACACGGCGATGATCATGGAAGCGGCCGAGCGCTGGGGATGGAAGTGATGCGCCTTCCCGCGATCTGCCTCGCCGTCCTGCTGGCGCTGCCGGCGGCGGCCGCCGAGATCAAGCCGGCCGTGCTCTATGCGGTCGGCCAGAAGTTCGACAAGAGCTTCAACGAGGCGGCCTACGAAGGGGCGCAGCGCTTCAAGGCGGCGGGCGGCGGCGAGATCCTGGAGTTCGAGCCGACAAGCCCGGCGCAGTTCGAGCAGGGCGTCGCCGCCCTTGCCCGCCGCGGCGCCACCGATATCGTCGCGGTCGGCTTCTACTACGCGCAACCGATGGCGCAGGTGGCGCCGAAGCACCCGAACATCCGTTTCACGTTGATCGACGCCGATGCCGACCAGCCGAACGTCCGCTCGGTCGTCTTCAAGGAGCACGAAGGAGCCTTCCTCGCCGGCATGCTGGCGGCGATGGCGGCGCCCTCCGGCCGCATCGGCTTCGTCGGCGCCATGGACATCCCGCTGATCCGGAAGTTCGCGGTCGGTTACGAGGAAGGCGCCAAGCACGCGCGCCCCGACGTCCTGGTGCTGCTCAACTTCATCGGCAACACGCCGGCCGCGTTCTCCAATCCGTCCGGCGGCAAGGAGCTGGCGCGCAGCCAGATCGAGCGTGGCGCCCAGGTGATCTTCGCCGGCGCCGGCACCTCGAACTTCGGCGTGTTCCAGGCCGCGGTCGACCTTCAGCGCCTGGCGATCGGCGTCGACTCCAACCAGAACGGCCTGCATCCGGGGACGATCCTGACCTCGCAGCTGAAGCGCGTCGACCTCGCGGTCGAGCGCAGCTTCCAGGCCGCACGCGACGGCAGCTGGAAGCCCGGCAAGGTCGAACTGGGATTGGCCGAGGACGGCGTCGGCCTCGCCTTCGACGGCAACAACGCCTCGATGGTGCGCCCCGAATGGCGCCGTCAGGTCGACGCGGCGCGCGCCGACATCATCGCCGGCAAGATCAAGGTCACGGATTTCACTAGGAAGTAGCCCGGCGCCGAACGGCGCCGGGGCTTCAGATGCAGACGGTCTTGAGCGGCGGGAAGCCGTTGAAGCCGACCGACGAGTAGGTCGTCGTGTAGGCGCCGGTCGACAGGATCTGGATCCTGTCGCCGACCTTGAGGTCGAGCGGCAGCTTGTAGCCTGCCTTCTCGTAGAGCATGTCGACCTCGTCGCAGGTCGGGCCGGCCAGCACGACCGGACCGACCGGGCCGCCGTCATGGGGCGTCTTGAGGCGATACTGGATCGCCTCGCCGATCGTCTCCGGCAGGCCGCCGAACTTGCCGATGTCGAGATAGACCCAGCGCCGCCCGTCCTCCTCGCCCTTCGAGGAGATCAGCACGACCTCGGCCTGGATCACCCCGGCGTCGCCGGCGATGCCGCGGCCGGGCTCGATGAGCATCTGCGGCAGTGCGTTGCCGAAATGCTTGGTCATCGCGCCCATGATCGCATGGCCGTACTGGTCGGGGCCGGGCACGCGGGTGCGATAGTGGGCCGGGAAACCGCCGCCGAGATTGATCATCTTGAGATGAATGCCCGCCTCGCTGAGCGCGGTGAACAGCATCTTGGTCTTGCCGATCGCGATGTCCCACTGGGTCAGGTCGCGCTGCTGCGACCCGACATGGAACGACACGCCGTGCGGGTCGAGCCCCATGCCGCGCGCGGCGAGGAGGAGATCGCGCGCCATGTCGACCGAGCAGCCGAACTTGCGCGACAGCGGCCAGTCGGCGCCCTCGCCGGTCATGTAGATGCGGCAGAACACGCGCGCGCC
>JBGALV010000043.1:0-39597 GCA_044223515.1 Alphaproteobacteria bacterium
CGACATGGAGGGGCGGCGCGACGGGGACGTGCTCGTCCTCGACGAGCATTTCGTCTACTCCGACGGCGAAAAGCAGTTCCGGCAATGGCGGATCCGGCGGATGCCCGACGGCTCGATCCGGGGCGAGGCCGCGGACGTGACGGGTTCGGCCGAGGGCCGGGAGGAGGGGGCGAGCCTGTTCCTCGCCTATGCCTTGAACCTGAAGACCAGCAGCGGCGAGTGGCGGCTCGCCGCCGACGACCGCGTATTCAGGTTCGACGACGAGATGGCGCTGAACCGGCTCAGGCTCAGCAAATGGGGCGTGCAGGTCGCGGAGGTGACGATCGCTTTCCGGAAGCTGCCCTAGCGGCGGGCGAGGAAGGCGATCAGGAAGCCCAGGACGCCGAGCACGGCGGCCGCAGGTTGTGCCAGGGTCCAGAGGCCCATGGGGTCCCAGAGCCACGGGAACAGGTAGTGCTGGATGAAGGTGCGGGTTGCCTCCAGGCTGTCGGCGTCGAGCCGGCGCCAGAGTTCGCCCATCCCGGTCAGTTTCCGGGCGCCCCCGATCCAGGCCCAGCCGTCGATCGCCAGCATCGCCAGCGCGGCGCCCATCAGGATCCAGCCGATCAATCGGAACAGGATACTCATCTCAGGGGATGATAACACCGCAGCGGTTGCGCCGGTGCGACACCTTCGCTAGGTTCCGCGCCGTCCGGAGAGGTGGCCGAGTGGCTTAAGGCGCACGCTTGGAAAGCGTGTGTACGGGAAACCGTACCGAGGGTTCGAATCCCTCTCTCTCCGCCAGTTTTCCCGGTCGACGCTCCTTGCCTGCGCGCGGGTTGCCATGACGGCGATGCCGCGCGGAGCTCGACGGCCTTCCCGCGGAGCGGGACGTCCTGGAATTCCGGCCCGAGCGCTCTCAAGGCGGCTAGCTGCTGCTGCGCGCCAGATGATCCTCTCCGGTGCCCGGCACGAGAGACGGGCGACCGACGATCAGCGGATCGACTGGGCCGATGATGGCAGCGTCCTTCTGCGAATAGGGCATTCGATGCAGCACGAAGCGCATGGCGTTCAGCCGCGCGCGCTTCTTGCAGTCCGACTTGATGACGGTCCAGGGCGCATCCGACGTGTCGCAATGAAGGAACATCGTTTCCTTGGCCTGGGTGTACTCCCGCCATTTGTCGAGGGACGCCATGTCGATCGGACTCAGCTTCCACTGCTTGAGGGGGTGGGCCTGGCGTTCCTTGAAACGAAGCCGCTGTTCCTCCCGGCTGACCGAGAACCAGAACTTGAAGAGGAAGATGCCGCTCCGCACGAGCTGGCGTTCGAACTCGGGTGTCTGCCGCAGGAACTCCTCGTGCTCCGTGTCGGAACAGAATTTCATGACCCGCTCGACGCCGGCGCGGTTGTACCAGCTGCGATCGAACAGCACGATCTCGCCCCGCGTCGGTAGATGCTCGATGTAGCGCTGGAAGTACCACTGCCCGCGCTCTACCTCGCTCGGTTTCTCGAGCGCGACGACCCGGGCGCCGCGGGGATTGAGGTGTTCCATGAAGCGCTTGATCGTGCCGCCCTTGCCGGCGGCGTCGCGCCCCTCGAACAGGATGATGACGCGGCTTCCGGTTTCCTTGACCCAGGCCTGGAGCTTCAGGAGCTCGACCTGGAGACGATACTTCTGCTTCTCGTAGTTCTTTCGCGACAAGAGGTTCTTGTAGGGGTATTCGCCGTCGCGCCATCCGTCGCTGAGTTCGATATCCGGGTCGGGGCCGGTCGTCGTCTCTTCCGGCCGGAACAGAGTGCGTCGAAGCGCCTTCATCTCGTCCGGCGAGGCGCCGGCGACCAGCGCCTGGAGCTGCTTCAGCAGTTCGTCGGCCGGCGTTCCCTTCTTCGCCGAGAGAAGGTCGGATATCGCCATCTTTCGCACGGTCAGTGTCGTGCTGGTCCGGCGGGAAACTCGATCCGCCTGGGCCGCGCGATCATCGGATCGCTCCAGCGTATCGCCGGTCGCGACCGCCCGAGGGGTACGGGACGAGGATCGCTTCGAGGCTCGACCACGTCCGCTCGTCACCGACATAGAGAGAACCTCGACTTCGCAAGCGCCAGCATGACGTCGGTCATGTCCTGTCCTTTCGAAAGATGCGTCGCGCGGGACGGCGCAGCGCAATTGCAGCAAAGCTATCTCATATCCGGACGCTGGCGCGCTTGTGCGATGCAGTCTCAGCCGTCGTTGCACGCTCGCTTCGAGCCATCTTCCGGAACGCCTGGCGTCTCATCGTACCAACGAGGCGTGTAGACCCAGGGCGCACCGTCGGCGCGAGGGACGGTCCTCGTGGCCGAAGATCCGATCAAGAGCACGGTCCGCATGTCCACCATGTCGGGTGCGAGCTCGCTCAGGTTCATCGTGCGCACGGACTCGGCGGGCCTTCCGACGTCGCGCGCGAGAACGATCGGCGTTGTCGGCGTCCGATGGCGGCGGATGATCTCCAGGGCGCGGCCGAGCTGGGTCGGGCGTGCGCGGGAGATGGGATTGTAGAGAGCGAGCACGAGATCCGCCCGGCAGGCGAGATCGAGGCGCCTCTCGATCACGTCCCAAGGCTTGAGATTGTCGGACAGCGAAACCACGCAGAAGTCATGTCCCAGCGGCGCGCCGGCGCGGGCTGCTGCCGCCTGCGCTGCCGTGACGCCGGGCAGTACCTGGAGCTCGACGCCGTGCCATGCCGAAGCCTCGGCGCCGTCGAGTGCCTCCATCACAGCCGCAGCCATCGCGAAGACGCCCGGATCGCCGGACGAGACGACGGCGACCCGGCGTCCGCTTGCCGCGAGCGCGAAGGCATGGCGGGCGCGCTCCAGTTCCTCGCGATTGTCGGAGCCGTGTATCGACTGGTCCGGCCGGAAAGGGCCGGCCATCCGGACATAGGTCTCGTATCCGACGATGTCTTCCGCCTCCGCCAGCGCGCGCGAGACGTCGGGCGTCCTCAGGCCGATCGATCCGGGACCGAGGCCGACGACGGTGAGCCGCCCTCGCGTGCGCCCGATCGACCCGACGTCGAGCGGCGCCGACGCGACGGCGAGCGCGATCGAGGCGTCGACCGCTTCCTCCACGGGAACGGGCACCGCCGCGCGGACGAGATCGAGGACGGTCCCGTCGACGGGCATGATCCGCAACGGCCGGGACAGCGCGGCTGCGACGGCGACGATCTCAGGCCGTGCAGCGTCGCGCTCGGTCGCCAGCACCGCCGCGACCGACTGGCGGGCGATCGACGCCTTTGCCAGCATCTCCAATACGAAACCCGGCAGATCGGAATCGCCGCCGCCGACCGCGACCACCGTGGATCGAGGATGGAAGATCAGCTCGCGCTCCGCCGGCGCGGTGTCCCGTACGGTGACGGTGATCAGGAGCCGGCCGGCGGGATCGAAGGGCAGGCGCGTTCCCGTCAGCCACGGTGCGTCGCCATTGAGGCGGATCTTCTCGCCTGCGAGCACGTCGGACATGAAGCGCTTGCCCGCGCCCGGGTTGCGCACCTCGTAGCCCGCGGGCGGGTGCTCGAGTGTGGCGCCGAAGCGGACCTCACCGGTGGTCGTGATCGCGGGTGCGGTGCCGAGCGCATCGCCGATCTTGCGAGCGAGGTCGTTGACGCCTCGCAGGCCTCCGAGAAGCGGCACCACCGCACTGCCGTCCTCGGCGACGGCGACGACCGGCGGCTCGGCGCGCTTGTCCTGGAGGAGGGGAGCGAGGGCGCGGATCACGATCCCGGCGGCGCAGAAGGCGATGATGGGGACGTCAGCGCGGAAGAGCTGGCGGATCGTCTCGCCGAACTCGGTGAAGGGGACGTCGGCGCCAGTGACGCGTGCGGCGAGGCCATGAACGACGGCGCCGTCGATCTTCTCGCGGAGGCGTCGCGCCGACTTCAGGCTGCCGTCGCCGAGGATGAGGATCGCGGGCGCGCGACCGCTCATGCCTGCCACTTCCGGCCGGGAATGAGGATCATTGAGAAATACGGAACGGTTGCCGGATCGACTTCCGCCAGTGGCAAGGAGCGCTGGTTCGCCATCGTCGCCCGCTCGATGTAGAGCGCGCGGTCGCCGAGCCCGAGCCGGTTCACGACCCGCCGAACCTTCTCGAAATTGCGGCCGAGCTTCATCACGGCGGCGGCGTCGATCTGCGCGAGGCGGGTGGCGAGGTCTTCTTCCGGGAGCACGCCGGAGAGCACCGCGAGGCTCTGGTTGCGGTACGTCAACGGTGCGCCGACCGCGGATGCGCAGGCGACGATCGAGCAGACGCCGGGCACGACCTCGGTCGAGTACCGGGCGGCAAGGCGATCATGGAGGTACATGAAGGAGCCGTAGAAGAACGGATCGCCTTCGCAGATCACGGCAACGTCGTCGCCCCGGTCGAGATGCGTGGCGAGGGTCTCGGCGCACCCGTCATAGAAGGCGGCGATGATCTCGTCGTAGCTGAGCGGCGGCGGCAGGAACTCCGTCGTCACCGGATACGTCAACGGCACGATGGTCTGTTCCGGACGTAGATGCTCTTCGATGATCGAGTAGGCATTGCCCTTCTTGCCCTTGGCCACGAGATAGGCGACGACCGGCGCCGCGCGCAGCAGGCGTAGCGCCTTGACCGTGATCAGCTCGGGGTCGCCAGGGCCGACGCCGAGGCCGAGGAGGCGCCCGGACGCCATCACTCGACCTCCGTCGCCAGCGCGTTCACCGCGGCGGCCGTCATTGCGCTGCCGCCGCGCCGGCCGCGAACGATCACGTACGGCACGCCGCGGCTGTCGGCAGCGAGCGCGTCCTTGGATTCGGCGGCGCCGACGAAGCCGACGGGGAAGCCCAGAATCAGCGCCGGCTTCGGGGCGCCCTGGTCCAGCATCTCGAGCAGCCGGAAAAGCGCCGTCGGTGCGTTGCCGATCGCGACCAGCGACCCGCCGAGATGCGGCAGCCAGAGGTCCAGCGCGGCGGCCGAGCGCGTATTGCCGATCGTCCTGGCCAGGTTCGGCACGAGAGGGTCGTAGAGCGTGCAGATCACCCGGTTCTCCGCCGGTAGGCGCGCGCGGGTGATGCCGTCGGCGACCATCTTGGCATCGCACAGAATCGGCGCGCCGGCGGCCAGCGCCTGTCTTCCGGAACTGCCCGCGCCAGGCGAGAAAGCGAGGGCGCCGATGACGTCCACCATGCCGGACGCATGCGCGACGCGGACCGCTAGCTTCTCGAGATCGGGCGGAATCCCGGAGAGATCGGCCTCGGCGCGGATGATCGAGAAGGAGCGGCGATAGATCTCCTGTCCGTCGCGGATGTAGTCGATCACCGCGCCCGCCTTACGCGCTCGCGAACCTGCTCGACCGGAAGGCCCTCGGCAATGCGCCGGCCGAACCGATGCGGGCTCAGCGGATCCCTGACGAACAGGTCGTAGGTTCCCGTCGCCGATGCGAGCAGTGTCAGGCCCGCGACTCCGGCCGAGGCGCAGGAGCGCTCGCATGCGCTCAGGTGGAGCCAGCCCGCGTCATGCGCGTCCGCCAGCAGCAGCGCGTCGGCCTTGGTATCGGCACGGCCTCTGGTGCAGCCGGTAGAACCGGCGCAGGCGATCGTCGTCGCGAGGGGGTGATCGGGCGTGCAGATCAACCCCATGCTTTTCAAGCTTTCGACCACGCGTCCCGCCCTCTCCTTGCCGACGTTCGGTACCATGACGCTTTGCCAGGGAGTCAGTCGCAACTCGCCGCCATGCTCGGCTGCCAGATTGCCGAGACGCGTCATCGCATCCGGCGAAAGGCGACCGAGAGGCGGGACGGCGCCGACGCTCGTCCATCCGTCCTGCCGCTGGTCGCGAATGCCGACATGCCCGGTCTCGATCGGTGCGCGGCGCCGCCAGCGGTGCGCTTTGTTACCGAGATTCGCCGATAGGCCAAGCCGTTTCGACAGATGATCGAGGAAGGCCGCGCGGGAGACCCGTGGCAGCAGATGACGCAGGCGCGTCACCTCGGGACTCCGCGAGGCCATGTCGAGAAACATCGACAGTGCGACCGCTACGGCCCAGGCGGTGTCGGCGGCACCGACCGCGATGAACGGCGTCGCGTCGTCCAGGGAAGTCGGCGGGCACCCGGCGACGCCGAGCGCGAACGTCTCGGCGTCGATCGCGGCGAGCCAGAGATCGTGCGCGTGGTCGACCACGGCGACCTCCTCGCCGCCGTCGACGAGTACCGAGAATTTCGGCGAGAGCGACCGGCAGTCGGGGTCGGTCTCGAGATGTCCGAGGATCGCGGCCGCGACCGGTAGGGCGTCCAGGTGCTGATGGGGATCGAGGCCGGCCATCGGCGAGACCAGGATGTTGCGGACGTCGTCGCTGTCCGGATGCCTGGGGCCGAGGCCCGCAGCGACGAGATCGGCGGCGAGAGCGGACTCGGCGCCGTCGCGGATTCCGCGAATCTGCAGATTGGCGCGGTTGGTGACCTCGATCACGCCACTGCCATGGGACTGCGCCGCGGTGGCGACGGCGACGGCGCCCGCCGCCGAAATCCGGCCCAGCGGCACCTTGAGGCGGCAGAGGCCGCCGTCCTTGGCCGGCACGATCCGGAAAAGACCCGGACAAGCCGAGGTCTTCGAGATCGCAAAGCGTGTTGCGCGGGCTGTCATTGTCGTATTGATCATAGCCTTCGGGCACGCGAGCGTCGCGGCCCCGACGCGACCGGAAAACGAGAAAAAAGAATGCCACCCTGGCTGACGGTGGTCGGAATTGGCGAAGACGGCCTGGCCGGTCTCGGCGAGGGCGCCCGCGCCGCCGTCTCGAATGCGCGCATCCTGTTCGGCGGCCGGCGGCACCTGGACCTCGTGCCCGACGAAGGCCAGGAGAGAGTCGCCTGGCCGAGCCCGTTCTCGGCAGCTTACGAAATGGTGCTGGTGCGGCGGGGCACGCCGGTGTGCATCCTAGCCAGCGGCGACCCGATGTGGTTCGGCGTCGGAGCGACGCTTGCGCGGATGATTCCGGCCGAGGAGCTCGCGGTCTTTCCCGCGCCTTCCTCTTTCCAGCTTGCGGCCGCCCGGCTCGGCTGGCCGCTGCAGGAGGTTGCAACCGTGACCGTCCATGGGCGGCCGCTGGAGGGGCTTCATCCGCACATCCATCCCGGTGCCCGGATTCTGATCTTGAGCGAGAACGGCCGCACGCCCGCATCGATCGCGAAGCTGCTCGCCGGGCGCGGCTTCGGGCCGAGCCGCATGTCGGTTCTCGAGCACCTGGGCGGCGTGAAGGAAAGGCGCTTGGAGGGCGAGGCGCGTTCCTGGCCGCACGAGGAGACAGCGGACCTCAACCTGGTCGCAGTCGATTGCATCGCCGGCGACGAGGCGATGAGGCTCTCGACCCTCGCCGGGCTGCCGGACTCGGCCTATGTGCATGACGGGCAGCTCACCAAGCGTGACGTTCGCGCGGCGACCCTGGCGAGGCTGGCGCCGTCTCCAGGCGAGCTCCTCTGGGATGTCGGTGCCGGCTGCGGCTCGATCGGCATCGAGTGGATGCGGGCACATCCGTCCTGCCGCGCCGTCGCGATAGAAGCCGATGCCGGACGCTCGAAGCTGATCGGCGAAAACCGGACACGTCTCGGCGTGCCCTCGCTGCAGGTGGTCACCGGCAAGGCGCCGGCGGCTCTCGACGGCCTCGCCGCACCGGATGCCGTCTTCATCGGCGGCGGCGTCACCGAGGAGGGGCTGATCCAGCGGTGCTGGGACGCGCTCAAGCCCGGCGGCCGCCTCGTCGCCAACGCGGTGACGCTGCAGAGCGAGGCGCTGCTCGCGGACTGGCGCCAGAGGACCAATGGCGAGCTGATGCGGATCTCGGTTGCCCATGCCGGCGCGATCGGCCGGTTCGATGCGCTGCGCCCGGCCCTGCCGGTGACGATCCTGGCGGCGCTCAAGCGCTAGTTTCGGCGCCAGCGTCCATCGCTTGGAGGCCGGGCCCGGCGCGGCTAGAACGTCCGAAGATCGGCGAGGGAGATCTTGATGCGGCTGGCGGTCATTCATATCGGGCAGGAAACCAACGACTTCAATCCGGTCCCGACGACGATGCGGGATTACGAGTCGTTCGGCCTCTACGAAGGCAAGGACGTCTTCGAGAAGATGGGGAGCAGCGGCCAGATCGGCGGCTATCTCGCGGCGGTCGAAGAAGCGAAGCGTCAGATCCAGTCGGTCCCCATCATCCGTGCCTGGGCGACCGCCGGCGGCCGCATCACCGTCGAATGTCGCCGCTTCTTCGAGGAGAAGATCAGGGCGGGGCTCAAGGCCGCCGGCAAGATCGATGGTCTTGCGCTCCAGGTCCACGGTGCCTGTGCGGCCGAGGACCTGGACGACGTCGAGGGCGCGCAGATCGCGCTCTGCCGGCAGATCCTCGGCCCCGAAATCCCCATCGTCGTCTCGCTCGACCACCACGCCAACATCACGAAGCAGATGGTCGCGAACGCGACCGCGATCGTCGCCCATCGTACGCAGCCGCACGACCCCTACGACACCGGCAAGATCGGCGCCGAGATCCTGATCAGGACTGTCGCCGGCGAGGTGAAGCCGGTGATGGCGTGGCGGAAGCTGCCGCTGATCTCGCATCAGGAGCAGTTCCTGACGTCGAAGGGCCCGATGAAGGTCTGGTTCGATCGGGCGCGCGCGATGGAGGCCGAGGACAAGCGCGTGCTTCATGTCGCCAACTGCCCGATGCAGCCCTGGCTCGACGTCGCCGAAGGCGGTTGGGCGGCGATCGTCGTCGCCGACGGCGACAAGGCGCTGGCCGAAGCCAAGGCCGACGAGATCGCCGATCTCGCCTGGTCGATGCGTTCGGAGTTCCAGGTCAAGGAAGCGGTTTCGATCGACGAGGCGGTGCGGATGGCCGACCGCGCACCCAAGGGCGTCGTCTGCCTCAGCGACACCGGTGACACCGTGTTCGGCGGATCGTCGGGCGACTCGAACCTGATCCTGGAGTCGATCCTTAGGCAGAAGATCCAGAGTACCGCCCTGATCCCGATGATCGAGCCGGTCACGGTGGCGCGCCTGGTCGAAGCCGGTGCGGGCGCGACGGTGACGCTGCCGGTCGGCGGGCACTACGCGACAGCCTTCTTCAAGCCGCTGAAAGTGACCGGCACCGTGCGCCGGATCGCCGACGGCCACGTGCAGATGTCCGAGCACCGCTCGCCCAGCATCGACATGGGACGCACGGTCATCTTCGAGGTCGGCCCGGTCACGCTGATGATCAGCGAGCTTCGTGGCGTCGCCGGCAACGTGCCGGAGGTCTATCGAGCCTTCGGGGTCGAGCCGGTCGGCTACAAGATGGCGGTGCTTAAGACCGCCTCCAACTTCCAGTATTTCGCGCCGCTCACCTCGCAGCTGATCCGGGTCGACACCACCGGACCGGGCCAGTCGGACGTGAAAGGGCTCCCCTGGAAGCGCATCCCGCGTCCGGTCTACCCGTTGGAGGACGTTTCGTCCTGGCGCTAGGGACGGCCCGTCAGGCGAAATCGCCGTTTCGGGATTGCGCGGCCAACGTTTGACAGCCGCGAAGCCTGTTTGCCACTGTGGTCGAATGCTCGGGGAGGTCCTGGGAGGACCTTTCGGGTGGGCATTTCGACCGTTGTTTCTCGATTAGGGGAGGTACCCGTCAGATGAAAATCGGTTTATCGCGCGCTATCGGGTTCGTGAGGACGCTGCTGCTGGCAGTCGCGGCCCTCTCGATCGCCGCGGTCGGCGCGTCGGCACAGGAACTCAAGGGCGGCCGTCTCCGGGTCGCGATCCTGGCCGACATCCACAATTTCGATCCGATGCAGTTCTCCGGCATCAACTTCCCGCTGATCAAGAACATGTACGACAGCTTGATCGAGTACACGCCGGAAGGTCAGGCGGTCCCGAGCCTGGCGACTGAATGGAAGATCGCGCCGGACAACAAGTCGGTCTCGCTGAAGCTCCGCACCGACGTCACCTTCCACTCGGGTCGCCCGCTGAACGCCGAGGCGGTCGCGGTCAGCCTCAAGAAGGGCGCCGATCCGCAGAAGGGCAAGAACGTCTACGCGACCATGTCGATCGTGAAGGACTGGGCGACGCCCGACGCCTCCACCGTCGTCATCAACTTCAACAGCCCGGTCCCCGATCGCCAGATCACCGACCTGCTGCAGTTCCTCTCGATCATCGACCCGCAGGACATCGAGGCGGTCGAGACCAAGGACGCCGGCACCGGACCATTTATCCTGGCGGAGCGCGTGCTCGGCCAGCGCGTTCGCCTCGAGGCCAACAAGAAGTACTGGCGTCCGAAGGAGCCGATCGTCTCCGAGATCGTGCTGACGATCTTCAGCGACAACGACGCCGCCGCCGCGGCGCTCGAGTCGGGTGCGGTCGACATCATCTATGGCGGCAACGCGCGCACCGCGGTGCGTCTGCGCAACGCCGGCTACCAGCTGATCCAGGGCCCCGGCCCGCTGGTGCAGGTGTTCCGCATCAACACCACGATGGGTCCGTTCAAGAACGAGAAGTTCCGTCAGGCCTTCAACTACCTGATGGATCGCGAAGCCATCCTCCGCGTCGGCTACGCCGGTGTCGGCGAGGTGGTCGCTCTTCCCTGGGCGCCCGCCAGCCCGGCTTTCGACAAGTCCTACAACGCCACCTACGCCTTCAACATCGACAAGGCGAAGGACCTGCTGAAGCAGTCGGGCCTGTCGCAGGCCGAGATGAACGACTGGAAGCTCGTGGTCAACGGCGCCGATCAGGACTCGGTGGCGATCAGCCAGATCGTGCAGAGCACGGTCGCCAAGGCCGGCATCACCATGCAGCTCGACATCAAGCAGGGTGCCGAGCTTACCGACGCGATGCTGACCGGCAAGTTCGCGGCCATCTTCGGCGGCATCGGCAACATCCAGAAGTTCCCGACCCGCGTCGGCACGAACAGCATCTATCGCACCACCAAGAACCCGGTCCTCGGCGATCCGAACCCGCACAAGCGTTATGTCGATGCGATGAACAAGGTCGACACGACGCTCGGCTCGGGTGCGAACGTCAAGGCCGCCTATGACGAGCTGAACAAGGCGCTGGTCGAGGCCTCCTTCGGCATCCCGACCAATACCTTCGACATCGGTCTCATCGTCGCTGCGAAGAATGTCGGCGGCATCACGCGCGAGATCGACAACATGCTCGTCGGTCGTACCATCGGGTTCAAATAAGCAAGAACGTTGTCACGGCGGCGGCGGCCACGTCAGGTCGCCGCCGCCCTCGTTTTAAGGGGGCTGTAAGCGTGATCGTGGGGCGTGATGTCTGAGCCGGTTCTGTCGGTCCGTGGACTGTCGGTGACCTTCGTCGGCGCCGGGCGGCCGGTGCCTGCCGTGCGCGGCATCGATTTCGACGTCTATCCGAACGAGGTCCTCGGCATCGTCGGCGAGTCCGGGTCGGGCAAGAGCGTGACGTCGCTGGCGATCACCGGCCTGCTGCCCGAGACCGCCCGTCTCGATGGCTCGATCCGGCTCGGGCCTGTCGAGGTGACGACGGCCGAAGCCGAGACTCTCCGTCAGATGCGCGGCCAGGACGTCGGGATGATCTTCCAGGACCCGACGACGACCCTGAATCCAGTCTTCCAGATCGGCCGGCAGATCACCGAGGGCCAGGTCGCCCACGGGCAGATTCCACAGTCGAAGGCGCGCGAGCGCGGCGTCGAACTGCTGCGCGAGGTCGATATCCCCGATCCCACAGGTCGCGTCGTCCAGTATCCGCACGAATTCTCCGGCGGCATGCGTCAGCGCGCGGTGATCGCGATGGCGATGGCCGGCCGGCCGCGTCTGATCATCGCCGACGAACCGACCACCGCCCTCGACGTGACGGTCCAGGCGCAGGTGCTCTCGGTCCTGGCCAAGCGCCAGGCCGATACCGGTGCCGCGGTGATCCTGATCACCCACGACCTCGGCGTGGTCGCCGAGGTCGCCCACCGCGTCGCGGTGATGTATGGCGGCCGCATCGTCGAGACCGGTCCGGTCGACGAGATCTTCAAGCGGCCGAAGCATCCCTACACGGTCGGCCTGCTGAAGAGCCTGCCGCGCATCGACGCCGCGGAAAGCCGCCTGGTGCCGATCACCGGCCAGCCGCCGAACCCGGCGCGTCTGCCGAAAGGCTGCACCTTCCACCCGCGCTGCCCGATCGGCCGCGACCGCGCGCTCTGCCAGACAGAAGAGCCGCCGCTGGCCGAGACCGGTCCCGGCCACCGTTCGGCTTGCCACTACGCCGACGAGGTCGCCAAGCTTTTCGCCGACTCGATGTTGCCCCGCGCCGCCGCCACCGTCGCTGCGGCGGTGGCGAAGGCCGAGCCGCCGCTGCTGGCGGTCGACAATCTCAAGGTCTATTTCCCGATCAAGGCCGGGCTGCTCCGCCGCCGCGTCGGCTGGGTGCGCGCGGTCGACGGCGTCAGCCTCAGCGTCAATGCCGGCGAGACCGTCGGCCTGGTCGGCGAGTCCGGCTGCGGCAAGACCACCACGGGCCGCGCGATCATGGGCCTGATCAGGGCGACCGGTGGCAGCGTCCGGTTCGCCGGTCAGGAGATCACGCAGCTGCCGTCGGCGGAGATCCGCAAGGTCCGCCGGAACATGCAGTACATCTTCCAGGATCCGTACTCGTCGCTGAACCCGATCAAGACCGTCGGCGACATCGTCGCCGAGCCGCTTCGCATCCATGGCATCTACGACGAGATGGGCGGCGAGAAGCGGATCCAGCAGCTGTTCGAGCTGGTCGGATTGCCGCGCACCGTGATCGGCCGCTACCCGCGCGAGTTCTCCGGCGGCCAGCGCCAGCGCATCGGCATCGCGCGCGCGCTTGCGCTGCAGCCGAAGCTGCTGATCCTGGACGAGCCGGTGGCCGCGCTCGACGTCTCGATCCAGGCGCAGGTGATCAACCTGCTGCAGGACCTGCAGAAGGAACTGGGCCTGGCCTACCTCTTCATCGCCCACGATCTCTCGGTGGTGCGTCACATCTCCGACCGCGTGGCGGTGATGTATCTCGGCCGCATCGTCGAGGAGAGCGAGAAGACGACGCTCTACGAGCAGCCGACGCATCCCTACACGCAGTCGCTGCTCTCGGCCGTGCCGATCCCGGACCCGGATACGCGCGGCGTGCGCGGCCGCATCGTGCTCGAAGGCGACATCCCGAACCCGGCGAACCCGCCGTCCGGCTGCTACTTCCATCCGCGCTGCTTCAAGGCGACGGAGAAGTGCGCCGTCGAGGAACCGGCCTTCGCGCCCTATCCCGGCCTGCCGACGCGCTCGGCCTGCCACTATGCGGGCCCGCTCGATGTCGTGGCCAAGGGAGGCCGGCGATGAAGGACGCTACCCGCCGCGCGCTCGGTCTCGCCAAACGCGTGCTCGCCCGCAAGGGGGCGCTCGCCGGCGTGCTGTTCCTGGCGACGATCATCTTCATCGCGGTCTTCGCTCGCTGGATTCTTCCCTACGACCCGATCGCCCAGGACCTGGTGAGCTCCCTCGAGCCGCCCGGCGCCAAGCACTGGTTCGGCGCCGATGAACTCGGCCGCGACATCCTCGCCCGCGTCGCCTTCGGCGCCCGCACCTCGCTCCTGACCGCGGCTGGCGCGGTGACCGTCGCCGCGCTCGTCGGCGTGCCGATCGGCCTCGTCGCCGGATTCTTCGGCGGTTGGCGCGATGCGATCCTGATGCGCATCGTCGACGTGCTGCTGTCGCTGCCCGGCATCCTGTTCGCGATGGCGTTGATCGCCGTGCTTGGCCGAAGCCAGCTGGCGGCCCTGGTCGCGGTCGGCATCACCGGCATCCCGAGCTTCGCGCGCATCACCCGCGCTCAGGTGCTCTCGCTCCGCAAGCGCGACTTCGTCATGGCTGTGGAGGCGCTCGGCGGCTCCTCCACCTACAACATGTTCATGACGGTGCTGCCGAACTCCTGGAGCCCGATCCTGGTCCAGGTGGTGATCCTCTCCTCGGTCGCGATCCTGCTCGAGGCGGCGCTCGCCTTCCTCGGCGTCGGCATCCCGCCGCCGACGCCCAGCTGGGGCGAGATGCTCAGGACCGGCAAGTCCTACCTCTACGAGGCGCCTTACTACGCGGTCCTGCCGGGCATCGTACTCACCCTCACGATCCTCTCGCTCGACACCATCGGCCGCACCCTCGCCTGGGCGCTCGAAGAGCGGCATGAAGAGGTGGAGGAAGACTCGGAGAAGGGGACGGCGGCATGACCGGCTACATCATCCGCCGCCTGCTGCAGCTCCTGCCCGTCGTGATGATCGCCTCGGTCGGCATCTGGGCGATGATCTATGCGGTCCCGGGCACCCCGGTCGGCGCCATCGTCGGCGAGAATGCCACCCAGGAGCAGATCCAGGCGGCGATCCAGCGGCTCGGCCTCGACCAGCCGATGATGGTGCAGTTCTGGCAGTGGTTCAAAGGCGCGCTGGTCGGCAATTTCGGATTCTCGACGCAGAGCCGCGATCCGGTGCTCGACATCATCGTGCAGCGGATCCCCGCGACGGTTCAGCTCGGCATCTTCGCCATCTTGGTCGGACTGGTCCTCGGCATCCCGGTCGCGATCATCAGCGCGGTCTACCCGAACTCCTGGATCGACCGCGCGCTCAGCGGCTGGAGCGCTCTCGCGCTCGGCGTGCCCACCTTCTGGCTCGGCATCCTGCTGATCCTGCTGTTCTCGGTGCAGCTGCAATGGCTGCCGTCGGCGTCGGGCTACGTCTCGTTCTTCGAGAATCCGTTCCAGGCGGTCAAGAACACGTTCCTGCCTGCGCTCACCCTCGGAACCTATGTCTCCGGGATCTTCGCGCGCTTCCTCAGGGCTTCGCTGCTGGGCGAGCTCAAGGCCGACTACGTTCGCACCGCACGCTCGAAGGGGCTCAAGGAGCGGGACGTGATCGGCCGGCATGTGCTCCGGAACGCGCTGCTGCCCTTCGTCACCGTCGTCGGCTTGATGGCGGCTGCCTTCATCGGCGGCACGGTGGTCACCGAGGCGGTCTTCACCTATCCGGGCATCGGCCGCCTGCTGATCCAGGCGATCGGCACCCGCGACTATCCGCTGATCCAGGGCTGCATCCTGTTCATCCTGATCGTGCACGTGCTGATCAACCTGCTGGTCGACGTGCTCTACGCCTATATCGACCCAAGGATCGACTACTCGTAAGGCTCAGGCGGTCTTCCTGGCGGGCGTCAGCGTAACGGCGAGAACGCCTGCCAGCGTGATTGCCGATCCCAGCAGGATCCGGCCGGTCAGCACGTCGCCCAGCATCAGGACGCCGGCGACGACCGCGAAGACCGGGGCCAGCAGGAACATCGGCGTCACCAGCGACACCGGATAGCGCTTCAGCAGGTAGTACATGCCGCCGAAGCCCAGCAGCGACGAGCCGAAGGCGGTGAAGGCGAGGTTGCCCCAGGCGAAGGCCGAGGCGGCACGCGACGCCTCGATCTGGCCGCTCTCGAAGACCAGCGAGATGCCGATGAGCCCGGGCGCGGAGACCAGGGCTACCCAGGACTGCAGCGTGAAGACCGGGACGTTGCGGAGGTCCCGCATCATCACCTGGGCGAGGGCGATCGCGAGGCAGGCCAGCATCGAGAGCAGGACGGCGACACCGTAGGTCAGCACGCGCGGGTCGAAACCGATGATGAGCACGCCGCCGAAGGCTGCGGCGATGCCGAGGATGCGGAGCGGCGACAGGCGTTCGCCGAGCATGAAGACGGCGAGGATGACTGCGAAAGGCAGCGTCATCTGCGAGACGATGGCGATGGTCGAGACGTCCTCGGCCATCTTGAGCGCGGTGTACTGCAGGCTGAAATGGATCGCGCCGCTGAAGGCGGCGATCGCGAGGATGCGCGTCATCTGGCCCGGGACCCAGCGCAGCATCGGGAAGAGCACGACCAGCAGCATGGCGAAGCGGAGGCCGGTGAACCAGACCGGCGGCAGCTCGTTCAGGCCGAGCTTGCCGGCGATGAAGGTCAGCCCCCAGACGAGGTTGATGACGAGGATAATGCCGAAGTCGATCAGCCTCACGGCGACGGCTCTTTGCTCACGCGTGCCGGCGGTCGACCTTCGGCAGGCAGGCGATCAGGAGCCCGAACAGCGGCAGGAAGGCGCAGACTTGGTAGACCGTGTCGATGCTGGTCATGTCGGCGATCTTGCCGAGCGCCGCGGCGCCAAGGCCGCCGAGGCCGAAGGAGACGCCGAAGAAGATGCCGGCGACCATGCCGACGCGGCCCGGCAGCAGGTCTTGGGCGTAGACGATGATGGCCGAGAAGGACGACGACATGATCACGCCGATGACGACCGACAGCAGCAGCGTCGGAACCAGGCCGACATGCGGCAGCAGCAGGGTGAAGGGCAGGGCGCCGAGGATCGAGAACCACATCACCGGGATGCGGCCGATCTTGTCGCCGACCCAGCCACCGGCAACCGCGCCGAGCACGATCGCGCCGAGATAGACGAACAGCGCCGCCTGCGCCTCCTGGACCGACAGTGCGAACTTATCGATCAGGTAGAACGTGTAGTAGGAGCCGAGGCTGGCGCTGTAGACGGTCTTGGAGAACATCAGCAGTACCAGGATCACGATTGCCGCAGTGACGCGGGCGCGGCTGACCGCGACATAGCCGGCGGTCCCGGGTGCTGGGCGCGACTTCGGCTTTCCGAGGTGATGGTTCTGCTTGTACCAGTTGCCGACGCCGACCAGCACGACCATGGCGATCAGGGCCGCGGCCGAGAACCAGACGATGCTTTCCTGGCCGCGCGGCACGATGATGAACGCTGCGAGAAGCGGGCCGACCGCCGATCCGGTGTTGCCGCCGACCTGGAACAGCGACTGGGCGAGGCCGTGACGTCCGCCCGAGGCCATGCGGGCGACGCGCGACGCCTCGGGGTGGAAGACGGCCGAGCCGATGCCGATCATCGCCGCGGCGAGCAGGATCACCGGATAGCTGTGCGCCATCGACATCAGGATCAGGCCGAGGAAGGTCGAACTCATGCCGATCGCGAGCGAGTACGGCAGCGGCTTCCGGTCGGTGTAGATACCGACAACCGGCTGCAGCAGCGAGGCGGTGCACTGGAAGGCGAGCGTGATCAGGCCGATCTGCGCGAAGTCGAGGGCGTAGTTGTCCTTCAGGATCGGGTACAGCGCCGGCACCATCGACTGCATCATGTCGTTCAGCAGATGGCAGAAGCTGAGCGAGAGGATGATGGCGAAGGTTGTGCTGTCGGCGCCGGCGGCGGGTGCGGCGGCCTGAGGAGCGGGCGCGGCTTCGGCCGGCAAGCTGCGGGCGCTGGCGGTATCGTCGGTCATGGTCTGAAGGGAAATCCTGGAGGTCGGGCGATCAAGCTATGCGCCCGGCGGTCCGGCATGTCCATTGCGGTTTCATACGTTTCGGACCCGGCCGGCCCAGAAACGGTCGCGGATCGTGCGTTTCAGTACCTTGCCGACCGGGCTCCTCGGCAGCGAGTCCCAGATCTCGAAGGACTTCGGCGTCTTCATGCCGCCGACGCGCTCGCGGCAGAAGGCCGAGAGCTCCTCGACCGTCGCCGCTCCCTCGGTCTTGAGCTGGACGATCGCCTTGACCGCCTCGCCCCACTTATCGTCGGGAACGCCGACCACGGCGCAGTCTTGCACCGCCGGATGCGCCCAGATCACCTGCTCGATCTCGGATGGATAGATGTTGAAGCCCCCCGAGATGATCATGTCGCGCTTGCGGTCGACGATGTAGAAGTAGCCGTCCTCGTCCTTGAAGCCGACGTCGCCAGTGTGGTGCCAGCCGAAGCGCGAGGCTTCCTCGGTCGCCTTCGGGTTCTTGTAGTAGCCCTTCATCACCAGGTTGCCGCGGACGACGATCTCGCCCTTCTCGTTCGGGGGCAGGATATTTCCGTCGTCGTCCATGACCTCGACCAGGGCGAAGATCGTCGATCGCCCGCAGCTCATCAGCCGCTTCTCGAGCTTCGGGTCGCCGACGACCTTGTGTTCCTCCGGCGACAGGAACGTGCAGAGCATCGGTGCCTCCGCCTGGCCGAAGGTCTGGGCCATCACCGGTCCGAAGATATCCATCGCCTCCTTCAGCTTCTCGGCCGACATCGGCGCCGCCGCATAGACGAAGTGGGTCAGCGAGGAGTAGTCGAACTCGCGCACGCGTGGGTGGCCCAGCATCATGTAGATGACGGTCGGCGGCAGGAACAGCGTCGTCACCTTGTGTCGCTGGATGCTCTCCATGACGAGCAAAGCATCGGCGCTCGAGATCAGCACCGTCGTCGCGCCCAGCGCCAGCAGCGGGAACGAGATGCAGCCGGCCGCGTGGGTCATCGGGGCGGCAATCAGGTGCACCGGCGGCCTGGTCGTCGGCATCGAGGTGATGAAGTTCGCGATCATCGTCGCGAAGTTCAGGTTGGTCAGCATCACGCCCTTCGAGCGGCCGGTGGTGCCGCCCGAGGGCCAGATCGAGGCGAGGTCGTGCGGACCAGAGGGCACGTAGCAGGGATCGTCGTTGGCGTCCGCGAGCCAGTTCTTGAGGTCGGGATCGGGGCCCGACTTGTCGACGCAGACGAGGCCGAGAAGCGTCGGCACCTTCTTCCGCATCTCCTCGGCCGCCGCGGCGAAGCTCGAGTGGTAGAAGAGGAAGCGGCAGTCGTTGTCGGCGAGGATCGCCGCGTTGTCGTCGACCGCGTTTCGCGCGTTCAGGGGCATCCAGGCGCCGCCGGCACGGAGAATCCCGAGGATGCAGGAGAAGGCATCCGCGTCGTTGGGGCTTAGAACCGCTGCGCCCATCTGCGGCCCCAGACCGGCCGAGATCAGCCGGTTGGCGATCCTGTGCGTGCGGCGCTGCACCTCTACGAAACTCAGCGAGACGTCGCCGCCGACCAGGCAGGCCCTGTCCGGGTAGAGAGCCGCTCCGCGGTCGAAGAAGTCGATCAGGCGCATCAGGTCTTTGCCTCCCTTCGGGCAGGATAATACGCTGGTCGCCCCCCAATCGACGGCCGCCGCCGATCCGCGGAACCGGCCTGGAGACCACCATGTTCACCACCCGGCCCGAGCTTCTCGGTACCTTCGGCGCGACCGCCTCGACCCACTGGCTCTCTGCCGTCACCGGCATGGGCGTCCTAGAACGGGGCGGCAATGCCTTCGACGCGGCGGCGACGATGGGCTTCGTTCAGCAGGTGGTCGAGCCGCACCGGAACGGCCCGGGCGGGGAGGTGCCGATCCTGTTCCACCAGGCCGGAACCGACGGCGTCCGCGCGATCTCAGGCCAGGGCCCGGCACCGGCCGCAGCGACCGTCGAGAGGTACAGGGGACTCGGCCTCGATCTCGTGCCCGGCACCGGCTTTCTCGCCGCGACGATTCCGGGGCCCTTTGATGCCTGGATGCTGCTGATCCGCGACCGCGGGACGCTGCCGCTGCGCACGATCCTGGAGCCGGCGATCGCGCTCTGCGAGAAGGGCTATCCGATGATCCCGCGGCTCGCGAGCGCCATCGCGAAGGTCGCGGAGACGTTCCGGCTCGACTGGCCGACCTCGGCGGCGCTCTACCTGCCGAACGATACGCCGCCTGCGCCGAACTCCTATTTCAGGAATCCTGCGCTGGCCCGAACCTTCCGGCGGCTGATCGAGGAGGGTGAGGCGGCCGGTGGCGACCGCGTTCGCCAGATCGAGGCGGCGCGGCGCGCCTGGTCTCAAGGTTTCGTCGCCGAGGCGATCGACCGTTTCGTCCGGACGCCGGTGAAGGACACGTCGGGCCGGGCTCATGTCGGCATGATCACCGCCGATGACATGGCGCGCTGGCAGGCGCGCGAAGAGGCGCCCGTCGCCTACGATTACGGCCGCTACACCGTCGCCAAATGCGGTCCCTGGAGCCAGGGGCCGGTGTTCCTGCAGCAACTGGCGCTGCTCGGCCGTGACGACATCGCCAAGCTCGATCCGAACGGCGCCGAGTTCGTCCATCTGGTCGTCGAGGCGACCAAGCTCGCCTTCGCCGACCGCAACGCCTATTACGGCGATCCGGACTTCGTCGACGTGCCGTTGCCGCACCTGCTGAGCGATGCCTACAACCAGGAGCGACGGAAGCGGATCGGAGAGAGCGCCGCAATCGATACGCCGCCAGGGGCGGTCCCGGGATATCAACCCAACGTCGCGAAGCTGGTGCGTGGGCCCGACATTACGCTGGAGCCGCGCTGGCGGGCGGCGATGCCGGGCGATACCTGCCATCTCGACGTCGTCGACCGTCACGGCAACATGGTCGCGGCGACTCCGTCCGGCGGGTGGCTGCCGAGCTCGCCGGTGATTCCCGAACTCGGATTCCCGCTCGGCACGCGCGGGCAGATCTTCTCGCTCGATCCCGATCACCCGAACGCGCTGGCGCCCGGCAAGCGGCCGCGGACGACGCTGACGCCCTCGTTCGCCCTCCGCGACGGCAGGCCCTACATGGTCTTCGGCACGCCGGGCGGCGACCAGCAGGACCAGTGGTCGCTGGTCATGTTCCTTCGCCATGTGCATCATGGCATGAACCTGCAGCAGGCGATCGACGCGCCGGCCTTCCACACCGCGCATTTCGAGAGCTCGTTCTGGCCGCGTGGCGCCGAGCCCCGCAAGGTCCAGGTCGAAGGGCGCTTCGGTGCAGCGGTCATCCGGGATCTAGAGCGCCGGGGCCACGCGGTGGAGGTGGTCGACGACTGGAGCGAGGGCAATCTGTCGGCGATCACCCGCGATGGCGAGGTGCTTCGCGCCGGCGCCAATCCGCGTTACATGGAAGGATACGCGATCGCCAGATAGGTCTAACCTATTGATAAAACGGAAACTATCGACGCTAAGAACAGTTACCTCTTATTACCCTTCATTAATCGCGCATTGAAAGCTTCCGGCCTAGAACGACCCTGGACGTGTTCGGGGGTTGGCTTGGACGGCTCGAGCATCATTGACCGGATAGCGCGCGGACGATCGATCCGAGGGGGCGCGACGATCGCAGGTGCGGTCATCTGCCTATTTCTTCTGGCCGGCTTCGCAGCGACCGCCTGGCTTGCCTTCGAGGACGAAGTTTCCGACGCCCAGCGCGAGACCGCGAACTTGGCGCTCGTTCTGGAGAAGCATGCGCAACGCACCTTCGGCGTCGTCGACATGGCGTTGCGCGCCGTCGTCCATACCTTCGAGCACGCACCCGAGGTCACTTTTGCAGCCAGCCCGTCCGAGCTCTCGATGTTTCTCGGTCGCCATGCCGCCGGCCAGGAGGAGTTGCTGAACCTCTTCGTCGTCGATGCCCGGGGGATCGGGCTTGGCGGCTCTCCCGGCACGGTGAGCTCGATAGACGTTTCCGACCGCGAGTATTTCAAGAAAGCCCGCGACGACCGTAGCGGACGGCTCTTCATTTCCGAACCGCTCCAAAGCCGCGCCGGCCTCGGTTGGATCGTCGTCGCATCTCGGCGTATCCAGGACACGCATGGCGAATTTGCCGGTCTCGCCGCCGCTTCGATTCCCATCGACTACTTCCTGTCCTTCTACAGTACGCTTGCGATAGGCGTTGATGGCGCGATCACGCTCCGCAATCGCGACGGCATCGTCTACGCGCGTCATCCCGCCGGCGACAAGCTGGTCGGCCAGAAAACCCCCAACCCAGGCGTCATCAGCGCCGTACAGTCGGGTCAGAGAAAGGGCGACCTACTCTTCTCGAACGTCGCTGGATTTCGCGACCGGATCATCAGCTTCCGCACAGTCGAGAGCTTCCCCTTCGTCGTCTCCGTCGGGATCGGCAGGGCCGAGATCGTGAAGCGGTGGTCGGAAGGTACGATACGGTATGCCATCGTGACCGTGGTCCTGATGGGCCTCGTCATCGTCCTGCTCGCCGGAGTCGTGCACGAGGTCGGTCGCAGGGTGGCGGCGGATACGGCGTCGCGGCGCAGCGAGCAGGAGGCTGCCTCTGCGCGCCGCCGTCTCGCCGATGCGATAGATACCTTGCCCTGGGCGATCCTGGTGCTCGATGCTGACAACCGGATCGTCGTGTCGAGCCGGCGCTATGGCGAGCTTTTCCCCCTGCTGGCCGATGTCGCGGTGCCGGGTGCGCCCTTCGCCGATGTGCTGCGCCGGATCGTCACCTCAGGCCTTGTCGACGACGAGAAGTGGGCGGAAAAGCGCTCGGCGATGCACCGCCAGGGACAGCACGAAACGGAATTGCACTTCACCGACGGCCGCTGGTTCCGGCTGATCGTGCGGCTGACGTCCGATGGCGGCCGGGTCTGCGCGCTCGAGGACGTGACCGAGGCAAAGCGGACGCAGGAGGTCCTGGTCCAGGCGCATAAGATGGAGGCGGTCGGGCAGCTGACGGGTGGTGTCGCGCACGACTTTAACAACCTCCTCACGGTGATCCTCGGCAATGCCGGCATGCTGCTGGAGGACGTTCCTGCGGACAGCTCGCTCAATGGCGCGGCGCAGATGATCGAGGATGCGGCGCTCCGTGGCGCGGAGCTCACTCAGCGCCTCCTCGCCTTCTCGCGACAGCAGCCGCTCGAGCCGGGCGGGGTCGACCTCAATCGCCTGGTCGAGGGCCTGCAGAAGATGCTCAAGCGCACCATCGGCGAGGACATCGACATAAGGCTCGCGCTCGTCGACGACCTGCCTCTCGCCCTCGCCGATTCTGGTCAGCTCGAGAACGCGATCCTCAACCTGGCCATCAACGCCCGGGATGCGATGCCCGACGGCGGGTGCCTCACGATCGAGACCGCCGGCGTCTTCCTCGACGGCGACTATGCGCGGCATGAAAGCGACGTGAAGCCGGGTCCCTACGTGATGGTCGCCGTGAGCGACACCGGCGCTGGCATGAGCCCCGAGATCCTGAGCCGCGTGTTCGAGCCGTTCTTCACCACGAAGGAAGTCGGCAAGGGGTCGGGTCTCGGCCTCAGCATGGTCTACGGCTTCGCCAAGCAGTCCGGCGGCCACGTGAAGATCTACAGCGAGACGGGTGTCGGCACGACGGTGAAGCTCTACCTGCCAGAATCCCAGGCCGTTAAGAAGACGCAGCAAGCCAAGGCGTCGCCCGAGGTCGTCGGCGGCGACGGAGAGTCCATCCTGGTCGTCGAGGACGACGCCGACGTCAGATCCTACGCGACCTCGATCCTGCGCGGGCTCGGATATACGGTCCACGAGGCCGAGGACGGACCTTCCGCGGTCGCCAAGCTCGCCGAGCTGAAGGGGCTGGACCTGCTGTTCACCGACGTGATCCTGCCGCGAGGCATGGACGGGGGCCAGCTGGCCGCCCAGGTCTGGCGCAGCCGCCCGAACCTGCCGGTCCTCTATGCGTCCGGCTATACCGGCAGCGCCATCCTTCACCAGGGGCGTCTCAAGGCGGGTGCGCGTCTGCTCAACAAGCCCTATCGCAAGGCCGACCTGGCCTCGGCGGTCCGGACCGCGCTCGGCGGCTAGGGCCGTTCCGGCATTTCGATCTTCCTCTCGCGGGGCCATGCCCTCACCCTGCATGATGCGGAGCTGCACACAGGGGAGGGGCCGATGGTCGAGAACCATTTCAGGAAGAGGCTGGGCGAGGGCAAGCTCGCGATCGGGCTCACCTTGCGGATCGCGCCCTCGATCGAGATGACGGCGGTCGCCCGCCAGGCCGGCTTCGACTGGCTGTTCCTCGACATGGAGCATGGTTCGATGGCGGTCCACCATGTGGGACAGCTGTCGATCGCGGCGGGCATGGCCGGGATCACGCCGATCGCTCGCGTGACCCACCAGGACCTTGCGACGGCGGCCCGGCTGCTCGATTCCGGTGCCCACGGCATCATCTTCCCGCACGTCGATACGCCTGAAGAGGCGCGTGCGGCGGCGGACGCCTGCCGCTTCGCGCCGGTCGGCAACCGTTCCTTCGGCGGCATGCCGCCGAGCCTCGGCTTTGCCCCGATCCCGGCGCGCGAGGTGACGCGCATGTCGAACGAGCTCGTCTTCATCGTTGCTATGATCGAGACGGAAAAGGCCGTGGCCAATGCCGACGCGATCGCCGCCGTTCCCGGCATCGACTGCCTCCTGATCGGCAGCAACGACCTCAGCCTCGACATGGGCATCCACGGCGACTTCGGGCATGCGAAGATCGTTGCCGCCTACGAGGCGGTCATCGGCGCCTGCAAGAAGCACGGCAAGGTCCCCGGCATGGGCGGCATCTACGACACGGTCTTTGCCAAGAAGTACGTGCAGATGGGCGCATGCTTCATCCTCGGCGGTTCCGACCTTCAGCTGATCTCGGCAGGCGCCAAGGCCCGGACCGACTTCTTCACCTCGCTGCTCTAGGTACATGCCTCTCTCCTGGTCCGCCACGCCGCCGGTCGCGCGAACGGCGGTCTGGATGGTGCTCTGCGGCGTCTTCTTCTCGCTGATGTCGGTGATGATCCGTGTCGCCTCGGCCGAGCTGCCGGCGACGACGATGATCCTCGCCCGCAACGGGATCGCCTTTCTTTGCCTGCTCCCCTTCCTGCTGCGTCACGGCCTCAAGGTGGCTCGGGCCCCGCGTCCGGGCTTCCTCATGTGGCTCGGCGCGATCCAGGTCCTCTCCAACGTCGGCTGGTTCCTGGCGCTCAAGGTGGTGCCGGTTGCCGATGCGACCGCCATCAGCTTCCTCACGACGATCATCACCCCGGTGCTCGCCATCTTCGTGCTGAAGGAGCCGCCGCGGCCGGTCCGCTTCGTGGCGCTCGCGGTAGGCCTTGTCGGCGCCGTCGTCATCGTCCGGCCGGGCTTCCAGGAAATCTCGCTGGAAATGCTGATGCTGCTCAGCAACGCCGTGATCTACGCCGGCTTCGCCCTGATCATCCGGGCCGCGAGCCGCGACCATTCCTCCGAAACGATCGTCTTCTACACGCTGGCCTCGGCGGTGCCGCTGGCGGCCGTGATCGCCATACCAGATCTCGCCTGGCCGTCGTCCTGGAGCTGGGCGATCCTGCTGGGTATCGGCTTCTGCGCCGGCCTCGGACAGATCACGGCGACGCTGGGCTATGGATCGGGCGAGACCTCCCTGGTGATGGCGTTCGACTTCCTCAAGCTGCCGATCGCGGCGGCAATCTCGATGCTCACGATCGGCGAGTATCCGGATCGCTGGACCTGGATCGGCGCCGTGGTCATCTTCGCCGCCGCATGGGCGATGGTTCGCAACGAGACACGTAAGAAGTGAATTGAAAGGGCTTCCAGATGAATCGCGCGGAACTCAAGGGCAAGGTGCAGACGGTGTGCGGGACGATCTCGCCGGACAAGCTCGGCCAGACCCTGATGCACGAGCACCTGCTCTCCGACCTCCGTACCCCGGCGCAGCGCAAGGTCAATGAGCCGGACGAGCCGATCAGCCTGCAGAACGTCTGGGAGATCAACTACGGCCGCAAGACCAACCGGATGCAGTACGTCCTCGACATGAAGGACATCGCCCAGTCCGAGATGGGCGCGCTCCGGCTTCTCGGCGGCGACTCCGTGGTCGAGCTCACCTGCGGCGGCATCCGGCCCGATCCCAAGGGGCTCGCCGACATCCAGCTCGGCACCGGCGTCAACATCATCATGGGCTGCGGCTACTACGTCGAGGAGTATCAGGACGCCTCGAACAAGACCCGGAAGGTCGACGACTTCGCACGCGAGATCGTCGGCCAGGTGTTCGACGGCGCCTGGGGCACGAACGTTCGTGCCGGCATCATCGGCGAGATCGGCTCGCAAAACCCGTGGACGGATCTCGAGAAGACCGTGATGCGGGGGGCGGTGATCGCCCAGCAGGAGACCGGGGCCGCGCTCAACATTCATCCGGGCCGCCGCGAAGACCTGCCGCTCGAGATCGCGACCACGGTCAAGTCGTGGGGCGCCGATCTCTCGCGCACCGTCATCAGCCATATCGACCGCACGATCCTCGACGTCGAGCCGCTGCTGCGCCTGGCCGATACGGGCGTGGTGCTGGAGTTCGACATGTTCGGCGTCGAGAACACCTACTATCCGCTCAAGGAGAGCGTCGACCTGCCGAACGACGGCATGCGGCTCCGCCTGATCAAGGCGCTGGTCGATCGCGGCCACCTCGACCAGGTGGTGATCTCCCACGACATCGACTGCCGCACGCGTCTCACCAATTTCGGGGGCCACGGCTATGGCCACATTTTCCGCAACGTCGTGCCGCTGATGAAGGCGCGGGATTTCAGCCAGGAGCAGATCGACGGGATCCTGACCGAGAACCCGAAGCGTCTGCTGACCTTCGTCTAGGAACGGCAAAGCGACATGGCAACCCTCGCGAAAGCCGATTTCTTGCCGGCGGCCGACCTCAGGGGCTGGCAGGATCGGCGCTGGGCGCAGCAAGGCGCGTGGGTCGCGAGTTCTCCTCTGTACCGGGGTCTCTGGCAGGGCTGCGCCGCGCCGGTGACGCTCGAGGGTCTCGCGGAGGTTCCTCTGAGCGACAAATCCATGCTGCGGGCGAGCCAACGCGCTTGCCCGCCGTTCGGCGACTATCTCCGCGCCGATCCGAAGGACATCTCCCGTGTCCACCGCACCTCCGGAACCACGGGGGAGGCGATGAACATCGCGCTCTCGACGGAGGACGCCGCAGACACCGCGACCGTGGGTGCGCGAGCCCAGGCCGCATCGGGTCTGGGGCCCGGCCACCGCGTGGTTCACTGCCTCAACTATCAGCTCTGGATGGGCGGGTTCACCGATCACACGACGCTGGAAGCGACCGGAGCCACCGTGATCCCGTTTGGCGTCGGAGGCAGCGAGAAGCTGGTCGCCACCATTCGAGAGCTGGGTATCACCGCGATCTCCTGCACGCCGTCGTATCCGGCGGTGCTGGAGCGGACCATCGCCGAGCATTTCCCCGGCCTCAGGCCTCGGGATCTCGGTCTGAAGCTCGGCCTCTTCGGCGGAGAGGCGGGCCTCGACGACCCGGCGTTCCGCGGCCGGCTCGAGTCGGTCTGGGGATTCAAGGCGCGGAACGCCAACTACGGCGTCTCCGATGTCTTCTGTAACTTCGCCGGACAGTGCGAGCACCAGACCGACCTGCACTTCGTCGGGCTCGACGTGTTGTGGCCGGAGCTGATCCAGCCGGACAGCGGCGACGTCCTGCCTTGGCGAGAGGGGGAGACAGGCGAGCTGGTACTCACCCATCTTGCTCGCGTCTGCCAGCCCTTGGCGCGCTTCCGCACGGGCGACATCGTCACGTTGACCGGCCTCGATCGCTGCGCCTGCGGCCGACATGCTCCGCGGTTCCGCGTCGTCGGCCGCTCCGACGACATGGTCGTCGTGCGCGGGCTCAACGTCTTCCCGACGACGGTCGCGGCGTTGCTCGGCACCTTCCCCGCGCTCTCTGGCGAATACCGGATCCGGCTTGCCGGGCCCGGGCCATACGATGCGCTGCCGGTCGAGGCGGAGCTCGCATCCGGCGATGTTCCCGGCCTGGCCGAGGCGATCGCGGATCGGTTCAAGCGCGACATCGGAGTGACCGCGCGTGTCATGCTGCTGCCGGCAGGAGCACTCCCCAGGACCGAGGGAAAGACCCGCCGGGTGATCCGAGAGGGGAAGGAATGATGACCACCGCGATCACGACCGAGGCGCCCGGCCACCGCCGGATCACGTTGAACCGGCCGGAACGGTTGAACGCGATCAACGGCACGTTGCTCGACGATCTTGCCGCAGCGCTGGTGGCTGCCAACGCCGACGCGTCCGTCGCCTCGATCGTGCTGACGGGGGCTGGACGTGCTTTCTGCGCCGGCGACGACCTCAAGGAATTCGACATTCAGGCCCGCACCGAGGCAGAGGCGCGGAGCCACGTCGAGCGGATCCAGGAGATCACGCGGCTGATCGTCGGAAGCCCGCATGTCGTGATCGCCGCCGCCGCCGGTTGGGCGGTCGGCGGTGGGCTCGAATGGACGATCAACGCCGATCTCGTGGTGATGGCCGACGATTGCCGCTGCTTCTTCCCCGAGCTGTCGCTGGGGCTCTCGGTCACCGGGGGCGTGACCTATCTGCTGCCGGAGCGATGCGGACGTCAGAGCGCGCTCGAGCTAATGCTGCTGGGTGAGCGGTTCGATGCGTCGCGGGCCCGGGAGCTCGGCATCGCCAACCGTGTCGTGCCTCGTGATCGCCTGGACGCGGAAGCGACGGCGATCGCGGATTCTATCGCATCCTTGCCGCTCGCCCGCGTCCGCGCACTCAAGCGCATCGTCCAGCGAGCGACCGACCTCGACACGGCGATGCGGCTGGAGACCGATGAGACGATCGCCGCCTTTCTGGATCCCGAGACCGCCCGCCGCATTGCCGGCTTCGGGCGACGTTAGAAGGAGAACTCGATGATTCACGAGCTTCGCATCTATCACTGCATCCCCGGTCGCCTGCCGGCGCTGCTGAAGCGCTTCGAGACCAGGACGCTCAAGATCTGGGAGAAGCACGGCATCCGTCAGGCCGGCTTCTGGACCACTTTGATCGGCGAGTCGAGCGTGGCGCTCTACTACATGCTCGCCTGGGAGTCGCTGGCCGAACGCGAGCAGAAATGGACTGCCTTCGCCGCCGATCCGGAATGGATCGCCGCCCGAAACGAAAGCGAGAAGGACGGCCTGATCATCGCCAAGGTCACCAACGAGATCTTGCAGCCGACGAGCTTCTCGTCGGTCAGGTAGCGTTGCGCTCGACCAGCTCGAGCAGGCCGGCGATGGTGTCGAGGCGCGTCTGCACGCTCGCGTCGGCGGGGCGGATGCCGATCTTGGCGCCGATGAAATCGAGCTTCGATCCGGCGGCGGCGCATGATGCCTTGATCTCGGCCTCGGTCAGCAGCGAGCCTTCGGCCATCGGGGCATGCGGCATGTGGGAGTCCTGCCAGGCGCCATAGGGCGTCTGCGCGCCCGAGGCGCCGGAGAACATCAGGCCCGAGAGCGCACCGGCGTCGCGGGCCTGCTTGATGTGGTCGATGGCGGTCGAGGCCTTGTAGGTTTCCAGCACCGAGCGGCCCCAGTTGATCGCGACGCCGATCGGCTTCTTCGCCGATTTGTTGGCGGCCCCGATCGCCTTCAGCTCATCGTCGAGCGCGAGAAAGCCTTTGATCGGCGGATGGCTCGCGCGATAGGCGTCGCAGTGCTCGATCACGATGCGGGCGCCGTGCCAGTCCCATGACGCGACTTCCGCCAGCGACTCCGTGAAGGCACCGACCGAGCCCTTGCCGACGCCGCCCTGGGTCGGTGCCGACTGCACCTCGACCGCGATCACCGCGTTGCGGCCGACGGCCGCGTTGATCCGGCTGACGGCTTCCCTGGCCTTCTTCGCGAACTCGATCGCGGCCTTGCGGCCGGCGGCGTCGTCGGAGGCGAGGCCGAAGGTCTTGTCCTTGACCAGCGTCTGCATCGTGCCGGGGATGCAGGTTACGACGAAGTCCCAGTCCTTCCTCAGCGCCTTGAGCAACCACGCCTCGTCATGCGGGTGCAGGGTGCCGGTGAACGGCATTTCGAGGCCGCGCACGCCGGCCATCGCCTTGAGCCCGTCGTAGTAGGCAGTCTCTTCGGCCTGCTTCCAGGCAGCACTGGCAGGCGAGGTGGCGTAGGCGCCGACGATGGAGGCCATGGGGATGTTTCCGATGGAGTAGGGAAGAGGGAAGGCGGCGAGCTTAGCAGCGAAGGCGGCTGGCCCGGTAGCGTCCGGGCGTCATGCCGTAGGCCGCCTTGAAACGCCGCGTCAGATGCGCCTGGTCGGCGAAGCCGAGGGCGGCGGCGACGTCGGCGGGCATGTCGCCGGAGGCCAGCAGGCGCTTGGCGCGCTCCAGTCTGAGCAGGCGCAGATAGGCCGACGGCGCGAGGCCGAAGCGCTTCTGGAAAAGGCGTGTCAGGTGGAAACGGCTCAAGCCAGCGAGATCGGCGAGGTTCTGGAGGGTGACGTCGTCCTCCGGCGCATCGCGCAGCCGGTCGCGGACGGTCAGGATCGCCCGGTCGGCGCGTCCGGCCGGCGGAGGGGCGGCGGCCCCGCCATAGCGGCCGGCGAGATGCAGCAGCAGGCGGAGCATTGCCTCGTCGCGCTCCAGCGCGAGGGCGCGGGGTGCCGCGGCCTCATAGGCGTCGGAGACCAGGCGGGCGCTCTCGGGGTCGACGGTCATCGCGCGGTCGAACACCGGCTCCGGCTCGCGGCTTTCGCCGGCGAGGAAGCCGCGCACGGTCGCGGTATCGATGTAGAGCATCCGGTAGGCGAAGCCCTGGGCGGTCGTCGCGCGCCCGTCATGGAGCTCGGTCGGGTTGAAAAGGAAGATCGCGCCAGGGCGGGTCGCGTGGCTGACGCCGCGACAGGTGAAGGTCTGCGAGCCCATCTCGGTCATGCCAATCGAGTAGGTCTCGTGCGCGTGCCGGTCGTAGGCGTAGCGGGTGAAGCGGGCATGCAGCCGCTCGATCCCGGTGCCGGGATCGGCGTCGTAGACGGCCCATTCCTTCTCAGATGACAGCACGGCGATACAAGACCCGTTGGCTCTGGTCCGCCAGCCTAGGCCCGTTCATTGCCCGAGAGAAGACCATGCGCTTCGAGACCAAGATCGCCATCGCAATCCGGGCCGACCTGCCGGCCTGGCAGAAGCTGAACGTGACCGCCTTCCTTGCGAGCTCGATCGCGGGCGCCGATCGGGAACTGATCGGCCAGCCTTACGAGGACGGCTCAGGCGTCCGCTCCCTTGCGATGTTCCGCCAGCCGGTGCTGGTCTTCGCCGGGTCGGCCGAGGATCTCACCAAGGCGCATGGCCGGATGCGCGAGCGCAACCTGCCCTTCGCGCTCTATACCGAGGAGATGTTCTCGACCGGCCATGACGACGCCAACCGCGCCGCGGTCAAGGCAGTGAAGACCGAGGAGTTGAAGCTGGTCGGCCTAGCGCTCCACGCCGACCGCAAGGACGTCGACAAGGTGATGAAGGGGATGTCCCTCCATCCCTAGCGCAAATCGCGGAGCCGCTTGATCCGGTCTTCGAGCGCCGGGTGGGTCGCCATCAGGCTCCAGCTCTTTGTTGTGAACTGACGCAGAGGGTTGACGATGAATAGGTGCTGGGTGGCGCCGCTGGCACCCGGGAAGGGCTTGGCCGCCTGGGTCAGCTTCTCCAGCGCGCCGATCAAACCCTCAGGATTGCGGGTGAACTGGACCGAGGTCGCGTCGGCCAGGTACTCACGCTGGCGCGATACCGCGAACTGCACGAGCTTCGCTGCGATCGGCGCCAGGATGACGAAGGCGAGCAGCAGGACGAACAGGATCACGTTGCCGCCGCTCTTCTTGGAATCGCCGGCCGAAGGCCGGCGGTTCCCGCCGAATTGCATCATGCGGAGCACGACCTCGCTGACCAAGGCGATCAGGCCGACGGTGACGCCGACCGCGGTCATGTAGCGCGTGTCGAGATTGCCGATATGGCCCATCTCATGGCCTATCACGCCCTGCAGCTCGGATCGGTTCAGCATCTTGAGCAGGCCGCGCGTGACCCCGATCGCCGAGTGGCTGGTCCGCATGCCGGTAGCGAAGGCGTTCGGCACCTCGGTCTCGATCACCAGCACGCGCGGCTTCGGCAGTCCGCCGGCCAGCGCCATCTCCTCGACGATGTTGTGAAGCTGCGGCTCCTCCTCGCGCGTGACTTCCCGGGCGCCGGCGATGCCGGCCAGCATGCGGTCGCCGAAGGCGAGCGTGATGCCGCTCCAGACCATGCTGACGAAGGCGAAGAAAAGCGCCCCGAGGACCGCCATCGGCGCGATCAGCCCCTGGGTTTCGACATCGGTCGAGCCCATCTCGAACGCCAGGGCGGCGCCGATCAGCGCGCCGAGGCATGCTGCGATCAGCGTCAGGACGAACAGCAACCAGCGGGTCATTCGCCGGTTCTTCCGCTGGGCGGAAAGAAAGTCGGTGCCGGTCAGGCCGACCGGCATCGTCATCGACGACGGCACGCTCATGGGCGCGGCTTAGCGCAGGTTGACCTTGACCACTTCGCGCTCGGACTCGGGGATGTCGAGATGCGGCATCGAGGTGAAGCCGAAGGTGCCGGCGATCAGGTTGGCCGGGAACGACTGCACCATGTTGTTAAGCCCCATGATGCTGTCGTTGTAGAACTGGCGCGAGAACGAGATCTTGTTCTCGGTGGCGGTCAGCTCCTCCTGGAGCTGCATGACGTTGTCGTTCGCCTTGAGCTGCGGGTAGTTCTCCATCAGCGCGAACAGCCTGGTGGTCGCTGCCGTAAGCGCCGCCTCGGCAGGCCCGGCCTCGGCCGGGCCGCTCGCCTTGACCGCGGCGTTCCTCGCCTCGACTACCTGCTTCAGAGTCTCCTGCTCGTAACCCATCGCGTCCTTCACGACCTCGACCAGGTTCGGGATCAGGTCGTGGCGGCGCTTCAGCTGCACGTCGATCTGGCTCCAGGCGTTCTTCGCCTGGTTGCGACCGGCGACCAGCCGGTTGTAGGTGGTCATCAGCCAGAGGCCGACCACCACCACAACGCCGATGATGACCCAGGTCGACGTGTCCATCCGCAGTTCTCCAGGATAATCTCGCCCGCTTAGCGGGGCCCCAGCATGGCATCCCGCCCACCGGACGCAAGAGGACGCGATGAAAGTGGCGATTGTGGGGACGGGCGGCGTCGGCGGCTATTTCGGCGGCCACATGGCTCGGACCGGTACCGACGTGCGCTTCGTGGCGCGGGGCGCGCACCTGAAGGCGCTCAAGGCCGACGGATTGACGGTCTTGAGTGACGTGGCGCCGATCGACGGCTTGAAAATCCAGGTGACCGACGACCCGAAGGAGATCGGACCGGTCGACGCCGTGCTGCTGGCGGTGAAGCTGGCCGATACCGACAGCGCCATCGCGCAGATGGCTCCTCTTATTGGACCAAGGACGGCGGTCGCCTCGCTCCAGAACGGGATCGATGCCGTCGAGCGCATGAGCGCCGCCTTCGGGCGGGAGCGCGTGCTCGGCGGCGTCTGCCACATCGCGATCGCGATCGAACGGCCGGGCGTGCTTCGACACACCGGCACGATGGCGAGGATCACGCTCGGCGAACTCGGTGGCGCCAAGACCGAGCGGCTGACCAAATTGGTCGACGCCTGTACCAGGGCCGGTCTCAACATCACCGAATCGCCCGACATCACCCGGGCAATCTGGGAGAAGTTCGTCTTCCTCTCCTCGATGTCCGGCATCACCGCGCTGGCGCGCTCGGCGATCGGCCCGGTCCGCGACGACCCGGACGGTCGCCTGTTCATCGAGCGCGCGCTCTCCGAGAGCACGGCGGTCGCCCGCGCACAGGGCGTGGCGCTTGCCGACGATCACGCGGAGAAGGCGGTCGCCTTCATGATGCAGCTGCCGGCCACGATGAAAGCCTCGATGCTGCACGACCTCGAGCGCGGCGCGAAGCTTGAGCTCCCCTGGCTCTCAGGTGCCGTCGTCCGCCTCGGCCGCAAGCTCGGCGTGCCGGTCCCGACCCACGAGACGATCGTCGGGGCCCTGAAGCCGCACGCGAATGGACGCGGCTAGATCTTCACGCTCATGCCGCCGTCGACGATGATCGTCGTGCCGGTGACATATGCGGATGCATTGCCGGCGAGGAAGCAGACGGCGCCGTCGAGCTCGTCGGCCTGGCCCCAGCGCTTGAGCGCGGTGCGCTGGGCGAACCACTCGCGCTTCTCCGGATCGGCGCGGAGCGGCGTGTCCATGTTCTCGGGCGTCATCATGTAGCCGGGCGCGATCGCGTTGACGGTCACGCCCTTCGCACCCCATTCGACCGCCATCGCTCTGGTCATGCCTTCGAGGCCGGCCTTGGCGGCGCAGTAGTTGGCGTTCGCCTCGCGCGCGATATGGGCGTTGATCGAGGAGATGTTGATGATGCGACCCCAGCCGCGCTTGATCATGCCGACCGAGGCGCGCTTGGCGAGCCGAAAGCAGGCGTTGAGGTCGACGTTGATGATCTCGTCCCACTCGGCGTTGGTCGCCTCGCTTGCCGTCTTGGCGTTTCCGTAGCCGGCATTGTTGACCAGGATGTCGAGGTGGCCGTGTTCCTGCTCGATCCGGTCGATCGCCGCGTCCGCCTTGGCGATGTCGGTGGTGTCGAACGCCATCCCAGAGGCCTTGCAGCCGGCCTTGAGCAGCGTATCCCTGGTCTGGGCGATCCCGGCCTCGTTGCGGCCGTTGATCACGACATGGGCGCCGCACTTGGCGAGCGCCAGTGCCATGGCGCGGCCGAGGCCGCGGGAGGCGCCGGTGACCAGCGCCACCTTGCCGTCGAGAGAGAACAACTGGGTCACGTCGGAGACTCCTTGGAATGAAGGTCAGCAGCCGGCGAGAAGCGACTTCGCCAGCATGGCGTGGATGCCCTTGTTGCCGTCGACGAGCTGCGTCACACGCAGGTCGACCGCGAGGCTGGAAAGCATGTAGGCCTCTTCGGCGGAGACGTTCAACTTCTCGCAGATCATCTTGATCATCTCGCGGAGCGCCTGCTTCGCCGCCTCGTCGAGGTCGACGTTGAGGCCCATCGAGATGAAGTGCGTCGGCGTCTCGGCGCGCGGGAACTTGAGCTTCAGGTCCTTGCGCACGATCAGCTCGAAGGTGCCCGAGACCGCCGTCTCCAGCGCAGTGATCGAGACCTCGCCATCGCCCTGCACCGCATGCCCGTCGCCGGTCGAGAACAGCGCGCCCGGCGCGAACACCGGCAGGTAGAGCGTCGAGCCGGCGCCGAGCTCCTTGTTGTCGAGGTTGCCACCGTATTCGCGCGGCACGATCGTATCGACCTGTCCATAGACCGGCGGCGGCGCCACGCCCATGACGCCGCAGAACGGCTTCAGCGGCACCTTCATGCCCCACGGCATCTCGGCGACCATCGCCTTGCGGTCGATCGGCAGGTGCCAGATGCGGCGGACGGGGAAGTCCTCGGGCAGCGTGCCCTTGAGCGGTGCGATCACGGTCCAGCCCCAGTCCTGGCGAAGCGCTACGTCCTTGATGCGGACCTCCAGCGTGTCGCCGGGTTCCGCGCCCTCGACATAAACCGGGCCGGTCAGGATGTGCCCGCCCGGGCCCATCTTCACCTTCGCGAGGATCTCGGGGTGCTCCGGCAGGATCTTGAACGGGGGTTCAGGCAGGGTCGGCGGCCCGCCGGAGACGCAATGGATGGTGATCGTGTCGCCCGAGGCGATCCGGGTCACCGGGGGCAGGTCGGAGGAGAAGACGCCCCAATGGCAGGTGGCGGGCGAGGCGGCGAGCTCGTGGTGGCGGGGCATGGGCGTCTCTTCGGCAGGAGGCGAGGCGGGAAGACGATGATACTAGATCGAAAGCCTTGACCATCGAGGAGCTTCGTCCCAAGCATCGGGGAAAGCAGCCGAGGACCTCAAGCGAACGTGGCGTCCGCCGAAACTCAAGCCCAGCCCGGCCCGACCTTCATCGTCGCCGACGACCACCCGATGGTGCGCGACGCGCTGAAGACGGCGCTCCGACAGAGCTTCGAGGGCGCGCGGATCGACACCGCCGCCTCGATGACCGAGGCGATGGCCCTGCTCGAGCGCGAGCCGGAGATCGACGCTCTGCTGCTCGACCTGGACATGCCGGGAATGGATGGGCTGACTGGCCTTGCAACCTTGCGCGCCACGTATCCATCGGTGCCGATCGTCGTCGTCTCCGCGACCCGCGACGGGCGGGTGATGCGCCGGGTGATGAATCTCGGCGCCTCCGCCTTCATGCCGAAATCGGCCTCGCTCGAGTCGATCGCCACCGTGGTCAAGTCCGTGCTCGACGGCGAGGTGCTGATGCCGCCGGAAGCCGAGGCGGCGGGCGACGACGAGGAAGCTGCCGATTTCGCCCGTCGCGCCGCCCAGCTCACGCCCCAGCAATGGCGCGTGCTGGCGCTGATGGCGCAAGGGCGTCTCAACAAGCAGATCGCCTACGAGCTTTCGGTCGGCGAGCCGACGGTCAAGGCACATGTGACGACGATCCTTAGAAAGCTCGGCGTGCGCTCGCGCACCCAGGCGGTGATCCTCTCGCGCCATCTGGCGCTCGACCCGACCAAGGAGCCGGTCAAGCCCTGAGGGCAACCGGCTGGTTGCGCCCGCGGCCGCGCAGAAGCGCCCTGAGGGCTGCCGGCTTCACCGGCTTCAGCAGCAGGTCGATGTGCAGGCCGCGCGCCTTGGCTCTCAGGCTCGGGTCGCGGTCGGCGGTGATCAGCGCCGCCGCCACGTCCGTTCCCCATTCCTGGCGGATCCGTTCGATGACGCTGAGCCCGTCGGGTCCGGCACCGAGATGGTAGTCGACGACCAGGAGGTCAGGCGCGCGTCCTTCTTCGGCAAGGGCTGCCAGAGCTTCGTCCGGTCCGGGAACGGCAAGGATCCGGCAGCCCCAGCCGCCGAGCAGCGTCGCCATCGCGTCGCGTACCTGAGCCTCGTCGTCGATGCAGAGGACGAAGGCGCCGGTGTCGAGCGCCGGCAGGATCGGCTGCGCCGGCTTCGGCGTCGGCCTCACCGCGGAGGCCGCCGCCAGCGGAACGGTGACCGAGAAGACCGAGCCGCGGCCAGCGGTGGAACGCAGCGTCACCTTGTGATCGAGCATGCGGGCGATGCGGTCGACGATCGCGAGGCCCAGGCCCAGGCCGCGGCCCTCGCCGCGATCGACAGCCGCCGGATGCAGGCGGACGAATTCCTGGAAGACGAGGTCGCGCTTGTCCTCCGGAATGCCGGGACCGTTGTCCCAGACCTCGATGCGGAGCGATTTGCCGACGCGCCGGCAGCCCAGCACGATGCGCGGCTTGCGATCGCCGTCGCCGCCGTAGCGGAGCGCGTTGGAGACGAAATTCTGCAGGATGCGGCGGAGCAGCGCCGGATCGGTCGCGATCGTCGCCGAGGACGGGACCACGCGGAATACGGCGCCGCTCTTCGACGCGATCGGAACGAAGGCGGCGGCGAGGGAGTCGAGCAACGGTTGCAGCGCGAAGGCGCGCTTCTCTGGCTTCAGCGCGCCGGCATCCAGCTTCGAGATGTCTAGAAGCGCGTCCAGCAGCGCCTCGACCGCGCCAAGGCCCTGGTCGATCTTGGTCGCGAGATCGTTGCCCGGCTGGCGGTCGGCAAGTGCGGCTGTGAACAGACGCGCTGCGTGCAGCGGCTGCAGCAGGTCGTGGCTGGCCGCCGCGATGAACCGGGTCTTGCCGAGATTGGCCGCCTCGGCCTCGGCACGGCTGCGTTCCAGCTCGGCGGTACGCTCGGCGACGCGCAGCTCCAGCGTCTCCTTCGACTGTCGCAGCACCGCCTCGGCGGCGCGGGCCTGGGTGGTGTCCTGGTAGAGCAGGAAGAAGCCGAGCACGGCGCCGGCCTCGTCGAAGTGCGGGATATACGTTCCTTGTGCGACTTCGACATTGGCGTCGTTGGTCGGGAACTCGATCTCGAAGGTCTGGTGTTCGCCGCGCAGTACGCCGTCGATATGCGGCTTGAGCCGGCGATAGCGCTCCTCGCCGATGACCTCGACGATGGTGCGGCCCTCGGCCTCGATCGGCGTCACGTTGAGCGCCGCCTGGTAGAGGCGGTTGGTGAAGCGATAGCGCTCGTCACGGTCGATGTAGGCGATCAGCACCGGCACGTTGTCGGTGTAGATCCTGATCCGCCGCTCGCTGTCGCGCAGTGCCTCGGCGGCGCGCACGCGCGCGGTCACGTCGTGGCAGGTTGCGACGAAGCCGCCACCGGGTAGCGGGTCCAAGCGGATCTCGATCACGCTCGCGTTCGGGCCGCGGCGCTCGAGCACCTGGGAGGTCTCCGGGCGCTTCAGCACCTCGGCGAGCGTCCCGGCGCTTGCGCCGACCGTGACCGCCTCGGGATCGAGACCGAGGAGAGCCGGGAAACGCTCGTTCCAGATCTCGAGTCGGCTCTCGCGATCGAAGGCGGCGATCCCGAGGCCGGCATGGTCGAGCGCATTCCTCAAGATGTCCGAGCTGTAGCGGATCGCTTCCGACGCCTCGTCCAGCATCGCGCGTGCGGCGCGGGGCGATATCAGACGGCGACGCTCGACGGCCGCCATGGTGACGCGGGCCGAGGCTGCGCCGATCGTTCCCGAAAGCAGGCGTTCGGCCAGCGCCAAGGCCGTCGGCAGGGTCATGCCGCGATCGGCGAAGGCGCGCTCGGCGCGCTCGGCGCCGAGGAAACGGGCGACGAGGTCGCGCAGCTCCGCGATGCGAGATGACACGTCCCCGCCGGCATGGGCGAGCCTCGGCGCTTCGGCGCCGAGAACGAAGGAGTCGGCCTGTTCCTGGTCGCGCCGCAGAGCGGGCACCAGCAGCGATCCGATGATGATGAGAAGCGTGTTGACGGTGATGCCGACGAAGAAGCCCTGGCCGATTGGATCCAGTGCATCGAAAGGCGCGGGCAGGAAGGGTGCCAGCGGCGTCGCCAGCTCTGCGCCGCGCGCCTGCCGAAGCGAGGGGATCAGCAGCGCGTAGAGCCAGATCGCGAAGCCGCCGGCCATGCCGGCGACGACGCCGAAGCGGTTTGCCCGCCGCCAGTAGAGCCCAAGGATCAGTCCCGGCATGAAGTTGGCGACAGCAGAAAACGAGATCATGCCGATCGAGGCGAGCGGCAGTATCCCGGCAATGATCTTGTGATACGCATAGCCCGCGAGCACGATCACCAGCACTGCCGCGCGGCGCACCAGCAGCACGAGCGGGCCAAGGTCTCCCTGTGCGGCGGCGCGGCGACGCAGCAGCAGCGGCATCACCAGCTCGTTGCCGATCATGCCCGCAAGCGCCATGCAGGCGACGATCACCATCGAGGTCGCGGCGGACAGGCCGCCGATGAACACCAGCAGCGAGAGCCACGGCTCGCTCTCCGAGAGCGGCAGGGTCAGCACGAACAGGTCGGGGTTGGCGACGCGCGGCAGCAGCAGGAGTCCGCCTGCCGCGATAGGCACCACGAAAAGGTTGATCGCCACCAGATATGTCGGGAAGAGCCAGCGCGCGGTCTTCAGGCTCTCCGCGTGGTCATGCTCGACCACGGCGACGTGGAACTGGCGCGGCAGGCAGAGGAAGGCGCTCGCCGCAAGCAGCGTCGTCATCACCCAGGAGAGGCTGGATGCGCTGCCCTGCAGCCGCTCGCCGACATCGGGTGCGGCGGCGATGCGCGCTATCAGGTCTCCCGGCCCGTCGAACAGCCAGAAGATGACGAAGGGCCCGACGGCGAGCAGCGCCACCAGCTTGACCACTGATTCGAAGGCGATCGCCAGCATCATGCCGCGGTGCTGCTCGGCCGCCTGGACGTGGCGGACGCCGAACAGGATCGTGAAGATCGCCATCAGCGCCGCGACGATGAAGGAGGTGTCGATGAACGGCGACGCGCCGGCGCCCGAGAAGGTCGGGCCGGCGATGGCGCTGAAGCTCGACGAGACCGCCTGGAGCTGGAGTGCGATGTAGGGTAGCGCGCCGACCGAGGCGATCAGGGTGGCGCTGACCGCGACCGCGCGGCTCTTGCCGTAGCGGGATCCCAGGAAGTCGGCGATCGAGGTGACGTTGTGGCGCTTCGCGGTCGTGATGATCTTCCGCAGCATCGGGTAGCCCGCGAGCACCACCAGCACCGGGCCGACATAGATCAGGATGAAATCGGGGCCCGAGGTCGCGGCACGTCCGACCGCGCCATAGAAGGTCCAGGAAGTGCAATAGATCGCCAGCGAAAGGCCGTAGACGATCGGTCCGAGGCGGCTCGGCGACCAGGCGCGCGCGTG
>JBGALV010000044.1:0-38357 GCA_044223515.1 Alphaproteobacteria bacterium
CGGAGCGGAAGCTCGAACCGGTCGACTTCTCGGCGCTTCCCGGCTGGAGCCAGGACGATCCGGCCCAGGCGCTGCCGGCGCTCAGGCGCTCGTGCCCGAGGATGCCCGATACCTGGAGGCAGGCCTGCGCCGCGATCCCCGAGGATCCGGCCCGCGCCCGCACTTTCTTCGAGGCCGAGTTCCAGGCCTATCGCATCACCGCGCCCGGCTTCGTCACCGGCTACTACGAGCCCGAGCTCAACGGCGCGACCCAGCGTTCGGAGCGCTATCGCGTGCCGCTCCATCGCGTGCCCGACGACCTGGTCCAGGTCGATCTCGGCGAATGGCGCGACGCCTGGAAGGGCGAGCGGGTTGCGGGCCGCGTCGTCGACGGACGCCTGCGCCCCTATTTCCAGCGTGCCGACATCGCGAAGGGCGCGCTCGACGGACGCAACCTCGAGGTCCTCTGGGTCGACGATCCGGTCGACGCCTTCTTCCTGGAAGTGCAGGGCTCGGGCCGCGCGAAGCTCGAGGACGGCCGCATCCTCCATGTCGGCTTCGCCGGCCAGAACGGACACCGCTACGTCGCGATCGGCCGTACCCTGCTCGACAAGGGCGAGCTCCAGCCGGGCAACGTCTCGATGCAGTCGATCCGCGCCTGGCTCGCGAGCCACCCGGACCGCCTGCGCGAGATCCTCGACAGCAATCCGTCCTACGTCTTCTTCCGTCTCCTCGAAGGGGACGGTCCGATCGGCGCCCAGGGCGTGGCGCTGACGCCCGGTCGCAGCCTCGCGGTCGATCGCGCCCACCTGCCGCTGGGCGCGCCGGTGTTCCTCGATCTCGCGCACGAGGACTCCGCCGGCGGCGTGCTGCGTCGCCTCGTCGTGGCCCAGGACACCGGCGGCGCGATCAAGGGGCCGGCGCGCGCCGATCTCTTCTGGGGCCCCGGCAAGGAAGCAGGCGAGATGGCCGGACGCATGAAGGCCAGCGGCACGCTCTATCTTCTATTGCCGCGTGGCTTGGCGCCGACCTCGTGAACGTCGGTCTTGCTCCCGCCCCAATCTCATAAGAACCTCGCTTCGCTCGGTCCCCACCCCGTCCCTCCCCCGCCTTCGGCGGGAGAGGGGGTACGAAAGACGACGCGCTAGATGTCTCGTAAGAAAACCATCCTCGTCCTCCACTTCTCCGGGCGCATGCCCGTCGCCGGCGTCGGCTGGGAAGGGATGAACTGGGTGCTGGGCCTGACCAAGCTCGGCCACGACGTCTGGTACTTCGAGGACAACCGCGTCAACCCGTACTCCTTCGTGCAGAACTCGGTGCACTGGGATTCCACCGAGAACATCGGCTTCGTCAAAGGCATGATGGAGCGCTACGACTTGGGCCATCGCTGGGCCTATCTCGATCCGGTCACCGACTATTCATGGCACGGCGTCTCGAAGGAGAAGGCGATGAGCCTCTACAAGGAGGCCGACGCCATCATCAATCTCTGCGGCGCGACGCAGCTGCGCGACGAGCACATGGCGTGCCCGGTGCGCGTCTTCGTCGACACCGATCCGATCTACGAGCAGATCAAGCTGGTGAAGGGCGACAAGGACTCGATCGCCTATATCGACGCGCACACGCATCTGTTCACGATCGGCGAGAACCTGGGCGAAGCCGACTGCCCCGTGCCGCTGAACCGCACCTGGCACAAGGTGCGGCCGCCGATCAATCTCGACGTCTGGCCGGCGGAGCTGGACTCATCGCCGAAGGCGTTCTCGAGCCTCGCTACCTGGGCGCATTCCTCGAAGAACATCGACTTCGAGGGCGAGTCCTACCAGTGGTCGAAGCACATGAACTTCACCCGCTTCCTCGACCTGCCGAAGCGGACGACGCAGCCGCTCGACCTCGCGCTGCGTCCGCCGACGAAGGAGGTCGACGACCTCGTGCGCGGCAATGGCTGGAACCTGATCGATCCCGTGCCGGTGTCGAACGGGCTCGGCGTTTACCAGGATTTCCTCTACGCCTCGCGCGGCGAGCTGTCGGTGGCGAAGGACATCTATGTGCGCCCGCGCTCGGGCTGGTTCTCCGACCGCAGCGTCTGCTACCTCGCCGCCGGCCGCCCGGTGATCACCCAGGACACCGCGTTCGGCAAATACATCCCGACCGGCGAAGGGCTCTTCGCGTTCTCGAACCACGAGGAAGCGCTCGACGCGATCGAGCGCATCAACAAGGACTACAAGCGCCACCAGAAGGCCGCGCGTGCGATCGCCGAGGACTACTTCGATGCGCCCAAGCAGATGAAGCGCGTCTGCGACGCGATCGGGCTTTAGCTCAGCTCGCGCGCGTCAGCACCAGCTCGAAGACGAAGGTCTTGCCGCCGTCGGTGATCGGCAGCGTGGTGACGTAGGCCTTGTCGCCTTCGAAGCGCGTGGTGCGTGCCATCTCGGCGCCGCACCAGTTGGGGAACATCGAGAGTTCGACGTTGTGGAAGAGCCGGTCGCCTTCCATCCGCCAGCGCCCGCAATAGCTGAGCGCGGTCGACATCGCGTGATGGGTCTCCTCGGCCGAGCCGCCCATCGGGTCGAAGCCGGCGAAGGGCTTTCGGCCCGCGCCCATCAGGGTCGCGAACATGAACCCGTCGGCGGTGTAGCAGATGAGACCCCGGGCGCCCGGGAGCGGCGGCGTCCGCGTGCCGTCCGCATCGACCCGGGCCCACTCGGCCAGACGCCAGGTTCCGACGAGCTTTTCTGCCTGTGCCATTCGACTTCGCGTTCCCTGTTCTGGGTTCAAGCGTTCGCGCGTTTCCAGGTTAGCTCGGCGATGCCGGAAGCGCCCTTGCGCGTCAGCGGTGGCGTCTTCAGAACCACGTGATCGCCCTCGAAGCGGTAGTGCCGGACCTGGCGGGTCCCGACCATGTTCGGCCAGAGCGCCCCTTCGACCGTGTGCACGACCGCGTCGCCCTCGATCTTCCAGGTGCCGCAATAGCTGTGGACGGTCGACATCGCGCTGTGGGCCTCCTCGGGCGAGCCCCCGAGCGGGTCGGACCCGGCGAACCTGGCGCGGGTCGCCGGCTGCGATCCCAGCATCGCGAACATGTAGCCGTCGGCGGCATAGGTGATCAGGCCCCAGGGCGTCGGGCCCATCGGCTCGGTGACCTTGTCGCCGTCGACGATGATCCACTTCACGAGGCGCCAGGTGCCGATGAACTGATCAGGCGTCGCACTCATATTCCGTCGTCCCCGTAAGGTGTTACCCCACCCTGAGGGCGGCGGCCGGCCGGGTCAAGCCGGCCCTTCCCTTCCGCCCCGGACTTCCCTATAAGAGCCGTCAAATCCGTCATCCGCATCGTGGTTCCGGCACGCCTGAAAGGGCGTGAATGCCGGACCGATGGCCGCGCAAGGGAGACTTATCCATGAGCCAGCTTCTGATGCCGCGCGCGACCGCCGTCTGGCTGGTCGCCAACACCTCGCTCTCCTTCGAGCAGATCGCCGAGTTCTGCGGGCTGCATGTGCTCGAGGTCCAGGCGATCGCCGACGAGGAAGTCGCGGTCGGTATGCACGGGCTCGATCCCGTCGCCAACGGCCAGCTGACCCAGGAAGAGCTCGACCGGGCGCAGAAGGATCCGGCGGCGCGCCTGAAGATGATCAGCACCGACAACCTGCCGCAGCCGGTCTCGCGCAACAAAGGCCCGCGCTACACCCCGATCGCCAAGCGCGGCGACAAGCCGGACGCGATCTCCTGGCTGGTCAAGAACTACCCCGACATGACCGACGGCCAGATCGGCAAGCTGCTCGGCACCACCAAGTCGACCATCGCCGCTGTCCGCGACCGCACCCACTGGAACACGGCGAACATCCGTCCCCGCAATCCGGTGGCGCTGGGCCTCTGCGCCCAGGCCGATCTCGACGCGGCGGCGACCAAGGCCGGCGCCACGCTGCCCTCGATCGGCGTTCGCTACATGACGGCGGAAGAGGCGGCGACGATCCCGGCGCCGAAGCCGCTCGAGCCGCACATGGCCCAGCAGGGCGAGCGCGACCGTGATCGCGATCGCGGGCCGTTCGACCGTCGCGGCTGATCGCTAGAACGGAAAGCGTTCGAGCGAGACGCGCCTGCCGTTGGGCTGGACCAGGACGACCGACGTCCTGGACTTGACCTCGACCACGATATTGCTGCCGGGCATCACGTCGCCGACCGGACGCCACCCCTGGCCGTCCGGCGGCCCGGCAGCGACGTCGAGGACCGGGGCCGTGAACAGAAGCCCGAAAAGCATGTCCGCGCTCGCATAGGTCCAGCGCGAGCGGCCGGCAGTGTCGTAGTCGAGCAGACCGATCATCATCACGTTGCCCTGCACCTCGAGCACGATGCCGGTGCCGGGCTCCGACGCGTTCCACCAGAAGCCGCTCTCCGGATACGGGGCCTCGCTCGCACCGAAGCCGGGTCCGAACGGCACGACCGGAAAGCGCTCGATCGCGATCGTGGTCCACGGCAGCGTCAGCGTCGCCAGCTGCCCATCCTGGAAATCGATCTCGACCGGGATCGTGTCGCGCACCGTCGGCGCCCGATAGGCAGCACCGATCGTGGCCCCGTCCGAGAAGCCGACCAGCTCTCCGCGGAAGCTGCGCGTGGACGCCATCTGGCCGTAGGCGACCCGCCAGCTCGGCCGCCCGTCGGCGCCGTAGCTCATCATGCCGAAGAACATCCGGTCGCTTTTGACTTCGATGAAGTAGCCGCGGCCGGATTCGCTCGGCGCCCACCACCAGCCGGTCTCGATCGACTCGTGCAACGCCGGCAATCCCAGCCAGCGCCTGATGTGGTTCTTGTCGGAGTCCAGCATGCGGCTCGCCGTGAGCCCGGCGGAGACCGCGCCGACGGCGAAGCCGACGAGGCTGTTGTTCTCGATCACCGGTGCGCCGGAAAGCGCGCTGTCGTAGGGGATCGGGAAGACGAGGCGGCGCTCGCTCGAGTCCGAGAGCGCGCCTTCGCTCTGCCACTGCGCGTGGCTGCCGGACTCGCCGGCGGCCGTCGTCGCATAGCCGATCACGCTGGCGGACGACGGCGTGCGGCCGAGCGCGCTCGCCACGTCGACGAACGAGGTGGCGCCGGTGACCGCATTGCTGAAGAAGACCGCGGCGAAGTCCGGGCCGGTGCTGGCGCCGTCGTAGAACTGGCTCAGCATCTCGTAGTGATGGAAGGACTGGGTCGTAAAGGCGGAGGTCAGCGCGCCCCCTGCCGAGGACTGCGTCAGCCCGGCGGTGAACTGGATCTGGGCGGCGAGCGCGCCGTCGACGTCGCGGCCGGGCTTGAGGCAGCTGGCGCTGGTCATCACCACCTTGGCGGCGACCGCGATGCCTGAGCAGCGCTTGGCGAAGCCGTTGAGGAGGACGACGTCGAGATAGCCGACCGTGGCGTTGGGAAGCGCGGAGGTGTCGGTGACGCGGCGGAAGGTGCTGCTCGCCGACGGCACCGACACGTCGCCGACGGCGGCCGCCGGCGCGGTCGCGGTCGCGGCGCGGGGGAAGATGCGGATTGTGGCGCCGCGGCGCTCGACCTGGGATGCCGCGGGTGAAGCGGTATCGGCGTGCGCCGAGCCGACACCGATCGCGAGGAAGGCAGCCGCGAGCAGCGCGGGAAGAAAGCGGGAAAGCGCGCGCTTATGCATCGGCCAGTGGGAATCCCCCTTCGAGCGAGAACCCATGGTGAACGAGTCGCATCGGCCGGGTCCAGCGACAACCCGCCCGATCCAGGCGGATCAAACTCGCTTTTCGATGAGGCCGATCACCTCGGCGGTCGGGCGCACGTCGCCGAAGCTGCGGTAGATCGTGTGCAGCGTCGCGTTGTGGGTCTCGTCGCGGATGGCGGCGTTGCCATCGGCGACCAAGACCACGCGAAAGCCGGTCGAGCTCGCGTCGCGCGCCGAGGACTCGCAGCAGACGTTGGTGACCGTGCCGGTGATCAGCACCGTATCGATGCCACGCGCCTTCAGGATCTCCGGCAGGTCGCAATAGCCGGGCAGGAAGGCGCTGGGCCCGGGCTTCTCGACGAAGAGATCGGTCGCGTCCTGCGCGAGCCCCGGCCAGATCCGCGACGGAAGCGGACCGGTGCCGCCCGAGCCGGCATAGAGTGCCGCGATCTTCTCGCCATAGAACGCGCGGTGGTGATCGGGATGACGCGGCGTGCCCGGCACCACCCAGGCGACGAGGCCGCCGGCACCGCGTAGGCAAGCGGCGATCGCGTTGATGTTGGGAACGATGCCGCGGCAATAGGCGGACTCGTTGACGAAGAACGGCACCATGTCGACGACGACGAGCGCGGTCTTCGCCGGCACCAGCGCCTCGTACGCATGCCGCCGCCCGCGCCGCTCCTCCTGGCGCCGATACTCGCGCTCCTCGATGCGCCAGGTGTGGAGCTTGGTCTCGTCGTTCACCGCTGCTCCTCGTGCCCCCTCCCTCGGCTGCGGAGCAGACGGGGGAGGGTTGGGGTGGGGGCTTGGCTCGGTCTGCATCTCGTGCGTGCTTCATCCGCGTCGAGCCAGGGCCCCCACCCTGCCCTCCCCCGCGTACGACGCGAGGGAGGGTTCTACGACGACCCCTTCGCGTAGCCGACGGTCTTCAGGCCGTCGGTGATCTCCTGCAGCACCACCGGGTCGTCGATCGTCGCCGGCATCTTCCAGCTCTGGTCGTCGGCGATCTTCTGCATGGTGCCGCGGAGGATCTTGCCCGAACGCGTCTTCGGCAGGCGCTTGACCACGACGGCGGTCTTGAACGCGGCGACGGGGCCGATGGAGTCGCGCACCATCTGCACCACCTCCTTGACGATCGTCTCGGAGGATTTCGACACGCCGGCCTTCAGCACCAGCAATCCCAGCGGCAGCTGGCCCTTGAGCTCGTCGGCGACGCCGATCACCGCGCACTCGGCGACGTCGGGGTGATTGGAGAGGACCTCCTCCATGCCGCCTGTCGAAAGGCGATGGCCGGCGACGTTGATGATGTCGTCGGTACGGGTCATGACGAAGACGTATCCGTCCTCGTCGAGGTAACCCGCGTCGCCGGTCTTGTAGTAGCCAGGGAATTCCTGGAGGTAGGACTTGAGGAAGCCGGCGTCGTTGTTCCACAGCGTCGGCAACGAGCCCGGCGGCAGCGGCAGCTTGATCGCGAGCACGCCGACCTCGCCGGCCTTGACCGGATGGCCCTCGCCGTCGAGCGACTGCACGTCCCAGCCGGGCACCGCCTTGGTCGAGGAGCCCGGCTTCACCTTCATCGGCTCGAGGCCCTGGCAGTTCGCGGTGATCGGCCAGCCGGTCTCGGTCTGCCACCAGTGGTCGACCACCGGCACCTTGAGCTTCTCTTCCGCCCACAGCAGCGTGTTCGGATCGCAGCGCTCGCCGGCGAGGAACAGCGTCCTGAACTTCGAGAGATCGTAGTTCCTCATCAGGAGGCCGTCGGGGTCGTCGCGCTTGATCGCGCGGAACGCCGTCGGCGCGGTGAAGAGCGCGACCGCCTTGTGCTGCGAGACCACACGCCAGAAGGCGCCGGCATCGGGCGTGCCGACCGGCTTGCCTTCGTAGAGGATGGTCGTCGCGCCGAGCAGCAGCGGCGCATAGACGATGTAGGAGTGGCCGACGACCCAGCCGACGTCGGAGGCGGTCCACCACACCTCGCCCGGCTTGATCGCGTAGACATACTGCATCGACCAGATCAGCGCGGTCGCGTAGCCGCCGCCGTCGCGCACGACTCCCTTGGGAATGCCGGTCGTGCCCGAGGTGTAGAGAATGTAGAGCGGATCGGTGGACGCCATGTCGACCGGATCGACCGGCGCGCTCTTCGCTTCCAGCTCGGCGAAGTCGACGTCGCGCCCGGCGACGAGCGCCGCCTTCTGTTCGGGGCGCTGGAAGACGACGCAAACCTTGGGCTTGTGCTGGGCGATCTCGATCGCCTGGTCGACCAGCGGCTTGTAGACGACGATGCGCCCTGGCTCCAGGCCGCAGGAGCCGAAGACGATCGCCTTCGGCTTGGCGTCGTCGATGCGGGTCGCGAGCTCGGGCGCGGCGAAGCCGCCGAAGACGACGCCGTGGATCGCGCCGAGGCGGGCGCAGGCGAGCATCGCCACCACCGCTTCCGGGATCATCGGCATGTAGATGAGGACCCGGTCGCCCTTCTCGACCCCGGCCGAGCGGAGCCCGCCCGCGAACTTCGCCACGCGCTCGGTGAGCTGGCGGTAGGTGAAGGTCTCGATCCTGCCCGTCATCGGGCTGTCGTAGATCAGCGCCGCCTGGTCGCCGCGCCCGGCCTCGACATGGCGGTCGAGGCAGTTGTGGGCGACGTTGAGCCGCCCGTCCGGGAACCAGCGATAGAAGGGCGGCCTGGAGGAATCCAGCGCCCTGGTCGGCGGCCTGGTCCAGGAGACGGATTTCGCCGCCTCCAGCCAGAAGCCTTCCTTGTCCTCCAGCGAGCGGCGGTGAGCCTCGGCATGACGCCCGGTCATAGGCGGTTTCCCCTCTTCGTTTCTTAGAGCGCAGGATGGGCCGGTGCCCTTCCCTTGCCAAGGGTGGTGGAAGTAGGAGCGACATCGTGTCCCCGCGAAGCCCCTCGTACTCCCTCTCCCGCGTCTTACGCGGGGGAGGGTTGGGGTGGGGGCCCGAGCGTAGCGAGGGTGATCGCGGAGTCTGACCTCGCCGTCGCCGCGCTGACGCGCGGCCCCCACCCTAGCCCTCCCCCGCTTCGCGGGAGAGGGGACACGAAAAGAGCGCTCGCGAGAGCACAATTTTCTCCGCCGTCGCGGAGCATTTGCGATCCGCGGCCGGCTCGGCTTATCTGTTGAGTCATGACCTCTCCCTACGACGTCGACCTCGACAAGAACCCCGCGAACTTCGTGCCGCTGTCGCCGCTGGGCTTCCTGGAGCGCGCGGCGGCGGTCTATCCGACACGGACCTCGGTCGTGCACGGCAAGACCCGGCACACCTGGGCCGACACCTATGCGCGGTCCCGGCGGCTCTGCTCGGCGCTCAAAGGGCGCGGGATCAAGAAGGGCGACACGGTCGCGATCATGGCACCGAACGTGCCGGCGATGGTCGAGGCGCATTTCGGCATCCCGATGGCGGGCGCCGTGCTCAATGCGCTCAACTACCGGCTGGACGCGGCGACGATCGCCTTCATCCTCGAGCATGGCGAGGCCAAGGTCCTGATCACCGACACCGAGTTCTCTCCGGTGATCAAGGACGCCCTCAAGCAGCTCAAGAAGAAGATCACCGTCATCGACATCGTCGATCCGCTCGGTCTTGGCGGCGAGCAGCTCGGCGAGAAGGACTACGAGGCGTTCCTCGGCGAAGGCGATCCGAACGCCGCCTGGGACCACCCGGCCGACGAATGGCAGGCGATCGCGCTCAACTATACCTCGGGCACCACTGGCAACCCCAAGGGCGTCGTCTATCACCATCGCGGCGCTTATCTCAACGCGCTCGGCAACATCCTGGTCTGGAGCCTGCCGTCGAAGCCGACGTATCTCTGGACCCTGCCGCTGTTCCACTGCAACGGCTGGTGCTTCCCCTGGACCCTGGCGGCGCTCGCCGGCACCAATGTGTGCCTCAGGCGCGTCGAGGCGAAGGCGATCTTCGATGCGATCGCAGACGAGGGCGTCACCCATCTCTGCGGCGCGCCGATCGTGATGGGCCTGCTGCTGAACGCCAAGCCGGAGCAGAAGCGCGACTTCGCCGGACGGCGCATCAAGATGATGACCGCCGCTTCGGCGCCGCCCGCCGCGGTGATCGAAGGCATGGAGAAGCTGGGCTTCGACATCACGCATGTCTATGGCCTGACCGAGGTCTATGGGCCGGCGGTCGTCTGCGCCTGGCACGAGGAATGGAACAAGCTGCCGGCCGAGGAGCAGGCACAGATCAAGGCGCGCCAGGGCGTGCGCTATCCGGTGCTCGAAGGCCTGATGGTGGCCGACGCGAAGACGCTGGAGCCCGTGCCGGCCGACGGCAAGACCATCGGCGAGGTCTTCATGCGCGGCAACATCGTCATGAAGGGCTACCTCAAGAACAAGAAGGCGTCGGACGAGGCCTTCGCCGGCGGCTGGTTCCACACCGGCGACCTCGGCGTCTGCCATCCCGACGGCTACATCGAGCTCAAGGACCGCTCGAAGGACATCATCATCTCCGGCGGCGAGAACGTCTCGACCATCGAGATCGAAGGCGTGCTCTACCGCCATCCCGCGGTGCTCGAAGCCGCCGTGGTGGCGCGGCCGGACGACAAATGGGGCGAGACGCCCTGCGCCTTCGTCACGCTGAAGGATGGCAAGACCGCGAGCGCCGACGACCTCATCGCCTTCTGCAAGCAGAACATGGCGAGCTTCAAGGTGCCGCGCACGATCGTCTTCGGCCCGCTGGCGAAGACCTCGACTGGCAAAGTTCAGAAGTACGTGCTGCGGGAGAAGGCGAAAGCGCTCTAGGCCGCTTTCACTCGCTCTCGCCATTCTGGCCGTAGAAGACCGTTCCGGCCAGCAGGACGTCGACGTCGTGCCCGTCGCTCGCGAGGGGCAGGAGAGCCCGTTCGATCTCGACGAAGTCCTTGTGCGCCAGGAACAGCGACGGCTTGCCGCGGCGCCAGTCGACGACCCCCTGCTCGACCACCGTCTTGAATCTCGGCAGCGCCTTGCCGACCGCGCCCTGGTCGTCGGCAAGATCGGGGATGTGGGGATGTACCTCGTCGAGCCAGCGTCCCGTGTAGTCCTTGCCGATCCATTCCACGACGCGCGTCCCCATCAGGCGGTACTTGAGCCGGAACGGCTTACGCTGCACATCGAGCAGCCAGACGTTGGGCAGAAGGTCGCGTATCTCGACCGGATCGAAGTTCTGACGGCCTGGCAGGCGCTGCGTGTCCGGATGGATGGAGACCCAGTAACGATGAAGCCGTTGCAGCTTCGGATTCCATTTCGAAACATCGGTCATGCCTCAATCCCTGGACGAGGGCGATCCGAGCCTGGACCAAATCCTGTCGAGCCTAGCCGGGCGCCGGGACCCTGTCAGCGTTCGGCTAGACCTTGGCGGTCACATATCCCTCGACGCTGATCGGCCAGCTCGGATTCCACGCGATCTCCCAGGCGTGGTCGTCGGGATCGGCGACGTATCCCCTGAAGCCGCCATGCGGCGGGGCGTCGGCCTTGCGCAGCAGCTTGCCGCCGGCCTTGAGCAGCTGCGCCATCGCGGGGTCGACTTCTTCCCTGGTGCGCACGTTGTGCGCCATGGCGAAGGCGCCTTTGTGCGAATTGCCGGCGCGCTGCATGTCCTCTTCGAGATTCTTCTCGAGCCAGGTGGCGAAAACGAAACCGTTCAGCTGGTAGAAGGTGATGTCCGGCATCTCGAACACCGGCTTCCAGCCGAAACCCTCGCCGTAGAAGCGGCGCGAGCGCGCGACATCGGCGATGCCGAGCGTGATGAGGGACATCTGGTGCTGCATGAAATTAGATATCCTTCTTTCACTCGTCCTCGGCGAAGAAGTCTTCATCCAGCCGCTTGAACTCCATCGCCCTACTCGTTCGGACACCAACATTATGTTCAATCATCAGATCTGTCAGTCGCTCACCGTCTATGAGGATCACTCGCTGTGAAAGATGCTGAGCGTACTCGACAGCCTGTCGACTGAAGGCTGACGTCGTTACGAAAACTCCTTTTGTTGCTCCGTATCCAACTAGGCTACCAACAAATCCTTGAATCTCCGGACGCCCAACCGAATTGCCAATTCCATATCGCTTCGCCTGTACATAGACACGGTCCAATCCAAGTCGGTCTTCGTTTATGACTCCATCCACTCCGCCGTCACCACTTCGACCCAACTGCTCGGCGGCATTCTTATGTGATCCGCCGTAACCCATCGATACCAGGAGCCCGATAATGACCTGCTCAAAGAACCCTGGAGAGTTTTGAAGTATGCGTTGCAGGAGGTCAGCGCGGAGAGCCGATTGCAGTGCGAGAAATGCCGTCTCGATTTGCTCTTCTGGTGTGATCGTGGAGGAGGCATTTAACGGAGCTTGAACTTCTTGAGGTGTAGCTTGGTCGTCGGAGGTTGCTGTGTTGCCGCGATAGAACTCAACAAAGCCCGGATATTTATGAAGAAGCTCAACGGTAATCTTGTCCGGTTTGCTGGCGAGTAACGCTTTGCCTTCTACGCTCGCAACGAAGCGTCCCCGTCGCGGAACATCAATGAGGCCTGCTTTTGTGAGATAGAATTTTGCCCAATGGATCCGATTGTGCAGAACCTTCTGGCGTCCGCTGGGAAGAAGCTGGTCGCGTTCTGAAGCAGTGAGACTGAACTCGTCGGCAATTTGCTGTTCGACGTCCGGCACGCGGGTTTCCCCGTTCGCTGCTAGTGTAAGGAGCGGAAGCATTAGTGCTTGATAGTCAGGAATTGGCATCGGAGCCCCCCCTTGGCTCAAAACCTGTAGTAGCACCGAACTTAGCATGACCGATCCGCAAGTCTTCACCATCGGGCATTCGAGCCATCCGTGGCCTGAGTTTGTCACGCTGCTTCAGGCGAACGAGATCGTCTGCCTGATCGACGTGCGCTCCATGCCGGCCTCGCGCCGGTATCCGCAGTTCAACCGGTCGGAGATGGAGCGGGGCCTGAAGGACGCGGGCATCGGCTACCGCTATCTCGGCGACCGGCTGGGCGGGCGGCCGAAGGACACGGTCTGCTATGCCGGCGGTGCCGTCGACTATGCCAAGGTCGCGGCGACCAAGGCCTTCCGCGAGGGGCTCGACGACGCGGCTGAGCTCGCGCGGTCGACGCGGTGCTGCCTGATGTGCGCCGAGAAGGATCCGATGGACTGCCATCGCGCGATCCTGGTCGCACGCCACCTGGCGCCGAAGGGATTTTCCATCGCGCATGTCCATAGCGACGGACGGATCGAGGCACAGGAAGAATTCGAGAGGCGGCTGATGGCGGCCGACGAGGCGCCGCTGCTCGCCGGCGTCGAGGATGCGCGCGCGCTGCTGCCGCTCGCCTACAACCGGCGCGGCCGGAAGATGACCTTCCGCGCCTAGTCGTTCGTGTCGTTGAGGAGCGGGCTCTGGTGGGCGCGGCGGACGAGCTTGTTCCGGCGCTGGTCGGCCAGCATCCGCCAAGTATTGGCCATCTGGGAAATCATGTCGCGGTGCTCTGGTGTGACGGCCTTCTTGGCGAGGTCGTCGCACTCTTCGGCGTGTCGCTGGTAGTCTTGTACTGTCTTCATGTCGCTTCGTCGTAGGCGGTGCGAAGCGATTGATACGCCGATCACCTCGTGCGATCGCGTGACATATCCGTAACGCAATGAACCGATCGATGACTTCAGACGAGGGGGGCCTTCAGGCCTTCCTGCTCGAAGGTGCGCTTGATCGCCGGGCGTTCCAGCAAGCGGTTCATGTAGGCGCCGACATGAGGCAGGCTCCGCGCCGGCCGCGCCATGTTGCGGGTCCAGCGGCCGAGCATCAGCAGGTAGGGATCGAGGATCGTGTAGGTCTGGCCGAGCAGGTAGGGCCGGCCGTCGGCGAGCGTCTGCTCGATCGTGTCGAACATGGAGCCGACGCGCGCCTCTTCGGTCGCCTTGATCTCGGCGCGCGCCGCCTCACCCTGCGCGATCTTCTCCGGATAGAAGTAGAAGATCAGCTCCGCCTGCACCGTGTTGGTCAGGTACATGAGCCAGGAGTAGAAGCGCCCGCGATCGGCGGTGCCGAGCGCCGGCGCCAGCATGTGGTGCTTGTCGGCGAGATGCAGGCAGATCGCCGCGGTCTCCGAGATCACCAGGTCGCCGTCGACGTATGTCGGGATGCGGCCCATCGGGTTGAGCTTCATGTACTCGGCCGACTTGTGCGCGTTCTGGGCGCGGTCGACGAGCACGAGCTCGTAGGGCACGCCCATCTCCTCGAGCACCATGTGCGGCGCCAGGTTGGCGTTGCCGGGGAAGTAGAAGAGCTTCGGCGTCATCAGCGCTCCCGATGTTCGAGTCCGTCTTCGATCCAGAGCCAGGGAAGCTGGCTCGAGCACCATACATGCACGGCCGGGGGCACGCGCTCTGGCTCGTCCAGCGTCGGAATGGAGATCGCGATCATCTCGGAGTCGGCATTGGTCGTCGCCAGCGACGAGCCGCAATTGGCGCAGAAGCAGCGATGCGTTCCGGGCGAGGATTCATACGCCCGCATCTCGCCGGTGAAGCGGACGGCCGATGTCGGGAAGCTCGCCCAGGCGGTGACCGGCGCGCCGGTCGCGCGCTGGCACATGCGGCAGTGGCAGTAGCCGGGGGATTTGGGCTCGGCCCCGACGATCCGGTAGCGAACCTGGCCGCAAAGGCATCCGCCTTCGAAGGCCCGGCTCGCCATTTGATCAGACCTGGTAGAGCGGGATGTGGCCCGGCTGGGCTTTGACGCGCGCCATCCAGGCCTGGACCGACGGGTATTTCTTGAGGTCGAACTCGCCCTCCTCGGCGACATGCGTGTAGGCGTAGAGCGCGATGTCGGCGATCGTGTAGCGGCCGGCGGCGAAGTAGGGCTCCGCCGCCAGGTGCTCGTCCATGACCTTGAGCGCGCGCTCGCCGCGCCGGCGCAGGTCGGCCACACGCGCGCGCTGCTCGTCGGTGATCGACGGCAGGTGGTGCAGCCAGTTGCGCAGCACCGCGATGTAGGGCTCGTGGCTGTACTGCTCGAAGAACATCCAGCGGAGCGCCTGGGCGCGGTCGATGCGCTTCTCCGGCAGGTACGGCGTGCCTTCGGCGAAGTAGTAGAGGATTGCGTTCGACTCCGGCAGCACCGTGCCGTCGTCGAGCACGACGGTCGGGATCTTGCCGTTGGCGTTGAGCTTGAGGAACTCCGGCGTCTGCGTGGCGCCGGCATTGGAGTCGACCTCGATCCGCTCGTACGCGATGCCGAGATGGGCGAGCAGCAGGCGCACCTTGTAGCCGTTGCCCGACGGCGCGTAGTCGTAGAGCTTCACTCAGGACTCCTTCTCGACGCCGGGGCCGCCGCGCTGGCGATAGCGCGGCAGGTGATCAGTCAGGTTGAGCCAGCGCGCCCGGCTTTCCGTCCAGATGTGCTCGGACGGCGCCAGCCCGTTCGGATCATCGAAGGTCGCGACCGCGAGGTCGAGGGTCTCGGCGCAGCGCCGCCGCCAGATCAGCGTCGAGCCGCAGTCGCCGCAGAAGCCGCGCTCCACCTTCGGCGAGGAGAGGCGGAACATCGGCATGCCGGTGATCTCGACTCGGGCGCGCTCGAAGGTGGCCCAGGCCACCATCGGCGCGCCGGAGGCCTTCTGGCACATCCGGCAATGGCAGAAGTTCACGTAAGTGGGGGCGCCGTCCGCCCGGAAGCGGACGGCCCCGCAGAGACAACCGCCTTCGGCCGTCCGGCTCACGCGCGCCAGAAGGGCTTGGCGACCTCGTAGTCGACGTCGGCGCGGCTGACGCCCATGTCGCGGAGCATGCGGTCGTCGAGCCGGCCGAGCAGGATGCGCGAGCGGTTGCGCTCCTGCCATTCGAGCAGCCGGTCGACGAGCGCCGCGAAGAACCCGGAACGGCGGGGGACGAAGCCGATGCGGGCCTGGAATGCGGGCCGGGGGGCGGTTTCACAAGAAGCTGACTGATGGGCCATGGGGAGGGACTCCTTCCGTCCTTAGAAACCAGAAGGTGGCCCTCCGTCAGCCTGTGGACAAACGATCTTTTCGCATCTGCACCATAAGGCGAACTAATCCGTGGGCGCACTGCGTGCCCGGCCGGCGCAGCGCACGGGGAAATTGACCGAGTTCGCGATGAAGCATTTCTCGTGCGCCTCGTGGTGCAGCGCGTCGATCTTCGTGGTGTCGAAGATCCCTTCGATGGTCACCTCGGGCTCCAGCACCACCTCGGTGAAGCGGCCGCCGCCGGAGGCATCCTCGATCATCGTGCCCGAGGCGTTGTCGACATAGGCGGTGACCACGACCTTGGCCGTCGCGGCCAGGTGCAGGAACCAGAGCATGTGGCAGGTCGACAGCGATGCGACCAGCAGATCCTCGGGATTCCAGCGCGCGGCATCGCCGCGGAAGGCCGGATCGGATGATCCCGGGATCGGCGGCTTGCCCGTGACGGAGATCACGTGCTGGCGCTCGTAGGACTTGTAGGTTCGCGTGCCGTCGCCGGTATTGCCGGTCCATTCGACGGTGGCGGTGTAGCGATGGGTGCCGGCCATGACCACATCTCCGCTGGGGACGCGACGGGCGGCAAACCTGCGGCGGGGGGACAATCGCGACAAATGAGATTTGCGCATTGCGTCGATGAGCAAAACTAATGCATAGTTCGGCCGCCATGAGCCGTCGCCTGCCGCCCCTATCCGCGCTCCGCGCCTTCGAGGCGGCGGCGCGCCATCTGAGCTTCACCCGCGCCGCCTCCGAGCTCGGCGTCACCCAGGCGGCGATCAGCCACCAGGTGAAGCTGCTCGAGGACCAACTGGGCCAGCCGCTGTTCCGGCGCTTGACCCGCCGCCTGCTCCTGACCGATGCCGGCCAGCTGCTGTGGCCGGGCGTGCGCGACGGCTTCGACCGTCTCGCCGAGGCCGTGCAGAAGGTGCAGACCCGGGGCGACTCCGGCGTGCTGACCCTGAGCCTCACCTTCTCCTTCGCCGCGCGCTGGCTGGTGCCGCGTCTCGGCGGCTTCCTCAAGGCGCATCCCGAGATTGACGTGAAGCTGACGACGACCGACCGGCTGATCGACTTCGCGCGCGAGGACGTCGACATCGCGATCCGCTATGGCCACGGCGAATGGCCGGGCCTGGATTCCTGGAAGGTGATCCGGCCGGTCTACACGCCGCTCCTGAGCCCGAAGCTGACCAAGGGCCAGAGCCTGTCGCAGCCGAGCGACCTGCAGCTGCTGCCGCTGCTCGCCGAGAACGACGACGTGCTCGACTGGCGGGCGTGGTTCAAGGCCGCGGGCTGCAGCTGGCGGCCGTCGCGCCGCCTGGTCGAGTTCGACACCACGCAGATGGCGGTGGCGGCGGCGGCGGAAGGTCTCGGGGTGGCGCTGGGCCCGCCCGAATACTTCGCCGAGGAGCTGGAGTCGGGGCGGCTGATCCAGCCCTTCGACATCTACATCCAGACCGAGGACGCCTATCACCTCGTCTGCCCGTCCGGCCGGGCCGAGGAGCCCAAGATCGCCGCCTTCCGCGGCTGGATCCTGGACGAGGCGGCGAAGATGGAGGCCGAGAAAACGAACGCGCCCCGCGCCCGGTCCCGGGCACGAGGCGCGGCCTGATCTGGGGCGGCGCTTCTAGAGCGTCAGTGTCGCGTCATCTCCGCGATCTCGTCCTTGATCTTCAGCTTCTGGCGCTTCAGATCCGCGACCGTCTGGTCGTCCGGATGAGGACGGGATTTCTGCTGCTCGAGCTCGTGCTCGAGCCGGGCATGCTGTGCCTTCAAATCTTCGAGGTTATGCGTCGTGGGCATTCCCTTGCCTCCTGATGGTTGGCGTGAATTCCTCGACTAGAAAAGGCTACGCCTCCCCTCTCGGACTGCCAAGCCGGAACAGTTGCCGAACCGGACCCTTGTGAGTATGTTCCGCGCCGCTCAAGCGACGGTCGCCGAAGTAGCTCAGTGGTAGAGCAACTGATTCGTAATCAGTAGGTCGGGAGTTCGATCCTCCCCTTCGGCACCAGCCTTTTCAGGCCGTTAGCTGTGCGGTATCCAAATACCCCGATAGTTCCAGGCGTCCGCCGGCGGCCGCATCCGCTTGAGGCGGCGCCCCGTCGCGGCCTAGGCTCGGTCATCAATTGGTCACGGGGGCTTGGGCGCATGCGCGTTTTCACCGCATCTCTGGCGATGGAGACCAACACCTTCTCGCCGATGCTGACCGGCCGGGAAGCGTTCATGGAGCGGAGCTACTTCCCGCCGGGGAAGCATCCGAACCATCCGATGCACATCTCCTCGCCGCTCTGGGTGCTCCGCCGCGTCGGCAAGGAGAAAGGCTGGACCGTGATCGAGGGGCTCGTCGCCTCGGCTCAGCCGGCAGGCAACGTCGTGAAGAAGGTCTACGAGGAACTCCGCGACGACATCCTGGGCCAGCTGAAAGCCGCGATGCCGGTCGACATGGTGATCCTCGGCCTTCATGGCGCGATGGTCGCCGACGGCTACGACGACTGCGAGGGCGACGTGCTGAAGCGCGTGCGCGATCTCGTCGGTCCCGGCGTGGTCGTCTCCTCCGAGCTCGATCCGCACTGCCACATGACCGATCTCATGGTGAAGTCGGCGGACCTTCTCATCTGCTACAAGGAATTCCCGCACACCGACTACCTCGAGCGCGCCGAGGAGCTGGTCGCGATCTCCGAGCAGATCGCGCTCAAGAAGGTGAAGCCGACGCCGGCACTGTTCGACTGCCGGATGATCAACTCGTATCCGACCTCGCGCCAGCCGATGCGCGGCTTCGTCGACCGCGTCCAGGCGATGGAGGGTAAGGACGGCATCCTCTCGATCTCGCCGGTGCATTGCTACCCTTACGCCGACGTTGCCGACATCGGCACCAAGATGCTGGTCTACACCGACAACGATCCGGCGAAGGCCAAGGCGCTCGCGAAGAAGCTGGGCGAGGAGCTGATCTCGCTCCGCGACACGGTGCGTCCGGAGTTCCTCTCGATCGACCAGGCGCTCGACAAGGGCGTCGCCTCGAACTCGGGGCCCGTGGTGATCGCCGAGCCCGCCGACAATGCCGGCGGCGGCGCGCCGTCGGACTCCACCTTCGTGCTGAAGCGCATGCTCGAGCGCGGCATCAGGGACGCGGCGATCGCGCCGGTCTGGGATCCGATCGCGGTCAAGATGTGCTTCGCCGCCGGCGAAGGGGCTGAGTTCCAGCTCCGCTTCGGCGGCAAGATGGGCCCGTTCTCGGGCACGCCCGTCGACGCCAAGGTCAGGGTGATCAAATGCGTGCGCGACGCGACGCAGTCACAGGGCCCGACGATCCACCAGCTCGGCGACGCCGCGTCGATCGAGGTCGACGGCATCGCCGTCGTGCTGGTCACCATCCGCCAGCAGGCCTGGGGCCCGGATCTCTTCTCGAACCTCGGCGTCGATCCGAGGAAGCGCAAGATCGTCGTGGTGAAGTCGACCAACCACTTCTTCGCCGAGTATTCGAAGATCGCGACCGACGTCCTCTACATGGACGGACCGGGCGCCTTGCCGCGCAACTTCCACCTGGTCCCCTACACCAAGGTGAAGCGCCCGATCTGGCCGCTGGATGCGAACCCGTGGGGATGATGTTCGTGTTCCCTCCCCCCGACGTGGGGGAGGGTTAGGGTGGGGGGCGATGCTGCGCTCGCCTTACACCATCTTCGCGAAGTTCTTCGTCTTCGCGTCGTAGCCCCAGAGCGCGCCCTTCTGCAGGTCGAACCACCAGCCGTGGATCGAGAGCGATCCGCCGGCGATGCCGTCGGCGACCCAGGGGAACGTGGCGATGTTCTCGAGGCTGATCTCGATCGCCGCGCGTTCGATCGCGCCGTTGTCGCCGCCGCTGCGGCCTTCGGCCGGCACCGCCTCGCAGGCGCGCATGCCGAGAGAGACCCAGGGGCCGATGAACTCGCGCTCGCGGAGCGGATCGCCGGTGCAGCAGCGCCTGAGCGCCTCGATGCCGCCGCAGCCCGAGTGGCCGAGGACGATCAGGTGCTTCACCTTGAGGTCGCGGATGCCGAACTCGAGCGCGGCGGACGTGCCGTGCAGCTTTCCGTCCGGCTGGTAGGGCGGGATCAGGTTGGCGACGTTGCGGATCACGAACAGCTCGCCCGGCTCCGATCCCAGCAGGATCGCCGGATCGACGCGGCTGTCGGAGCACGCCACCACCATCACCTCTGGGTTCTGCCCCAGCGTGCGCAGGTTCTCGTAGAGTTCCGGCCGGTGCTCGTAGTAGCGGGCCTTGAAGACCTTGAAGCCGGAGACGAGCTGGTCGATGGCGGGCATGGCCGCATCTATGCGCGAGAGGGCGCCGGAGGACAAGCCGGCAGCGGAAACCGGAGGGGCCGTTAACCTTCAGGCAACCAATTTCCCTGTAGGCTGATGTCGATTGCCGTTGAAAGCTTCGCGCTGCCTATTTACTGTGCACAGTAAGCCCTAGGAATCGTTCTAACTTTCTGGCACACACCGTCGGTAAAAGGCCGATCACCGGAAGACCATGGCGCCCCCTCTCCGCTTCCTCGTCGCCGACCCGAGCCCCGACATAAGGAGGCAGGTCAAGGATGCGTTGACCACCCGCCGCCAGGCCGACGTGGTCGAGCATTGGCTGAGCGCGGACGTGCGCACGGCGATCACCGACAGCGGCCCCTTCGACCTCGTGGTGGTCGGCCAGGAGCTGCCCGACGAGCCGGGCGACCAGCTGAGCCGCTGGATCCGGCGCGACGCCAGGAGCCTTTGGCCGAACGTGCCCGTGGTGCTGATGGCCGAGAGCGCCGGGCCCGAGATGGAGCAGGTGGCGGTGATGGCGGGCGCCCGCCTGATGCCGAAGCCGTTCAACCAGGGCAAGCTCGTGCTTCTTGCCGAGAAGATGATGACGGACTACCCGAACTTCATCGTCAGCCCGTCCTACTTCGGCCCCGACCGTCGCCACGGCAAGCGGCCGCTCGGATCGGAGCGCCGCATGGCGCAGTCGGCGACGGTGCAGATCATCGACGACCCGGCCGACTATGCCGTCGGCAAGGATGCGATCGTCCTGATCTTCGACTACCTCAAGCTCCGGCTCGCCAACGCGCCGAGCGCCACGATGCGCGACTTCCTGCTGCGCGCGCATCTGCAGCGCGCCGCCGACAACATCCCGCTGATCCAGGAGCGCCTGCTCGGCAAGGTCACCGAGCAGCAGGCGATGATGGACAGCGATCTCTCGGCGCTGATGGGCGGCGCCAACGGCAGCACGCTGAAGAAGATGAACCGCTCGGCCAAGACAATGATGGTCGACACCACCACCGCCGGCTTCCTGCTGATGGCGTCGATCGCAACGTCGCTGCACCACTACACGTCCGGCACCTACTCGATCAGCGACAAGCTGCTGCGCTTCCTCACCGCGCACGTGACCGCGATCCGCTCGGCGATCATCTATCGGATCTTCGACGACGGCGGCAGCGTCGGCCAGTCGATCGTCGGCGCGCTCAAGGTCGCCGAAAGCGTCTTCCGCCGCCCGGCCGAGGCGTAAGAGCCGAGGCGTAAGCGGCGGAAGTTCTTCCGAAGCTTACGGCAGCAGCACCGTCGAGCCGGTGGTCTTGCGGCTCTCCAGGTCGCGATGCGCCTGCACCGCTTCCGACAGCGGATAGGTCTGGTTGATCCGGATCTTGACCTTGCCTGACTTCACCACCTGGAACAGCGCCTTCGCCGACTTCACCAGGTCGTCGCGCTGGGCGACGTAGGTCATCAGCGTCGGGCGCGTCATGAACAGCGAGCCCTTGGCCGAGAGCAGCGCCGGGCTGAACGGCGCCACCGGCCCCGAGGCGTTGCCGTAGGACACGAACATGCCGAGCGGCGCCAGGCTGTCGAGCGAGGCGGCGAAGGTGTCCTTGCCGACGCCGTCATAGACGACCGGCACGCCCTTGCCCTTGGTGATCTCGCGCACCTTCTTCGAGAAGTCCTCGCCGGACTTGATCACCAGCGGGTAATGGCAGCCGTGCTTCTTCGCGAGGGCGGCCTTCTCTTCCGACGAGACCGTGCCGATCACCTTGGCGCCGAGCGCCTTGCCCCACTGGCAGAGGATCAGCCCGACGCCGCCGGCGGCCGCATGCACCAGGATCGTGTCGCCCTTCTTCACCTTGTAGGTGCGGCGGAGCAGGTATTCGGCGGTCATGCCCTTCAGCATCATCGCCGCGGCGACCTTGTCGTCGATGCCCGACGGGATCTTCACCATGCGGTCGGCCGGCACGATGCGCCGCTCGGCATAGGATCCCATCGGCTGCGCGTAGGCGACGCGGTCGCCGACCTTGAACTCCTTCACGCGCGGCCCGACCTTCTCGACCACGCCGGCGCCTTCCATGCCGATCACCGACGGGTAGGCGATCGGATAGAGTCCGGAGCGGTGATAGGTGTCGATGTAGTTGAGGCCGACCGCGGTGTTGCGGATCAGCATCTCGCCCGGGCCCGGCTTGCCGAGCTCGATCTCCTCCCACTTCATCACCTCAGGCCCGCCGGCCGCATGGATGCGGATCGCGTGCGTGGTGGTGCCGGCGCCCTTGGCAGGATTTTTCGCCGCCGCGGTCGCCTGGCCGCCGCCGAGGTTCTTCTTGAAGAAGTCGGCCGTGCGGTCGTTCGCCAGCTTCGCCGCGGCCGCGTCGTAGTGCTCGCCGCCGACCCGCGCGAAGGCGTGGTCGCACTCGGCATAGACATGCACGGTCGCCGTCGGCACGCGCGAAAGGGCTTCCCGGATCTTCACCTGCGCTTCGCCCGGCACGAACTTGTCCTTGGCGGCGATGTGGCAGAGATAGGGCTTGGTGATCGCGCTCGCCTCGTTCAGCGCCGCGTCGATCGCGACGCCGTAGTAACTGACGTTGCAGTCGGCGTCCGAGCGCGTCGCCATCAGGTAGGCGAGCTTGCCGCCGAGGCAGAATCCCACGGTGCCGACGCGGCCGGTGCAGCCCGGCGTCTTCCTGAGCACGTCGAGGCTCGCGATCAGGTCCTCGACGCCCTTGGCTTCGTCGAAGCCCTTGTAGAGCGAGAACGCCTTCTGCCACTCGGCCTCGGTCTTGTCGGTGATCTGGATGCCGGGCTCCTGGCGCCAGAAGAGGTCCGGGCACATCGCGACATAGCCCTTAGCCGCATACGCGTCGCAGATGTCGCGCATCACCTTGTTGACGCCGAAGATCTCCTGGATGACCAGGATGCCGGGCCCGACGCCGGAGGCCGGCTTCGAGACGTAGGCCTGGAACGAGCCGCCGTCGCGGGCGGCGATCTTCACGTCGGGCATCGGGGACTCCGTCTTCTTGATTAGGAGGGGTGCAAGGAGCCTAACGCGAAGAACGCGACACGCGCTAGCGGCTGGTTGCCGTCAGCTCCGGCTGGCGTGCACCACTTTCCAGTTCGAGCCGCCGTAGAGTGGCAACGTTCTCTCCGTCCGGACAATCTTGAAGCCGGCCTCGCCAGCATGCCCGGCACGTCATGGACGAAGAGGGGGAAGGTCTCATTGAGCATGACGAACAGGTCGTCGCGCTCGACATGCGGGGCGATGTAGTCCTGCACGATCACGTGCTCGCACCCGACGTCCCGAAGCTTTCCGAGGACTCCCTCGACGTGCCTTCGCGGCATGTGGGAGAAGACCATCAGGGATAGGAAGATGTCGGCGCGATCGACTTCCAGCTCATATCCCTTCGTTTCGAGGTCGAAGGAAGAGACGCGGGAGAATAAAGCTGGAAACGGGTAAGCCATGCTCCTGGCCACCTGCAGATATCCCTCCGAGATATCCAGCCCGACGTATCCGGCGAGGGGTGTCGTCGACTGTGCGAAGAAGCGCGGGGCCGTGCCGGCGCCGCAGCCCAGGTCGAGAATGGTCGGCGGCGGGACGCTGCGAAGGACTTCGGCCAGCATCCGTCGGACGGGCGCATTCCAGGTCGCATCGAGGCGCGTTGCGGCCGATTGGAGAAAGTCGACTCCGCGCGTCTCAACGACCTTCTCGTAGTAGTCCTTGTGATACGTCTCGAGGGCCGCGAGGAAGCCGTCGGGAGCGATATCAATCCGGTGGTCGATGTGAGGGCGAGCACATGTCGCGCACGCAGCGAGACGATAGAGCCGGGTGTCGAGCGTGGCGACGGCCCCTCCGCTCTCGGTCGCAACGGTCGCTCCGCAGGCGCATTGCTCGACTGTCTGGCGAATATGGGACTGGCTGTCGCTCACTCAGGCTCTCGAACGAGGCAGGCACTGGTGCCGTCGGCGCTCAGTGTCTACACTGACGACGACGGTTCAAGCCTAAACGCGAGGAGGGATGCATGGTACGGCCTGATCATCATCACACTCGCGGCCCCGTACCAGCCCCACGATGCATCACCGTCGTGGGGTTGAGCAGCCGGGTCCCAACTTCCGTCTAGACCCTTCCCTGATCTGCCCCGAACGACACCGGGCGCCGGCCTCCACGCCGACCGCCCACCGTCCTTCGCCGTCATCCATATGAGAAGACCATGGGCTCGATCAGTCTCCGCGACGTCTCCGTCATTGCCTCCTCGCCCCTCTTCACCAGGCTGAACCTGGTGATCGGCGAGACCGATCGCCTTGGCCTCGTCGCCGCCAACGGCGCCGGCAAGACCACGCTGCTCAAATGCCTTGCCGGTCTCGCCGAGCCGAACTCGGGCGAGATCGTGCGCTCGCGCGGCCTCAAGGTCGGCATGGTCGAGCAGGACATGCCGGCGAACCTCCTCGATCTCACGCTGGCCGAGGCGCTGCGCCGAGCCCTGCCGGCGGCCGAGCGCGAGACCGAGGAGTGGCGCGTCGGCGTCGTGCTCGACGAGTTCGAGACGCCGGAGGAGCTGCGCGGCCGTCCGGTCAAGGCGCTGAGCGGCGGCTGGCAGCGGCTCGCCCTGATCGCGCGGGCCTGGATCACCCAGCCTGACGCGCTGCTGCTGGACGAGCCGACCAACCATCTCGACCTCGCCAAGATCCAGCTGCTCGAGCGCTGGATCGCGTCCACCGGGCGCGTGCCGATGGTGATCGCCAGCCACGACCGCCAGTTCCTGGATGCGGCGACGAACAAGACGCTGTTCCTCCGCCCCGACATCTCGCGCAGCTTCGCGCATCCCTTCACCGTCGCGCGCAAGCTGCTCGAGGACGAGGACGCGGCCGAGGAAGCGCGCCAGGCGAAGGAGGCGAAGGAGGCCGATCGCCTCCGGCGCAACGCGGCCGAGCTCAAGAACATCGGCATCAACAGCAAGAGCGACCTGCTGCAGAAGAAGTCGATGCAGCTGAAGGATCGTGCCGAGAGGATCGAGCAGAATCTCAAGTCGCTTCACGTCGAGCGCTCGGCCGGCGAGATCAGGCTCGCCAACCGCGGCACGCATGCGAAGGTTCTGGTCGGGATCGACGACGTGCAGGTGACGACGCCCGACGGCACGAAGCTGTTCAAGACCGGCCGCCTCGACATCAAGCAGGGCGACCGCGTCGTGCTGCTGGGGAAGAACGGCGTCGGCAAGTCGCAGCTCGTCCGCCTGGTCCATCGCGCGGCGCTTGCCGGCGAGAGCGGCATGCCGGGATTCCGCGTCAGCCCCTCGGTGGTTCTCGCTTACGTCGACCAGCACATGTCGCAGCTCCCGGCCGAAGAGACGCCGTTCGCCTTCATCGCCGACACGTTCCGCTTAGGCGACCAGCGCAGCCGCAGCCTGCTGGCGGCTGCCGGCTTCCCGGTCGACCGGCAGGAGAAGAAGATCCGCCAGTTCTCGCCGGGGCAGAAGGCGCGGCTGGGACTGCTCGCGCTCAGGCTCGCCGACCCGAACTTCTACCTGATGGACGAGCCGACCACGCATGTCGACATCCCGGGCCAGGAGACGCTGGAGTCCGAGATCCTGACGCATGAGGCGACCTGCCTGATCGTCTCGCACGACCGCAGCTTCGTCCGCGCGATCGGCACGCGGTTCCTGCTGATCGAACGGGGCAAGCTCAAGGAGATCGATGCGCCGGAAGAATTCTATGCGACGCTGGAGGTCGGAGGAGACGTCCGATGATGAAGCCCCACTACGAGATGTTCGCCGGCTAAAGCGCCTGGGCCAACCGTCGCCTGTTCGAGGCGGCAGCGAAGCTCAGCGAGGGCGAGTACCGGCAGGACCGCGGCGCCTTCTTCAAGTCGATGCACGGCACGCTGAACCACATCCTGGTCGGCGACCGGGTGTGGATGCACCGCTTCACCGGCGAAGGCACGCCGCCGGCGAGGCTCGACCTGATCCTGTTCGACGACCTCGCGTCGCTTCGCTCGGCGCGCGAAGCGGAGGACCGTCGCATCGCTGAATGGGTGAGGAGCCTGGACGAGGCGAAGCTTGCTGGCCTCATCCGCTATCGCCGCGTCACCGGGCCGAAGGATCTGGTCGAGCAGGCGCTGGCTCCGGCGCTTGCGCATTTCTTCAATCACCAGACTCACCACCGCGGCCAGGCGCATGCGCTCCTGACCGGCCTCGGCGCCAAGGGGCCGGAGCTCGATCTGCTCTACTATCAACGGGAAGGCGCATAGCGCTGCCGCTGTCCGGAACCCGCACCGGCGGTTGACCTGGGTCAAAGCCAATCGGACTCGACGGGTGTAGGCATTGACCTCGCGATGGCGCGAAGGTCGCAAGGCTCGCCATGGAATGTTGCGCCGCGGCCTTCCGCATAACCGCCGCCGGAGAATCGCAATGCTCGAGTATCATGTCACGGCTAGGCGGGTCGATGCGCATGGTAGCGTGGCGCAGTGCAAGTCCGCCGAGCTCGTGCTCGATACCGCCGTCTCCGGACGGCCCGACGCGTTCAATCCGGCGGAACTATTCCTGGCCGCCATTGCTGCATGCATGATCAAGGGGATCGAGCGGGTGACGCCGATGCTGAAGTTTCGGCTTCGAGGCGTGGAGGTGAAGCTGCACGCGGTCCGGCAGGACAGCCCGCCGAAGATCGTGTCGGTCGACTACGAGCTCGTCGTCGATACCGACGAGGACGACCGCCGCCTCGACCTGCTGCACCAGAATGTTCGCAAGTTCGGGACGATCTCGAACACGGTTGCGGCGGCGACACGGCTTGAAGGACGGATCGTCCGGGCTGCGGCCAAGACTCCTTGAACCTTTGGCGACGCGATCAGAAGAGACTCTTCTGCCCGCGCTCCAGATCGAGCAGCGCCTTCTTCGTGTCGACGCCCTTGCCGCCGGAGAAACCGGTGAGGCCGTTCTGGCCGACGACGCGGTGGCAGGGGATCACGATCGGGATCGGGTTGGAGCCGCAGGCGCCGCCGACGGCGCGGGCGATCCCACCGAGCGCGCGGGCGACGTCGCCGTACTGCTTCACCTCGCCATAGGGGATCGCGAGCAGCTCGTCCCAGACCTTCTTCTCGAACTCCGTGCCTTCCGGCGACAGCGGCAGGTCGAAGACAGAGCGGTCGCCGGCGAAGTATTCGTCGAGCTGGCGGCGCGCATCCAGAAGGAGCGGCGTCTCGTCGCTGCCGCCCTCCACGCCATCCTCTTCCATCCAGCGGATCGACACGATCGCGCCATCGTCCTCCGTCACCACCAGCGGCCCGAGCGGGCTTTCGACGGTGAGGCGCGGCATCAGCTTTTCTTCAGGAGCAGCGGGGGCACCTGCGCCGCCTCGGTGACCGGGAGCGAACAGGTCGTGCCCTCGCAGACATAGATCGTCGCCTTGCCGTCGACCTGGCCCTTGCCGTGCGCGGGATGGGTCGCGGGCAATGCCTCGTTCGCGCCGATCACCTGGAGCACGCGGTTCGGCAGGCTCAGGTTCGTGACCGCATCGAGCAGCGCCTTGGTGTCATGGCCCGAGCGGTCGCCGACGATCACCACCTGCTGACCGGCGAGCAGCAGCTCGGCGGCGTTGAGCAAGGTGGAGAACGCCATCGCGCTTCGGCTGATGTCGCCGGAGAAGGCGCCGATCACCGCCTCGGCGCGGTCGCGATAGCGGGCTTCGCCGGTGAGATACCAGAGCCGCGCGAGATTGGCGGCCTGCGTGCCGTTGCCCGACGGCGTCGCGTTGTCGTGCGCGTTGCGGGTGCGGACGATCAGCACCTCGCCGTCGTCGGGGGTGAGGAAGTAACCGCCATTCGCCGCGTCCCAGAAATGCCGGTCGAGCACCTGGGACCACGCGCGAGCCTTGACCAGATAGGCCGCCTCGCCGCTCGCTTCGAAGAGCGCGAGGGCGGCTCTCGTCATCTGCGCGTAGTCGTCGAGCAGGCCCGCATGCTGTGCCTTGCCCTCGCGGGCACTGTGCAGCAGCCGGTCTACCCGCCCATGCACGCGTTCGATATAGGCGAAGGCGGCGCGCGCCTTCTCGAGCCAGTCGGGCCGCTGGAAGGCGAGCGCGGCATTGGCGAGCGCGGCGATCATCAGGCCGTTCCAGTCGGCGAGCGTCTTGTCATCGAAGCCGGGGCGCACGCGGCCGGCGCGGACCTCCAGCAGCTTCCCCCGCGCCCGGCCGAGCAGCCCCTCCTCGTCCGGCGACAGCAGGTCCGGCGAGCGCGAGCGGTTGAGGATGGTCGCGTGTTCCCAGTTGCCGAGCGGCGTCACGTCGTAGGCCTGCTTGAAGGCGGCGCTCGCCTCGCCCAGGACCTGGTCGATCTCCTTCTCGGTCCAGACGTAGAAGCGGCCTTCCTCGCCCTCGCTGTCGGCGTCGAGCGACGAGGCGAAGCCGCCATCGCCGACGATCATCTCGTTGAACAGCCAGCCGACGGTCTCCTCGACGCGATGCTGGTAGAGCGGCGTCTTCAGGTCCTGCCAGGCGAGCGTCAGCAGATCGACCAGCTCCGCGTTGTCGTAGAGCATCTTCTCGAAATGCGGGACCAGCCACTCCTCGTCGACCGAGTAGCGCGAGAAGCCGCCGCCGAGATGATCGTAGATGCCGCCCTGGCTCATGCGGGTCAGCGTCACCGTCACCGCCTCGAGGAAGGGCTGCATCCCGGTTCGGATCCAGGCGCGCCAGAGCATGAGGAAGCCGGGCACGTTCGGGAACTTCGGCGCCGCGCCGAAGCCGCCGAAGAAGGGATCGACGTTACGGGCGAGCGAGCGCGCGACCTTGTCGAGATCGTCGAGCGAGGGCATGCCGCCGGCGCGCGACGATGAGAGCTTGCCGAGTGCTTCCTTCAGCGCGCCGACGTTCTTCGCTACCGTGTCCGGCTGGCGAAGGAAGGTGCCATGCACGCTCTTGAGCACGTCGACGAAGCCGGGACGCCCGTAGCGGGCGGTCGGCGGGAAGTAGGTGCCGCCCCAGAAGGGCTCGCCCTCGGGCGTGAGGAACATGGTCAGCGGCCAGCCGCCGGACTCGCCGAGCAGGGCGAGGGCTGACTGGTAGATCGTGTCGACGTCCGGCCGTTCCTCGCGGTCGACCTTGATGTTGACGAAGAGCTCGTTCATGACCGCCGCGGTCGAGGGATCCTCGAAGCTCTCATGCGCCATCACGTGGCACCAGTGGCAGGCGGCGTATCCGACCGAGAGCAGCACGGGCACCTGGCGGCGCTTCGCCTCGGCAAAGGCGTCAGGTCCCCAGGTCGTCCAATGGACGGGGTTGTCCTTGTGCTGTAGCAGGTAGGGACTGGTCGCTTGGTCGAGACGGTTCAAGGACGCTCCCTCTGAGTAGCGGCGATCATAAGGGAAAGCCCGTCGGGAAGTCCCTGGCTCAGCAGCCGGGCATCTACGCGCTGGCGACGCCGCCGGGCCGGGCCGCGCTGGCGGTGATCCGGTTGTCCGGCGCCGGGGTGCGCGAGGCGGTTGAGGCGATGGCCGGCCGGCTGCCGCCGCCCCGGGTCGCCACCCTCACCGAATTTGCCGCGCCCTCCGGCGATGGACGCTCCGGAGAGGTCATCGACCGGGGTCTCCTTCTCTGGTTTCCCGCTCCCTCCAGCTATACGGGCGAGGACGCGGCCGAGTTGCAGCTCCATGGCGGGCGGGCGACGGTGGCTGCGGCGGCCGAGGCGCTGGGTCGGCTGGGTCTTCGGGCGGCCGAGCCCGGTGAATTCACCCGGCGCGCCTTTCACAACCAGAAGCTCGACCTCACCCAGGCCGAGGCGATCGCCGACCTGACCGACGCGGAGACCGCCGCCCAGCGGAGCCAGGCCCTCCGGCAGCTCGCGGGCGGGTTCGGCGACCAGGTAGAGGGATGGCGGGCACGGCTGATCGCGGCCATGGCCCTGGTCGAAGCAACCCTCGACTTTTCGGACGAGGACCTACCGGATGGGGTCGAAGAGAAGGCCCGATCCGAGCTGTTGTTGTTGCGAGACGATATATCGACATTTTTGGGTCGACAGGGGGCGGGAGAGCGCCTCCGCGAGGGGGTGAGGGTCGCCATCATCGGGCCCCCCAATGCCGGCAAGTCGAGCCTGCTGAACGCCCTTGCCCGGCGGGAAGCGGCGATCGTCTCGGCGATCGCCGGGACCACCCGCGACGTCATCGAGGTGCACCTCGACCTCGGAGGCATTCCCGCCGTGGTTGCGGATACCGCCGGGCTACGGGAGGCGACCGACCTGATCGAGGCGGAAGGGGTCAGGCGGGCGACCGAATGGGCGAAAGGGGCGGACCTCCGGCTCCTGGTCGCGCCGGCCGACGACTGGTCGTCGGTCTATCGCCCGGAGGTAAGGTCGGCGACTACCGGGGTCCACCCGGCACTCCTGGTGGTCGGAAACAAGGTCGACCTGGCCCCCACCCCCCCCTTCCTGGATGGACGCCCGGTCCTTCCTGTTTCAGTAACGTCGGGCGAGGGAATGGACCGCCTGGTGGACGAACTGACCCTTGCCGCGAGTCAGCTGACGGGGGTTTTGGAGGCCCCAGCCCTTACCCGAGCCCGCCATCGGGAGGGGTTGATGGTATGTATCGAATCGATAGATCGATCGATATCAGAGCCCCGGCCGGAGCTTCGCGCAGAGGAATTACGCGTTGCAGCTCAAGCACTTGGCCGCATTACGGGACGCATCGATGTTGAGGACGTTCTCGGCGTTTTGTTCCGGACTTTCTGCATCGGCAAGTGATGCCGTTGTTTCACGTGAAACATGCGGCGGGTAAAATGAGGACATGCATTTCGACGTCGTCGTCATAGGCGGAGGTCACGCCGGGACCGAGGCGGCAGCCGCCGCGGCCCGGATGGGAGCCCGGTCAGCCCTGGTAACCCATCGGGCCGATACCATCGGCGCCATGTCCTGCAACCCTGCGATTGGGGGTCTGGGCAAGGGTCACTTGGTCCGCGAGATCGACGCCCTGGACGGCATCATGGGACGGGCGGCCGACCTGGGTGGCATCCAGTTCCGGGTCTTGAACCGGAGCAAGGGCCCCGCCGTCCGGGGTCCCCGCGCCCAGGCCGATCGGCGCCTCTATCGCGAGGCGGTTCAGGCGCTCCTCGCCGAACAGAGCAATCTTCAGATTATCGAAGGCTCGGTCGAGGATCTTCTCTCCGACGGTGACCGGATCGTCGGTGTCCGTCTCGGCGATGGGCGGGAGATCCGGGCTGGAGCCGTCGTCGTCACCACCGGAACCTTTCTTCGGGGGCTGATCCACCGGGGGGAGACCCAGGAATCCGCCGGCCGGATCGGCGAGCCGCCCTCGATTGGTCTTTCGGCCGCCTTGAACCGCCTCGGTTTTTCGCTCGGCCGGCTGAAAACGGGTACCCCGCCCCGCCTCGATGGCCGGACCATCGATTGGGCGTCCCTGGAAGTCCAGCACGGCGACGATCCGCCGGAGCCGTTCTCGACCCTGACCGAGCGGATCACGACGCCTCAGATCCCCTGCCACATCACCTCGACCACCCCGGCGACCCATGCCGTCATCCGGGCGAACCTGGCCCGGGCGCCGATGTATTCTGGCCAGATCGAGAGCGTCGGCCCCCGCTATTGCCCCTCGATCGAGGACAAGGTGGTCCGGTTCGGGAGCCGCGAGCGCCACCAGATCTTCCTTGAGCCCGAGGGCCTGGACGACCCCACGGTTTATCCGAACGGGATCTCGACCTCGCTTCCCGAGGACGTCCAGGCGGAGCTCATCCGGACCATCCCGGGCCTCGAGAACGCCCGGATCCTCCAGGCCGGCTACGCCATCGAATACGACCACGTGGACCCGCGCGAGCTGCGTCCTACCCTTGAAACCCGCAGAATCTCGGGACTTTTCCTGGCCGGGCAGATCAATGGGACGACCGGGTACGAGGAAGCGGCGGGCCAGGGGTTGCTGGCCGGGATCAACGCGGCGCTGGTCGCCGGCGGCGGACCCACGCGGTTCACCCTGGACCGGGCCGAGGCCTATATCGGGGTCATGGTCGACGACCTGGTCGGGCGTGGGGTGACCGAGCCCTATCGGATGTTCACGTCGCGGGCCGAATATCGCCTCAGCCTCCGGGCCGACAATGCCGACCTCCGCCTTACCGAACGCGGAGCACGGGTCGGATGCGTCGGTTCGATCCGGCAAAACGCCTTCTCGGCCAAGTCCACGGCGCTGGCAGAGGGCCGGACACTCCTCGATCGCCTCACCGCGAGCCCGAATGCCCTCGCAAAGCAGGGAATTGCGGTGACCCAGGATGGCCAAATCCGCTCTGCCTTTGCCCTTTTGTCCTTTCCCGATGTCTCGCTCGGCCGTCTCGCGACGATCTGGCCGGAAATCGAGGGAATTGAGCCCGCAATCCGGGCCCAGCTCGAGACCGATGGCCGCTACGCCGGGTATCTGCAGCGTCAGGAGAGCGATATCGAAGCCTTCCGGCGCGATGAATCGCTGGCTTTGCCGGAAAATCTTGATCTCGACGCCGTGGGCGGGCTCTCAAACGAGGTCCGAATCATCCTCAAGACCACCCGCCCGGCGACGATCGGAGCCGCGTCGCGGCTTTCGGGGATCACGCCGGCCGCCATCGTCGCGCTTCTGCGCCACGCGAAGGCATGACACCCGAGGAATTTGCGGCCGCGACCAGTGTTTCACGTGAAACACTCGACCGGCTGCGCCTGTATGAGTCTCTCCTGGCCAAATGGCAGCGGGCGCTGAACTTGATCGGGAAGTCGACGGCCGCCGATGTCTGGCAAAGACACTTCCTGGACTCGGCCCAGCTCTATCCGCACCTCTCCGAGAAGCCTGGTCTGGTCGATTTCGGGAGTGGGGCCGGCTTTCCGGGAGCCGTGCTGGCGGCCATGGGCGCCCGGGATGTCCACCTTGTGGAGTCGGACAGCCGGAAGTGTGCCTTCCTCAGGGAGATCGACCGGCAGCTCGCACTCGGTATGACGATCCACGAGGCCCGGATAGAGCACCTGACCCCCTGGAAAGCCTCCAGTGTGACCGCCCGTGCCCTCGCACCCGTCCCGAAGCTCCTCGATATGGCTGAGGACTTCCTCGATCCGGAGACGGTAATCCTCTTCCCCAAGGGCGAATCCGTCGATCAGGAATTGACGGAGGCGCTCAAAGGGTGGAATATGACCGTGGAACGCCTCGCAAGTCGGACTAGTCCTACGAGCGTAATCCTCAGGCTGACCAGGGTGGAGCGCAAAAAATGACCGATCTGATCGAGCTTCCGGTGGGTACGTCCAGCCGGCCGCGCATCATCGCCGTCGCGAACCAGAAGGGCGGGGTAGGAAAGACGACTACCACCATCAACCTCGCCACCGCGCTCGCGGCATGCGACAAGAAGGTGCTGATTATCGACCTGGATCCGCAGGGGAACGCCTCGACCGGACTCGGTATTCCCCGCACCGCGCGCGAGCGCGATACCTATGCGGTGCTGTGCGAAGGCCTGCCGGTCATGAAGGCGGTCCAGCCGACCGTGATCCCCCGGCTCTCGATCGTGCCCGCTTCGGTCGATCTCTCCGGCGCCGAGATCGAGCTGGTCGAGCAGGGACGGCGCGAATTCAAGCTTGCCGACGTGCTCAACGACGCCCATGGCGTGGACTACATCCTGATCGACTGCCCGCCGTCCCTTGGCCTTCTGACGCTGAATGCGCTGGTTGCCTCGGACGCGGTGCTGGTCCCGCTCCAGTGCGAATTCTACGCGCTCGAGGGCTTGAGCCATCTGATGAAGACGATCGAACGCATCAAGCGGGCGCTCAATCCCCGGCTCGAGATTCAAGGTGTTGTGCTCACCATGTACGACAAACGCAACAACCTGTCGGACATGGTCGCCGCCGACGTCCGTGGCCATCTCGGCGAGAAGGTCTACGAGACCGTCATCCCGCGCAACGTCCGGGTCTCGGAAGCGCCGTCGCATGGCAAGCCCGTGCTGGTCTATGACATGAAGTGCCCGGGCTCGCAGGCCTATCTGCACCTGGCGGGCGAAGTCATGAAGCGCGAGCGGATCGCGGCGTGATGGTCGAGGAGCAGGAAGGCCACGGCAAGCGGCGGGGCCTCGGCCGAGGCCTGGGCCAGCTCTTCGGCGACGAGGGCCAGGACTATGCCGAGCTCGACAAGGCGCGGGCCACCAAGAGCGTGCCGATCGACCAGATCTACCCCGGGCGATTCCAGCCCCGGAAGCATTTCGACGAAGAGGCGCTGGCCACCCTGGTCGAATCCATCAAGGCCCAGGGCATACTCCAGCCGATCCTGGTACGACGGCATCCGGAATCGTCGAACGCGTATGAAATCATCGCCGGCGAGCGTCGTTGGCGGGCTGCCCAGCTCGCCCAGCTGCACGAGGTCCCGATCGTCATCAAGGACCTACCGGACCGTGATGCCCTCGAAGTTGCCCTCGTCGAAAACATCCAGCGTCAGGATCTCAACGCCGTCGAAGAGGCGGAGGGCTACCGCCGCTTGATCGACGAATTCGGGCATACGCAGGAGGATCTGGCGAAGGTCGTCGGTAAGAGTAGGAGCCATGTCGCCAACCTGATGCGACTACTGACCCTGTCCGAACCGGTCCGGAAGCTGGTCGAAACGGGTCAGCTGAGCGCCGGACATGCCCGTGCTCTTGTCGGACGCGACGATGCAGAGGGCTTGGCGAAGAAGATCGTCGATAAGGGTCTTACCGTCCGGCAGGTCGAGCGGCTCGTCACTACCGACAGGACCGTCGGCGCTACCGCCTCCGAACCGGAGAAAACGGATCCAAATACCGCGGCCTTGCAGCGGGACCTGGAAACGCTGCTCGGCATGCGGGTCAAGGTGACGTTCGACGGGTCGAAAGGAGCCCTCACCGTCTACTACAGCAGCCTCGACCAACTGGACGGTTTGCTGTCCCGGATCACTCATGGTACTAGCCAAGAAAGCTGATCAACTCGTCGAATTTAACCAGCTATCCCATTGATCTAATTAACTATCGAATTGATATAACGAAGGTCCAAGAGGAAGCCAATAAAATCAAGGCAAAAGCCGACCATGCCCCGCTTCGGGCCTCAGAAGGTCGCCACGCCTGGGGATAAAATTCGTGCTGCGATACCCCAGAACGGGCCTGGGAATACGCCTACGGCTCTTCCTGGCGAGACCGCTTATTGCCTGAAGGGCCTGGCCGAGGATGGCCTGGGCCGGCGAACCGGTGCTTCGGCACCTCAGATCCGCCTCCGTCAGGATCGCCAGCGCGCGCCCGACCTGCGTCGGACTCCATCGTCTCGCCTGTCGCTCCATGCTCGCGGCGGCTTCGAAATAGATCGGCGGCTGCGGGCGAAGCGGACGCCGAGGCGGGCGGCGTCCCGGCGGCGACGGCCGAGACGACGAGCTGCAGGCGCTGGGCATGCTTTTGCGCCGTGATCAGGACGGCGACAGGAGCGACGCCTTCCCCCTGCAGACGCCCGAGCGCGCGCGTGACGTCCGGACCAGATCGCTCTCGAAGGCCCCGGCGATCGCATCGTCGAAGCCACCGCCGCGGAGTCGCCGATCGCCGCCATCGCGTCGGCCTTCGTCACCTCCTTCTGACCGGCGCAATAGAGCGCAAGCTTCTCCGCTTCGGCGCGGGTCACGGCGCGGTCGCCGCCGAGATGCTCCGAGAGAAAGGCGAGCGCATCCGGCGCGATGTCGAGCCCGTGCTTTGCCAGCGTCTCGTCGACGACACGCTCGATCGCCGCCTCGCGATCGGGATAGCACGCGATCGCGGCAGCGCCGTCCTCGTCGATGAAGAGCTCGACGAGCTTCGACCGGCTCGCGAGCTCCGGTCCTTCGACGATCACCAGCGCGTCCCATCCGGCCTGCTCGAGCAGGCTTCGCATCGGCTCGGCGACGCCGTCGCCGGCGTCCTTGACCCAGACGATCTTCCGCCCGCCGGTGAAGGCGATCGCCGCCGCTTCGTCGGCGAGCCGCGCCGGATCCTCGCGCACCGTCTTGGCACTGAGCTCGACGACGCGGAACGGATCGGAGAGGTCGGCGACGACGGTCCTGGCGAGCTGCGTCGCGCGCTCGCGCATCAGGCCGAGGTCGGCACCGTGGAAGAGAACCGCGCGGATCGCGGCATCGGGACGCTTGAGGAAACCGTCGACCGAACGGTCGGCAATCTTCACGTCGCCGACTTCGTGAAGTAGAGGCCGAGCTGCTGGCGGATGTCCTCGCCGACCTCCTGCAGGCCGCGCGAGCGCGCCGCCTGCTCGGAGGTGAGATTGGCGAAGTGCGACGACACCATGGTGAAGCCGTTGGTCCAGCGGCTCTGGCCCGTATGCACGACGCGGCCGCTCTCGATGTCGCGCAAGGCGAAGTTCGCGGTCAGCGTGATCCGCCCGTAGGTGGCCGTGTCGTCGCGCGCGATGCCGAGACGATCGAGACGCTCTCCCAGCGACACCTGCAGCTCGAAGCGCGGCTTCGCCGGCTGGCCATAGGGCGTCATGCGGTCGAGCAGGTTGTTGCGCAGCTCCTGCCCGGGGCGGTCGGCGATCAGCGCGATCCGCGTCTCCGACATGCCCGCGACCGCGGCGTTCGGCTGCCCGCGCGGCGCGCCGTACATCGGCTCGAAGCCGCAGCCGGCCACGGCAAGAAGAGCGAAGAGGAGCGCGAAAGTGCGAAGCATCGACCGCGCCCCTCCTTCCTCAGAGCACCACATTGACGATCCGGTTGGGGACGACGATCACCTTCTTCGGCGTCTGGCCGGCGATGTACTTGGCGACGTCGCTCTGCGCCAGCGCCGCCTGCTCGGCGTCCTTCTTGTCGGCGTCGCGCTTGAGCTCGATCGTGCCGCGCAGCTTGCCGTTGATCTGGACCGCGATCGTCACCGTGTCGTCGACGATCAGGCGCGGGTCGGCGGACGGCCAGGCCTGGTCGACCAGCATCTCCGAATGGCCGAGCGCCTCCCACAGCGTCTCCGCCAGGTGGGCATCATCGGCCCGATCAGCGTGACCAACGTCTCCCACCCGAAGCGGCGCGCCCAGGACGCGTCGGCACCGTCGCCGGCGAGATCGTCGAGCGCGTTCGACAGCTCGCGGATGCGCGCGACGGCGCGGTTGAAGTGGAACTTCTCGAGGTCCTCGCTGACGAAGTGCACCGTCTTGTGGATCCGGCGCTCGACCTCGGCGGCGGCGGCACCGAGCTCCGCCGGACGCTGCGCGCCCTTCGCCGCCAAGGCGCGTTCCGGCTCGGCGATCGAGCGATAGAGACGCTGCGCGTAGCGCCACGCGCCGTCGATGCCGGCCTCGGTCCATTCGAGATCGCGTTCGGGCGGCGAGTCCGACAGCACGAACAGGCGCGCGGTGTCGGCGCCGTAGGTATTGATGATGTGCTCGGGGTCGACGACGTTCTTCTTCGACTTCGACATCTTCTCCGAGCGGCCGGCGGTCACCGGGCTGCCGTCGTCGAGCCTGACCCAGCTCTCGCCTTCCTTGCGCACCTGGTCCGGCTGGATCCACTTGCCGTCCTTGTCGCGGAAGGTCTGGTGGCAGACCATGCCCTGCGTCATCAGCCCGGCGAAGGGCTCGTCGACGCCGATGTAGCCGCAATGCTTCAGCGCGCGCATGAAGAAGCGCGAATAGAGCAGGTGCAGCACCGCGTGTTCGACGCCGCCGATGTACTGGTCGACCGGCATCCAGTAGTCGACCGAGCGCCGCGAGAAAGCTTCCTGCGCGTTCTGCGCGTCGCAGAAGCGCGCGAAGTACCACGAGCTCTCGAAGAACGTGTCGAAGGTGTCGGTCTCGCGACGGGCTGGCTTGTCGCATGACGGACAGGCGACGTGCTTCCACGTCGGGTGATGGTCGAGCGGATTGCCCGGCTTGTCGAAGGTGACGTCCTCGGGCAGCTCGACCGGCAGCTCTGCCACCGGCACCGGCACGATGCCGCAGTCCTCGCAATGGATCACCGGGATCGGGCAGCCCCAGTAGCGCTGGCGCGACACCAGCCAGTCGCGCAGGCGGTAGATCGTCTTGGGCTCGCCCGAGCCTTGCGCCTTGAGCGCGCGGCCGACCTGGACCTTGGCGGTCTCGACGTCGAGGCCGTTGAGGAAGTCCGAATTGATCAGCACGCCGTCGTCGGTATAGGCGACGTCGCCGACCGCGAAGCTCTTCGCGTCGGCGTCGCGCGGGCAGACGACCGGCGTGACCTCCAGCTTGTACTTGCGCGCGAAGTCGAGGTCGCGCTGGTCGTGCGCCGGGCAGCCGAAGATGGCGCCGGTGCCGTACTCCATCAGGACGAAGTTGGCGATCCACACCGGCACGGTGCGGCCTTCGACCAGCGGATGCGCGGCCTTGAGCCCGGTGTCGAAGCCGATCTTCTCCGCCGCCTCGATCGCCGCTTCGGACGTTCCCATGCGGTCGCATTCGGCGACGAAGGCTGCGACCCTGGGGTCGGCCTTGGCGAGCGCGTCGGTAAAGGGGTGATGCGGCGACAGCGCCAGGAACTAGGCGCCGAACAGCGTGTCGGGCCGCGTCGTGAAGATCTTGATCGCGTCGTC
>JBGALV010000045.1:0-16999 GCA_044223515.1 Alphaproteobacteria bacterium
GGTGAAAGCCACGGCCAGCATGGCCGCCGAGATCAAAGGCAACATGACCAAGCTGGAAGGCGGGGGCATGGTGACGATCAAGGGCGGCATGGTGATGATCAATTGAGGCGCCGATGAAGGTCCCGTCCCTGCAGAAGGTCGCGGTCGCGCTCGCCTCCGACATCCTCGCCAGGTGCGAGCCGACGGAGGAGGGGATGAAGCTGGCGCAGCCCGGCATGACCCCGGCGCGCTTCGTCGAGGCGGCGATCGCCGCCGGTCAGTATCCCGACGCCATCCGCTTCCTGGCTTTTGCGCTGCCGATCCGAGAAGCGGTCTGGTGGGCGTGCCTCGCGGTCCGCGACTCGCTGGCGGGCGAGCAGGTGGCCAAGGAGGGGCCGGTCCTGGAGGCGGTCGAGGCCTGGGTCTACAAGCCGGTCGATGCGAATCGCCGGGCGGTTTTCGCCAAGGCCGAGCCGGTCGGCTTCGACATCCCGACCGGCTACGTCGCCCTCGGCGCCTTCTGGAGCGGCGGCAGCATGGCGCCTCCCGGCAATCCGGACGTGTTGCCCGATCCGGCCCTCGCCCCCAACGCCGTGGCTGCCGCCGTGCTGATCGCCGCGGTCGCCAAGGGGCCGCAGGGGGCCGAGGACCGGTACAAGCGGTCCCTCGCCCGGGCGATCAACATCGCCAATGGCGGCGACGGCCGGCAAGTTTAAGGAGAGGTTTAAGGAGAAGCCTCTAGGGGAAGCGGTTGATTTTCGTCATTTTGTGATATCTTTCAGGCTCCGATGGGAGGGCACCGATGACCAGCGTTCATGGCAAGCTGAACCGCGTCCGCAAGCCGCGTGTTCACATTTCGTACGAAGTCGAGACCGGTGGGGCGCTGCAGCAGCGCGAACTGCCCTTCGTCGTCGGCGTGATGGGCGATTTTTCCGGCCATCCGACCGAGCCGCTCAAGGGCCTGAAGGACCGGAAGTTCGTTCAGATCGACCGGGACAACTTCAATGACGTCATGGCCCGCATGACGCCCGGCCTCAACATCAAGGTCGACAACACGCTGGCCGGCGACGGCTCGCAGATGGGCGTCTCGCTGAAGTTCAACTCTATGGAAGACTTCGAGCCGGGCCGCATCGTCGATCAGGTCGAGCCGCTGAAGAAGCTGCTCGACACCCGCAACAAGCTCCGCGACCTGCTCGGCAAGGCCGACCGTTCGGAAGAGCTCGAGAACCTGCTCGAGAAGGTCCTGCAGAACTCCGAGGACCTGGACAAGCTCTCGGCCGACCTCGGCATCGAGAAGCCGGCGAAGGAGGACAAGTAGATGTCGACCCAGACCGAAGCCCAGAAGGGCGGCGAAGCCGCAACCGCGGAAGGCCTCAGCCTGCTCGACCAGGCGATCGGCGCCACCAAGCAGACCGAGCGCGACCGCGCGCAGGAGCTTATCAAGGCGCTGACCACAGAGGCGCTGTCCGGCACCGTCACGTTCAGCAAGAACCTCTCGGTCACGCTGAACAAGGCGATCGCCGCGATCGACGAGAAGATGTCGAAGCAGCTCTCGGCGATCCTGCACAACGCCGACTTCCAGAAGCTCGAGGGCTCCTGGCGCGGCCTGCACTACCTGGTGATGAACTCGGAGACCGGATCGTCGCTGAAGATCCGGATGATGAACGTCTCGAAGAAGGACCTCTACAAGGACATCTCGAAGGCGGCCGAGTTCGACCAGAGCCAGATCTTCAAGAAGCTCTACGAAGAGGAATTCGGCACTCCCGGCGGCGAGCCGTACGGTGCGCTGGTCGGCGACTACGAGTTCACCAACCATCCCGAGGACATCGAGCTGCTGACCGGCATGTCGCAGGTCGCGGCGGCCTCGTTCGCGCCCTTCGTCACCGCGGCCGGCCCCGGCATGTTCGGGATGAAGGACTACACCGAGCTCTCCAAGCCGCGCGACATGGAGAAGATCTTCGAGTCGGCGGAATACGCCAAGTGGCGGAGCTTCCGCGACAGCGAGGACTCGCGCTTCGTCACCTTGGCGATGCCCCGCGTGCTCGGCCGCCTGCCGTACGGCTCCAAGACCAAGACGATCGAGGAGTTCGCCTTCGAGGAGGCTCCGACCGATGCGAAGGGCGCAACCCGCCCGATGCAGCACGAGGAGTTCTGCTGGTCCAACGCCGCCTACGTGCTCGCCGGCCGCATGACCAGCGCCTTCTCGCAGTACAAGTGGTGCACCGCGATCCGCGGCGCCGAAGGCGGCGGCAAGGTCGAGAACCTGCCGAGCTACACCTTCACCAGCGACGACGGCGACATCGACCAGAAGTGCCCGACCGAGATCGGCATCACCGATCGCCGCGAGGCCGAGCTCTCGAAGCTCGGCTTCCTGCCGCTCTGCCACTACAAGGGCACCGACTACGCGGTGTTCTTCGGCGCGCAGACCACGCAGAAGCCGAAGAAGTACGACTCCCCCGACGCGACCGCCAATGCGGCGATCTCGGCGCGCCTGCCGTACATGATGGCCTCGTCGCGCTTCGCGCACTACCTGAAGGTCCTGGCGCGCGACAAGATCGGCTCGTTCATGGAGGCCTCGGACTGCGAAGTCTGGCTGAACCGCTGGATCTCGCAGTACGTCAACGGCAACGCCCAGGCGTCGGCCGAGATGAAGGCGCAGTACCCGCTGGCCGAGGCCGCCGTCTCGGTCAAGGAAGTCCCCGGCGCGCCGGGCTCCTACCAGGCGGTCGCCTACATGCGTCCGTGGCTGCAGATGGAGGAACTCACCACCTCCATGCGCATGGTCGCCCGCATCCCGAAGATGGGGTGACCGGCACGTCGTGACCTCCGATGCTCGCGCCGGAGGAGGCGGTCGATCAGACGGTGGCAAAGGCGCCGCCGTCGGCCGTCGGAGGTCTGCTGGAGTCTCTCGCCGACTGGTTCGGGCCTGAAGGCCTGCGTCGCATCGCGGAGCGGGGAGGTGCCTCGCTCCGCGACGTCGTCGATCGCGACATCGCGCTCATCGACTCCCTGATCGCCGAGCAGGTCGATGCGATCCTGCATCACCCGCAGTTCCAGCGGCTCGAGGCGGCGTGGCGCGGCCTCGAATATCTCACGTCCCAGGCCGCCAATACCGACGGCGTCGTCATCCGCGTCCTGCAGGCGAGCTGGGCCGAGGTCTGCCGCGACCAGGAGCGCGCGGTCGAGTTCGACCAGAGCGCGATGTTCGAGAAGGTCTACGAGGACGAGTTCGGCACCGCCGGCGGCCGGCCCTACGGCCTTCTGATCGGCGTCTATGACGTGCAGCACCGGCGTACGCCCGGCCACAATACCGACGACGTCAGCGCGCTCCGCGGCCTTGCGGTGATCGCCGCCGCCGCCTTCGCGCCGCTCGTCGTCGGCGCGACGCCCGTCCTGCTCGGCCTCGACTCCTGGTCCGATCTCGGCCAGCCGATCGATCTCGCATCGCCCTTCCGCCACCCCGATTACGCCCGCTGGCATCAGCTGCAGGCGATGGAGGAGGCGCGCTTCCTCGGTGTCGTCCTGCCGCGCGTGCTGATGCGCACGCCTTATGGCGACGAGCCGCAGCGAGCGCTGGGATTCCGCTATCGGGAAGAGGTCATCGACCACGAGGACCATCTCTGGGGCAGCGGTGTCTTCGCCTTCGCCTCGGTCGTCATCCGCGCCTTCGGCGACTATCGCTGGTTCGCCGACATAAGGGGGCTGCATTCGGACGGCACCGGCGGCGGCCTCGTCTCCGATCTTCCGACCCGCCGCTTCGACGCCGAAGGCTCGGGGAATCCGGGCCAGTCCTCGGCCGAGGTGATGCTGACCGAGACGCAGGATCGCGTGCTCTCGGAACTCGGCTTCATTGCGCTCAACCCGTGCCGCTTCCGCAGCGACCTCGTCTTCTACTCCAACCAGTCGATCCAGCGCGCACGGCTCTACGAAAAGGCGGACGCCAACGCGTCGGCCAAGCTCTCGACCATGCTGCAGTACATGCTCTGCGTCAGCCGCTTCGCCCACCATCTCAAGGTCATGGTGCGCGACGCGGTCGGTTCGATGATCACGCCCGAGGAGATCGAGGACCGCCTGCACAAGTGGCTGATGGGCTTCTCGCTCGGCAATGAAGCCGCGAGCATGGAGATGAAGGCCCGCTATCCGCTGCGCGAAGCCTCTGTCCAGGTAAAGGAGACGCCCGGCAAGCCCGGCGTGTACCAGTGCCTGATCCAGTTGCGTCCGCATTTCCAGCTCGATCTCGTCGAATCCGCCTTCAGCTTGACCACCGAGTTGGTCGTGCCCCAATCGACCTGAGGAGTATCGCCCGTGCCCAGCCCCAAAGAGCTTTTCGACCAGGGAAAGCTCAAGCCCGCGATCGAAGCGCTGAACGCCGAGATCAAGGCCAACCCGGCCGACACAAGGCGCCGTGCCTTTCTCGGTGAGCTCCTCTGCTTCGCCGGCGAGATCGACCGCGCGGACCGGACTTTCGATATCATCTCGCAGCAGAGCGCCGAGGCGGCGGTGCCGGTCGCCTGGGTCCGGCACCTGCTTCGCGCCGAACTGTTCCGCCGCGAGGTGTGGCGCGACGGACGCCTGCCCGAGTTCATCGACCAGCCGCCGGAATGGATGAAGCAGTCCCTCCAGTCGATCGTGCTGCGCCGTCAGGGTGATCTCGCCGGCGCCGCCAAGGCGATCGCCGCATCCGAGGCGGGGCGCCCTGGCTTCAAGGGCAAATGCGACGACGTCGCCTTCGACGATTGGCGCGATGCCGACGATATCACCGCCGGCTTCATGGAAGTGCTGACGGCGACCGGCAAGTACTACTGGGTGCCGTTCTCGCGGATCCGCGATCTCTCCTTCGAGAAGCCGGCGAGCACGCTCGACCTCCTGTGGCGGCGCTGCCAGATCGAGATCACCGACGGACCGCAGGGCGAGGTCTTCATCCCGGCGCTCTATCCGGACAGCGACAAGTCCGACGACGACGCGATGAAGCTCGGCCGTGCCACCGACTGGCTCGAGGACGGCAACGGCATGGTCCGCGGCGTCGGCCAGCGCTGCTTCATGGTCGGCGAGGAATTGAAGTCGATCATGGAGATTGACGAGCTTGCGTTCGAGCCCCTCGCGTAAGGAGGAAATGGCGTGACCGGCAGAAGCGCCCGCGACGTCGCAGCGCAAGGATCGCTGCTCGATCGTCTGGTGGACCTTCACCCGACGGACGCGACCGATCCGAACGTCTCGTTCAGCGAGAGCATGGCCCAGCTGCGCGAGGCGGTCCGCCGCGATCTCGAAGCGCTGCTGAATACGCGCCGGGCCGCGCTCGAATGGCCTTCCAAGCTGCGAGACCTCGATCGCTCGGTCGTCAGCTACGGCGTCGGCGACGTTTCCGGGCAGCACGTCGCCGACTCGGCCGAGCGCGAGCGCTTCCGTGCCTCGGTCGAGACTGCGATCCGCACCTTCGAGCCGCGCTTCCAGAACTTCAGCGTGGCACTGGAGGAGGGGACGGACGACGTCAACCGCCGGCTCGGGCTCCGCATCGAGGCGATGATGCACGCCGATCCGGTGCCGCAGTCGCTGATCTTCAACTCGCTGGTCGAGCCGTCGACGCAGCACTTCAAGGTGGACGAGGCGCGCGCGTGAGCGAGGATCTTCTCGCCCTCTACAATCGCGAGCTGGACGCGGTCCGGCGGCTGGCGGCCGAGTTCGCCGAGGCGCACCCGAAGGTCGCGGGCCGGCTACGGGTCACCGCGGACGCGATCGAGGACCCGCATGTCGAGCGCCTGATCGAGGCGGTCGCGTTCCTCAATGCCCGGGTCCAGCTTCGCCTCGACGACGATTTTCCCGAACTGACCTCGGGCCTTCTCGACACGCTCTACCCGCACTATCTGGCGCCGATCCCGTCGTTCGCGACCGTCCAGTTCCAGCCTGTGCCGGACCTCGACGGCAGCCATGTCCTGCCGGCCGCCACTGAGCTCGACAGCGAGTCCCTGAACGGCGAGAGCTGTCGCTTCCGCACCTGCTACCCGACGACCCTGTGGCCGATCGACATCGATACCGTGGCGCTCGCCGGCCGGCCGTTGACCGCACCGCCCAACGCGGCGGCGTCGGGTGCCGCCGCCTGCCTCAGGATCTCGCTGAAGGCGCTGGCCGCCGACAAGAAGATCTCCCAGCTCGGGATCAAGGATCTCCGCTTCTTCCTCCGTGGCGTGGCGGCGCATCAGCTCTACGAGCTGATCTTCAATCACACGCTCTCGGTCGCGCTGGCGGAGTCGCCGGCCGACCGCAACCCGGTGATCCTCGATCCCGCCTGCATCAAGCCGGTCGGCTTCGAGCCCGACGAAGCCTTGCTGCCCTATCCGAAGCGAACGCTCTCGGCCTACGGGCTGCTCACCGAATACTTCGCCTTCCCGGAGAAGCATCTCTACTTCACGGTCGAGGGGATCGACGAGGCGAAGGCCGCCGGCGGCAAGCTCGACCTCTTCCTCTATTTCGACAAGACCTTCCCCGAGCTCGAGCGCAGCGTCACGGCCGAGGCGATCGCGCTCGGCTGTGCGCCGGTCGCCAACCTGTTCCCTTTGCGCGCCGAGCCGATCGCGATCGACCATGCGTCCTCGGAGTACCGGATCGTCGCCGACTCCCGTCGGCCGATGACGACCGAGGTGCATTCGATCGTCTCCGTGCGCTCGACCGACGGCACCGGGCAAAGCCGCAACGTCCTGCCGATGTACGGGCTCGATCATCATGGCGCCGAGCGTCCGCGCTGCTACTGGTTCACCGCGCGGCGCCCGGGTTCCGGCCGCGACAAGGGAACCGAGCTGTTCCTGACCCTCGTCGACGCCGACTTCGACCCGGCGGCGCCGGCCGACGAGGTGCTCAGCCTCGACGTGCTCTGCACCAACCGCAACCTGGCGACGCTGCTGCCCTATGGCGGCGGGCGCCCGGGGTTGACGCTCGCCGGCGGCGGCTCGGCGGTCAGGCGCATCGTCTGCCTGACGCCGCCGACGGTGCCGATCCGCATGACGGCGCGCGGCCAGTACCGCTGGCGTCTGCTGTCGCATCTCTCGCTCAACCACCTCTCGCTGGTCGCGGGCGAGGAGGGTGCGGCGGCGCTCCGCGAGATCCTGATGCTCTACGACCTCAGGGACTCGGGCGAGACGCGCGCGATGCTGGAAGGCATTCTCTCGGTCGAGACCAGGCCGGTTGCCGCCCGTGTCGCCTCTCGGCACTGGGGGGCGGTCGCGCAGGGCAACGACATCACCGTCGAGCTCGACGACAGCCGCTTCGTCGGTCAGGGACTTTTCCTCTTCTGTTCGGTGCTCGAACGCTTCCTCGGCGCCTACACGACGATCAACAGCTTCACGCGCCTAGCGGTCAGGATCCGCGGGCGACAGGGATATCTGCGCAAATGGCCGGCCCGCTCCGGAAATCGCCACCTTCTCTGATCGCGGAGCTCGTCCGCGATCCAAGGCGCTTCGCGTTCTTCCAGGTCGGCCGCCTGCTCCGACGTTGGCGGAGGCGCGCCGACGGCGTCGACGATGTCGACGTCACCATCCAAGACCCGCACCACCGCGATCCGGTCCGCTTCCACGCGACGCCGAGCCTGGCCTTCCAGCCGACCGAGGTCGGCGCGGTGCAGGCGCCCGAGAAGGGACCGGCGCATGTCGAGGTCGGCTTCATGGGCGTGGCGGGAGCCGGTGCGGCGCTGCCGCCGCTCTATTCCGAGTTGCTCATGCAGACCGTGCGCGCCAAGTCGACGGCGCTTCGCGGCTTCCTCGATATCCTCAACCACCGCTCGCTGCTCCTGCTGCATCGCGCCTGGGCCAAATATCGGCTGCCGATCCAGCTCGAGCAGGCGCTGCCGGCCGCCGACGACCCGCCGAGCCGGCTGGTCTTCGCGCTTTCCGGCCTCGGCACCGGTCGCCTGCGGGGACGCCTTGCGGTCGACGACCATCTCGTCGGCTTCTTCGCCGGCCACTTCGCACGGGGCACGCGGCCTGCCGAAGGGCTCCAGACGGTGCTCGAAAGCCTGCAGGGCGAGCCGGTCGAGGTGCGCCAGTTCCAGGGCCGCTGGATCCGGCTCGAGGAAGCGGATCTCTCGCGTCTCAAGAGACCGCGTCCGTCGGCACCCGGCCATGCGCGACTCGGCGTCGACTGCGTGCTCGGCGGCCGCGTCTGGGACGTGCAGGGCGGCGTGCGCCTGGTCATTGGTCCCGTAGGGCCGAAGGTCTTCCGCCAGCTGCTTCCCGACGGCGAACGCGCCCGCATCGTCGTCGACACCGCACGCCTCTACGCCGGCATGCAGGCTTCGTTCGTTCTCCAGGTGATCATCGCCGGCGCCGATGCACCGGACCTGCGTCTCGGCAAGCCGGAGCCCGAGAGCCCGCGTCTGGGCTGGAACACCTGGCTCGGACGGCCGAAGGAAGGCCTCGTCACCGACGCGGTGTTCGCGCCGGCACCTCCGCAGACGAAGAAGGCCGCATGAGCGCCGACTGGACCGACGGCTACGTCGCCGACATCGAGTACCTGCCGGGATTCTATCGCGAGCAGTCGCCCGCCTTCATGGACCTCGCCTGCCTGATCCGTGGCGTGCAACCGCCGGATCGCGAGAAGGGCTGGACCTATTGCGACCTGGGCTGCGGGCAGGGGACGACCTGCCTCCTGCTGGCGGCGGCCAATTCGGACGGGGTCTTCATCGGCATCGACTTCAACCCGGCGCATATCGCGCGCGCGCGCGAGCTGGCGAGGCTGGCGGGGCTCACCAACGTCACCTTCATCGAGGCGTCGTTCGAGACGCTGGCCGCGGATCCGTCGTCGCTGCCCGAGTTCGACTACGTCGCCCTCCACGGCATCTACTCCTGGGTCAGCGACGCGAGCCGTCGCGCGATCGTGGCGCTGCTGGCGGCGCGCCTGAAGCCAGGCGGCCTGGCCTATGTCAGCTACAACGTGATGCCGGGCTGGAATGCCGTCGCGCCGTTCCAGCGCCTGTTCCTCGAGCATTCGCGTCAGACCGGCATCGGCAGCGAGCGAGGCATCGCCGAGGCCATCGCCTTCGCCGAGAAGCTGCGCGCGATCGGCGCGCCGGGCCTCGGCGATCCAGAGGTGCTGCCGAGGCTCCGGAAGGAGCTGGAGAAGGGCAATCTCAGCTACCTCGCGCACGAGTACCTGAACGGCCATTGGCGACCGCTGTACCACGCCGACGTCGCCCGCGGCCTCGCCGAGGCCAAGCTCGCCTTCGTCGCCAACGGCACGATCCTCGACAACTATGCCGAGCTCAGCCTCACCGCCGAGCAGCGCGACCTGCTCACCGGCATCGCCGACCCGGTGATGCGCGAGATGCTGCGCGACTTCCTCGGTGTCCGCGCCTTCCGCCGCGACCTCTATATGCGCGGTGTCCGTCGTCTCGACGCCCGGCGTCGCGACGCGCGGCTCAATGCGATCGCGCTGGCGCTCGTGGTCGGCCCATCCGGCATCAAGCGCGAGATCACGGTGCCGATCGGCAAGGCCGAGCTCGAGCCCGGCCTCTATGGGCCTGTATTCGAAGCCCTGTCGAAGGAGCCGATGCCGCTCGGCGAACTCGTCAAGCTTCCCGACATCAGGAGCCGCGAAGATCTCAAGGCTCTGGAGATCGCCGGCATGCTGGTGGGCTCGGGTCAGGCGCTACCCGTGTCGGAGTCGCGCCTGAAGGCTGAAGTCGCCTGCCGGAATTACAATCGCATGATGATCGATCATGTCGACTTCTCGCCAGGCATCGCCGCCAAGGCGTTGGCGTCGCCGGCAGCTCATACCGGGCTGCACCTGACGATCTTCGAGCTGTTCGCCTGCGGAGCGCTGCTGGAGCGCGCCGCGCCGACCGTCGAGACGCTGGTGGATCACACCTGGGCCCGCCTCGTGCGCACCGGCGACCGTCTTCGTCGCGAGGGGCAGGCGATAGAGGACGAAAGCGAGACCCGAGCCATCCTGAAGGTCGAGATGGAGTCGGTGCTGCGCGAGGCGGTGCCGGTCTGGCGTCGCCTCGGCATCGTGCAGCCCTAGACGCATGGTCGCGGTCGGCAGCACGGTCGGCAAGTTCCGGATCGAGAGCATCCTCGGCCGCGGCGCCACCAGCATCGTCTTCCGCGCGACCGACATGGTCGACAACCGCGTCGTCGCGATGAAGGCTTTGCGCGCCGAGCTTCTCGCCGACGAGGAACGCGGCGGCACGTTGGAGCGCTTCGCCCGCGAGGCGAAGATCGGCAAGTCGCTCCGGCACCCCCATATCGTCCGGCTCTGGGATTCGGGAGAGGCTGACGGCGTTCCCTACCTCGTCATGGAGCTGATCGAGGGGGAGGCGCTCGACTCGCTGACCCGTCGCAACGCGCCGCAGGCCCCGGACCTGGCCTGCACCCTGATGGCGACGGTGCTCGATGCCCTCGATCACGCGCACCGTGCCCAGATCATCCATCGCGACGTCAAGCCGGCCAACATCGTGATGCGCAGGCGCGAGGGCGATCCGGTGCTGATGGATTTCGGCATCGCCCGCATCGGCGGATCCGACGTCACCATGACCGGCGAGATGCTGGGGACGCCGGCCTACATGTCGCCGGAGCAATTGCGCGGCGCGGTGATCGACCACCGGACCGACCTGCACGGCGTCGGCGTGATCCTCTACCAGCTGGTGACCGGACGGCGCCCCTATGCCGGCTCGGTCGCCGAGGTCATGCACCAGATCGCCTCGGTCGAGGCACCGGCGCCATCGAGCGTGGCGGCGGCGATGGCGCCGTTCGATCCGATCGTGAAGAAGGCGCTGGCGAAGGAGCCGACGCGACGCTTCGCCTCGGCGGCGGACTTCGCCCAGGCCCTCAGGACGCTCGCGATCGGCCGGACCGAGACGACCATCGTCTCACGTGCAGGACCGGTAGCGGAACAGCGCCCATCGGCAGCGATCCGCCCGGCCTCGCTCGACGATCTAGACCAGGCCCTTCGGGCCGTGGTCGAGGCCGGCGTCGACGAGGAAGCGCGCGACATCATCTCCGATCTGCTCGGGCGCCTGGCGTCGCCGGATCGCGATCGTCTGAGCCGCATCTGCCTCGAAGCCGGCATCGTGCCTCTCGCGCACGACCTGGCCGCGACCGCCGTCCGTCCGGGGCGGGCGCTGAAATCCAAGGGCCATTGGCTCTCCGGCGTCGAGCTCGCGGTCCTTCTCAATCGGCGTATCGAACAGGATGCCGCGAAGCGGGCCGCGGCGACGGCGCTGCTGGACCTCGCCTTCCACGTCTCCGGCATCTTCCTGACGTATTCGAGCCAGCTCGCCAGTCGGCTTTCCGCCGAGGACGCGCCGGATATCGGCGCGCTCGAGATGGACTTCATCCGGCTCGACACGCTGACCCTCGGGCTCGACGTGCTGGGTGCGAAGCGCGAGCTGCGCCTGGCCGAGGCCGCGGGCCGTGTCATGGTTGCCCAGGTGCTGCGCCGGGCCTCCAGGATCATCGAGGCCTATGTCGAGACTGGCGACGAGATGGCCCGCTTCGACGTGGTCGCCATGCTGGTGCAGGTCGACGACTTGATCTCGCTGGCGATGCGGCTGACCGGTCAGCGCGAGCCGTCCGAGATCGACTCCGTCTCAGAACTCTGCGATGAGGCGGCGCGTCGCTTCCTCGGCAGCGTCACCGGGCTCGTCGGCCGTATCGCCGACGACCTCGTCAATGCGTTGGCCTCGGGCGACGCCGGTGCGATGGCGGAGTTCGTCTCGCGCCTGAAGCAGATCGGGCTGATCCACCAGTTCGCAGCCCGCCTCGACGCGGAGCGCTTCAGCGATCTGCTGAGCCTGCTGACCGGCGGCATCTACGAGCTTTTTGCCAGCCTCACCATGTCCCTGACCGAGGCGCCGGCGACGCCGACCTCGCACCTGCAGGCGGAGGCGCTCTACGAGATGGCGACGGGCCTAGGCTTCCGCGACCTTGCCAACACCCTGCTGGTCTGGATCCGCCGCTCGGTCTTGAGTTGAACCGGGTCGGAGGCGTGGTAGCCTCCCTTGAGAGAGGAGCCCATCGATGCCGCCGGCCGCCCGCGTCGGAGATCTGGTCAAGCAGGACGCGCCGCACTGCCATTCGCCGATCCATCCGGCGGCGCCGGTGCCGGCGCCGGCACCGCATCCGGGCCTGCCGCTTGCGATCATCAAGGGCGCAACCAACGTGCTGATCGGCGGCAAGCCGGCTGCGCGCTCCACCGACACCACGGCACCCTGCATGCTGCCCGGCTGCGTGCCCGGTGGCCCCGGCATGGTGGCCCTCGGATCGAAGTCGGTGATGATCGGCAAGCTGCCGGCCGCCCGCATCAACGACATGACGGCGCACACATCCTGCGTCGCGCCGATCCCAAGCCCCGTCGGCAAGATCCTGCCGCCTGGCGAGCCCAAGGTGCAGATCGGCGGTTGACGCCGGATCGCTATGCGCGACTCTCATTTCGCCGAGCTCTCGCCCTTATGCCCGCGCTGCCGCACGTCGCTCGGGCAGGCGAACCCTGTCGAGGTCCTGGTGTCGGCGCGGCGCATCGGCGATCGCCTGGTCGACGGCATCCTCGCCTGCACGAACCCCGATTGCCGCCTCGAATACCCGGTCATCGGCGGCCTGCCCGCGCTGGTCCCCGACGTCCGCGCCTTCGTCCAGGAAGCGCTGTTCCATCTGCTCTGCCGCGACGACGTCTCCGGCGAGGTCGAGTCCCTGCTGGGAGACGCGGCCGGCGCCGGCTCGGGCTTCGATGCGGTACGTCAGCAGCAGTCGAGCTATGGCTGGGATCACTGGAACGATCTCGACCCTGAAGGCGGCGAGGGGGGCGGAGCGGTTCTCGCCTGCCTCGAAGCGGCGCTGAACCAGCTCGACCAGGCTCCGTCGGGTCCGGTTCTTGATCTCGGCTGCGCCGCCGGCCGCTCCAGCTTCCATCTCGCCGATCGTCTCGGCCTGCCCGTCGTCGGCATGGATGTGAACGTGCCGCTGATACGCATCGCGCGCCGCGTGCTCGACGACCGCATGGTCCGCATCCCGCATCGGCGCGGCGGCGTCGTCTACGACCGGCATGAATTCCCGGTCGAGCTGTCGTCGGCCGAGAAGGTCGATTTCTGGCTCGGCAACGCGTTGTCGCTGCCTTTCGTCGACGGCACCTTCGGGCTGGTGGCGGCGCTCAACGTGATCGACTGCCTGGCCTCGCCGCGCGACGGACTCGTCGAGATCGCGCGCGTCCTGAAGCCGGGCGGGGTCGTGCTGATCGCCTGTCCGTTCGACTGGTCGCCGTCGGTGACGCCGATGGAGCAGTGGATCGGCGGTCACTCCCAGCGTGCCTCGCACAAGGGGGCGCCGGAGACAGCGCTCGACCGGCTGCTGGCGGACGGGACGATCGGCCTTGCGCCCATCGGGCCGGCGAAGGACGTGGGGTGGAGAGTCCGCTTGCATGACCGCGCGTCGGTCGACTACCAGACTTATGTCGTCGCGCTGAGGAAGGCGGAGGGCATCGCGTGAAGCTCGTGCTCACCATGATCAAGGGGCCGGAGAGCGGCAGGAAGCGCGAGGTGGACGCGGCCAGCATCACGGTCGGCCGCGGCGACGAGAACGGCTGGGTCATCGCGGACCCGGATCGGGTGCTTTCCAAGAGCCACTTCAAGATCGAGTTCCGCGAAGGTCGGTACATCCTGACCGACACCAGCACCAACGGCGTGTTCATGAACGGTGCGGCGGCGCCGCTCGGTCGCGACCGCCAGGCGATGCTGAACAAGGGCGACAAGATCGTGGCAGGGCCTGCGACCTTCCAGGTGGACCTGGTGGCCCCCACGGCCGCCGAGGATCCGTTCTTCGCGACCCTGAGCACGCCGCCCGAGAAGCCGGCCGCGCCGATCGAGGACGACCCCTTCGCACCGCTGCCGGGGTCGTCGGCGCCTTCGATGCTGCCGTCGTCCGGCGCGGCGATTCCCGACGACTTCGATCTCGATCTGCCGCCGATGGGGGGAGACCCGCTTGCGACTCGGGGCGAATCGCCGTTCGGGTCGAGCCTGCCGCCGCCCGTCAGCGCGCCGATCGGCGGCGGAGGCGGGATCCCCGACGACTGGCTCGGCGCCGAGGCCGGCCCGGCCGGTGGTGCCCACATCCACGAGGAAGACGGCCTGATCGAGGCCCTTTGGTGCTTCGCCCATACCACGGCATCGATATATCCGGGCTCGGCGGTTGCCCAGAGCCCGATCGCCCAGGCGCATTCGGCGAAGGCCGCCGAGGCGATCCTCGACCGGGCAGGCGGGGAGCAGACCTTGCGGCGCCTATTCGCCGACCTGCAAGAACTGGTACTTAGGCAGCAGCGGAGATAAACCTTAAGCCTTCGGTCCGACCCGTCGCCGGGAGGTGGTTAGCATGCTGGGGAACAAGGTCGTCTGGTCGGAAGGCCTGTTCCTGAGGCAGCACCACCTGCAGCAGCAGGAGCGCTATTTCGAGCGCCTGGTCCGGGAGCGGGCCGAAGCCTCCGGACCCTACAGCTGGGGCGTCTCCGAGCTTCAGCTCGACCAGGGACTTCTCGGCCTCGGCCAGTTCGCCGTCACTCGCTGCCGCGGCATCTTCGAGGACGGCACGCCGTTCTCGCTCCCCGACGATGATCGGCCGCCGCTCCCGCTGCCGCTGCCCGACACGGTTCGCGACAAGATCATCTATCTGGCGCTGCCGATCCGTCAGCGCGGCGGCCTCGAGGTCGGCCCGGAGGACAGCCCGAGCCTGACCCGCTTCGTGCCGGAAGAGGTCGAGATCCAGGACGCCAACGACGGCTCGCCGATCCCGGCCGAGATGCAGGTCGGGCGCCTTCGTCTGCGCTACCTGATCGAGGGGATGGACACCTCCGGTCATCTGCTGATCGGTCTCGGCCGTGTCGTCGAGGTGCGCGCCGAGCGTGGCATCGTGCTGGACGACAAGTACGCGGCGCCGGCGATCGACTGCCGCGCGGTCTCGGCACTGGCGAACCTGCTGATCGACATCCAGGGACTGATCTCGCATCGCGCCTCCGCGCTGGCGCTCCGGGTCGCCGGCGGCGATGGCCGCGGCGTCGGCGAGATCGCCGAGTTCCTGCTGCTGCAGATCCTCAATCGCTACGAGCCGCTGATGGCTCACCTGAATTCGATCCCGCTGGTGCATCCCGAGCGGCTCTTCGCGACGGCGGTGATGCTGGCGGGCGAACTCGCGACCATCGCCGGCACCTCGAAGCGTCCGCCGCAGTTTCCGGCATACCGTCACGACGATCTGCAGAACACCTTCGCCCCGGTGCTGGCCGAGCTTCGCCGCTCTCTCTCGACCGTGCTCGAGCAGAACGCGATGCAGATCCCCCTGGTCGAGCGCAAATACGGCATCCGCACCGCGCAGATCGCCGACCGCAGCCTGATCACCGGCGCCACCTTCGTGCTGGCGGTGAAGGCGGCGATCCCGGTGCAGACGCTGATGCGCTCGTTCCCCGCGCAGGTGAAGATCGGCCCGGTCGAGCAGATCCGCGAGCTGGTCAACGTGGCGCTGCCCGGCATCCCGGTCAGGCCGCTGCCGGTGGCGCCGCGCCAATTGCCGTTCCACGCCGGGTCGACCTATTTCGAGCTCGAGCGCTCCAACCCGCTCTGGCAGCGCATGGCGCCGACAGGGGGGCTGGCGCTCCATGTCGCGGGTGATTTCCCGCAGCTCGAAATCGATCTCTGGGCGATCCGGGGCTAGCGCCGCGTGACCGGCGGCTCGCCCTTCGAGGAAGACGATCTCGACCGGACGGTCGTTCGCCGTCCGGGGGCCGCGTCTCCGTCCGCGACGCCGCCCGCGCAGCCGGCGGCTCCGCAGCCGGGCTTCGCCTCTAAGGTTCCGCCGCCGTCCCGTGCGCCGCGCCGGCCGGCGCGTCAGGCCCGCGTCGAAGAGGAGGAGATCGACGACGCGTCGGTGTGGACGCTGGGCGCGATCAATCCGCTCTGCGCGGTCGCGGCCCCGCTGCTGGCGCTCGCGGTCCGGATGCGTGACTCGGCGCAGCCGGCCAATCTCGATCACGCGCGCGACCAGGCGATCGCCGAGGTCCGTGCCTTCGAGACGACGGCGCTCGCGCGCGGGATCGCCCCTGATCGCATCCGGCTCGCGCGCTATCTGGTCTGCGCCACGGTCGACGACCTGATCATGGCGACCGAATGGGGGGCCCAGACGCAATGGGCGTCGAAGGGGCTCGTCAGCACGGTCGAGCAGGAGACCTGGGGCGGCGAACGCTTCTTCGCGATGGTCGAGCAGGCGCTCGGCGATCCCGTCGGATCGGTCGAGGTGCTTGAGCTCGCCTATGTCTGCCTTGCGATCGGCTTCGCCGGCCGCTATCGCGTGATGCCCCGTGGCGGCGCCGAGCTCTCGGGCCTCCGCGATCGCATCTACCGCACGATCCGCCGCGTGCGCGGTGAGCCGGAACGCGACCTGGCGCCGATGTGGCGCGGCCTCAACGTGCCTTACGCGCCGCCGCGCGCGCCGTTCCCGGTATGGACGGCGTCGGCGGCCTGCCTTGTGATGCTCGCCGGCATCTACGCCTTCTTCAGCTTCGATCTCGGCAGCCGCGCCGATCGCCTCGCGGCACGCCTTTCGGACCTGTTCCCGTCGGGACCGGTGCAGATCGTGCGCCCGGCGCCGCCGGCTGCCCCCGCGCCGGTACCGACCGTCACGCAGATCGACCGCATCCGCCAGCGCCTTGCCGGCGAGCTCCAGGCACGCCAGGTCGAGATCGGGCAGATCGAGCGCTACATCTATCTCCGCATTGCCAGCACCGGTCTCTTCGGCAGCGGTGCCGCACGGGTCGCGCCGGCCTATGTGCCGGTCCTCGACAACGTCGCCGCGGCGCTGGCGCCCGAGCCGGGGCAGATCGTCATCCTCGGCCATACCGACGATGTGCCGCTTCGGGGTGGCCAGTATCCGGACAATGACGCGCTGTCCTTGGCGCGGGCCCAGGCGACCGCCGACTATCTCGGCGCCAAGATGGGCGGAGCGCCGCGCGTGAGCGCCATCGGCCGCGGCTCGGCCGAGCCGATAGCCTCGAATGGGACGCC
>JBGALV010000045.1:17021-37863 GCA_044223515.1 Alphaproteobacteria bacterium
GTCAGACTGGGCAAGGCTTCCGATCGCCTGTCGTCGCGCACGCATCGCGAGGAGAGCACCGGTGCCGCGCGCTCGACCGCGTCCGAGGACGTGACCGCGCTCGACGCTCGTCTTAATGAAGCAGAGCGCGTGCTCGCCCAGCGCAAGCAGTCGCTCTACTCGACGCCCTGGTATCTGGTGATCGGCCCCTCGGGCGCCGGCAAGACCGCGTGGCTCTCCGGCTTCGGCCTCGCCAACGATGCGATCCGCGAAGCCGAAGGCAACGGGCCGACCGTCACCTGCGACCTGATGCTGTTCGAGGAGGCGGTCGTTCTCGACGTTGCCGGCCGGCTCGTCACCCAGGATCTCGACGCCGAGGCCGACCGCATGGCCTGGGCCGGGCTGCTGCGTCTTCTCATGAAGCGCCGGCCGCGGCTGCCTTTGAGCGGCGTGATCATCATGGTGCCCGCGAGCGCGCTCTCCGGCGCCGATCACCGCGGCATCGTCGCTGCCCTCCGGTTGCGGCTGGCCGAGCTCGGCCGTCTGCTCGGCGGGCGCATCCCGGTCTACCTGATCGTGACCAAGGTCGATGCCGCGCCCGGCGCGATCGCGATGCTATCGACCCTGGATGACGACGAGACCGAGCAGGTCTGGGGCGTCACCTTCACCAAGGCGAAGCCGGATCGCGAGACGCAGGCGAGCGGCTTCGTCGACCTGGTCGGAAGGCTCGCCGACCAGGTGATCCTGCGTCAGCACCACGGCCTCGACGAGCGCGGTGCCGCTGGCATGTGGACCTTGCCGCGCGATCTCTCGCGCCTTTCCGAGGGCCTCCTTCAGCTCGGCGCCTCGGTGGTCGAGGCGCCGTCGCTGGCGTTTCGCGGCATCTACCTTTCCGCCCATCCGGCGGCGGTGCACGACACGCGCGGCACGGCACGCGCGCCGTTCGCGCGCCCCCTGTTCGAGGACGTGATCCTGCGCGAGGCCGGGATGGCGCAACGCCCCAGGCGTGGCGGGCTCTCGGACTGGCCGCATCTTGTCGCGGCGCCGCTGGTCGCGCTTGCGCTCGCGGCGTCGCTCGCCTGGGCCTATGGCGATCAGCACGAGCGCCTGGCGTTCGCGGAGGCGACGGTCGACAAGGTGGTCGCCTCGGCGCAGGCCCTGCCTCTCAGCCCGGTCACCGACCCTGACCCGGCGCCGGTGCTGCCGATGCTGGGCGCGCTCGAATGGCTGAGGCGAGGAGGGGCGGCACCCGCGTTGACGCCCTGGCCGTTCAAGGCGGCGAAGGTACGCGCTGCTGCCGGAACGGCGTATGCCCAGGGGCTCGAATTGATGCTGGAGCCGCGGCTGCTGCTCGGCCTGGAGAAGGCGATCGTCGCCGAGGGCCGAGGCGGGCCGACCGGCCAGATCTATCTCGCGCTCGCCGCCGATCCGCCGCGCGCGGCGAACCTGGTCGGCGCCTGGATCGCGCAGACGCCGTTCCCGACGCTCACGTCCGACGCCAAGGCCGAGTTCGCACGGCAGGTCGACACGATGCTGCGCTCGGCGACGCGCCCGCTCGCCGCCGACGCCGCCTACCTGGCAGCCCTCACCGTGCCGGCGAGGCGTTCGTGAAGAAGCTCCTCAAGCGCATCGGTGCGATCCTCGCCAACCCGTGGGTGATCACGGCGCTGATCGCGCTCGTGGTCGCGCTGCTGATCTGGTTCATCGTGCCGTTCATCGCCATTGGCGAGGTCAAGCTTCTGCAGAGCGAGACCTCGCGGCTCGTCGCCTTGATCATCCTCACCGTCGTCTGGGCGCTTGCCAACGTCTTCATCGGCCAGTCGCGCCGTGCCGCCAACGACCGCCTGATCGAGGACCTGGAGACGGCCTCCGCGGTCGACGAGGCCAAGGCCGCTAACGAGGCCGCCTCGACCGAGGAGCTAGGCCAGATCGGCGAGCGCCTGCGCGAAGCCCTGCAGCTGCTCAAGCAGTCGCGCTTCGGCGCCAGGCTCTATCAGGTCCCGTGGTACGTGCTGCTGGGGCCGCCGGGCTCGGGCAAGACCACGGCACTGTCGCGGAGCGGTCTCGAATTCCCGCTTCAGGAGCGGCTCGGCCATCTTCCGGTCACCGGCATCGGCGGCACGCACAATTGCGACTGGTGGATCGCCGATCGCGCGGTCTTCATCGACACCGCCGGCCGCTACACCACGCATGAGAGCCACAAGGAAGTCGACCAGCGGGTCTGGTACGGCCTTCTCGACATCCTGAAGAAGCATCGCCCGCGCCAGCCGCTCAACGGCGCGCTGGTCATGCTGCCGCTGCCCGAGCTCGCACGGATGAGCGAGGAGGAGCGCCAGACGGTCGCCAAGGCGATCCGTTTCCGCTTGACCGAGCTGCAGGAGCGTCTCGGCACGCGGCTGCCGGTCTATATGCTCTTCACGAAGTGCGACCTCGTTCCCGGATTCCTCGAGTTCTTCTCGACCCTGAACAAGGGAAAGCGCGCGACGCCGCTCGGCGTAAGCCTGCCCTACGACGACGGCAAGGGCGCCGATCCGGTGACGGGCTTCCGCGCCGCCTATGACGGGCTGGTCGACGACCTCCGCCGGCATGTGATGCGGCGCCTGCAGCAGGAGCCCGATGCCGGCGCCCGCTCGCTGATCCTCGAGTTTCCCTTCCAGCTCGCGAGCCTCAAGGAAACGGCTCTCGACATCCTCGGCCGTACTTTCGGCCGCAACCGCCTCGAACGCCCGTCGCTGCTGCGGGGCTTCTACTTCAGCAGCGGCACCCAGAGCGGTGAGGTCGCCGACGCGCTCGCCGGCCAGCTGCAGCAGACCTTCGCCCTCGACATGGAGCGCCATGCCGAGATCCAGCAGGGCGCCGAGCGCACGCGCAGCTACTTCCTCTCGGGACTGCTGAACGATGTCGTTCTGAAGGAGGCCGGGCTCGCCGGGACTGACTGGAGCGTCGTCCATCGCCGGCGGCTCCGTGCCTGGGCCGCCGCGGCCGTGTCTCTGGTGATAGCGCTGACGCTGGGCTCGGTGCTGGCGTTCAGCTGGGCCGGCAACCGGCAGGCGCTCGGCGAGATGGAGGCCGATACGGCGAGCCTCGCCGCTGCCTCCGCCCAGCGCGGCCAGATCATGCAGGACCGCACGCTGATCTCGGCCCTGGGCGCGCTCGACCAGGCGCGCAACGTCCTGAACCAGTCCTCGCCCGAGGACGGCGTGCCGTTCACGCTCGGCTATGGCCTCTTCCAGGGCGAGGCGGTGACGCCGGCGGCAGCCTCGCTCTACGCCCGCATGCTCGACAACCTCCTGGCGCCGGGCGTGGCCGTGCGTCTGGCCGATCAGGTGCGCTCGGGTTCTACGAGGCCCGACTTCCTGTTCCCGGCGCTCAAGGCCTACCTGATGGCGACCGGGCGTGGCGTCTACGACGCGGCCTTCCTCTCCGACTGGCTGACGCTCGACTGGAACGCGCGATATCCGGGCGCCGCGAACACGCCGTTGCGCGACAGCTTCGCCACCCACGTCAAGACGCTCGTCGCCGCAGGTCCGCGCCCGGGCGTGGCCGCGGACGAGACGCTGGTCGACAGCGCGCGACGCGCGCTCTCGGCGACCTCGATGGCCGAGCGCGGCTACGCGCTGCTGAAGCAGCTTCCGGAAGTCACGGCACTGCCGCCCTGGCGCGTCACCGACCACGCCGGCCCCGCCGCGACGCGCGCGCTTCGTCGCCAGTCGGGCGTGCAACTCTGGGAGGGCGTGCCGGGCCTCTACACCTACGACGCGTTCCACAAGGTCGTGCTGCCGTCGCTGCCCGACGTGGCGAAGCTCGCGGCGGCCGAGTCCTGGGTGATGGAGGATCGGCGTGGCTCAGAAGCCGCGCGTCAGACTGAGATCACCCGCGCGATCCTCGCGCTCTATCTCGACGACTACGGCCGCGCCTGGGATGCGCTGCTTGCCGACGTCACGATCCAGCCGCTGGACTCGATCGCGCAGGCGAGCGACGTGCTGAACGCGCTCTCCGGTGCTGCGTCCCCGTTCAAGCTCTACCTCGAAGGCGTGGTGCGCGAAACGACGCTGGAACCGGGGCCGAAGCCGGCGGTCGACACCTCCGCGGTCCCCGGCGCCGCGGCAGCGGTCGCACCGGGGGCGGCAGCCGCGCTCACCCAGCGGCTCAACCAGGCGAATGCCCTCGCACGCCTGTTTCCCGGCACGGGCACCGACGCAGGGCCGCCGCCGGGCCAGCCGATCAACGACCGCTTCCGCGATCTCCGTGCCTTCGTGCGTGGACCGGAAGGCGGCGTGGCGCCGATCGACGAGGTGATCAAGGAATTCGGCGAGCTGTTCAAGCAGGTGAACCAGGTCGCGCAGTCGCCGGACCAGGGGCGCGCGATGCTGTCGTCGCTCCAGGGCGGCATGACGAGCGGCACCGGCGCGTTCTCGCGGCTTCGCCAGCTCACCGCGAACATGCCGGGTCCGGTGGCGCGCACCGTGTCGACGCTGGTCAGCCGCGGCCAGAGCGTCGGCGCCGGCGAGGCGCGCACGCGGCTCAACACGATCTGGGCGACGAGCGTGCTGCCGGCCTGCCGCGCGCTCGAGCAGCGCTTCCCGCTGGTGCAGGACTCCCAGCTCGACGCGCCGCTCGACGACTTTGCCCAGTTCATCGGCCCGAAGGGCGTACTCCAGGAATTCTTCGACAAGGAGTTGAAGGGCTTCGTCGACAGCGACGTGACGCCGTGGCGCTGGCAGCGGGCCGGCGGTGCCGACCTCGGCCTCTCGGCGGAGACGCTGGCCCTGTTCGAGAACGCGGCCCAGATCCGCCAGGTGCTGTTCGGCGGCTCGGCCAAGCCCGGCATCCGCTTCGAGCTCGAGCCGGTCGAGCTCGACCAGCGCGCCAACCAGGCCCAGTTCGAGCTCGACGGCGCCAATATCCTCTACCGCCACGGTCCGCCGCGCGCGACTCCCGTCAAATGGCCCGGCGAAGGCGGCGGCTCGGCGCGCCTCGCGTTCTCGCCGGCGATCGCCAACGAACCGTCGAGCCTGTCGTTCGACGGTCCGTGGGCGCTGTTCCGTCTGATCCGCCAGGCGAAGCTCACGCCGTCGCAGGACTCGATGCTGGCCGAGTTCACGATCGGCTCGCGGCGCATGCTGGTCCGCCTCACGCCGTCGTCGCTCGGCAACCCGTTCGACCTCTCGCGTATGCGGGCGCTCCGATGCCGCCCAACCCTGTGATCTCGACCACGATCGGCTTCTTCGGAAAGCTGCCTGGGGCGGGCGACTTCGTCGTCCGCGGCTTCGACCGGCCGTTGGTCACCGCGCTGACTCAGTGGACGGACAAGCTCGTCGGTCACCTGAAGCTCGGTGCCGGCGACGATTGGACGACGGTGTTCGACCGCCTTCACCCGGTCGCGTGGGTCGCGGACCAGGGGCTCTGCGGTTCGGCGCCGTTCGCGGGTCTGATGCGCCCCAGCCTGGATCGCGTCGGTCGCCGCTATCCGCTGATCGTCGGCGTGTCGCTTCCATCGGATGCGCGCGTGGCGCCGACGGCGGCGGCGGGGCGCGCCTGGTTCGACTACCTCGAAGGCCTTCTCTACGACGCCTGGTCGCCCGGCCTCGGCGCCGAGGCGTTGGCGGAGGCGCTTGCGGAAGCGCCGCCGTTTCCCGAGATCCATCGCGGCGCGAGCGCCGCGGCCGAGCCGATCAGGTCGGGCGGCTGGCATCTCCGCTGGTCGGGCGAGCCGCGCGCGCAGGACCTGGCCGCGCATCTGCTGAACGCGACGGCGAGCGCCGCAATCGGACGACACAGCCTCTTCTGGACAGGACCGCTGAAGGAAGGCGGCGACGTGCTGATCGTGCCGGGGATGGCGACGGCCGACCAGCTCCTGGCGCTGGCACTCTGAGGCGACATGCGCCGCTACGCCTCAAGCGTCGCGAGCCATATCGGCTGGAAGCGCACGATCCAGGAGGATGCGGTGCTGGCGCGGCCGGAGATCGGCCTCTGGGCCGTGGTCGACGGCATGGGCGGGCATCACCGTGGCGACATCGCGAGCCAGCGCATCGTCGACCGCCTCGCCGGCCTCAAGCCGCCGGCGACCTCGTCATCCTTCCTGGTGACCGTGCAGGCGAGCCTGTCGCTTGCGCATGACGAGCTGAATGCGCTGCCGACGCCCGACGACAACGCGCCGGCGGGCGCCACCTGCGTCGTGCTGATGGCTTGGCGCGATCACTTCACGTGCCTCTGGGCTGGCGACGCCCGGCTCTATCAGCTCCGCGACAAGCGGCTCCGCCAGGTCACGCACGACCATAGCCACCTGAACGACCTGATCGCGGCCGGCGAGCTCGACGCGGCGGAGGCGGCGGGCCATCCGGAAGCTCACATGGTGACGCGCGCGATCGGTGCCGGCACGATGTTCCAGCCCGAGGTTACACGCGGCTCGCTCCAGCGCGGCGACGGCATGCTTCTCTGCAGCGACGGAGTCACCCGCGTGCTCGACGACGCGACGCTGGAGAGGATCATGGCGGACACCGCGCCGGAGGCGGCGGCGGATACGGTGATCGAGGCGGTCCTCGACGGCGGCGCGCCCGACAATGCGTCGGCCGTCGCGGTGACGATCCTCTAGTCTTCAGCCCGCGGGCGGCTCGGGCGGCTTGATGCCGGCGGCGAGGAAGAACGCGCTGCGCGCCGTTGCATCGGGAATGAGCTCGGCCAGCAGCTCCGGCATCGGCATGCGGCCGCGACGGACCAGCTCCTCCAGCGTGTAGGACATCGGCGAGTGCGGCTCGGTCGAGCGGAAGAACGCCGCGATCCGGAGCAGCTCGTTGAACGCCTCGTCGCGCGTGTAGCCGCCCGGTCCGCGTGCCGGCCCGGCCTTGCCGCCGCTCGCCGCCGCGGGGGCCGCGCCGTCGCCGGCCGGCGCGTTCCCGGCCGAAGCGGCAGACGCGTCGATCGTGGCGAGGCGGTCCTTGGCGACGAAGGTCACCATGTCGGCGATCGCGCCGAGCGTGGAACGGATGTTGCCGGTCGGCGGCGCGTCGTTGCCGCACTTCGCGGTCAGGGCATCGTCCAGCGCCTTGAATGCGTCCTGGCAGCCCTTGATGTCTTCGAGCAGGCTGGCGAGTGCCTGCGGTGGCGTTCCGTTCACCGCCGCCTGGACCTCTTCCATGGTCGCCGCACCTTCCTGGACCATGCGCGCGCGCCGGTCGGGGTCGGTCACCTTGGAAACCTCGAGTGCCTTCTCGATGTGCCAGAGGGCGAGGGGGCGTTCGGTGCCGGACAGCAGCAGGGCCTTCCGGAGCGGAAGGATCAGCGTGCCGTCGCCGCCTTCGCCGTTGAGGCCGGTCAGGGGCGCCACGCGGGTCGTGACGCCGTCCTCGTCCGGCATCGGATAGAGATTGTCCCAGAAATTATCGACCAGGCCCTTGGCCAGCGTGAAGGCGTCGCGGAGGCCGGCGAAGCCGTCTGACCTCAGCATGCCCTCGGCGAGCCAGGCGGCGATCTCGAGATCCTTCGCGCGCGAGGAGAGGATCTCGGGCGCGACCTCGACGACCGTCCGCCATTCCTCGACCATGACGCCGGTCTGGTCGCCGGTCTCGTTGCGCTCGGCCGCGCGGGCCGCGGTGCGCGCGTCCTTGACCTTGAAGTAGGGCGAGTCCGGCGCGCCGTCGGCACGCAGGTCCTCGCCGGCAGGCGCCGACTCCGAGATCGGCGTCAGCAGGGCATCGATCTCGAGAACAGGGGGACTCGCCATCCGTCCACTCCGCAGATAGGGCGTCTAGTTGGGGAGGAGCTCCACCGCCAGCGCGCCGACATTGACGCGGATCGGCGTCGACTTCTTGCCGGCGATCGGGAAGAGGGCCTTCCAGGTCGCCTTCTCGAAGTTCCGGTAGCCGACGACCGCGCCGACGAACAGCGCATCGGGCTTGAGCTCGGCGTTGACCACCTGGATACCGCCGGGCGCGATGATCAGCTCGCGCTTGGCCAGCATCGCAGGTCCCAGCGTCGCCTCGTCCTTCTCGAACAGGCTGGCGAAGTCGCTGGCCTCGAAGGCATCGGGGTTGGTCAGCTGGTAGAGACGCACCAGCACGGGCGAGGGGCGCTGGTTGAGGTCGGGGTTGATCAGCGGCGAGGCGATCACGGTCGCGCGCACGGTCGCCCCCTCGGGCGCCGGGGCGACGGCCGGTGACGGCGGCGGCGGATCTTTCTTGTCCTTGTCGCCGAACCAGCCGCAGCCCGCGACCAGGCCCGCCAGGATCGCAACCCTGGCCACCGCGCCGAGGCGGGCGGAGCGGGACCGTAGAGGCGTCGAAGAGGTCGATCGGGGCTGGGTCATGTCGCGGCGATATACACCCTCGAAGGGGCTCTGGAAGAGTTTCAGTATCGCCTCAAGAATACTGGAGATTCTGCGAATGTCGAAAGGCTTAGCGGCGGAGTTTCGCGTCGATTCGCGGTTTAGCTCGCCTTGACGGAAGCCTCGACCGCGATGACGGCGCGGAGGATGCTCTCGAAGTCGGCCAGCCGGCGGGTGTCCTTCTCGGCCCGCGCCCACTCGACGGCGGCGGCGACGATCTGGCCGGTGCGCGCCAGGCCGGCCAGGATCTCCTGCGTCATTCCCTCGAGCAGCGGCGCGATCTCGTCGTCCTTCAGGCCGGCCAGGATTTTGTGCAGCTTGCCGAGCGCGCGGATCATGCCGGCGACCTCGCTGCCGCGGCTGTCGGTGACGGTGATCATGCCGGCGACGAAGCTGTCCATGATGCCGCGGCAGAGCGCGGTGATCGCCGACGAGAACTCGGCGATCACCTGGGTTCCGAGCGACTGGATGAAGGTCTCGCCGGCGGGCGGCGCTTCCTCGTGCTCCCCCTGGCGCACGCGCTGGAAGATCAGGACCAGATCGTCGATCTCGGCGATCATGCCCGCGAGGTTGACGCGGTCGACCAGCGCGAAGGTCGAGGCGCAGCGGTTCATCAGGGAGGTGGCGCGCCTGAGCGCCGAGCGCGCGAGCCTGCGGGTGCGCGCCTGAGTTTCGCCGGCCTCGCGCGCGAAGCCGGCGGTGACCAGGACCCACGTCATGACGTCGAGGCGCAGAAGCGCGTTGGCGATGCCGTTGAGGTCGGGATAGTCGGGGCTGTCGATGTCGCGCTCGGCAGTCTCGACGAACGCCTTCATCTGGTCGATCGCCGGCATGAAGCCGCGCTTGAGGACCGCGATCGCCGGATGGCGGGGATCGCGCTTGATCAGCCAGTCGGTGATGGCCCGATAGAGTTCGGCGAGGTCGATCGCGGTCGGCGTGCCGCCGTCGGCGGGCGGTCCGCCGGGGACGGGCGTCCGTTCGAGCGCCAGCTTGACCAGCGCAGGAGAGAGATGATCGGCGATCAGCGGCGCCACGGCGTCGACGACCTTGTTCGCCTGCGCCCGGCCTTCGCTGGATCCCCGCGCCCGAAGCCGCGTCGCGAGGGCAGGGATCTGCGCCAGGGCGGAATGGACCGCGTCCACGTCGACCGCAGGCACCGGGCGGGCAGTGAACGCGTTGGCGGCACGGCCGAGCGCCGCCGCGGCGTTGAGCATCTCGCGGCGAAGCTGCGCCTCTTCGTCGGCACCCAACAGGTCGCTCAAGGCAGCTCCCTCCGACGTCCCGGGCCCGGCCCACGCGACTTCCGCCATGCCGCGAATGATGTTATGAGCAAAGGGTGCGGCCCTAAAGGATTACGCCCACAATGGCGCCGTCCACATAGGACTTCAACAGCGATGGCGCCCCGGCTCGACATCCGCCTGAAGAACCAGCTGCCGGAGATCCATCGGCTCGCGGATCTCGTGGATGCGTTCTTCTCCGACCGGGGACTTTCGCCGAAGCTCTCCTACAATTTCAACCTCGCGCTCGACGAGATCATCACCAACATCGTCTCCTACGGCTACGACGACGAGGACGAGCACGCGATCGACGTTCGCCTGGAGGTGATCGACGGCGTGGTCGAGGCGGAGGTGGTCGACGATGCCAAGGCCTACAACCCGCTGGACGCGAAGGAGCCCGACATCACCGCCGACCTCGACGACCGGCCGATCGGCGGCCTCGGAGTCTTCTTCGTCAAGGAACTGATGGACGACGTGCGATACCGCTACGAGAACGGACGCAACCACTTCTACTTTTGCAAACGGGCCTCCGCCTAGAGACGGCGGAGGGGACCCGTATCGGAGGACGACATGGAGATGATCGAGGAAAGCCAGGGCAAGACCACCGTCGTGACGGTGAAAGGCCGGCTGGACAGCAACATGAGCAAGGGCTTCGAGACCCGGCTGATGGAGCTCGCCGAGGCGCCCGGCTCCTCGCTGGTGATCGATCTCGGCCAGGTCGCCTACGTTTCGAGCGCGGGGCTCCGCGTGCTTCTGCTCGCCGTCCGCAAGGTCAAGGCTGGCAAGGGCAAGATCGCGCTCTGCGCGATCCAGCCGCAGGTCCGCGAGGTCTTCGACATCAGTGGGCTCTCCTCGGTCTTCGCGATCCATCCGGAACGTGACGCGGCGGTCCAGTCGGTCGCCTGAGGCCCTCTTCGCGATCTTCCATATGCCCGATCCGCGTGCAGGCCTGAGCCCGGGTTGACCCCCTCGAATTGGGAATGTTATCGTTCACATCAACAAAACCATGCTCACCCCGAGGGAGGGAAAAATGCAGGCGAGGAAGCTGTCGCGGCGTCAGATCCTGAGGAGCGGCGCGGCGCTCGGCACCGCGGCGGCGTTCGGCTTCCCGGCGCCGACCTACGCCCAGGGCATCACCGGCGAGCTCGCCTTCGCCACCAACGAATGGACCCTGCCGCATTCGGGCAAGGTGCTCCGGATGATCACGGAAAGCTTCGCCAAGAAGCATCCGAACGTGAAGGTGAACGAGATCGCGATCCCGTTCGCCGGCTTCCACGACCAGATCCTGACCCAGCTCGCGGCCGGCACGCCGCCGGACATGTTCCGCATCGACGATCCGCAGCTCGCCCTCTACATGGAGCGCGGCCACCTGACGCCGCTCGACGATGCGCTGAAAGAGGCGGGCATCAACCGCGACGATTTCGTGCCGGCCGGCGTCGATGCGCGCCTCAACGGCCAGACGATGGGCATCGTCTACCAGACGAACGCGCGCGCGATGTTCTCCAACATGCAGATCCTGGGCGCTGCCGGCATCAAGGACGTGCCGAAGACCGCCGCCGAGTTCGAGGCCGCGATCGCCAAGTCGACCAGCCGCGAGAAGGGATGGTTCGGCTACTCCTTCGCCAGCAAGCCCGGCGACGTGGTCGGCACCTTCATCACGCTGATGCCGATCGTGCTGGGCTTCGGCTCGCACTTCACCACGCCGGACGGCAAGCCGAACGCGACCGATCCCAAGGTCGCCGAGGCGCTGAACCTGATCAAGCGGATGTGGGACGGAAACCACTGCCCGCGCGGGCTCGACGGTCCGACGTCGCTCAAGCTCTGCACCGACGGCAAGGTGGCGATGACGATCAACGGCTCGTTCGTGATGGGCGCGGCCCAGCCGGACGTGAAGCCCAATCTCGTCGTGTCGCCGAGCCCGTTGCCGTCCGGCATAGCGGTCCGCGCCAGCTCCTGGTACGGCGTCGCCGCCAAGGGCAAGAACCCGGCGGCGGCCAAGGCCTGGCTCATGCACATGCTGAGCCCGGAGAGCCAGGCGATCATCGCCGACGTCGAGCGCATCGTGCCGGCGCTGCCGAAGCATATTCCCGATGCGGTCTACGCCGACACGCCGTGGTTCCGCACCATCGTCGCCGGCGCGTCCAAGAGCGTCTCCTACGTTCCGCCGGGCCTGGGCTCGAAGGGCTTCGCGCAGATCAAGACCATCGCCGACCAGATCGAGGCCGTGCTTTATCGCGGCACGCCGGTGCAGACGGCGATGGCCGCGCTGCAGAAGGAACTCGAGACCAACCTGAAGTGAGCCAGGTCTCCGGCCGCGCCGCCGGAGACGCCGGCATGCCTCGTCCGTCCGCGGCCCCTCGGAAGAGGGGCCCGCGGATCGGCACGCTGCCGATCGTGCTGCTGCTGCCGGTCGTCGTCTGCATCGCGATCTTCTATGCCGGGCCGATCCTATTCGCGGCCTGGCAGAGCCTGCAGAAGGGCGGGGCGGCGATGGGCGATCCGGGCTTCGCCGGCGCCACGCACTATCTCTCGATCTTCCGCGACGCGCGCTTTCATTCGTCGGCCTTCATCACGCTGGTCTTCACGGTCGGCGTCGTCGTTGCCACGTATGCGCTCGGCCTGGGCCTCGCCCTCCTGCTGAACAAGGGTTTCCCCGGACAGCGGCTCGTCGGCGGGCTCCTCATCATCCCCTGGACCATGCCGCTGGTCGTCGTCGCGGTGATCTGGGCCTGGCTGCTCGACTACCAGTTCGGCATCGTCAACTACCTGCTCGAGCGCTGGGGTATCATCCAGCGGCCGATCGGCTGGCTGACCGATCCGGACATGGCGCTCTGGAGCGTCGGCGCGGCCAATGTCTGGCGGCTCCTCCCGCTGGCGATGGTGACGCTTCTGGCAGCGCTCAAGGCGATCCCGCATGAACTTTACGAGGCGGCCGAGGTCGACGGTGCCGATCGCTGGCACGCCTTCCGCTACGTGACCTTGCCGGGTATCCGCTCGACCACGATCGCGCTCGTGCTGCTGCTCGCGATCTGGGCTTTCGGGCGCATCTTCACCATCGTCTTCGTCATGGCCGGCGGCGGGCCGGCCGGCGCCACCGAGACGCTGGTGATCCAGACCTACCTCGAGGCCTTCCGCTACTTCCGCCTGGAGCGCGCGTCTGCGCTCGGCGTCATCACGCTGGTGGTCTCCGCGATCCTGACCCTGGTCTATCTGAAGGTGAGCCGTGACCGGGCCCAGGCCTGACTTCGCCGCCTGGCGCCGCCTGATCGCGACGCTGCTGATCGCGCTCGCCCTCCTGTTCCCGTTCTACTGGATGGTGATCACGGCGCTTCAGGGCGAGGCTGCGGTGATGGCCTTCCCGCCCAGGCTCTGGCCGCAGGAGGTCAATCTCCCGGCGTTCCTCGACGTCTTCCGTGCGACCAAGGTCGGGCGCTGGCTCCTCAACACGCTGATCGTCGCCGGCGTCGCGACGGCGGTCGTCGTGCCCGTCGCCGCGCTGACCGCCTATGCCTTGTCGCGCTTTCGCAATCGCGCGGTGTCGACGACCGCGATCCTGATCGTCGTCACGCAGATGATGCCGCCGGTGCTGCTTCTGGTGCCCTACTTCATCCTGTTCCGCGAGCTCGGCCTGCTGAACGGCCTGGGTGGCCTCATCCTCGCGAACATCGCCTGGACCCTGCCGGTGTCGGCCTGGCTGATGAAGTCTGCCTTCGACGGCGTGCCGCACGAGCTGGAGGAGGCGGCGATGATCGACGGCTGCAGCCGCTTCGGCGCCATCGTCCGCATCGCGATCCCGATCGCCGCACCCGGCATCGCGGCCGCCGCGGTCTTCGCCTTCATCTCCGCCTGGGACGAGTACTTCTTCGCCCGTACGCTGATCTCCAACAGCGACTACTGGCTGGTCTCGGTCGGACTCGGATCCTTCACCGGCGACTACTCCACCTCCTGGCAGCACGTGATGGCGGTGGCGCTGGTCTCGACCTTGCCGCCGGCGATCCTGTTCATCCTGGTGCAGCGGGCCTTCATCGCGAACCTGGCCCAGGGCGGCGTCAAGGGCTAGCGGCGTCAAAGGGTAGCGGCGCCGAGGGCTGAACGCGACCCGCCGTTCGTGTAGCATTCCTTTTAGGATCGCAGACAATCCGAGACGGACCATGACAGCCCAGGCCTCCCTGCTCGAACGTGCCGAAAAGGCCATTCCCGGCGCCGCGCTCGGCGTGTTCACGCTGCCAGAGAAGCAGCGCGTCGTCATCGAGAGCGGGCGGGGATCGAAGGTCGTCGACAGCAACGGCAAGGAGTATGTCGACTACCTGCTGTCCAGCGGCCCGCTGATCCTGGGCCACGCGCATCCTGAGATCGTCGCGGCCGTCCAGAAGCAGGCGGCGCTGGGCTCGACCTTCTATGCGCTCAACCGGCCGGCGATCGAGCTTGCCGAGGTGATCGTCGACGCGGTGCCTTGCGCCGAGGCGCTGCGCTATCAGTCCACCGGATCGGAGGCGACCTTCGCCGCCCTCCGGATCGCGCGGGCCGCCACCGGCCGCAAGCTGGTGCTGAAGTTCGAAGGCAGCTTCCACGGCAGCCACGATGTGGCGCAGATGACGTCGGCGCGCATGATGGGGCGGAACTCGGACGAGACTGTGCCGGAGTCCGCCGGCCTTGCCGGCGTCCTCGCCGACGAGGTTCTAATCGTTCCCTTCAACGATCTGGATGCGGCCCGCGGCGTCGTGGCATCGCACGGATCCGAGATCGCCGCGATCATGGTCGAGCCGCTGCAGCGCGTGCTGCGCCCGGTGCCGGGCTTCCTCGAAGGCGTGCGCAAGCTCGCGACCGAGAACGGCATCGTCCTGATCTTCGACGAGGTCGTCACCGGATTCCGTCTCGCTTGGGGCGGCGCGCAGGAGCTCTACGGCGTGAAGCCCGATCTTGCCTGCTATGCCAAGGCGATCGGCGGCGGCTATCCGCTTTCGGCGATCGCCGGCCGTCGCGATCTGCTCGCGCTCGCCGACAACAGGCGGCCGGCATCGGAGACGTACTCCTATCTCGGCGGCACGCTGACGGGGAATCCGATCTCGGCTGCGGCCGGGCTCGCCTGCCTCGACGTGCTGAAGCGTCCCGGAACCTACGAGCGGCTGCGCACGCTCGGTGCGCGGCTGCGCGAGGGGCTGGAGGAAGCGGGGCGCGACGCCGGCGTGGCCGTCCAGGCGCTGGGCGAGGGACCGGTGCTCTCGCCGCTGATCACCGAGAACCGGAACCTGCGCACGGCGCGCGATCTCGCCATCGTCGACAAGAAGCGGATGGTGCATTGGGCGCAGGAGATGATCGACCGCGGCTTCCTGCTGACGCCCGGCGGCAAGATGTACGTCTCGCTGGTCCACACCGACGAGGACATCGAGCGGACGATCGCAGCCGCCCGCGAGGCGTTCGCGGCCGTGCGATGACGGCCGCCTGGCCGCCCGACGTCGAGACATCGAGCTTCGTCCTTCGCCTCAAGCCGGGCAGGGAGGCCGAATACCGCCGCCGCCACGACGAGCTGTGGCCGGGGATGCGTGATTTGCTGTTCGCATCCGGTATCGTGCACTACGAGATCAGCCTGCACGCGCCGACGAACATGCTGTTCGCCTTCGTCGTCCGCCGTCGCGACCACCGGATGGACCGCATCCCCGATAGTCCGGTCGGCAGGCGCTGGCGCGTCCACATGGCCGATATCCTGGAGACGGTCGACGGCATCGTCCCGCGCGTCGAGCCGCTTGAGCGCATGTTCGTGCTGACGGCGGAAGAAAAGTAGGTCCGCGGGAGACGCCTCAGGCGATCTCCCGCGATCGTGGCCGGCTACGGGCCGAGGGCCTTCTTCCAGCGCTGGATGAAGGCGTCTCCGCTGGTGATCAGCCCCTTGTCCGGGGCGATGATGATGATCTTCTCGCCTATCTTCTGCGTCAGCGGGCCATAGGTACCGTAAGGCGTTGGCGGCGGCCTTTGTCATGGCGACGTTACGCGTCACCACAGGGGGGCCGTCGCTGGGGAAGTCCCAGCCCGCGAGCTTCACCGTCGCTGACGGCGAGTTCCTGACGCTGCTCGGCCTCTCCGGCTGCGGCGAGTCGACGACGCTGGCTGCGCTGTCCGGCCTCGATCGTCCAACCGCCGGCGCGGACCCTCGACTTCACGCTCGAACTGCGTCGCATTCGCGGCGCCGAGGCGAAGCAGCGGATCGAAGAGACCTTGAGCCTCGTCGACATGATCGACTTCGCCGACCGCTATCCGGGCGAACTGTCCGGTGGGCAGCAGCAGCGCGTGGCGCTCGCTCGCACGCTCGTCTATCGGCCCGAGATCCTGCTGCTCGACGAGCCGCTCTCGAACCTCGATGCGAAGCTGAGGGACCGGGCCCGGATATGGCTCGGCGAGTTGCAGAAGCGGACCGGGGTGACGACGGTCTATGTGACGCACGACCAGACCGAGGCGCTGGCGCTCAGTGATCGCATCATTGTGATGAACAAGGGCCGCATCGCCCAGATCGGGACTCCGACGGAAATCTACGAGACGCCGGCGGACGTCTTCGTCGCCGACTTCGTCGGCGCCAGCAACCTGATGGAGGCCGACCTTGTCGCCGGGTCCGTAGTGAAGGCAACGGCAAGGTTAGCGAGCGGCGACACGTTCGAGGTCAGGGGCTCGCCCGTAGCCTCGGGTCCAGTGACACTCGCAATTCGACCCGAGAAAATCGTCATCGGCGACCCGGGGACGCGGGGCGACAACCGTGCCGTGGCAAAGGTCCTGGCCAAGAGCTATCTCGGCGCGCGCAAACTCTATGTCCTCGGGATCGGCGGCCAGCGGCTCCGTGTCGAGACCGATGCCGACATCGGCGTATCGGAGATACCGGTCCGGCTTCCGATCGAAAACATCAGGGTCTATCCGCGCCCCTAGCGACACAAGCGCGGGCCACGGAGATGCGTCCCGAGGGCGCGCCGGAATTGCGCGTTCGCGTGATCGCGCCTAGGCTTGCCGTCGATGCTGGAGTTCCTGAAGCAGCTTTTCCGGCCGAACCCCACGGGCTCGGATCGCCGTCGCGGCCTCAGGGTCGAGGCGCCGCAGGACACCGCGGTCATCACGCTGGACGGTGCCTCGTATCCGATCAGGAACTGGAGCGCGCACGGGTTCCTGGCCGGCGCCTATTCCGGCCCGCGTGCCGTCGGCGACAAGTGCCGGGTCGGCATCGACATCCGTCAGGATCCTTTCGCCATCGTGTTCTCTGTCGATGTCGTCATCGTGCGCCGGGAAGGGACCGACCTGGCGGGCCGCTTCATGTCGCTGTCGCCGGAAGGCAAGGCGCAGGTCGATGCCTACTTCGCCTTCCACGCGCGGATGCTCTGAACGCTCCGACGGTCGTATCTCAGTTCGATGCCGCTGCGATGGATATCGGCCGGGGTGACGGACCAGTCGCCAGAGCGGCCGGTTCGGGCGCATAGACCGGCACCTCTAGCGGGACGAGCGGCGTGCGCCCACGAACGATGTCGGAGGCCTTCTCCGCGATCATGATGACGGGCGCATTGAGATTGCCCGACACGACATCGGGCATGACCGACGCGTCGACGACCCGGAGGCCGTCGAGTCCGTGAACGCGGAGGGAGCCGTCGACGACCGCCATCGGATCGCTGCCCATCTTGCAGGTGCCGCAGGGATGATAGGCGCTGTCGGCCCGGGCGCGGACGAAGGCGTCGATCTCGGCATCCGTACGCACGTCGCGCCCCGGCTGCATCTCGTCGCCGCGATAGGGATCGAATGCCGCCTGGGCGAACACGTCGCGCGCCCGCTTGACCGCATCGCGCATCTCCAGCCGATCCTGCTCGGTCGAGAGGTAGTTCGGCTGCAGCAGCGGATGATCGGTCGATTTGTCCGAGCGCAGCCGGATCTCGCCGACCGACGTCGCCCGCATCGGGCCGACATGAACCTGGAACGCGTGCCGATCGCCGGGCTTGCGGCCGTGGTCGTTGACCACCGACGGCAGGAAATGGAACTGGAGATCGGGGTGCGGCACGGTGTCGTCGCGGCGGATGAAGGCGCCGGCCTCCAGATGCGCTGACGCACCCCAGCCGGTCTTCCGGAGGAACCACTCGACGCCGACCTTGAGCTTCACCAGCGGGTTCTCGACCGCGTAGAGCGTGATCGGCTGGGTGCAGGCGTGCTGGATGTAGAGCTCAAGGTGGTCCTGCAGGTTCCGGCCGACGCCGGGCAGGTCGTGCACGACAGCGATCTGGTGCGCGCGCAGGTGATCGGCCTCACCGACGCCCGACAGCATGAGAAGCTGCGGCGAGTTGATCGCGCCGCCCGCGAGGATCACTTCGCGGCGCGCGTGCGCACGGGCCGGCTGTCCGCGGCGGCGATAGGCGACCCCGACGGCGCGGGTGCCGTCGAACAGCACGCGCTCGGCGAGCGACATGACCGAGATCGCGAGGTTGGGCCGTGACCGCGCCGGCCTGAGATAGGCGCTTGCCGCCGACCAGCGTCGGCCGCGATGGATGGTCATGTCCATCCGCCCGAAGCCTTCCTGCTGGTAGCCGTTCATGTCCTCGGTGAACGGGTAGCCGGCCTGGACGCCGGCCTGGATGAACGCGTCGAACAAAGGATTGGGCGTCGATCCGGTCGAGACGTGCAAGGGGCCGTCGCCGCCACGATAGAGATCGCCGCCTTTTTCCCGCGTCTCCGCCTTCTTGAAGTAGGGGAGCACGTGCGCATACGACCAGGACTCGAGCCCGTGGGAGCGCGCCCAGCGGTCGTAGTCCCATGGATGCCCGCGCACATAGACCATGGCGTTGAGCGAGGAGGATCCGCCGAGCACGCGGCCGCGCGGCCAGTACATGCGCCGGCCGTTCATGTGGGCCTGAGGCTCGGTCTCGTAGTGCCAGTTGTAGCGGTCGTTGCAGAGATTGTAGGTCAGCGCCGCCGGCATATGGATTTTCCACGTGCGGTCGGCAGGGCCGGCCTCGAGCAGCAGAACGGTGACGTCCGGGTCCTCGCTCAGCCGGTTGGCGAGGACGCAGCCGGCGGAGCCGGCGCCGACGACGATGTAGTCGTATTCGGTCCTGTCGCTCATCGCCGTCAGTCGTAGGGGCAGGCGACGTTGCCCAGCTCGACGTAGACGCTCTTGAGCTGGGTGTAGTGCTCGATGGCGGCATGGCCGTTCTCGCGGCCGAGACCCGACTGCTTGTTGCCGCCGAAGGGCATCTCGATCGGCGTGATGTTGTAGGTGTTGATCCAGACGACGCCGGCCTCGAGCCGGGCGGCCATGCGGTGGCCGGCGGCGAGGTCGCGGGTGAAGACGCCGGCGGCGAGGCCGAACTCGGAACTGTTCGCGCGGGCGACGACCTCGTCCTCGGTCTTGAACGTAAGGATCGAGAGGACCGGGCCGAAGATCTCCTCGCGTACGATGGTCATGTCGTCGCGGCAGTCGGTGAAGATCGTCGGCTCGAAGAAGTTGCCGCGTGCCAGGCTCGGGTCGTCGGGCCGCTTGCCGCCGCAGACGAGCCGCGCGCCCTCGCGCCTGCCGGACTCGACATACCTCATGACCGACTTCAGGTGCTCGGCCGAGATCAGGGCGCCGACCTGCGTCGCCGGATCCATCGGGTCGCCGATCCGGAGCCGGGCTGTGCGCGCGGTCAGCCGCTGCAGGAACTCGCCGAGCACCCGCTCGTCGACGAAGACCCGCGTGCCGTTGGTGCAGACCTCGCCCTGCGTATAGAAGTTGGCGAGCATCGCGCCGGACACCGCCTGGTCGAGATCGGCGTCGGCGCAGACGATCAGCGCCGATTTGCCGCCGAGCTCCATCGTCACCTTCTTCAGGGTCGGTGCGGCGTCCGCCATGATCCGGCGGCCGGTGCGGGTGGAGCCGGTGAGGGACACCTTGGCGACGCGCGGGTCGGTGGCCAGGGCCTGTCCGACCGAGGCGCCGCCGGTGACGACGTTGAAGACGCCGGGCGGCAGCCCCGCCTCGGTGAAGATCTCCGCCAAGCGCAGCGCCGTCAGCGGCGTCTGCGGTGCCGGCTTGAACACCAACGCGTTGCCGCAGGCGAGGGCGGGGGCCGCCTTCCAGCAGGCGATCTGGATCGGATAGTTCCACGCACCGATGCCGACGCAGACGCCGAGCGGCTCGCGCCGCGTGTAGGCGAAGGCGTTCTTGAGGTCGATATGCTGGCCTGCGATCGTGGCCGCCATGCCGGCGAAGTATTCGAGGCAGTCGGCGCCGCTCAGGATGTCGACGGCCTCAGCTTCCTGGATCGGCTTTCCGGTATCGCGTACCTCGATCTCGGCGAGCGGGCGATTGCGCTCGCGCAGCAGCTGCACGGCCTTCTGCAGGACGCGGCCCCGCTCGGCGCCGGTCATCTTCGACCAGACCGCGAACCCTGCCTGGGCGCTGGCGATCGCGGCATCGGCATCGGCCGCGTCGGCAGCCGGAACCTCGGCCAGGGCTTCTCCGGTCGCGGGATTGAGATCGATGTCGTACGCGCCCGACTGGGGCGCCACCGAGCGGCCGTGGATGTAGAGCCCTTCGCGCGGGAGTGCGGCCGTCATGCGGCAGTGCCCTTCAGCTCGTGGTCGAGGAAGCGATGCGCGATCGCACGTGCCTCGTCGGTGTCGCGCGTGCCGGAGAGGGCGGCGTTCAGCCACAGGCCGTCGATCAGGGCTGCGAGCCCTTTCGATGCCTGCACCGCCGCCTCGGGCGATACCACCTGGGCAAAGGCGTGATGCAGGTTGGAACGGAGACGGCGCCGGTTGATCCGCTGCAGGCGCGCGAGTCGGGGCTCGTGGCGTGCCTGGGACCAGAAGGCGAGCCAGGCCGCGATCACCGCGGGGTCGAACTGGCTGGGCGCGAAGTTGCCGTCGACGACGGCTTCGAGCCGGGCTCTCGGCGTGGTCGCGCGGGACAGTCGGGCCACCACCTCGGCCCGCAGCTCCGCCAGCAGCGTTCGCATCGAGGCTTCGAGGAGCTCGTCCTTGCCGCCGAAGTAGTGGTGGATGATCCCGGACGAGACGCCGGCCGTCCGGCTGATGCGCTGGACCGTGGCCTCGCCATAGCCGTAGCGCCCGATCGAGGAGATCGTGGCGTCGATCAGCTGGCGGCGGCGGATCGGTTCCATCCCGACTTTGGGCAAGCGGCGCTCCTCGACCGGAGGAAGGTATTTTAATTGGATATCCAATTAACAAAAATCCGCTGGAAAGACCACTACTTGTCCTAAAGTGGGGGGCTTCCGAGGGAGCTTCAGCCATGCCGAGCATCGCC
>JBGALV010000170.1:0-5199 GCA_044223515.1 Alphaproteobacteria bacterium
CGCCGGTCCCGAAAGGGCCGGCGCGACGTCGTTTGGGGCTCCGTTAGAGCCCGAGCTTCGTGAAGGCGTCGAGGATGGGGCGCTGGCCCTTGGCCATCTTCACGCGCGCCTCTTCGAGCGAGAACCATGCCGCGCGGTCGACCTCGGGGAACGTCTGCATCCGGCCGGACCTGGGCGGCCACTCCATCGAGAAGTCGTTGCTGCGGATACAGGTCGCATCGCAATCGCCCTTGAGCGCGAAGGCCGTGATGAGCTTGCCGCTCGGCTGCTTGAACTGGCCGAGCGCCACGAAGCTCCCGTCCACCGCAATGCCGGTCTCCTCCTCGAATTCCCGCTTCGCCGCGGCGAGCGGCTCCTCGCCGGCATCGTAGCGTCCCTTCGGAATCGACCAGGCGCCGTCGTCCTTGTTCTTCCAGTACGGCCCGCCGGGATGCACGAGGAAGACCTCCCGTGATCCCGGGCCGCCGCGATGCATCAGGATGCCGGCGCTCAGCTGGGGCATGCTCCATCTTAAGCCCGCAGGCGCGCTCGCGATCCACTATCCGTCCTGTCGTGATCGCTTCTCCTTCATGATGCGCCTGGCCATCTTGCCGAAGGCGCGGCTTCGGGCGTGTCGCTCGTGCGGGCTTTCGCTGTTGCGCAGCTCCTCGGCCGCGAGCTGCGCCACATCTGTCTGATCGCGGCCGTCGAGGACCTCGATCAGCAGGTTCGGGATCAGCCGCGATGTCTGTTGGACGAACGCGGATTCAATTGCAATCAGCGGAGCGCCGGCTTGATGTCGGTTTGGCCGAAGTCATTGCCTTTGAAAAGCAGGGGCTCTCTCAGTTCCTTCGCCAGGGCATAAGCGAAGCAATCACCGAAGCTCAATGCGGCTGGATGGCCGCTGCCCTTGCCAAAATCGCGGTAGGCGGCACGCGCGATGCGCGCCTGGGATTCTGTCACCGGCTCGATGGTTATCTGCCCCCGTTCGATCAGATCGTCGACCCGTCGACTGGAAACCGGATCACGGCTCCGGTCGATGACGACCGAAATCTCGACGTAGCTCGCCGCCGAGATGCGACAGACAGAGGCCGACAGAATGGCTTCGGCATAGAGAGCCGAGTCATCTTCGTCGCGAAGAATGGCGATCAGTGCCGAGGCGTCGATAATCACTTCGGCAAGCCCAGCTCGTCATAGAGCAGGTCGCCATGATCAATGGACTTGTAAGGCTCCTTGAGACGCGAGGCGCAGTCTCTTCCGATCTCGAGCAGCTCCTCGACACGGCTGTCCCGTCCGTTCTCCCGTCGCACCCGGACGAGCCGTTCGCGGACGGCCTCCGTAACCGCGGCGGTCATGCTTTCCCCGGTCAGCTCGGCAAGTTCTTGGGCGAGCTTGTGGGCTTCCGCGCTTTTGATATTCAGGGCCATGTAATCTACCTTTCTGCCTTTATATAGGTAGAATTCTACCGCGCCGCAATCCTGACGCTGGTTTGACGCACCGCGAAAACCGTGTCATGAACCGCGCCGGATAAAGGCAGACGAGGAAAAGCGAAGGGGGCCGCGCCCCTCGGACGTGCGCCGGGATCCTTAAGGATAGGACCCATTCAGCGTACGCCGCCTGACGGTGGATCCCGATGGTCCGCCGCGCCCAATGGGCTTAAGCCGCGTCACATGACGCATGGCGCCCGGGCGACCAGATGAACGAAGCGGCCCTGTTGGAAGGAAAACCAAAAATGTTCAAGCAATTCAGGAAAGAGCTCCTTTGGGGCGGCCGGAAGCTCGTGCTCGAGACCGGCAAGGTCGCGCGCCAGGCCGACGGCGCGGTGATGGTCACCTACGGCGAGACCGTGGTTCTCGCGACCGTCGTCGGCGTGAAGACGCCGAAGCCCGGCCAGGACTTCTTCCCGCTGACGATCCACTACCAGGAGAAGACCTTCGCCGCGGGCAAGATCCCCGGCGGCTTCTTCAAGCGCGAAGGCCGTCCGACCGAGAAGGAAGTGCTGACCAGCCGCCTGATCGATCGTCCGCTCCGTCCGCTGTTCCCGCATGGCTTCCGCAACGAGGTGCAGGTCATCTGCACGGTGCTGAGCCATGACATGGAGAACAACCCGGACATCGTCGCGATGGTCGGCGCCTCGGCGGCGCTGACGCTGTCGGGCATCCCGTTCCTCGGTCCGATCGCCGCCGCGCGCGTCGGCTACGTGAACGGGCAGTACACGCTGAACACCCAGCGTGCGGGCGAGGAACAGTCCCAGCTCGACCTCGTCGTCGCCGGCACCACCGAAGGCGTGCTGATGGTCGAGTCCGAGGCGAGGGAGCTCTCGGAAGAGATCATGCTCGGCGCCGTGATGTTCGGCTTCCAGTCGTTCCAGCCGGTGATCCAGGCGATCATCGACCTGGCGGAAGTCGCGGCGAAGGAGCCGTGGACCCTCTCGGAAGCGCCGCCGGAAGTGAAGGCGGTCACCGACAAGCTGACCAGCGCCGTGTCGTCCGAGCTGGCCCAGGCCTATCTCGAGACGGTGAAGCAGGAGCGCTACAAGAAGATCGACGCCATCAAGGCCAAGGCCAAGGCCCTGGTCGAGGGCAACGACGCCGAGACGAAGGTCTTCAGCGAGGTCTTCAAGGAGCTCGAGAGCAACATCGTCCGCGGCAACATCCTCGCCGGCAAGCCGCGCATCGACGGCCGCGACACCAAGACCGTCCGTCCGATCGTCGCCGAAGTCGGCATCCTGCCGCGTGCGCACGGCTCGGCGCTGTTCACCCGCGGCGAGACGCAGGCCCTCGTGGTCGCGACCCTCGGCACGGGCCAGGACGAGCAGATCATCGACGCGCTCGAAGGCGAGTACCGGGAGCACTTCATGCTCCACTACAACTTCCCTCCGTACTCGGTCGGTGAGGCGGGTCGTCTGGGCTCACCCGGCCGTCGCGAGATCGGCCACGGCAAGCTCGCCTGGCGCGCCGTGCATCCGCTGCTGCCCGCGAAGGACCAGTTCCCCTACACGATGCGTGTCGTCTCCGAGATCACCGAGTCCAACGGCTCGTCGTCGATGGCCACGGTCTGCGGCTCCTCGCTGGCGCTGATGGACGCGGGCGTGCCGATGCCGCGTCCGGTGGCCGGCATCGCCATGGGCCTGATCAAGGAAGACACCGGCTTCGCCGTGCTCTCCGACATCCTCGGCGACGAGGATCATCTCGGCGACATGGACTTCAAGGTCGCCGGTACCGAGGCGGGCGTGACCGCGCTGCAGATGGACATCAAGATCACCTCGATCACCGAGGAGATCATGAAGATCGCGCTGGAGCAGGCGCGCTCCGGCCGCCTGCATATCCTGGGCGAGATGGCGAAGGGTCTGACCACGGCCCGCGACTCCGTCTCGAACAACGCGCCGCGGATCACCACGATCACCGTGCCGAAGGACAAGATCCGCGAAATCATCGGCCCCGGCGGCAAGGTCATCCGCGAGATCTGCGAGGTCACCGGTGCCAAGATCGACATCGAGGACGACGGCACTGTCAAGGTCGCCGCCGTCGACGCTGCGGCCGGCAAGGCCGCCCTCGACTGGATCAGGAACATCGTCGCCGAGCCGGAGATCGGCGAGGTCTACACCGGCAAGGTCGTCAAAACCGTCGACTTCGGCGCCTTCGTCAACTTCCTCGGTGCCCGCGACGGCCTCGTCCACATCTCCGAGCTGGCCTCGCACCGGGTCGGCAAGACGACGGACGTGGTCAACGTCGGCGACACCGTGAAGGTGAAGTGCCTCGGCATCGACGACCGCGGCAAGGTGAAGCTGTCGATGAAGGCGGTCGACCAGGTCACCGGCGCCGACCTCTCCAAGAAGGCCGAGGCCGACGCGTCGGGCGGCCAGTAACGATGACACGCCGCGTCCTTCATCCAAGGCTCGATCGCGGATGAAGGACGCGGCGGCTTCTCTTTCTCTGGGGCTGACGCGCGTCGCGGGACATCGCGGCGCGAAGATGCGTGCGCCCGAGAACACGATCGCGGGCTTTCGCGCCGCGAAGCGGCTCGGCGCGGGCTGGGTCGAGCTCGATTCCAAGCTGACCCGCGACGGCATCCCCGTCGTCATCCACGACCAGACGGTCGAGCGCACCACCGACGGCGCCGGCCGGGTCGACAGCATGACGCTCAAGGAGATCGGCTGGCTCGATGCCGGCAAATGGTTCGCGCCGGAGTTCGCCGGCGAGAAGGTCCCGACCCTTGCCGACGCGCTGAAGGCGATCGCGGCCGAAGACCTCGGCGTCAACGTCGAGATCAAGCCCTGCCCGGGCCGCGAGCGCGACACGTCCGAGGCGTCGATCAAGGTGATCCGCGAGGTGTGGCCGTCGTCGCTGCCGGCACCGATCATCTCCTCGTTCCAGCGCGCCTCCTTGGAGGCGGCGCAGAAGGCGGCACCCGAGCTGCCGCGCGGCCTGCTGCTCGAATCCCGCGAGGGCGACTGGCGCGAGACCGCGCAGCGCCTCGGCTGCAAGGCGATCCATCCGAAATGGTCGGAACTCAGCGCCGAATGGATCGCCGAGATCCACAAGGCGGGGTTCGCCTGCCTGACCTGGACCGTCAACGATCCGGTCGCCGCGAAGCGTCTCCTCGACTGGGGCGTCGACTGCATCATCACCGACGCGCCGGACCTGATCGTCCCGCTGGTCGGCTGACCTCGTCTTGTAAGCGCGCCGAGGACCTCGCATGCTCCCTCCGGGGGAGGATCGCGGCGTGAACGCCAGCGCGCTCGTCATCGCCGGTCTCGAGAACACGATGCGCGACCGCGCCGACCTGGCGCTCCGCGACTTCGATCGCGTGCTCTCCATGGATCCCGGCCACGTCGTCGCCCGCCAGGGTCGGGCGGCGGCACTGATGGCGCTTCGCGACTACGACGGGGCGTACGCGACGAGCCTGAGCGTGCTCGCCGACCGTCGGGGCTCGCGCTGGTGGCCGCGGCCCGGCGGCAAGCCGGGCAGCGAGAGGACCACGCGTGCGAGCGCGCTCAAGCTCCGCCACGACCGCGACCAGCTCCGCCATCTCGCCGAAGCGGGTCTGCTGCCTCCCGACGCACGCGCGCTCGAAGCGGCCTTCGACGAAGTCCTGGCCGAGGTCGCGCGCAGCGCGGCGGGGAACCACGTCGTCGAGCTCACGCCCGGTCAGCAGCATCGGCTGGCATCCGGCTACAACCGCGTCATTCACCTCGATCCCGGCCGGCGGGTCCCTCGG